>NZ_VFBE01000004.1:0-144963 GCF_011319775.1 Oceanimonas sp. MB9 | reverse complement strand
ACTTGATGCCTCTAAAGGGCCGTCCGAGACCAGGACGTTGATAGGCAGGGTGTGGAAGCGCTGTGAGGCGTGCAGCTAACCTGTACTAATGACCCGTGCGGCTTAACCATACAACACCCAAGAAGTGTGAGAGACTTGCGGTCTCGAGACTACAAACAGCATTCATCATAAAGTTTTTTTCCGAATTAAGTTTTATGCCTGGCGGCCATAGCGTTGTGGAACCACCTGACTCCATGCCGAACTCAGCAGTGAAACGCAACCGCGCCGATGATAGTGTGGCAGCTGCCATGTGAAAGTAGGTCACTGCCAGGCACCCAATATAGTACTCCTGACTATACAGCTTTTGCGGAGCGGTAGTTCAGTTGGTTAGAATACCGGCCTGTCACGCCGGGGGTCGCGGGTTCGAGTCCCGTCCGCTCCGCCATTACTCAAAACCCCAGCCGATTGGCTGGGGTTTTTTCGTATTGGCTGCGTCGGACTTGCTGGATGATGTCGGTGCTGCGCACCTTCTCCTTCAAACGCGGTGCGTTTGCCACTCCGCCATCATTAAAAGCCCTGAGCGTGAGCTCAGGGCTTTTTCGTTTCCATATTTCTGTCTTACTCGGCTTGCTGCTCCAGCAGGGTCAGGATGTCGCCAAAGCGCTGTTGCTCCAGTCGGGCGAAGCCGGACCGTTTTCTGGCTTTCAGACGATTAAGCAGGGGGGTGGAAATCCCGCATAAAAAGCAGGTCAGGGTGTGGACGCTCAGTGGTTGTTGGCTGGCATCCTGTAACTCCTGGCACCAGTGCGCCAGCTGGCCGGCCGTCGGTAAGGGCGGGCGTGCGGGCTCGGGCAGCCGTGCCGGATTACCATGACAGACCGAGCAGTGGCCACAGGTACTGGGAGCCTGATCATCGGCAAAATAACCGGCGAGCCGGTGGCTGAGGCAACGCTCGCTTTCGAAAAAGCCAATCATGTCGGCGAGCCGAGTGAGCTCGCTGCGCTCCTTTTGTTTGAACAGCCGATGCAGGCGGCCGGCTTCGGCATTAACATCGAATGCCGGTTGCAGCACGCGGTAAACTTCGATCATCTGCTTGCTTTCCAGGCTGATCCAGCCTTGCTGATGCAGGTAGTCGAGGGCATTAATCACCCGCTTTCGTTCGGTGCCATATTGTTGCCATATGGCATCAAAGTCGACCTGGCACCAGCTTCTAGCCAAGGGCGCACCGTCAAACACGGCATTCAGAAAGGCCTGACGCTCGCCGTTGAAATGGCCGAGGATCTCCTGGCGTGACAGCACAAACTTGAAGCGATAATCGGCAAAATAGCTGTATTGTGGCTCTATTATTCGGTTCAGTTCGAGATAGACCAGCAGCGTTTTTAGGGGCAGCAGGCGAATGTTGGTGCTGTTTGACAGCCGCAGCGGCATCAGCTCCCACTGTTCACCGGCTTGCTGCAATTCATGCAGCAGTGCTGCAATGGCATTCGGCTCGGGGGTATCGCCGTAAACGAAGTTCTCCAGCACGTTAAGCCCGGCCTTGTTGCCGAGCAACAGGCAGTGCGAGGGTTGACCATCCCGGCCGGCGCGTCCGATCTCCTGACTGTAGTTTTCGATGGACTTAGGCAGATCGTAATGAATCACTCGGCGAATATCGGCCTTGTCGACGCCCATGCCAAAGGCGATGGTGGCGACGATGCAGGGCGCTTCCCCTGCCATAAAGGCCCGTTGCAACTGACGGCGGCTGTCCTGCTCCATGCCCGCATGATAGGCCTTGGCAGGAATGCCGGCGGCATTAAGTGCGTCTGCCACTCGTTCGGCGGTGTGCTGCAGCGTGACATAGACAATGGTGGGAGAAGCCGGATCCTCTCTCAAACGCGCGATCAGCGCGGGCATTTTTTCTTCCTCGCTCACCGCCATGACGTCAAGGTGCAGATTGGATCGGTAAAAGCCGGTAATCACCACATGATCCGCGGCCAGCTCGAATTTACGTTGTATATCCTCGATGACAGCCGGGGTGGCGGTGGCGGTCAGTAGCAGCACCTGAGGGATGTGAAGTTGGCGGCGGTAATCCGGCAGTTTGAGGTAATCGGGGCGAAAGTTGTGGCCCCATTCCGAGATACAGTGGGCTTCGTCGATGACCAAAAGGGAAATGGGCACCTGGCCGATAAACTGGCGAAAGCGTTCGTTCTTCAGACGCTCCACCGAAATCATCAGTACCTTGATACGTCCTTCCCTGACCTCTTGCATGATGCGGCGGCTTTCTTCCCAGCCCTGGGTGGAGTCGATGCTGGCGGCGGGAATGTTTTTCTGCCGCAAAAAGGCAAGCTGATCCTGCATCAGTGCCAGCAGCGGAGATATCACCAGGGTCAGGTGAGGCAGCAACAGGGCCGGTAACTGATAGCAGAGCGACTTGCCTGAGCCAGTGGGAAAGATTGCTGCCGCCGACTGACCGGCCAGAATCGTGTCGATCACGGCTTGCTGACCAGGGCGAAGGGAAGAGAAACCAAAATGCTGTTGCAGGGTGTGTTCGAGTGTCATGGTGGCGGTATGGTGAAATCATAGTGCCCATAGCTTGGCCCGCACCATTGGGGTTGGCAACTCTATCCAGCAGAAGGAAAGGCGGAGGGAGTAAAAACCGGCAGCCCGAGTGGCTGCCGGTGGAAATGGCTGGGCGTTGCCGGCGGCTATACCGCCATCAGATCCCGGTGAAAGGACTTTTCACAGTAGTTGCAGCGAAAGCGTACCTGGCCGGACACCGCGCGCACTCTAAACTTGCTGGAAACCGGCTCGTTGTGGCTGATGCAGTTGGAGTTGGGGCAGGAAAACACGCCTTCCACCTGCTCGGGCAGTTGTAATTGCAGCTTTTCCACTACTTCGAAGTCTTCAATCAGGTTCACGGTGGCGTCGGGGGCAAACAGTGCCAGCTGGTTGGCCTGGGCGGCGGTCAGGCGAGTATTTTCTACCTTGATGATGTCCTTGGCTCCCAGTGCCTTGGAAGGCAGGTTCAGCCCCACGGTGATTTTCTCATGGGTCTGCACCAGGCCGAACAGCTGCAGGATCTTGATGCCCTGACCGGCGGGAATGTGATCGATCACGGTGCCGTTGTGAATGGCTTCTACTTGCAGTTGGCTCTTGTTCATCGTTTCTCTCACAGGCTCTCGTTCAGCACCAGGGCAAGCAGGGCCTGGCGTGCGTAAACGCCGTTTTCCGCCTGCTCAAAGTAATAGGCATAGGGGGTGTCGTCCACGTCCACGGTGATCTCGTCAATGCGGGGCAGCGGATGCAGCACCTTGAGGCTGTCTTTGGCGTTTTCCAGCACTTGTGGCGTGAGCACGTACTTGGACGCCACATGCACATATTCGGTTTCGTCAAAGCGCTCTTTCTGCACTCGAGTCATGTACAGAATGTCCAGCTCGTCCATGACCTCTTCCATGCTGTCACGGAACTCGAAGTTGATGCCCTTTTCGGTCAGCTCGTCACACAGGTAGTCGGGCATGGCCAGCGCCTGGGGGGCGATAAAGTAGAACTTGCAGCCGAACAGGCTCAGTGCCTGGGTCAGGGAGTGGACGGTGCGCCCGTATTTCAGGTCGCCCACAAAAGCCACGGTCAGCCCCTGCAGGGTGCCCTGGGTTTCATAGATGGTAAACAGGTCCAGCAGGGTCTGGGTGGGATGCTGGTTGGAGCCGTCCCCGGCGTTGATCACCGGTACCGAGGAATATTCCGCCGCCAGCCGGCCCGCGCCTTCCTGCGGGTGGCGCATTACAAAGGCGTCACTGTAGGAGCTGATGATGCGTACCGAGTCGGCCAGGGTTTCACCCTTTTTGGCGAGGGAGGTGCTGCCGCTGTCGGAAAAGCCGATAACGGCACCGCCCAGGCGGTGTACGGCGGTTTCAAATGACAGCCGGGTACGGGTTGAAGCTTCAAAGAAACAGCTCGCCACCACCTTGTGTTTCAACAGCTCGGGACGGGGATGGGTCTTGAGCATGACGGCGGTATCAATGACCAGCTCCAGCTCGGCGCGGGTAAAGTCGGATATGGAGATTACATGCTTTTGATATAGGGGGTTCGCCATCAGCAGTGCTCTTCAAGTGAAATTCGGGCCATAAAAAAGCCCCTGAATGGGGCCATTGGAGTGACAGGATCGCAAACGCGGAAGCCGGTGCCGGCAAGGGGCACCACCACGGACCAGGAGTGGCAATGGGAATGGGGCATATCAGCTCCGCTTGTTTGCAAACCGACCGGATTATAGAGAAATGCGGCGGCAAAGCAAAATACCCGGACAGAATGGGCTCAAACGGTGAAAGAGTGAGCGAACGCGCCGGCGTGCAGGAAAAAGCCCTTTACCTTTGATCGCCGCCGGTTATAATTCGCCTCGTGTTGCAGGGGCATAGTTCGAATTGGTAGAACAGCGGTCTCCAAAACCGACGGTTGGGGGTTCGAGTCCCTCTGCCCCTGCCAGCTTCACCGAAAAGGCCAGCCTCAGTGCTGGCCTTTTGCGTTATGGAGTGATCATGAAGCCATTACAATCCCGGCTCTGGCGGTTTATGGGGTTGCCAGTATGGCAATGCACCCATGGCGAGCGTCTGCCTTATGCCCCCGAGCCTCCGCCGCCCGTTGCCGATGTACTGCTGATCACCGGTCAGGGACAGCGCCTGCCCGAGCGCCTGTTTGACGATCTCACCCTAGCGCTGAATGGCGTTCGTCCTCTGGTACAGGACGAAACCGCCTGGCTGGCCGCCGGTCGCCCCGGCGCGCGCGTTATGCTGGGATTCAACCTCACCACTCCCGCCGACGATCTGGCTTGGCAGGCTTCACTGCCCCTGACCGCAAGTCAGAAACGAGAACTCTGGAGCCGGCTGTGCAGCCTGAATTCCGTCCCCTGAGTCTGGCCGACCTCGACGCCATGGCCGCACTGGAGCAGGCGGCCCATGCCCATCCCTGGAGCCGGGCTCTGCTGGCCGATGTCTTTGGCGAGCGCTATTTTACCGGCGCGTTGTGGCACGGGCAGCAACTGCTGGGCTACTTTATTGCCGACAGCGTACTTGACGAGAGCACCCTGATGAATATTTGCGTGTCTCCCGCGCGGCAGGGCCGGGGGCTGGGCCGAAGGCTGCTGGAACACTATTTCACCCAGTGCCGGGCGCGAGCGCTCGGCTGGTTGTGGCTGGAGGTCAGGGCTTCAAATCTGGCCGCCATTCATTTGTATGCCTCCTCCGGCTATCAAGAGAGTGGCCGGCGCCGCAATTATTACCCCACCGACGTCGGCCATGAAGACGCGGTGATCATGCAAAAGCGGCTCTAGTTCCTATACTGAAAAGCACACGCTCTCACAGGGATGTATTATGAGAGGCCTGCTTGCCTGTTGGCTGGCGCTGGCATGGATGACGTCCGCGCAAGCCGAAATCTATCGTTATCGAGATGCCGCCGGCGTGGTGCACTACACCGACAACCGCCTGAAGGCAGTTTCTGGTCATCGCTGGCACCAGGATGCGGTCAACAAGGACGGCATTCTGGTTCGGGTGGTGAAGAAGCCCGATGGCCACTACTTTTTTGCCCTTAACCGCCTCGCCAGCAGAGCCCAACTGAATTTGCAGTTCTCCAGCCAGCAAAATGTGGTGATTCCCGCGGCCTTGCAGCAGGCCGTGGTGTTGCCCGCACGGGAAGAAAAGTTCCTTGGCAAGCTCATCCCTTCCGGCCCGGGTGCCTGGGGTTATGACTATGGTTTTGCCTACAGCAGTCATCAGGGGCGTAACCAAGTGGACAGCGACCATCGCGTGCAAAAAATTGCCGGCAGCACCATTGTCAGTCCTCGGGTGAAAGCGTGGAAAGAGTATCGTAATCAAGCTGCTCCGGTGGTTGTTGGTGCCGTGAACATGAGCCCGCCGGTGTCCGGCACCTTCCGTATCTCACAGGGGTTTAATGGCGATTTCAGCCATAACAAGGCGTCCAACCGTTACGCCCTGGACATTGCCCTGCCGGTGGGCACACCTCTGCTGGCCACCGCCGACGGTGTGGTGGTGGCGGCCGTGGATCACCATGTAGGAGGGGGCCTGGCGGCCCGATACCGAGGCAAATCCAACCACCTCAGGCTGCGTCACAATGATGGCACCATGACCCTCTATGCCCACCTGGATACCCATTCGCTGACCGTAAAAAAGGGGGACAGGGTACGGGCCGGTCAGGTGGTGGCCGCTTCGGGCCATACCGGTTACAGCTCTGGCCCTCATCTGCATCTGGCAGTACAGGTCAACAACAAGGGCAGGCTTGAATCCATTCCCTTTACCCTTAACGGCCGGGTGCCCGCCACCGGGCAGACCCTGCTGGCCAGGGGGAGTGAAGGCCGGCAGTAGCCTCAGTAGCCCGATGGCGGCGGCGAAAACAATGGTAACAAGTAGAATTATTTAATGTGGTAATTTAGCGGCTTTGTGCCGTCATGGTCTGAACGGTAAAATTAAAACCAAACAATAGTTCTTTTGGTGTTCTTATTTTGGTTTATTTGTCTTTTATGGGCCATAAACACATCTAAAAAGCAGTTGCTTTATGCTGTTTGCTGTGGCCTTTTACCTGTCTTTCTTTTTAAAACACAATGTAAACAGGCAGGAAGGCGGTATGTCGCAGGCGGTTGAAATGGCAAAGGGCGAGTCCCGTAGCATAAGTCACTATATGCGGGTGTTGGGCCCGGGCATACTGGGCGCGGCGGCGGCGATTGGCGGCTCTCATCTGGTGGCTTCCACCCAGGCCGGTGCCATTTACGGCTGGCAATTGGTGGGACTGATTCTGCTGGTTAACCTGCTCAAGTATCCTTTCTTTCAGATTGGCGCCCGTTACACCATGGCCGCCAATGAGAGCCTGATCCAGGGGTATGATCGCATTGGCCGCGGCTACCTGCGCCTGTTTACCCTGCTTAACCTATTTGCTTCCGTGGTCAGCACCGCCGGCGTGGCCATGCTCTGCGGCAGCATTCTGGGACTCTTTATCGGCGACAGCCTGAGCGTGACTCAGCTCAGCATGATAGTGCTGGCGGGCTCCCTGGTGTTTTTGATCACAGGGCACTACAAGACCCTCGACAGCGTCACCAAGTGGATCATTGTCGGCCTGGCCATCGCCACGGTCACCGCGGTGTTTATCGCCCTTAACCGGGGAGGCGTGGCCACGCCGGATTTTGTGGCCCCCAGTCCGTGGAACCTGGCCTCGGTTGGCTTTCTGGTGGCCCTGATGGGCTGGATGCCGGCCCCCATTGAGCTGTCCTCCTGGAACAGCGTCTGGCTGCGGCAAAAGCAAAAGGTGCTGGGCGCCGAGCTGGATTATAAGGGGGCCCTGGTCGACTTTAACGTGGGTTATGTGACCTCCACCCTGCTGGCCATTGCCTTTGTGGCCCTGGGTGCCCTGGTGCTGCACGGCAGTGGCGAGACCCTGGCCACATCCGGCATCGCCTTTGCTCATCAGCTGGTCGACGTTTATGCCAGCGTGATGGGTGAGTGGAGCCGCTGGCTGATCGCCTTTATCGCCTTTTTGTGCATGTTTTCCACCACGGTCACCGTGCTGGACGGCTACAGCCGTTCGCTGAGCGAGTGCTTTGTGCAGTTTGGCCAGCCCAAGGGCAGCGGCCCTACCGGTGAGGGCGCACGTTATACCTATCCGCTGATGGTGGTGATGGGCGTGGTGGCGGCCTTTATTATCATGTTTTTTAAAGGGGCCCTGTTGGCGATGCTGGAGTTCGCCATGATCTCCGCCTTTATCAGTGCCCTGGTGTTTGCCTGGCTGAATTTCCGGTTGATGAACCTGCCGCAGGTACCCGAGCAATACCGGCTGGGCAAGGGCATGGTGATGCTGAGCCGGGTGGGCATTTTGTTTTTTGCCGGCTTTAATCTGTTGTTTGGCTACTGGTATCTCTTTGTGAAGTAACCGTCATGGGCTGGTTTGACTGGCTTACCCGTAAACACCCGCCTGCCGCCCCGCTGCCCTGGCAGGAGGCGCTGCAGGCCCTGCCCATTTTGCAGGGCCTGAGTGAATCCGAGCAACAATGCCTGTGCGAACTGGGTAACGAGTTGCTGGCGCGCAAAACCCTGACCCTGCTCGGGGTTACCCCCACGCCACGGCAGACGGCGGCACTGGCCTTGCAGGCGGCGCTGCCCATACTGCACCTGGGGCTGGATTGGTATGCAGGCTTTCACGAAATCATTCTGATCCCCGCGCCGGTGACTCGGCGCGAAAGCGTGGAGGACGAATACGGCCTGGTCAGTGAGGTGGAAGCGGAGCATGCCGGCGAGTCCTGGCAACAGGGGCCGCTGGTGCTGGCCTGGAGCGAGTTGGCCGACGATGGCGGCTGGGACGGTTATAACCTCATCATTCACGAGCTGACCCACAAGCTCGACATGCTGGGCGGCGAGGCCGACGGCGTGCCCCCCATGCGTCCCGGCATGGCCATGGCCGAATGGCGTCGTGACTTTCAGGCCGCCTTTGACGACCTACGGCGCAAGGTCGAATGCAGTGAGGCGCCCATAGATCCGTACGCCGCCACCCATCCGGCGGAGTTTCTGGCGGTGGCGACGGAGCTGTTCTTTACCGATCCGCGGCTGTTGCATGGCGCCTATCCGGCGGTATATGCCCAGCTGGCCCGGCTCTTTTCACAGCACCCGCTGGCGCGTCAGCCTACGGCGGTCGGCTGACTCCTTTCACCCTTCTGTGATCCTGCTCATCAAATGACCGCTTGGCCATTTGATGATAAATGATACCTTAACGATTGAAAGTCAGAGCCTATCGAGGCTCGAGGAAAGATCGATTTATCTTTTTTCGACTGAGCCAGTATATTGACTTTCGCGCTGTATTTTTCTTACGTTATATCTTCACTTAAAACTTTTTGTGCAAGTTTTCGTGAAACTTTGTGTGCAATTATGCTTAAAAATACAAAATGCATCATTGGATATGCGTAAACAAAACGGCGCCGTTGTAAAACAACGTCATTTTGCTGGCGCAACACAGGCAAGGCTGCCGAGCGGTTGAAGGAACAGCTTGCTGAACGTCGGGTGCGCGCCCGACGCGATATCAACATGAATCAGGGAATTATTATGTTAATCGGAATTCCAAGGGAAACGCTCAGCGGAGAGACCCGGGTGGCAGCGACCCCCAAGTCCGTTGAACAGCTGCGCAAACTGGGCTTTGACGTCTGCGTGGAACAAGGCGCGGGCAGTAAGGCCAGCTTTGAAGACACCGCCTTTGCGGCGGCCGGCGCTCAACTGGTGAGTGCCGACGAGGCCTGGCAATCCGCCATTATCTACAAGGTGAATGCACCCACTGCCGAGGAAATCGAACGGCTGCAGGCGGGCACCACCCTGGTCAGCTTTATCTGGCCGGCCCAAAACCCCGAGCTGGTTGAACAGCTCAAGAATAAGGGCGTGACCGTGCTTGCCATGGACATGGTGCCGCGCATTTCCCGCGCCCAGTCCCTGGATGCGCTGTCGTCCATGGCCAACATCGCCGGCTATCGTGCCGTGGTGGAAGCCGCCCACGAATTCGGTCGTTTCTTTACCGGCCAGATCACCGCCGCCGGCAAGGTGCCCCCCGCCAAGGTGCTGGTGATCGGTGCCGGTGTGGCCGGTCTGGCCGCCATCGGTGCCGCCGGCTCCCTGGGTGCCATCGTACGTGCCTTTGATACCCGCCCCGAGGTAAAAGAGCAGATTAACTCCATGGGCGCCGAGTTCCTGGAGCTGGACTACGAAGAGGAGAGCGACTCTTCCGACGGCTACGCCAAGGAAATGAGCCAGGCCTTTATCGACGCCGAAATGGCCCTGTTCATGGAGCAGGCCAAAGAGGTGGATATTATCGTTACCACCGCCCTGATCCCCGGCAAGCCGGCACCCAAACTGATCACCGCCGACATGGTGGCCGCCATGGCGCCGGGCTCGGTGATCGTGGATCTGGCCGCCCAGAACGGCGGTAACTGCGAGCTGACCAAGCCGGGCGAGCTGTTCGTGTCCGACAACGGCGTCAAGATCATCGGTTACACCGATCTTAACGGTCGCCTGCCGACCCAGTCCTCCACCCTGTACGCCACCAACCTGGTCAACCTGGCCAAGCTGCTGTGCAAGGAAAAGGACGGCAACATCAACGTCGACTTTGACGACGTGGTGCTGCGCAACATGACCGTGACCCGGGACGGCGAAGTGACCTTCCCGCCGCCCGCTATCAGCGTGTCGGCGGCGCCCAAGGCCAAGGCGGCGGCTCAGCCCGCGGCCGAGCCCCATGCCAAGAAGCCGAGCAACCTCAAGTATTACCTGGGCGGTGCCGGCGTGCTGTTGTTCGCCTGGCTGGCGGCGGTGGCGCCGGCGGAGTTTCTGTCGCACATCACCGTGTTCGTGTTGGCCTGTATCGTGGGCTACTACGTGATCTGGAATGTGTCCCACTCCCTGCACACGCCGCTGATGTCGGTGACCAACGCCATCTCCGGCATTATCGTGGTGGGCGCCCTGTCGCAGGTGGGCTCGGGTGGTTTCGTCAGCTTCCTCGCCTTCGTGGCGGTGCTGATCGCCTCAATTAACGTGTTTGGCGGTTTTACCGTGACACATCGCATGCTGAAGATGTTTAGGAAGGGCTGATTAAATGTCACAAGGACTAGTAACTGCATCTTATATCGTGGCCGCCGTGCTCTTTATCATGAGCCTGGCCGGTTTGTCCAAACAGGAGTCGGCCAAGGCCGGTAACTGGTATGGCGTGGCGGGCATGGCCATTGCCCTGCTGGCCACCATTTTCAACCCCGAGGTCACCGGCCTGGGCTGGATCATCGTGGCCATGGCCATCGGCGCTGCCATCGGTATTCGCTTTGCGCTCAAGGTGGAAATGACCGAGATGCCGGAGCTGATTGCCATTCTGCACAGCTTCGTGGGTCTGGCCGCGGTGTTCGTGGGCTATAACACCTACATCGATCACGGCGACCTGTCCGGCGCCATGCTCAACATTCACAACACCGAGATCTTCCTCGGCGTGTTTATCGGCGCGGTGACCTTTACCGGCTCCATCGTGGCCTTTGGCAAACTGCGCGGCCTGGTGTCGTCTAAGCCGCTGGCCCTGCCGCATCGACACAAGCTCAACCTGCTGGCGGTGGTGGTCTCTGCCATTCTGCTGATCTGGTTTGTGCAGGTGGAAGGTTCCACCTTTGCCCTGCTGGTGATGACCCTGATCGCCCTGGCCTTTGGCTGGCATCTGGTGGCCAGCATCGGCGGTGCCGATATGCCGGTGGTGATCTCCATGCTCAACTCCTACTCGGGCTGGGCCGCCGCCGCTGCGGGCTTTATGCTGTCCAACGATCTGCTGATCGTGACCGGCGCCCTGGTGGGTTCCTCCGGTGCCATTCTGTCCTACATCATGTGCCGGGCCATGAACCGCTCCTTTATCTCGGTAATTGCCGGTGGCTTTGGCTCCGACGGCACCGTCTCTTCCGGTGAGGAAGAGGACGGTGAATACACCGAAGTGAACGCCGAAGACGTGGCCGAAATGCTGAAGGGCTCCAGCTCCGTGATCATCACCCCCGGATACGGCATGGCGGTGGCCCAGGCCCAGTACCCGGTGGCCGAACTGGTGTCCAAGCTGCGGGCGGCCGGTGTCAAGGTGCGCTTTGGCATTCATCCGGTGGCGGGTCGTCTGCCCGGTCACATGAACGTGCTGCTGGCCGAGGCCAAGGTGCCTTACGACGTGGTGCTGGAAATGGACGAGATCAACGATGACTTTGACGACACCGACACCGTGCTGGTGATCGGCGCCAACGACACTGTCAACCCGGCGGCGTCCGAGGATCCGGCCAGCCCCATCGCCGGCATGCCGGTGCTGGAAGTGTGGAAGGCCCAGCAGGTGGTGGTGTTCAAGCGCTCCATGAACACCGGTTACGCCGGTGTGCAGAACCCGCTGTTCTTCCGGGAAAACAGCGTCATGTTATTTGGCGACGCCAAGGACAGCGTGGACAATATTCTGCGCGCGCTGTAATTCGCACGCTATGCCATTCAGGGGCGCTTCGGCGCCTCTTTTTTGTGCTTAGAGAAAGCAATGCAAAAAAGAGAGCCGAGGCTCTCTTTTTTTATACACAGGACTTGGTGTTTGCTATAGCGGCCGGACTTAGTTGCCGCGATAGGTAGAGAAGCCGTAAGGGCTCAGCAGCAGCGGCACATGGTAGTGATCCAGCTTGCCGTCGGCGCTGAAGATCACCGGAATCTCGGGAAAGAAGGTCTCGATGTCGTGCTGTTCAAACCAGTCGCCGGTTTCAAAGGTGACCTTGTAGGTGCCTTTTTCCAGCTCCCGACCTGCCGGATACAGGGCGGTAATGCGGCCTTGCTCGTTGGTCACGGCGCTGTTCAGCTCCACCCAGTCGTCACCCTGCTTCTGTTCCAGCACCACCTTCACATCGGGGGAAGGCAGGCCATTTTCCAGGTTGAGAACATGCACGCTCAGTGGGTTGCCGGCGGCCAGGGTAAGGGTGGATACACCGGCCATCATGGCGCCGGCCAGAACATGTTTAAGGCTCATGCTGTTCTCCTTCAGAGTAAGAAAGTGGGCTGCTGCCGGTGGCTGCCGGCGACATGGGCTCATCATGCCCGAGCGTGCCTTGCAAACCCCTTACCGCTTTATTACAAAACCGTCATCAAACCGGTGCGGGCGCATTCGGTGATAAACTGCCGGCATGCATCGTATTGAGCGAGGTCATTCATGCGCATTCTGGTGGTGGAAGACGAAGCCAAAACCGCCGATTACCTGAAAAAGGGCTTTACCGAATCCGGCTATCAGGTGGAAGTGGCCGAAGACGGCCTGGAAGGACGTTATCTGCTGGAGGAAAGCCCCTTTGATCTGGTGATCCTCGACATCATGTTGCCGGGCCTGAACGGCTGGCAGCTGCTGCAGTGCATTCGCAGCCAGGGCGATACCCCGGTGATCTGCCTGAGCGCCCGGGACGCGGTGAAAGACAAGGTGCGCGGCCTGGAGCAGGGCGCCGATGACTATCTGGCCAAGCCGTTTTCCTTTGCCGAGTTGCTGGCCCGGGCCCGCAAGCTGCTGCGCCGGGGCAAGCCGGCGGAACCGTTGTTTTTCCAGCTGGCGGATCTGCAGCTGGATCCGCTGGCGCGCCGGGTCAGCCGGGGCGGGCGGCGCATTGACCTCACCAACAAGGAATTCACCCTGCTGCAGCTGTTGCTGTCCCATCAGGGCGAGGTGCTGTCGCGCACCTATATCGCCTCACAGGTGTGGCACATGAACTTTGACAGCGACACCAATGTGGTGGACGTGGCCATTCGCCGGCTGCGGGCCAAAATTGACGACGACTTCGAGCCCAAAGTCATTCACACCGTGCGCGGCATGGGTTATGTGTGCGAGCTGCGGGAATGAAGCGCGTGCTGTCGTCCCTGAGCCTGCGGCTGGCGCTGATGTTTGCCTTGGTCAGCGCCCTGCTGCTGGGCAGCCTGGGTTTTTATCTGTATTTTTCCCTGGATCGGGAACTGGCCTGGCGGGACGATCAGAGCCTGCTCGGGCGCCTTGAGCACATGCAGGCCCTGCTCACCAGCAGCGACAGCATCGATGAGCTGCGCAACCGGCCCACCCTCTATGCCAATATGCTCGGCAATGAAGACAGTCTGCTGTGGGTGCTGAACCTGGACGGCGAGGTGCTGATCTCGGTCAACCCCGCCGGGCTGGCGGTGCCCGTTGGCCTGTCGGCGGGGCGGACCCGGCTGGGTTATAACGATGGCGGTAATGCCCGCCTGGCCTGGCGCCCCTTGAAGCAGGGCGACACCAGCCTGATGCTGGTGGCGGGCAAGCTGCTGGCGCCCCGGGAACAGATGCTGGCGGCCTACCGCTGGCAGTTGCTGCTGGCGCTGACCGGCGGCGCCCTGGTGGCCTTTGCCCTCGGCTGGGGGGTGAGCCGGCGCGGACTCAGGCCGGTGCGGCGGCTGGCGGCAGAAGCCGGGGCCATTGAGGTGCGCCGGCTGCACCGGCGGCTGAGCACGCGGCAACTGCCCGACGAGCTGCGCGAGCTGGGCGACAGCCTCAATCACATGCTGGCCCGGCTGGAAGACGGCTTTGGCCGGCTGTCGCGCTTTTCCGAAGATCTGGCCCACGAAATTCGTACCCCCCTCAGCAACCTGGTGGGCCATACCGAGCATACCCTGCGCCGGCCCCGCACCACGGAAGAATATGAACGTTTGCTGGCGTCCCATCTGGAGGAATACCAGCGGCTGAGCCGCATGATTAACAGCATGTTGTTTCTGGCCCGCAGCGAGCAGCCCCAGGCCGAAATAAAGCGGCTTCCGGTGGCCCTGGCGCCGTTGATTGAACAGTTATGCGAGTATTTTGAGGGCATGGCGGAAGAAGCGAACACGGTGCTGGTGAACCGGGCCCGCGGTGAGGTGCTGGCCGATGGAGAGCTGTTGCGCCGAGCCCTGGCCAACCTGCTGGCCAATGCCCTGCGTTACGGCGAGCCGGGCCAGCCCATTACCATTGGCAGCGAGCAGACTGCCAATGGTGTGGCGGCCTTTGTGCACAATAAAGGTCCGGCCATTGCCGGTGAGCATTTGCCCCGGCTGTTTGATCGCTTTTACCGCTGCGATCCGTCCCGTACCCAGAGCGGTGACACCGGCGGCCTGGGGCTGGCCATTGTCGACTCCATTATGCAGCTGCACGGTGGCGAAGTGAGTGTTCACAGCGACGACGACGGCACCACCTTTACCCTGCGTTTTCCCGCCTGAACGACCTTGCCCTCCCATCATTAATCCCTTATTTTCCCAAGGCTGAAGAGAGGAGAATAATAATGACAAGCAAACGCGGGCTGGTGTCGCTGACCTTGCCGGTGATGATGGGATATTTGCCGTTGGGGGCCGTGTTTGGTGTGCTCTGGGTGGATGCCGGGCTCACCTGGTATTGGGCGCCGTTGATGAGCGTGTTGGTGTACGCCGGGGCCATGCAATATCTGGCGGTAGGCCTGCTGGCCGCCGGCATCGGCTGGATTGATCTGGCGGTGGCGACGTTGCTGGTGAACTTTCGCCACCTTTTTTACGGCCTGTCGCTCTATCACCTGTTGCCCAAGGGGGTGATTGGCCGGCAATATTTTATTTTCGGTATTACCGATGAAACCTATTCCCTGCTCAGTGCTTCGGGCCGGGTAAAAGACAGCGAAACTGCACTCTGGGTGGTGCTGCTCAATCAGGGCTACTGGGTGTTGGGTACCCTTGCCGGCATGGTGCTGGCCCGCGGCTTGCCCCCCGGTCTGCAGGGGCTCGACTTTGCCCTGACGGCGCTGTTTACCGTGCTGGCGGTGGAGCAAATTCGCGCCAAGAAAGACTGGGGCGCCGTGGCCCTGGGCGTGGTTGCGGCGGCGGTGGCCGGTGTGTTGGTCAGTGATTACTTCCTGCTGGCGGCCTCCATCATGCTGGTGCTGGTATTACTGGCCTGGCCCGAGCCCAACACCAGGGAGAAAATGACCCATGTCTGATACCGATTACCTGCTGGCGGCGCTGATCATGGGGGGCGTCACCTTTGGCCTGCGCGCCTTACCCTTTGTGGCCAGAGGCGTTATTGCCCATCATCACCGTATTCAGGTGCTGGGCCGGCGCCTGCCGGTGGCCATGATGGTGCTGCTGACCCTCTATGCCGTGGGCGTGCATAACTGGAGTTCGCCCGCCGACGGCCGGGATCAGCTGATTGCGGTGGCGGTGGTGGCCGTGCTGCAGTTATGGCGGCGTCAGGCTCTGACCAGCATTCTGGCCGGCACCCTGGTGTATATGGCGCTGGTCAACGGCTGGCTGGGGCTCTGATCCTTCCAGGCTTTGGGCTATAATTGCTGCCCTTCTTGTCAAATGGAACCGATTATGACCCTGTCTCTGCGTGCCCGCCTGCTGGGCCTGGCGGCCCTGTGCCTGAGTGGCCTGGCTCAGGCCGAACCTTTCGTCTTTACCGCCATTCCGGATCAGGACGAACGTCACCTTACCGAACGTTTTGGCAAGATTGCCGATTACCTGTCTGAAAAGCTGGGCGTAGAGGTACAGTACATTCCGGTGAAGAGCTATCCGGCGGCGGTCAGCGCCTTTCGTAACGATCAGGTGCAGCTGGCCTGGTTCGGTGGCCTGACCGGTGTACAGGCCCGAGAGCTGGTGCCAGGCAGCGAAGCCATTGCTCAGGGGGCGGAAGATACTGCCTTTGTCAGCTACCTGATTGCCCATGACAGCACCGGTCTCACTGAAAGTGAGCAGTTACCAGCGGAGCTGGCCGGCAAGCGCTTTACCTTTGGTGACAAGGGCTCCACTTCCGGCCGACTGATGCCGGAATTCTTTTTGCGTCAGCATTTTTCACAGGCCCCCGAAGCCCTGTTCTCTCGAGTCGGCTTCTCCGGCGATCACAACCGCACCATCAGTCTGGTGCAGTCCGGAGCCTATGAAGTCGGGGCGGTCAACTACGCCGTGTGGGATGCCGAGATGGAAAAAGGCAATATCGATGAAAGCAAGGTCAGGGTGATCTGGACCAGCCCCCAGTACCCCGACTACCAGTGGAGCATTCGCGGCGATGTGAACGCCCGCTTCGGTGACGGCTTCAAGGAAAAGGTGAAGCGAGCGCTGCTGGAAATGACCGATCCCGAGCTGCTGGCGGCCTTTCCCCGCTCGGGTTTTGTGGATGCCACCAACGATGACTACGCCCCCATTCGCGAGACCGCCGTGGCCATCGGCATTATGGATCCCGCCCGGTAATGAGCGAGCCGGCCACCCTGTTTCGATTTGACGGGGCTAGTCTCGGCTATGCCGGCAAGCCCGTGCTTGAGGCCCTGACCCTGAAGGTGAGGCGAGGGGACAAAATTGCCCTGCTGGGAGAGTCGGGCACCGGCAAAAGCACCCTGCTGCGCCGGCTGCGTGAGCTTCGCCCCAGTGATGTGGCCTGGTGTCCGCAACAGCCCGGCCTGGTGCCGGTGCTGAGCGCCTTTCACAACATCTACATGGGCCGGCTGGAACGCCATCCGTTCTGGTACAACCTGGCCAACCTGGTCAGGCCGCTGGCAACTCCAAAGGCAGAGATCGCCGGGCTGGCCAGCCGGCTGGGGCTGAGTGGTCAGCTCTGGCGTCCGGCTGTCGCCCTGTCCGGTGGTCAGCAGAGCCGGGTCAGCCTGGCCCGGGCGCTGTATCAGCAAAAGCCGGTGTTTATCGGTGACGAGCCGGTGTCGGCGCTGGACGAGCGTCAGGCCGCCGAACTGTTGCAGCTGGTGTGTGCACGGCACCAGACCGTGGTGCTGGCGCTGCATAACGTGGAGCAGGCACTGACTCACTGCTCCCGCATTGTAGGATTGCGCCAGGGGCGGCTAGTGCTGGATGCGCCAAGTAGCGAACTCAGTGCGGCCCAGTTGCGGGCCCTGTACACCTCCTTATGATCCCGTCTGCTTCCATGGGGCGTACCAGCCTGCTGTTTGTGGCGCTGGCGCTGCTGTGCCTGCCCTGGGCTGACTTTGCCATTACCGCCGTGGATCCCTGGTATGAGCTGGGCCGACTGGGTGCCGGCCTGCTGTTGCCGGCCTGGCCCGATGCCACCGTGTTGCTGTCGGCGCTGGCCAACACCCTGGCCTTTGCCCTGCAAGGGGTGGCGCTCGGCGCCATACTGGGCCTGTTTCTCGCTTGTGGTTATCGCAGTGCCGGCGTGCGCCGGCTGGCGGCGGGGCTCAGGGCGGTGCACGAACTGTTCTGGGCGCTGTTGTTTATGCAGTTGCTGGGGCTCTCGGCCTTGGCCGGGGTGCTGGCCATTGCACTGCCCTATGCGGGCACCTTTGCCAAGATCTACGGCGAGCTGTTTGAGGAAGCCGATCCGGCCCCGGAGCAGGCCCTGCCGGCGGGCTTGGGCCGGCTGAGCCGGCTCGTCTACCTGCAGCTGCCGCTGTGCTGGCGGCAGATGGCCACCTACACCGGCTACCGGCTGGAGTGCGGCATTCGCAGCTCGGCGGTGCTGGGCTTTATCGGCCTGCCCACCCTGGGCTATCACCTGGAATCCCTGTTGCGCCAGGGTTATTACGATGAGGCCGCCGCCTTTTTCTATGCCCTGGTGCTGATCATCGCCACCCTGCGCTGGTGGCTGCGGGGCCGGCTGGTGCCTGTATATCTGCTGGCGGCGGTGCTCTGGCTGCCGCCGGTGGCCAGCCTGAACTGGGGGCTGATGGTTCGCTTTTTTACCGAAGACATTATTCCCTCCCCCCTGCGCTCCGGGGACTGGACCGGACTCTGGCCCTGGTGGGCGTCGTTGTGGCAGCAGCAGGTGGGGCCTGGGCTGGCCAATACCTTGGTGCTGGCGCTGGTGTCACTGGTGGTGACCGGTGTGCTGGCGTTGCTGTGGTTTCCGACTATTTCCCGGCGTTTCGGCAATGTCGTCAGCCGGCAGGCCAGTCATGGCTGGCTGGTGCTGATGCGCTCCCTGCCGGAGTATCTGCTGGCCTTTATCGGCATGCTGCTGCTGGGGCCGGGCATGCTGCCGGCCATGCTGGCACTGGGCCTGCACAACGGCGCTATTATCGCCCATTTGCTGGGCCATCACCTCAATACCCTGAGCCTGCGGGAAGACGCGCCCCGTGGCCTGAACCTGTACGTTTTTGAAGTGTTGCCCCGACTCTATCGTGCCTTTATGGCCTACAGCCTGTACCGGTTTGAAAACCTTATTCGTGAAACCGCCATTCTCGGCATGCTGGGCATTCCCACGCTGGGTTTTTTTATCGACTCGGCCTTCAGCGAATTCCGTTTCGACCGGGCCATGGTGCTGCTGCTGGTATGCGCCGGGCTTAACATGCTGGTGGACGTGCTGGCCCGCCGCCTGCGGCAACGGCTGCACCTAGGCAATCGCGCCGAGGTGCTGTAAGTCTTTGCCAGTCAGTGCTAGCCCGAAGCATCAGCAGCGTTACCTGCGCCGACACGCTGCAAGCCGGTCAGCTTCGGTAATCCGGTGGCGTCATTAAGTTTGAGCGTTGCATAGCCACTCCTCGGCCGGCATTACAGGGGTTGCGAGGAGGGTAGGTTGGCGATGAGCCAGGCGGACCCAACACCGGGCCCTGGTGCTTGCCTTACAACACCAGCCCGCCATCAATTTTTAGTACCTGTCCGGTGATGTAACGGGCGCGCTGGCTGGCCAGAAACAGCACCCCTTGGGCAATGTCGGTGGGCTCACCCAGATGGCCGAGGGGAATGCGGGCGGTCATCTTGTCCAGCACCTTTTGCGGCACTGCCTGGGTCATCTCGGTATTGATAAAGCCGGGGGCGATGCAGTTGGCCCGAATCTGGGCGCCGCCTCGGGCCAGCTCTTTGGCCCAGCCCTTGGTCATGGTGATCAGTCCCCCCTTGCTGGCGCCGTAGTTGCTCTGGCCAATGTTGCCATCGGTGCCCACAATGGAAGAGATGCTGACGATGCTGCCGCTTTGGTGCAGTTTCATCAGCGGCAGCATCGCCTGGGTCATCAGGAAGACGCCCTTGAGATTTACATCCAGCACGCGATCCCAGTCGGTGTCGGTCATCTTTTCCAGCAGGGCATCGCGGGTGATGCCGGCGTTGTTCACCAGCACGTCAAGGCGGCCGTGCTCGGCCAGAATGCGGGCGCTAAGGTGGCTCAGGGCGTCGCCGTCACATACATCCAGGGTCACGGCGGTGACGTTGTCGTGCTCGCTCAGCCAGGCGTCGGCCGGGGTCATGTCAATGTCGCAGGCATAGACTCGGGCCGCTCCGGCAAGGGCCAGGGTTTCGCTGATGCAGCGGCCCAGCCCGCGGGCGGCGCCGGTAACCACACAGATGTTGTTTTGCATGTCATTGGCAGTGCCGTTCATGGTGCCTTCCTTTTTGAGAGTAGTGTCAGCCAGCTCCGATATTATGCTCCATAATAGCTTAAATTTTGCACTGCAATGTTAATTTTCATCAGCCAGTATCTTTATTTGGTTTTTTTATTTTGCGACGCATGATAGCGATGCGGTGAACCGTGAGCACAAAAAAGCCCGCACAAGGCGGGCTTTTGCATAGCGAAGCAGTATGACTTACTGACCGTTCCAGGCGGCCACCAGGGCGCGCTCCTCGTCGGTCATGCCGGTGATGTTGCCCAGCGGCATGTACTTGTTGGCAACAACCTGCTTGACGGTACCGACCTGCAGCAGCAGGTGCTCTTCGGTGTCCAGCACAACGCCGGCAGGCGCAGCGGCAAAACCGGGCTGAGTGGGCTGGGCGGCGTGACACTGCACACAGCGGGCTTCCATGACTTCCAGTACCTGAGCGGTGGTGACGACAGCGGCGGCAGGAGCGGCAGCGGCCTCTTCACCGGCGGCGGTTTCAGACTGGGTGGCAGCCGGAGCAACAGCAGTCGGGGCTGCTACCGGCTTGGGCGCACCTACCCAGATGGCCACCAGGATCAGCGCCACACCGGCGGCGGGATAACCCGGACGGATCTGGCCGGCGTGCATCAGTACGAAGTACTGACGAATCAGGGCACCTGCGAAGATGAACAGGGTCATGATCACCCAGGACAGTTCATGGCTGTAGGTGAAGGAGTAGTGGTTACTCAGCATCAGCAGCACTACCGGCAGGGTGAAGTAAGTGTTGTGCACGGAGCGTTGCTTACCGCGTTTGCCGTCGAGCGGGTTCGGGGTTTCACCGGCTTTCATGGCGGCAACCATGCGGCGCTGGCCGGGAATGATCCAGAAAAACACGTTGGCAGACATGGCGGTGGCCATCACGGCACCGGTCAGCAGGAAGGCAGCACGGCCGGAGAAGATGTGAGTGCTCAGGTAGGCAACCACCACCATCATCACGGCAACGGCAACGGACAGAATGCCATCGCGTTCCATATTGGGGCTGATGCGCTTACACAGCTCGTTATACACGATCCAGCCCAGCAGCAAGAATGCCAGGGCGGCAATGTTGGCCTGCCAGCCGGTCATGTTGGCGGCCCACTCCCAGGGAGAGGCGGGGTTGACCAGATAGAAGCTGGGTTTGGTCAGATACAGCAGGGTAAACAGACCGAAACCGGACAGCCAGGTGGTGTAGGACTTCCAGAAAGACCAGTGCAGGTCTTCGGGCAGTTGCTCGGGGCTGGTTGCATATTTCTGGTTGTGGTAGAAACCACCGCCGTGCACGGCCCACATTTCACCGAACACGCCTTTTTTCTTGCACTCTTCAGACTTGGGCGGGCGCAGGCCGTTGTCGAGCATTACGAAGTAAATGGATTCCCCTACCCAGGCAATGGCGGCAATCACGTGCAGCCAGCGGAGCAGCAGGTTACCAAAATCCAGCAGATACGCTTCCATGATGGTCTTACCTTCTCTGTTTCATTTTGTATTGATTGAGACCCTAGCGCATCGAAACAGAGCCCTGCCAAGGGCGGGAGCTGAGACCACATGCGCTGTTGTGTGCTTCCAAACTGTATACAGTTCAAAATTTGAACTGTTGACAATTTGTGAGGTGATTTTTTTCAAAAACATGAAGTTTGTCAACATTCATTAACAGTTAATTTTCTTGCATTTGCAACCACTTCGATGTTTTGAATTCGGTTTTAATGATAAAAATCTATTTTAATCAATGGTTTGTGCTTGTCTTGTGGCGGGGGGCGGCGAAGCCGGTGCCGGGGCAAGACGAAGCGGGCGTCATGATAGCGTATTTGACTACAGCTGCAACCGACTTCCCTGCTTGAAATGTAGAGCAAAGCGGGAGCTGGTTGTATACACCTGATCCGTCAACACCCGCTTTTACTCTAGTCGTCGGGATGAAACTGGGCCACTCGGCAGGCGAGCAGATGGTGCAGGGGAGCCGGGTCAAAAGCGGGGCTTATTCGGCCCAGCACATGGGCCAGGCTTTCCAGGGTGGACAGGGCCTGGCCGCCCGGCCCCTTGCGAATGGCGTAGCGGCCGGCAGGCGCCTGACTGAAACTGAGGGCGGGCAGGTCGTTGAGCCAGGGGTTGAGGTGACGCAACCGTCGGGTCTTGCGCCAGGTGCCGTCGAGTACCACTAGGCCGCCGATGTCGAGGCGGCCGGGGGGAGTGGTGTCGATATCCACCGCCTCGTCACCGGGGTAAAGCAGCCACCAGCGTCCTCGCGGCAGAGGCGCTGGTGGTGCCATGTGTTCGGCCACCACCCGTTGCAGTGCCGGCAACGCCAGCTGCAGCAGCGGCACCGTGCTTTTGGCGTGTCTGGCTTCGAGCGGGTGCTGCAGCACGATCACCGGCAGCGGGCAGGGTTGCGGCCGCGTCTCGGCGCACAGGCAGGTGCGCTCGGGCAGCCGGCAACGGGAGCAGGTGGCGCGGGACATGAGTGGGTGAATTCCTGACTGAAAACGGCCAAGTTTAACGGCCTCGCCGGCAGGGGGAAAGTGCGGGGGAGCATGAGACGGATTGTTAAGCGCCGCCGAATAGGCGAAAATAGCCGCCAGCCAAGTTCACTCTAGCGGATTTTATTTTCAGGCATACCCGCCGGCAGCCCGAGTCCGTGTCAACCCAGAAGATAGCACCATGTCAAACAGCACCATAGCGCAGGAAATTGCCAAGCGCCGTACCTTTGCCATTATTTCTCACCCGGATGCCGGTAAGACCACCATCACCGAAAAGGTGTTGCTGCACGGCCAGGCCATTCAGAGCGCCGGTACCGTCAAGGGCCGCGGCTCGGGCCAGCACGCCAAGTCCGACTGGATGGAAATGGAAAAGGAGCGGGGCATCTCGGTCACCACCTCGGTGATGCAGTTTCCCTACAACGACCGTCTGGTGAACCTGCTCGACACCCCGGGCCACGAAGACTTCTCGGAAGACACCTACCGCACCCTGACTGCGGTGGACTCCTGCCTGATGGTGATCGACGCCGCCAAGGGCGTGGAAGACCGCACCCGCAAACTGATGGAAGTGACCCGGCTGCGCGACACCCCCATCGTTACCTTTATGAACAAGCTCGACCGGGACATTCGCGACCCCATGGAGCTGCTCGACGAGGTGGAAACCGAGCTCAACATCATGTGCGCCCCGGTGTCCTGGCCCATCGGCAGCGGCAAGCTGTTCAAGGGGGTGTATCACCTGCACCGGGACGAGACCATTCTGTATCAGTCCGGCAAGGGGCATACCATTCAGGAAGTGCGTATCATCAAGGGCCTGGACAACCCCGAGCTGGACGAGGCCGTGGGTGACGGCCTGGCCGAACAGCTGCGGGAAGAGCTGGAGCTGGTGATGGGCGCGTCTCACGAATTTGACCAGGAGCTGTTCCTGGCCGGTGAACTGACCCCGGTGTTTTTCGGTACCGCCCTGGGCAACTTTGGCGTGGATCACATGCTCGATGGCCTCACCGAATGGGCGCCGGCGCCCCAACCGCGTCAGACCCAGGAGCGGGAAGTGACCGCCGCCGATGACAAGTTTTCCGGCTTCGTGTTCAAGATCCAGGCCAACATGGATCCTCGCCATCGGGACCGCATCGCCTTTATGCGCATCGTCTCCGGCCAGTACACCCAGGGCATGAAGATGAAGCACGTGCGCATCGGCAAGACGGTCAGCATTTCCGACGCCGTGACCTTTATGGCCGGTGATCGGGAGCGGGCGGAAGAAGCCTTTGCCGGCGACATTATCGGCCTGCACAACCACGGCACCATTCAGATTGGTGACACCTTCACTCAAGGGGAAGAGCTCAAGTTTACCGGCATTCCCAACTTCGCCCCCGAGCTGTTCCGTCGCATTCGCCTGCGGGACCCGCTGAAGCAGAAACAGCTGCTCAAGGGCCTGGTACAGCTGTCGGAAGAAGGCGCGGTACAGGTGTTCCGCCCGCTCGACAACAACGATTTGATCGTGGGCGCCGTGGGTGTGCTGCAGTTCGATGTGGTGGTGGCACGGCTCAAGGCCGAATATAACGTGGACGCCCTCTATGAGTCGGTCAACGTCTCCACCGCCCGCTGGGTGTATGGTAAGGACGCCAAGAAACTGGACGAGTTCCAGCGCAAGGTATCCGCTAACCTGGCCCTGGATGGCGGCGACAACCTCACCTATATCGCCCCCACCATGGTCAACCTCAACCTGACCCAGGAGCGTTACCCGGACATTCAGTTCAGCAAGACCCGGGAGCACTGATCCACCGGGGTTGTGACGTCGCTCCATACACGATGCCGGGCTTGTCCCGGCATTTTCTTGCCCGGCTTTCTGATACTCTTGAAGTCAGTACGCCGTCACTTTCCGGGATTGTCCATGCTGCTCACCGACACCCACTGCCACCTCGACTTTGACGCCTTTGCCGACGATCCTCAGGAGCACTGGCGGCGGGCTCAGGCCGCCGGGGTCCACCGGCTGGTGATCCCGGGCGTGGAAGAGGCCCAGTGGCCCGGGCTGCCGGCGTTCTGCGACACCCTTGCCGGTACCCGCTACGCCCTGGGATTGCATCCCTGGTGGGTGGCGGGCGCTTCCGCGCAATGGCAAGCGCGACTGGCGGCGGCGCTGGACGCCGCCGATGCTCGTTGTGTGGCCATCGGTGAAACCGGGCTGGACATGGCCTGCCGGTTACCCATGGCCGAGCAGGAAGCCGCGTTTTCGGTTCAGCTCCGGCTGGCCTGCGAGCGCGGCCTGCCGGTGATGATGCACAGCCACAAGGCTCACGATGTGCTGATGAAATGGCTGCGCCGCCTTACCCCGGTGGGCGGCGTGGTGCACGGCTTTGCCGGGTCCCTGCAACAGGCGCAGGCCTTCTGGCGGCTGGGTATTCATCTGGGGGTGGGCGGTACCATCACCTATGAACGGGCCAGCAAGACCCGCGGTGTCATCGCCGCCATGCCACTGGAGTCCCTGGTGCTGGAAACCGATGCGCCCGACATGCCCCTGTGCGGTTTTCAGGGCCAGCCCAACCATCCCGAGCGACTGCCGCGGGTGCTGAACGCCCTGGCGGAACTGCGCGACGAGCCCCTCGACGAGCTGGTCGCCGGGCTGGAAGCCAACGCCGATCGGCTGTTTGCCTGGTAGTACGATTTTGCGCATAAAATCAAAAATCTATCGCCGTTTCCCTCGTAAATTTCCGGTTTTTTTCTACCCTCAGAACACCCTGCCGTTAAATTAAAGAGACTTGCGGATGACCCTGATCATGAGCCTGGTGGGCATGGTGGTGCTGATCCTCATTGCCCTGCTGTGTTCCCGCAACCGCCGTGCCATTCGGCTGCGTACCGTGGGTGGTGCCTTTGCCATTCAGGCCGGATTGGGCGCCCTGGTGCTCTATGTACCCGCCGGGCGCGAATTTCTCAAGGCCCTGTCCGATGGGGTCGCCCAGGTCATTGCCTATGCCAACGACGGCATGAGCTTTCTGTTTGGCGGCCTGGTGGGGAACGCCGCCTTTGAAAGCGGGCTGGGGTTTATCTTCGCGGTGCGGGTGCTACCGGTGATCATCTTTTTTTCGTCGCTTATCGCCGTGCTGTATTACCTCGGCATCATGCAGTGGGTGATTCGGCTGCTGGGCGGCGCCCTGCAAAAGGCACTGGGTACTTCACGCACCGAGTCGCTCTCGGCCACCGCCAATATCTTTGTGGGCCAGACCGAGGCGCCGCTGGTGGTGCGCCCTTATATTGCCCGCATGACCGAGTCGGAGCTGTTTGCGGTCATGTGCGGCGGCCTGGCCTCGGTGGCCGGCTCGGTGCTGGCGGGCTATGCCTCCCTGGGGGTGCCGCTGGAATACCTGATCGCGGCCTCCTTTATGGCCGCCCCCGGTGGCCTGCTGTTTGCCAAGCTGCTGCTGCCGGAAACCGCCACCCCGGAACCCCAGGATCAGGCCGATGCCGCCGGTTTTGACGAGGACCACCCGGCCAACGTCATCGACGCCGCCGCCTCGGGTGCGAGCGCAGGCATGAAACTGGCGATGAACGTGGGCGCCATGCTGCTGGCCTTTATCGGCCTGATTGCGCTGCTAAACGGCATGCTGGGCGGCATGGGCGCCTGGTTTGGCATGGAGGGGCTCAGCCTGGAATGGCTGCTGGGCTGGCTGTTTTCACCACTGGCGTTTTTATTGGGGGTGCCCTGGGAGGAAGCCCGTTTGGCTGGCTCCTTTATTGGCCAGAAGCTGGTGCTGAACGAATTCGTGGCCTATGCGAATTTCGCCCCTTATCTGTCCGACCAACTGCTGCTGGACAACACCGGCAGGGCCATGAGCGAGCACACTCGTGCCATTATCTCCTTTGCCCTGTGCGGCTTTGCCAACCTGGCCTCGGTGGCCATTCTGCTGGGCGGCCTGGGCGGCATGGCGCCCGGCCGGCGACACGACATTGCGCGGCTGGGGTTGAAGGCGGTGTTGGCCGGCACCCTGTCAAACCTGATGTCCGCCGCCCTGGCCGGTTTTTTTCTGGCGCTGGGGGCGGCCTGAACACTTTGGTGCCCCTTCATGGTCAAATATCGGTACACTGGGGCAATGGCAGGGGAGAAGTGAATGAGTGAATTGCAAACGCAGGCGCGGCAGGCGCTGGCACTGATGGATCTGACCAGCCTCAACGAGCATGACACCGAAGCCGACATTATCGCCTTGTGTCATCAGGCGCTGACGCCCGCCGGCATGCCAGCGGCACTGTGTGTGTCTGCGCGTTTTGTGCCGCTGGCCCGCGCCACCCTGGCTGCACTGGGAGTGGCCGGCAGGGTGAGGGTGGCCACCGTGGCCAACTTTCCCGACGGTGGCGGCGATATTGCAAAGGCCGAACGAGAGACCCGAGCCGCCATTGCCGCGGGCGCCGACGAGGTGGATGTGGTGTTTCCCTGGCGAGCACTGATGGCCGGCGATGAGCAAACCGGCCCCGCCCTGGTCAACGCCTGCAAGGCCGCCTGTGGTGAGCGAACCCTTAAGGTCATCATCGAAAGCGGTGAACTGGGCACGCCGGCGCTGGTAAGGCGCGCCAGCGAGCTGGCCATTGACGGCGGCGCCGACTTTATCAAGACCTCCACCGGCAAGGTGGCGGTCAACGCCACCCTTGAGGCGGCAGGAGTGATGCTTGACGTCATCAAGCTCCGCGGTGGCCGGGTCGGCTTCAAGGCCGCCGGGGGCGTGCGCACCGCGGCCCAGGCCGCTGACTACCTGCGGTTGGCCGCCGAGCGGCTGGGGCCGGACTGGCTTACCCCGGCGCATTTTCGCTTTGGTGCCTCAGGGCTGCTCAACGACATACTGACCACGCTGCGGCTCGGTACGCGCGGGCCGAATACCGGCGGTTACTGAGATTGACCATTTTGGCCGTGCCGCCCGGCGGCACCAAGGAGACCCCATGAAACGTGCCATCGTCCTGGTTCTAGACTCGTTCGGCATTGGCGCCACTCCCGACGCCGACCGCTTTGGTGACGTCGGTGCCGATACCCTGGGGCATATCGCCGCCGCCTGCGCCCAGGGGCGGGCCGATGAGGGCCGCGAGGGACCGCTGCGGCTGCCCAACCTGGGCCGGCTGGGGTTGTTTCATGCTCATGCCGACAGCACCGGGGCCGTGGCGGAAGGCGTGACCCTGCCCGTCGAGGTCACCGGCAGCTACGGCTATGCGCGGGAGCTGTCGTCGGGCAAGGACACGCCCTCGGGCCACTGGGAGATTGCCGGGGTACCGGTGCTGTTTGACTGGGGCTACTTTCACGACACTCGCAACAGCTTTCCGCAAGGGTTGATTGACGCTCTGATCGAGCGGGGCGGACTGCCGGGGATCCTCGGTAACTGTCATGCCTCGGGCACCACCATACTGGAACAGCTGGGCGAGGAGCATGTGCGTACCGGCAAACCCATCTGCTATACCTCGGCGGACTCGGTGTTTCAGATTGCCTGCCACGAGCAGCATTTTGGCCTGGAGCGGCTGTACGCCCTGTGCGAGCTCACCCGGGAGCTGCTGATGCCTTACAACATCGGCCGGGTCATTGCCCGTCCCTTTGTGGGAGAGGGCGCCGCCGACTTCGTACGTACCGGCAACCGCCGGGACTACAGCATTGAACCGCCGGCCCCCACCGTGCTGCAAAAGCTGGTGGACGAGCAACATGGCGAGGTGGTGTCCATCGGCAAAATCGCCGACATCTACGCCCATTGCGGCATTACCCGCAAGGTCAAGGCCAGCGGTCACGACGCCCTGTTTGACGCGACCCTGAATGAGGTGGGAGCGGCCGGGGACAATACCCTGATCATGACCAATTTTGTCGACTTTGACTCAAGCTTTGGCCATCGCCGCAATGTGGCCGGCTACGCCGCCGCGCTGGAGTCCTTTGATCGGCGCCTGCCCGAGCTGCTGCGGCGGTTGAAACCGGAAGATCTGCTGATCCTCACCGCGGATCACGGCTGCGATCCTACCTGGATCGGCACCGAGCACACCCGTGAGCATATACCGGTGCTGGCCACCGGCGCCGGACTGAAGCCCGGGTCACTGGGCGGGCGTGACACCTTTGCCGATATCGGCCAGAGCCTGGCGACCTACTTTGGCACCAGCCCCATGGACTTTGGCCGCTCTTTTTTGTGATCCTTACTGACTAACGGGAACATCACCATGGCTACACCTCATATCAAGGCCGAGCGCGGCGACTTTGCCGAGACCATTCTGATGCCCGGCGATCCGCTGCGGGCCCAATACATTGCCGAGACCTTTCTCACCGATGTACGCCAGGTGAATGCGGTGCGCAACATGCTGGGCTTTACCGGCAGTTACCAGGGCAGGGCGGTATCGGTTATGGGCCACGGCATGGGCATACCGTCGGTGTCCATCTATGCCAAGGAGCTGATCACCGAGTTTGGGGTGAAAAACCTGATTCGCGTGGGCTCCTGCGGTGCGGTGCGCGATGACGTCAAGCTGATGGATCTGGTGATCGGCCTGGGCGCCAGTACCGAATCCAGAGTCAATCGTACCCGCTTTATGGGCCATGATCTGGCGGCGATCGCCGACTTTGAACTGACTCAGCATGCCGTGGCGGCGGCCAATCATCTCAAGGTGCCGGTGAAGGTGGGCAACCTGTTTTCGGCGGATCTGTTCTATACCCCGCAAAGCGAGCTGTTCGAGCTGTTGAAACGCTATGGCGTAGTGGGCGTGGAAATGGAAGCCGCGGGGCTTTATGGCGTCGCCGCCGAATTCGGTGCCCGCGCCCTGACCATATGCACGGTATCGGATCACATATTGCGCGGCGAGCGGCTCAGCGCCGACGAGCGCCAGACCGGCTTTGATCAAATGATGGAAGTGGCGCTGGAGTCGGTACTGCTGGCCGACTGAGCCTTATTCGGTCGGTGCACGTCGCCGGCGCCACCGCAGCAACGCCGCGGTCAGCAGGGCACCCATGGCGCCGGTCAGGGGCAGCAGCCAGCTCAGCTGCCGGTAAAGCCGCTGCCAGAGTTGGTGTTGCTCGGCGGTCAGCGCCGACTCCGACAGGCTCAGGTGCAAAAAGCCGGCGGCACGCTCCTCGTCGTACAGGGGCCTTACATAGGCCTGCCTGGGTACAGTGTCGGGCGCGTCGGTGGCGGCCAGCAGGGTGCCGCCGCCGTCGTACAGGCGGGCCGACAGCACCAGCGGTGAGTGGCTGAGCTCGGTGACCAGCAGTTGCTGTGCCTCGCTGTCTTCGGTGCTCAGCGCCCGCAGTGCCTGAAACTCGGCGAAATCCGCCAGGGCGGAGGCCGAGGTGCGGTGCGGCAGCAGCTGCCAGCGCTGGCCCAGTTCGTTCAGCGCCAGCCATTGGCGACCGGCCAGCAGCAACAGCAGCAGTGCCAGCAGCCACAGCCAGGGCAACCGTTTAAAGAGTGATGGAGGGGTGCTCATGGCGGACAATATTGTCTCTTGCCTGCTTAAAAAGCAATACGCTACCCTGAGCGCCGGTTTGTCGTAGTAATAAAGGGAACAAAAGTGGCACTGTTGCTCAATGAGCTGCCCGAGCGGGTAGTGGAATGGAAAGACGCACTGGCGCAGCAATCATGCCTGTGGCGTGAGGGAGAATGGGAAGCCGGGCACCTGCCTGAAGTGAAGGGACGGCTGGTGTTGCTGGCGGAGCGCCTGAGCAAACAGGCCCTGGTGGCCAGCCTGCAGGTGCTGGATGAAGCCGGTATTCGTGTCGAGCTCAGCGCCGTGGCGGTCGTGGCCGGACGGGAGCTGGCCAGCCTGAGGCTGTCGGCCTGGTCGCCGGCGCTGAAGGCGGCACTACAGCAGGTGGCTACCGACTGGGATCTGGCCTGTGTGCCGTCACTACCCTCGGCCGACAAGCCCGGCCTGGTGTTGATGGACATGGACTCCACCGCCATTCAGATCGAATGCATCGATGAGATCGCCGCCTTGGCCGGAGTGGGGGAAGAAGTGGCCGCGGTCACGCGGGCCGCCATGGAAGGGGCGTTGCCGTTCTCCGAAAGCCTGCGGCGCCGAGTGGCCGCGCTGGCCGGGGCCGATGCCGGTATTATCGATGAGGTCATCGGCCGCATGCCACTGATGCCGGGTCTGACCGAGCTGGTGGCCGGGCTCAAGGCCATGGGCTGGAAGGTGGCCATTGCCTCCGGTGGCTTTGTGCCCTTTGCCCGTCATCTGCAGCAACAGCTTGGGTTGGATGCGGTGTTTGCCAACACCCTGGAAATTCGCGACGGCAAACTCACCGGTGAGGTGTTGGGCGCCATCGTCGATGCCGATGCCAAGGCCAATATTCTGGTGGAGCTGGCCCACGAGCACGGCATTCCCATTGCGCAGACCGTGGCCATCGGCGACGGCGCCAATGATCTGAAAATGCTGGCCCAGGCCGGCCTGGGGGTGGCACTGCACGCCAAACCCCTGGTGCAGCAGCAGGCACCGGTGTGCCTGAACCGGCTCAGCCTGGAAGGGGTGCTGGGCCTGCTGCAGGCGCGTTAAGGGATGAACGCGCCAGTCCGGTAATGTCGATGACCTGGCACAATAGCGACAGCTCCGCCAGGTTCTGCTCCAGTTGCTGGGTCTTGTAGAGCGAGGTTTCGGTCAGCCGTTGCCACTCCGGCATATAGAGATCGAGCTGGCGCAGTTGCAGGCGGTTGCTGATCAGCTGGCACACGGTCAGCTCCTTGTCGCTGGCAAGCAGACGCTCGCGGGTGGCCGCATCGGGATCAATCTGGCGCTGGCGAACACCGGCCGCATCCGTGCTCAGCCAGACTTCGGAGAGCAGGTGGCTTCTGCCACTGGGGCGTTGCAATATGGTGGCGACCGACTGCAACAGCGGCCGGGACAACAGCCGGCCCGGAGAGGCCTCGTCGTCGTCATTGCCGAGCCAGCCCATCAGCGCCGGCAGGTGGTCGGCGGCAAGGCTGCCCTGAACATAAAACCCGCCGTCATTGCGACCCAGAATAAAGGCCGGACCGGCCAGTTGCTGTACCGCCTGGCGGGTCAGCAGCCGTATCCAGGCGGGGTGTTGCATGGTCTCGGGGCGGGCGCGCAGCTTGTCCTGGTTCTGGGCCAGCAGGGCGGTGAAGAATCGGCAGCCGGCGTGGTTTTTTCCCGCCGGCTCGGCCTGCAAATGCAGTACGTGGCCATCACCGCTCTGGTTGATCACCCGGTAGCGCAATCGTTTCAGTTTCCAGTCCCGGCCCAGTTTGCTGAGTTCGGGCAGGCTCAGTTGCACCTCTGTGAGCAACTCCAGCTCCAGTGCCTTTTCCAGCCTGACTTTCATGCCCTGCACCGAAATATCTTCGGTTCCCCCCCTGATCAGGGCGTCGCCCAAGGCCAGCTCTACCGGGGTGTTGAACCGAAAGCGGGTTTCCTTGCGCAGCGCCGCCTGGCGCAGTGGCACCAGGTTGAGTGGCGCTGGGGTAGCGGGCAGCAGGTAGGGCTGCAGCAGCCGGGGCCGGGCCGGCAAACGCTGTTCCGGCTCGGGGGCAGGCAGGGGAGTCAGCCACAGCTGCCATTTCAGCATCTTTAGCTTCGTCTGGCCCATGACGTCGAGATCATCCAGCAGGGCGTCGCTCAGGCGAACCGGTGACAGGCTGAGGTGATAGAGCTGCAGGGTGCCGGCGCGCTGTCCTTCACTGATAAATTGCGCCAGTTGCCTATCCTGCTCCAGCCGGTCATGCTCGGCGGCGAAACGGTAGCTGGCGGTCTTGCCCTGAACCCGGAATGCGTAAAGCAGCATGCTGGCCTGAGAGCGGCCGGCCATGGCGAGAATGCGCTCGGGCGCCAGCAGGCAGCCCAGCAGATCCCCTTGTTCCTTTTGTTGCCAGTATTCCAGCAGCGGTTTGCCGGCGCGGTTGCACAGGGCCTGCTGCAGGCTACCCCGAGCGTCAAAAAACAGCACCTGGCCCTGCCCACTTTCCAGCAGTGCCCGGCCCCAGCACTGGGACAGGGCGGTTTCAAAAAGGTCTTCTGCATCCTGGCCATAGCGGCCCTGATTCTGGTCGATAAACTGCTCCAGGGCCTGGTCCCAGGCCTTGTCGGGCTCAATGCGCTGCAGCCGCACCCGGCCCTTTTCATTTTTGCCCTGGCATACTCGCCGATAGTGTCTGGGCTCGGCCAGACAGGCCAGGGCGGGCTGGCGGGCCAACCCGGGAAAGGAGACCTCCACCTCTTCGGGCAGTTTTGCCGCGGATGCCAGGGTGGCCATCAGGCCATGCACCGAAATGTCGAGGCTGTTGGTCTGCAGCTCGCCATCTGCGAGGTGAAAACGCACCGGCGTCACAAACTGCAGGCGAGGCTCCTGGCGTCGAATGCCAAAGCCCAACCGGTGCCAGGGCGTGCTGTTGAGCATGGCGGGCTGCTGGCGCAGGGTTTCGAGCTCGGTCAGCAGGGCCTCGTAAAGGCCACGGGTGTAATCGCCGTTGTACTGCTCAAGCAGCTGGCCAAAGCGTTGCTCCAGCCGGGGCGGCAGCATGTGATAGAGTCCCTGGTGCAACACCGGGCGGCATTGCTGGGGAAACAGCTGGCGCAAATCCAGCACCCGCAGGCAGGGGGCCTTGAGCCGGTTGATTTCGGCCAGCAGGCGGTAATGGGTGCGACTGTCGGTTTCCGGCAGCAGGCTGTTCAGCAGGGTTTCGGCATCCTGCTGGTAACTGAGGGGAACGATGCGGTCAAGCAGGGCTTTATAGGGGCTGAAATCCATTTTCGTGTGCTTGAGTGAGCGAAAATCTTGAGCCAGTATAACAGCTTGTGAATTAATGAGTGAGACAGCATGGCCAAGTCCAAAACCGCCTTCGTCTGTGGCGAGTGCGGCGCCGAGTTTCCCCGCTGGCAGGGGCAATGTTCCGAGTGCAAGGAATGGAACACCATCAGTGAGATTCGCCTGGCGCCAGCTTCCTCGTCCAGTCGCAATGCCCGATTTTCCGGTTATGCCGGCGCCATCGATAACAAGGTGCAGACCCTGAACGAAATCGCCATGACCGAAATTCCGCGCATCGACAGCGGTTTTCGTGAACTCGATCGCGTGCTGGGCGGCGGCCTGGTACCGGGCTCTGCGATTCTGATCGGCGGTAATCCGGGCGCGGGTAAAAGTACCCTGTTGCTGCAGGTGATGTGTGGCCTGGCCGGGCGGATGAAAACCCTGTATGTGACCGGAGAGGAGTCGTTGCAGCAGGTGGCCATGCGCGCCCAGCGCCTGGGGTTGCCTCGGGATCAGCTGCGCATGCTGTCGGAAACCAATGTCGAGCAGATCTGCCACGTGGCCCGGGAAGAGCGGCCGGCGGTGATGGTGATCGATTCCATTCAGGTGATGCACGTGGCCGATGTGCAGTCGGCACCCGGCTCGGTGAGCCAGGTGCGGGAAGCTGCTGCCCAGCTGACTCGGTTTGCCAAGCAGCAGGGGGTGGTGATCCTGATGGTGGGCCATGTGACCAAGGACGGCACCCTGGCCGGCCCCAAGGTGCTGGAGCACTGCATCGACTGCTCGGTGCTGCTTGATGGCGCCGCCGACAGCCGTTTTCGTACCCTGCGCAGTCACAAGAACCGCTTTGGTGCGGTCAACGAGTTGGGGGTGTTCGCCATGACCGAAACCGGCATGAAGGAGGTGAGCAATCCGTCTGCCATCTTCCTCAGCCGGGGCGAGGAGCAGATCACCGGCTCCGTGGTCATGGTGATTTGGGAAGGCACCCGGCCGTTGCTGGTGGAGCTGCAGGCGCTGGTGGATTATTCCCAGCTGGCCAATCCGCGTCGGGTGACCGTGGGTCTGGAGCACAACCGGCTGGCGCTGTTGCTGGCGGTGCTGCATCGCCATGGCGGTATGCAGATGGCGGATCAGGATGTGTTCGTCAACGTGGTAGGCGGAGTGCGGGTCGAAGACACCAGTGCCGATCTGGCGCTGCTGCTGGCACTGGTGTCGAGCTTTCGCGATAAGCCCCTGCCCAAGGAGCTGGTGGTGTTTGGCGAGGTGGGCCTGTCGGGAGAAATCCGGCCGGTGCCCTCGGGTCAGGAACGGCTGACGGAAGCGGCCAAGCACGGCTTTACTCGGGCGATAGTACCCTGGGCCAACCGGCCCAAGCAGCCTCCGGAAGGCATGGAAGTGATCGCGGTGAAAAAGCTGGAAGAGGCGCTGGAAGCGCTCTAGTCACCGGCCAGGTGCACAAACTGGCGTTGCAGCAGGTGCTCGTCACCCAGGTTGAGTTCCACTAGGCGACGCAGGTGGGTGGCGCTGGCCATGTCGAGGAGTTCGCACTCCAGTCCCAGTCCGGCCCCCCGATGATGGCGTTGCCGGCCGCGCATCACGATGCGCTGACCGGCGTCATCCAGCTGCAACTGCAGCTCCAGCCGCTCGTCGTCACGGCCCTGCCAGCCAGCGGGGCGAGTGAGCAGGGCGCCATGCAGGGACAGATCGCACACTTCTACCGGCCATTCCTGCCCGCCGGCGTCAATCAGCCGGGCTTGAGCGTTAAAGCGGACTCGGCTGAGGGCTCTGCGTTCGGCCAAAATCGCCTCCTCAGGCGGGTTCGCCTGTGTCCAGGTGATCGGTGAGGCGAATGGCCGATACCAGCCGGTCTTCCAGCTCAAAGCGCTCTTCCAGCAACTCGCCCAGCCGGCTCAGATCCTGATCCAGTTCCAGCAGGGTATCGTCGTCGGCCTCGGTGTACTTGTCGTGAAAGTTGAGGGCGTCGTCGGTGTTGCGCTTGATACGCGGATAAATGCGTTCGGCCAGCACTCGGGCATTGCCCTTGGAGGCCTCATAGGCCGCCAGCACATGGTCATAGACCTCGAAGTGTCCGGCCGATACGTAATCGACCAGCTGGCCGCAGAATTCGTGCAGCTCTTCCTGAGCCGGCAGGGTTTTCTGATGGGTGGAAAGGCGAATGTATTCCACGAGTAAACTCTGGCGGGCGTTGAGAAAGGCGTCCAGTGCCTTGTGGATGCCGCCGAGTCTGGCCTTGGTCTGTTCCAGTTTCCCGAGCATGGTTCCCTCCGTGGGCTGCCTGATGGGCTCATTAACTATAACTAAAGAAAAGTCGCGTCCCGGTCAAGAGCCAGTGGCGATTAACTGACCATTCTGGCACCGTCCCCGGGTTTTTCGCGTTCCCGGGCTGTGGTGGTACAATGCGGCCAAATTTTGCCACCCGATGCGGAACGACGGAATGAAACCACTCAAAAACGATACCTATCTACGCGCCCTGTTACGTCAGCCTACCGACTATACGCCGGTGTGGATGATGCGTCAGGCTGGCCGTTATCTGCCGGAATACAAGGCCACCCGGGCCCAGGCCGGTGACTTTATGTCGTTGTGCCGCAATGCCGAGCTGGCCTGTGAAGTCACCCTGCAGCCGCTGCGTCGTTTTCCGCTGGACGCGGCCATTCTGTTTTCCGACATTCTGACCATTCCCGATGCCATGGGACTGGGTCTGTACTTCGAAACCGGCGAGGGCCCGCGCTTTGAGCGTCCGGTCACCTGTGCCGCCGATGTGGCGCGTATTGGCGTGCCCGATCCGGAAGGTGAGCTGGGTTATGTGATGAACGCGGTGCGCACCATTCGTCGCGAGCTACAGGGGGAAGTGCCGCTTATCGGCTTTTCCGGCAGCCCCTGGACCCTGGCCACCTACATGGTGGAAGGCGGCAGCTCCAAGGCCTTTACCAAAATAAAGAAAATGATGTATGCCGAGCCGCAGACCCTGCACCTGCTGCTCGACAAGCTGGCCGACAGCGTGATCAGCTACCTCAACGCCCAGGTGGCGGCGGGCGCCCAGTCGCTGATGATCTTTGACACCTGGGGCGGCGTGCTGACCCCGCGGGATTACAACGACTTCTCGCTGCAGTATATGGCCAAGATTGTGGACGGCCTGACCCGAGAAAGCGACGGTCGCCGAGTACCGGTAACCCTGTTCACCAAGAACGGCGGCCAGTGGCTGGAAGCCATCGCCGCCACCGGCTGCGATGCCGTGGGACTGGACTGGACCATCAATATCGCCGACGCCAAACGCCGGGTGGGTGACAAGGTGGCGCTGCAGGGCAACATGGATCCATCCATGCTCTATGCCTCGCCCGAGCGTATCGAGCAGGAAGTGGCCGGTATTCTGGAAGGCTTTGGCCATGGCCCCGGCCATGTGTTCAACCTGGGGCACGGTATTCATCTGGATGTGGAGCCTGAGCATGCCGGCGCCTTTATCGAATCGGTGCACCGGCTGTCGCGGCCCTATCACGCGGAGTAAGCATGCATGCCGGGTCAGCCCGGCATTCATGAACACTCGCAAACAAAAAAAGCGCCGAACGGCGCTTTTTTTTTGAGATGGCGTATGTCAGCCGCCGACCAGCTGTTGCTTGTATTGTTTCACCTTCACCAGGAACTGCTGGCGGGCCGTGCCGGTCAGGCCCTCGGCCATGGGCAGCTTGACCTGCATGGGGTCGACGGCGCGGTTGTTGACCAGAAACTCGTAATGCAGGTGCGGACCGGTGGAGCGGCCGGTGTTGCCCGACAGGGCAATACGGTCGCCCCGGCGCACCTTGTCACCCGGCTTCACCAGAAATTTGCTCAGGTGCAGGTAGCGGGTGGTGTACTTGCGGCCGTGGCGAATCACCAGATAGTTGCCGGCCAGACGGTGGCGTACCGCCTTGACTACTACGCCGTCACTGGGTGCCACCACGGCGGTGCCGGTGGGCACGGCAAAGTCGGTGCCCTTGTGGGGGCGAATGCGGCCGGTAACCGGGTGTTTGCGGTGCAGGTTGAAGTTGGAGCTGATGCGCGAGTGATGCTGCAGGGGAATGCGCAGGAAACCCCGTTCCATGCTGTTGCCCTCTGCATCATAGAAGTTGCCGTTTTCGTGGCGAAAGGCCTGATAGCTGCGGCCGGCGTTGACGATCTCTACCGCCTGCAGTTCGGCCTTGCCGGTGCTCTGGCCTTCCACGAACTCGCGTTTGACTACCACCTTGAAGGTATCGCCCTGGCGCAGGTCTCGGGCGAAGTTGAGCTGCCACTGAAACAGGTTGGCTACCTTCTGGATCTGGCCGGCGGACAGGCCGGCACTGCGGGCGCTGAGGTAGAAGCTGCCGTTGATGGTGCCGTTGAGGCTGCGGCTTTCCCAGTGGCTTTCCTCGGTTTTCAGCCGGCTTTTATAACCGTCGCCGCTGCGACTGAAAATGCGGGTGTGCATGATGTCGCGCTGAATCTTGAACTCCTGCAGCAGGTTGTTCTCGTCGATCAGCAGATACAGGGTCTGGCCGGGCTTGAGGCCGTCGAGCACCCGGTTGTCATCGGCATCCAGCAGCTTGTACATGGTGGCCAGGGGCAGGCCCAGGCCGTTGAAAATGGTGCTCAGGGTGTCGCCGTTCTGGACCACGTATTCCTGCCATTCCGGCTCACTGGCGGCGATCTCGTCCAGGGCGTCGACGGGTTCGGCGGCGCCGATATCGTCGTTGGGCAGGGAATAAAATTCGGTGCTGTCAACCTGCTCCTGCTGGTGCTGGGGCACATGCAGACTGGCCGGAATGCTGATGCGTACGGGGCCGTCGATCAGTTCGCCCGGCGTGGGCATCAGGGTGGCGGTGGCAAGGGTCAGGCCGCTGAGCAGAACGATGCCATACAGGTGACGTCTGGGCAGGGGGACTGGCATCTCTTGCAGTCTGCTTTGTATCGGGCGGAGAAACTTCATCCGGGTTACCTGTGCCTGTGGATTACTACTCGATGCATGCGAATGCCGTTTTATGGCTTGCTTTAATAACTATAAAAGATAAAACAGCTTTTTTTATTACAAAATGGCCCGAAAATTTCGGGCCACCAAGGTTAGTGCATCAATCAACACGAAAGTTCGGCATTATACAAAAATTTCTGGCTGTGTGTTTACCTTTCATTCAGCAAACAGACGGCCATGTTTTCACTTAGCTTGAGCATAAAGTCAAAGTAGCCGTCAGGACCGGCCTCAATGTCACTGGCCAGAGGATCCAACACCGCCACTCGGGCTTGGGTGCCGCGTACCACGGCATTTACGACCGCCGGACGAAACTGGGGTTCGGCAAACACGCATTCGGCGCTGGCATCCAGCAGTGCCTGGTGAATTCGGGTCACGGTCTGGGCCCCGGGGGCGCGCTCCGGGTTAATGGTGAAATGGCCGAGGGACGGAATGTCGTAGTGATCTTCCCAGTAGCCATAGGCATCATGAAACACGAAATAGCCCTTGTCTTGAGCAGGTGCCAGGCGTTCGGCCACCCGCTTGTCGGTGTCGGCCAGTGTTGACTCAAACCGGACCAGGTTAGCCTGATATCGATCAAGGTTGGCGGGATCCAATTCGCCCAGGCGTTCGACGATCAGCCGGGCGATGTGCAGGGCATGGTGTGGATCCAGCCAGATGTGCGGATCCCGGCCGCCGTGATCATGCTCGTCTTCGGCACTGTCGTCGGCGATCTCGACCTTGTCATGACCATGATGATCTTCGTGCGCTTCATGGCCATCATGATCCCGGTGTTCATGTGCGTCGTGACTGTCATGATCATGGTGTTCGTGCGCTGCGTGGCCATCATGATGATCGTGCTTTTGATGGTCGTCGTGATCAGATCCTTCATGATGATCGTGCGCGCTGGCCGGCATCTGGGCCATCAGCGCCAGGCCGTTGTTGCTGTTGCCCAGCAACGGGGTCAGAAAGCCTTCCAGCTCGGGGCCGACCCAGATCACCAGATCCGCGTTCTTGATTCGACGCAGATCCGAGGGCTTGAGGGAATAGTCATGGGGCGAGGTACCCGGCTTGAGCAGCAGCCCGGCCGGCTTGCCACCCTCGGTAATGGCGTTGGCAATCAGCTGCAGTGGTTTGACGGTGGTGAGGATCTCGACGGCACCGACCTGGCTGCTCAGCAGCAGGGCCAGAAAAAACAGGGGTCTCATGAGCGGATATCTCTGCAGTTGTGAATGGAATTAAATCGAGCATGAATGTTATATTATTACAAATATTGAAGTAAAGGCGCGCAGTGCATGAGCAAACTGGTGGAACTGACGGACGTTGGCCTCGAGGCCGACGGCAATGTCATCCTGGATCGTATCTCCCTGAGTCTTCACGGCGGTGAGATCCTGACGGTGGTGGGGCCCAACGGCGCCGGTAAAAGTTCGTTGATCAAACTGGTACTCGAGCTGCGTCAGGCCACCAGTGGCACCCTGTGGCGCAAACCGGGCCTGCGGGTGGGATATGTGCCCCAGAAGTTGCACCTGGATCCGGTGCTGCCGCTGACGGTGGCGCGTTTTCTCAGTCTGTCCCGCGGGCGGCGGCTGACCGTGGCCCAGGCCTTGGCCAGAGTCGGCGGCGAGCGCCTGGCCGACAGGGCCATGCAGGCGCTCTCCGGCGGCGAGATGCAGCGCATTCTGCTGGCCCGGGCTCTGATGATGGCGCCCGAGCTGCTGATCCTTGACGAACCGGCCCAGGGCGTGGACGTGCACGGCCAGACCGAGCTTTATGCCCTGATCCAGCAGCTGGCCGGCGAATTGCAATGTGGCGTGTTGATGGTGTCGCACGACCTGCACCTGGTAATGGCCAGCACCCACAGGGTGATCTGTCTTAACCGTCATGTATGCTGCCACGGTGAACCCGAGCAGGTGGCGCGCCATCCGGAATTTGCCCGCCTGTTTGGCCGCCCCGAGCTGGCCCAGCTGGCGGTGTATACCCACCATCATCATTGTGACGACGAACACCACGGAGACGTACGCCATGTGGGATAGTTTTCTGCTTTACGCCCTGCTGGCGGGGCTGGGCATTGCCCTGCTGGCCGGTCCCCTGGGCAGCTTCGTGGTATGGCGGCGCATGGCCTATTTCGGTGACACCATGGCCCACTCTTCCCTGCTGGGAGTGGCCATGGGGCTGCTGCTGCAGATCAATCTGACCCTGGCGGTGTTGGTGTGCTGCCTGCTGCTGGGTGTGATTCTGGCGGCACTGCAGCGGGGCAGCCGGCTGGGCACCGACACCCTGCTGGGCATTCTGGCCCACACCTCGCTGTCGCTGGGTCTGGTGGCGCTGGCCTTTATGGACAATGTGCGGGTGGATCTGATGGCCTACCTGTTCGGGGATCTGCTGGCGATCCAGCTTGCGGATCTGGCCTGGATCTACGGTGGCGGCGCCGTGCTGCTGCTGGTGCTGCGCAAATTCTGGAGCCCGTTGCTGTCACTGACCGTGAGCGAGGAGCTGGCCCGGGTGGAAGGCGTGCCGGTGGAGCGCCTGCGGCTGCTGCTGTTGCTGATGATCAGCGTGCTGATCGCGGTGGCGATGAAGTTTGTGGGGGCATTGATCATCACCTCGTTGCTGATCATTCCCGCCGCCACCGCCCGGCGTTTCAGCCGTACCCCCGAGCAGATGGCCGCTCTGGCCTCGGGCATCGGTGTGCTGGCCGTGCTCGGTGGCCTGCAGCTGTCGGTGAGTTATGACACTCCCACCGGTCCGTCCGTGGTCGCCGCCGCCGCTACCCTGTTTCTGCTGTCTCAGGTCGTGCCCAGGCGCGGCTGAACCGCCTGTTCTGGCCGCATATCGTCTGTTTGCCGGGCACCTCAGTCGGACAAAGGGCACTGCTTTTCCGGCTCGCCGTGACGAAGTAACAATGCCTGGCCGAACATTGAGTATGTGCGCAGCAGGCATTTTTAGTGAGTGGCCTTTAACGAAGCGTGTCGTGAACTGCAACCGCGCTGTCGCTGAGGCTTACGGCGTCTAGCTTCCCGCTGGTGGCTTGATGCTCAGCACTTCATGCACCCGTGCCTGCAGGGCGGGCACGGTGTCCTGCTCGAACCAGGGGTTTTGCGTCAGCCAGCGGCGGTTGCGCGGTGAAGGGTGGGGCAGGGGAAAACGGTCCGGGGCAAATTCCCGCCAGTGGCGTACCGTGTCGGTCAGGGTGCGATAACGCTTGTCCAGGTAATAGCGCTGGGCATAAAGACCGATCAGCAGGGTCAGCCGAATATTGGGCAATGCCGCCAGAATGCGGGCATGCCAGGTGGGGGCGCATTCCGGCCGGGGCGGCAGATCGCCGCTTTTGCCCCGGCCCGGATAACAAAACCCCATGGGCATGATGGCGACTTGAGCGGCGTCGTAAAACGTTTCGCGGTCGAGATCCAGCCAGCGGCGCAGGGTATTGCCACTGGGATCGTTCCAGGGAATGCCGGTTGCATGCACACGCGTGCCCGGGGCCTGGCCGATGATCAGAATGCGCGCACCTGCTCCCAGCTGCACCACGGGGCGTGGCCCCAGGGGCAGTTCGGCCTCGCACAGCCGGCAGGCGCGCACTGCGGCGAGCAGGCTGTCCATCAGTACCCCAGATCGAAGTTCACCACGCCTTCCATTACCTTGTCTTCCCTGAACTTCAGATAGTTGCGGCTGAAACGGGTCACGATCTGATCCGGAAAGCTATAGCCCGAATTGTGGGGGGTGATCACCACATTGGGCATGTCCCACAGCGGGCTGGTTTCGGGCAGTGGCTCGGTGGCGAACACATCGAGCACGGCGGCGCCGATGCGGCCGGTACGCAGGGTGTGCAGCAGGGCGGTCTCATCCACCGCATCGCCCCGGCCCACGTTAAAGAAGATCACGCCGGGCTTGATGTGGTTGAGGCGGTCGGCGTCAAACAACTGCCGGGTTTCGGGGGTGGAGGGCAGCACGCTCACCACCACATCGGCCCGGGGCAGCACCTTGTTCAGGGCCGGCGGCTGGTAGATGCGGTCAAAGTTGGGGGCTTCACGGCCGGTTCGGCTGATGCCGAGCACTTCCATGCCAAAGTGACGGGCGGTGCCGGCCACGTGCTGGCCGATGCTGCCGGTGCCGAGGATCAGCATGGTCTTGCCCGCCAGGCTCTGGTAGGCAATGGGTTGCCAGTTATGATGGCGTTGCTGTTCTCGATAATGGCGCAGGTGGCGGTTGAGCGACAGCAGATGGGCAAAGACGTACTCGCTCACCAGGGGGCCAAAGATGCCGCGCACATTGGTGAGCAGGTAATCTTGGCGAATGCCCGGGTTCAGCAGCACGTCCACGCCGGCATAGGTGGACTGTACCCACTTGAGCGCTCGGGCTTCCTTTAGCCAGGGACGAATACGGGCGGGCTCGCCCAGCAGAATGTCGGCCCGCTCCAGGCCGGCGCGAATCTCGTTGTCGCTGCCGGGCATCAGCACGGTCAGGCCCGGCAGGTAGGCCTTGCTCAGCAGATCCCGGTAGTGATGATTGTCCTGACTGAGCAGCAGCAGGGTATGATTGGCCATACCTGTTCTCCTTGAAATGGGGTGTTCGCCGGTTTTGTGAGACAATGACACAGACAAAATCTTATACCAGTGTTTCCCCCGCAAACTGTGAGCCTGAAGGGCAAACGCCCACAAGGCCGGCGGGGCAAGCCTAACCACAAGGAATTTCGCGTGTTCGGCGATAAATTTTACAAAAAACTCAATAAGCTCTCGCCCTGGCAGCAAACCGTGTTTGCCCTGGCGCTGGCGGAGCGCATGTATCCCAACTACCGGCTGTTTGCCGATACCGCCGGCTTTGGTGACGGCGAGCGTTTTCGTTATTGCCTAGACGTACTCTGGACCTACCTGACGGTCAAGGGATCCCGGGTGGATCTGACCGCAGAGTTAGAGTCGTTCGAGAATTTTATTCCGGATCCGAGCAAATTTGAATCCTATGGTGCCTACCCGGCCCTGGATGCCTGTGTGTGTCTGGGGGCGGCCTACAACTCGGTGATCTGCCGCATCGGCGAGGAAGCGAGCGAAGCCAGCAATGCCTCACTGGGCACGGTGGCGGGCTTTGCCGAGCTGATGGCGGAGCGGGAGCTGGAAAATGAAGAGCTCTACGAGCATGAGCTGATGGAAGCGGAAATGGAGTTTCAGGTGGAGCTTCTGGAGCGGGTGGCCCAGCCCCGTGAGGCCGAGCTCATCATGGCGGTGCGTGATTTTGCCGCCCAGGGAGGCGTGTCCAATATCGGCATCAGTCTGGACGCCTGATCCTCAGCGGGAAAGCAGTCGGGCGATGGAGTGTCCCATTGCTTTCCCCCTTAATTCTTCGCGCCTCGCCTGACATTACTCGTGCAGCAGGCTGCCCACCTGCAGCAGGGGCGCCACATCCAGATCATGGGCGTTCATCATCGAGGAAATGCGCTGCACCGAGGACAGCAGCAGATTCTGCTCCCATTCTTCCAGAGACTGAAAACGCTGAATAAAGCTTTCCTGCAGCGGCCGCGGCGCAGTTTTCAGCTTGTCCACGCCGGCTTCGGTCAGCACCGCATGCACCTTGCGTTTGTCGGTCTGGCTGCGCTCGCGGCGCACCAGCTGTTTTTGTTCCAGCCGGTCGATAATGGTGGTGGCGGTGGCCTGGCTCATGTTGGTGGCCTGGGCCAGCTTGCGCATGGTGATGTCGCCGTGCTCGCGAATGGCCTGCATCAGCAGCAGCTGCGGCCCGGTGAGGCCCGACGCCTTGCTGAGCTGGCGGGAATGGAGATCGATGGCGCGGATGATCTGGCGCAGGGCTACCAGTACCTCTTCATGTTTTTCCACTATCTACCTGTCTGTGTTCTTTGATGATGGGCATGCTTAAATCGCGCGCACCATAGCGCAAAACCGTTCGGGTTGAAAGTCCCGTCGGGATCCGCGTCATGGTTTGAACACCCGCGGCCGTGACTCAGGGGTAATTGTATGTACAATTGAAGATCACAGCAGGAGGCCCAGTGACCCAGTCGATTCCCCTTTATCAGCAGATCAAGCAGCATATTCTGGCCCGCATCGAATCGGGGGAATACCCGCTGCACCAGCAAATTCCGCCCGAGCAGGAGCTGGCCGGCCAGTTCGGCGTCAGCCGCATGACCGCGCACAAGGCCATTCGTGATCTGGTGCAGGAAGGCTACCTGATGCGCCGGGCCGGGCTGGGCACCTTTGTGACCGAGCCCAAGGCGGAGTCGCCCCTGGCCGACATCAATAACATCGCCGACGAGGTACGCAGCCGGGGCCATGACTACACCAATCGGGTGCTGGTGCTGGACAGCCGCCGCGCCGACGAGGAAGTGGCCCTGAACATGGGCATGCGGCTTAACTCAAAGGTGTTTCATTCGGTGCTGGTGCACCTGGAGAACGGCGTGCCCATTCAGGTGGAAGAGCGCTTCGTCAACCCGCAGCTGGCGCCGGGCTACCTGCAGTGCGACTTCGGCCTCCAGACCCCCAATGCCTACCTGGTACAGCAGTGCCCGCTGTCGGATCTGGAGCACATTGTCGAGGCCCGGCTGGCGCCGGCCAACATCGGTGACTGGCTGCAGGTGGCTCACGATCAACCCTGCCTGCTGGTGACCCGGCGCACCTGGTCGCTGCACCAACTGGTGAGCTTTGCCCGCCTCTGGCACCCCGGCAACCGCTACAAGTTGAGATCAACGCTGAAGCTGTAAGTGCCGTGCAATTCAGCAGCAGTGCGGTTGCGCTACGCCGACACGCTGCAAATACATCCATGTAGCGCTCGGCAAATGTCGTCCCTGACATTTGACGGTCAGCTCCGGCAATCCCCACTGCTGCTTCGTGACGAGCCAGAGTCGTCTGTGAAGTTAATCCGTTGGCTGGGCGGAGAACGCAGAGCCGTAGGTTGCGAATGAGCGCAGCGAATTCCAACATCTCGCAGGCGGCTTCGTGTTGGAATTCGTTTCTCATTTCACAACCTATCGGCCGGGGGAACTCCACGACTTTTAGCTTCCAGCTTCCAGCTCTCCGAAGGAGTGTTACCGCCAGCGGGTCAGCTGCAAATCCAGGCTGTGGCTGCCGTCGGTGAGCTGAATTTCCTCGTCCTGCAGGGTGGCGAACAGGTCCATGCTGCGCTGGCACAATTCACTCAGCTGCGCCGGTTGCGGATCGGTCAGGTGAAAAATCTCCAGCCTGGGCAGCTGGCCCAGCTCTATCTGGTGCTTGCTCCACCATTCCTCGGCGCTGCGCCCGCCATAGCTGTAAACCACCACGTGTTCGGCCCGGGACAGGGCCTGCTTGATACGCTTGACGCTGGGCTCGCCCAGTTCCACCCAGAGCACAATGCGGCCATCGGGTGCCTTTTGCCACAGCTCCGGCTCGTCGTCGGTGCTGAGCCCCTTGGTAAAGCCGAGTTCCTCGTCGGCGTGGCGCATAAAGGCCAGCAGCCGCACCATCAGGCGGGTGTCGGTTTCGGAAGGATGCTGGGCCACGGTCAGGCTGTGGGCCTGGTAATAGTGGCGGGTCATATCGCTGATATTGATGCGCACCTTGCGCAGGGTGGCGGAAAGGGCCATGGCTGGGGTTCCGTGCAAAAGCGCCTATAGTAACGGCAAGTGGCGCACCCGGCTAATAAAAAGCCCGCACGAGGGCGGGCCGGTTGGTGGGGATTCTCAGGGGGCGATCATCATGGCCACGGGAATGGCCAGCAGCAGGCTCAGAAAGGCACGAATAAACCAGATAAGTACCAGGGTGCCGACCTTCAGCGGAATGCGGGTAGCCAGAATGCAGGGAATGGATGCCGAGAAAAACAGCACCGACGACACGCATACCACGCCGGCGGCAAAGCGGGCCACAAAGTCGGCCTCCGCCATCAGCAGCGCCGGCAGGAACATTTCCGCCAGGCCCGAGGCGGTGGCCCGGGACAACGCCATGCCTTCTTCCAGCCCCCATACCAGTGTGGCCGGGTAGAACAGGTAGCCCAGCCAGTCGAACAGCGGCGTGTATTTGGCCACCAGCAGCCCAATCAGTCCAACCGACATAATGGTTGGCAGTATGCTGATGGTCATCACCAGGCCATCGCGAAAGTTCTCCAGCACATTGCGCGGCAGGGACGAGGCCTGCTCGGCCACCCGCAGGCCGTTTTGCCAGGCCAGGGCCAGACGTCGGCCCGGCTCTCCCACCGGCTCCCGGTGTTCGGCGCCGTCATCCATACGGGACAGGGGCGGCAGCCGTACCGTGATGGCGGTAACCACAAAGGTGATCACCAGGGTCAGCCAGAAATACTGATTCCAGATATCCATCAGATCCAGGGTCTTGGCCACAATGATCATAAAGGTGGCTGACACGGTGGAAAACCCGGTGGCGATAATGGCGGCTTCCCGGGCGGAATAGTGTCCCGAGCCGTACACCCGGTTGGTGATCAGCAGGCCGATGGAGTAGCTGCCCACAAAGGAGGCCACCGCATCGATGGCCGAACGCCCCGGGGTGCGCCAGATCGGGCGCATCAGCTTCTGCACCAGAATGCCGATGGCCTCCAGCAGGCCATAGCCCACCAGAAAGGCCAGAAACACCGAGCCGAGCGGCACAATCAGCCCCACCGAAATCACCAGCTTGTTAAACAGAAAGGGCAGCATGTCCGGCGTCTGCAGGGCGGCGGGCCCCATGCCGGTGAGCGCCAGCGCACCGGCGATGACGCCCAGCCACTTCAGCAGCAGAAAGATGCGATCGGTCTGGCTTCGCCGCCATTGGCCGCTGATCAGCGGATAGACCGCCCCGGCCAGTATCATGGCCATGGCATACCAGCCGGCCCCGGTTTCCCCCATTGCAGTGCGCAACCAGCCCACCATGTGATCCAGCGGAATACTGGTCTTGCCCTGCAGGGTGACGGGAATAAAAAAGATGAGGATGCCCACGGCGCTGAGTCCCAGCAGGCGAAGGGTGGCCCGCAGGGAAGTGCGGGACTCGGTGGTGGCGTACTGCATTGAGAAAACCTCCCTGTAAATGATGTCTAATGTATATACATAAACCGGTCCATTGTTAATAAGTCGTTTATTTATGATGTGATCCTTGTCAATTAATCGGCGGTAATGCCAAATTGGACTTGCCATACCGGGGTGGAATGTATAAATGTATATACAAATATTCATGCGAGGAGTCTGTCATGTCGCAACCGGATCGTCTCTGGATCAACGTCACCCTGTTTGACGGCCTGGCCACCGCCGCCGAGCCCATGGCGGTAGCGGTAACAAACGGCCTGATCGAGCGGGTCTGCCCGATGAGCGAACTGTTGGTCGGCGAACCGGCGGCCGGTGAGGTGATCGACGCCGAGGGCCGGGTGCTGACCCCGGGGCTGGTGGACTGCCATACCCACCTGGTGTTTGGCGGTAGCCGCGCCGGTGAGTTTGAGGCCCGGCTCGAGGGTAAAAGTTATGAAGAGATCGCCCGCGCCGGCGGCGGCATTCTCAGCACGGTGCGCGCCACCCGCGAGGCCAGCGAAGAGGAGCTGTACCAGGCCGCGCTGCCGCGCCTTGAGGCGCTGATGAGTGACGGCGTGACCACGGTGGAGGTCAAGTCCGGTTACGGCCTGACCGTGGAAGACGAACTCAAGATGCTGCGGGTGGCCCGCCGGCTGGGGCGTGAGCGGCCGGTGCGGGTGATAACCACCCTGCTTGGAGCCCATGCCCTGCCACCGGAATACAAGGACGATGCCGACGGCTATATAGATCTGGTGTGCAACCGCATGATTCCGGCGGCGGCCGCCGAAGGGTTGGCGGATGCGGTGGATGTGTTCTGCGAGGGCATCGGTTTTTCGGTGGCGCAGTGTCAGCGGGTCTATGTCGCCGCCAGGGCTCATGGTCTGGCCATCAAGGGTCACACCGAGCAGCTGTCCAATCTGGGCGGCAGCGCCGCTGCGGCCCGGGCCGGGGCCCTGTCGGTAGATCATATCGAATACCTGGACGAAGCCGGAGTTATTGCTCTCGCCGAGGCCGGCACGGTCGCCACCCTGTTGCCCGGCGCCTTTTACATGCTGCGCGAAACCAGAGTGCCGCCCATTGAGCTGTTGCGCCGCCATGGGGTGCCCATGGCCCTGGCCACCGACGCCAACCCGGGTACCTCGCCGATTTTCAGCCTGAAACTGATGCTGAGCATGGCCTGCACCCTGTTCCGGCTCACGCCGCTGGAAGCCCTGAGCGGGGTCACCGCCCACGGCGCTCGCGCCTTGGGGCTGCATCAACAGATCGGGCGCATTGCTCCCGGGCTGCGGGCGGATCTGTGTCTGTGGAACACCAGCAACCCGGCGGAGCTGGCCTACAGCGTGGGCCTGCCGACCCTGAATCAACGCATGGTCGCGGGAGATCCGACATGAGTATAGATATGAGCAACTGGAGCGGACGCATTGATCCGGAAACCAACAGCCCGCGCTGGCACCAGCGAGTGCAGCCGCTGACCGAAGGCGCGGCCCCGGGCACCGCCCTGGTGGGCTTTTGCAGCGACGAAGGCGTGCGCCGCAACAAGGGCCGGACAGGCGCCGCCGGCGGTCCCGCGGCCCTGCGCCGGGCCCTGGGTCCGCTGGCCTGGCACCAGAGTGCGCCGGCCTATGATGCCGGAGACGTGGTGTGCCAGGGCGAGGATCTGGAGGGCGCTCATCGGGCGCTGGCGGAGCGGGTGGCGCACAGCCTGGCCGCCGGCCACTTTCCCATCGTGATGGGCGGCGGTCACGAGGTGGCGTTTGGCTCCTGGAGCGGCCTGGCAAAGCATCTGGCGAAGACGGAGCAGTGCCCGCGCATCGGCATCATCAATTTCGATGCCCACTTCGATCTGCGGGATCCGCAGTTCGTGGTGTCGTCGGGCACCCCCTTTGCTCAGATCGCCAACGCCTGCGATCAGCGCGACTGGCCTTTTGCCTACGCCTGTCTGGGGGTCAGTCGGGCCGCCAATACCCAGGCGCTGTTTGCCCGGGCCGAGCGGCTGGGGGTGCTGGTGCGGGAAGACAAGGCCATGACCGCCGCCGCCCTGCCGGCGCTGATCGAGGCGCTCAACGGCTTTATGGCGAACTGCGATCACCTTTACCTGACCGTGGATATCGATGTCTTTCCCGCCGCCCAGGCCCCCGGCGTGAGTGCGCCGGCGCCCCGGGGCGTGGGGCTGGAAGTGATCGAGCCCCTGATTGAACACATTCACGCCAGCGGCAAGCTGCGGCTGGCGGATTTGGCAGAACTCAACCCCGAGTACGACGTGGACGGCCACACGGCCCGTCTGGCGGCTCGATTGATCCATACATTGGCACCATAAGAGAGGGAATTTTTCATGTCTCAGCACAGCAACCGTCACGACCCCAGCCGCGTCATCAAGGCGCCTACCGGCGTCAATAAAATCTGCAAGAGTTGGCTCACCGAGGCCGCCTACCGCATGCTGCACAACAACCTGCACCCGGACGTGGCCGAGCGCCCCGAGGATCTGGTGGTGTATGGCGGCATCGGCCGCGCCGCCCGCAACTGGCCCTGCTTCGATCGCATTGCCGAGGTGCTGACCCGGCTGGAAGATGACGAAACCCTGCTGATCCAGTCCGGCAAGCCGGTGGGCGTGTTCAGAACCCACGCCGATGCGCCCCGCGTGCTGCTGGCCAACTCCAACCTGGTGCCCCACTGGGCCAACTGGGAGCATTTTAACGAGCTCGATAAAAAAGGCCTGATGATGTACGGCCAGATGACCGCCGGATCCTGGATCTACATCGGCTCTCAGGGCATAGTGCAGGGCACCTACGAAACCTTTGTGGCCATGGCCAAGCAGCACTTCAACGGCGAAGCCAAAGGCCGCTGGATCCTCACCGGCGGTCTGGGCGGCATGGGCGGAGCCCAGCCGCTGGCCGCCACCATGGCCGGCTTCAGCTGTATAGCAGTGGAATGCGACGAGACCCGCATCGACTTCCGCCTGCGCACCCGTTATGTCGACAAGAAGGCCTACAGCCTGGATGAAGCCTTGGGGATGATTGACGAAGCCAAGGCCAAGGGTGAGGCGGTGTCCGTGGGCCTGCTCGGCAACTGTGCCGACATCTTCCCCGAAATAGTGGAGCGCGGCATAGTGCCCGACGTGACTACCGACCAGACCAGCGCCCACGACCCGCTGAACGGCTACCTGCCGAAAGGTTGGACCATGGAGCACGCCGCCGACATGCGTCTGAAGGACGAGGCCGCGGTGGTGGATGCCGCCAAGGAGTCCATGGCCATTCAGGTGCGCGCCATGCTGGCGTTGCAGGAGCGGGGCTCGGCCACCACCGACTACGGCAACAACATTCGTCAGATGGCCAAGGAAAAAGGGGTGGAGAATGCCTTTGACTTCCCGGGCTTCGTACCGGCCTATATTCGCCCGCTGTTCTGCCAAGGCATAGGCCCGTTCCGCTGGGTGGCGCTGTCCGGCGATCCGGAAGACATTTACAAGACCGATGCCAAGGTGAAGGAGCTGATCCCCGACGATCCGCACCTGCACAACTGGCTCGACATGGCCCGGGAGCGGATCAGCTTTCAGGGACTGCCGGCGCGGATCTGCTGGGTGGGCCTCAAGGACAGGGCCCGTCTGGGTCGGGCCTTTAATGACATGGTCAAAAACGGCGAGCTCAAGGCGCCCATCGTCATTGGCCGGGATCACCTGGACTCCGGCTCCGTGGCCAGCCCCAACCGGGAAACCGAAGCCATGCGAGACGGCTCCGATGCGGTGTCCGACTGGCCGCTGCTGAACGCCCTGCTGAACACCGCCGGCGGTGCCACCTGGGTGTCGCTGCATCACGGTGGTGGTGTGGGCATGGGCTTCAGCCAGCACTCGGGCGTGGTGATCGTGGCCGACGGCACCGATGCCGCCGATGCCCGCCTGGCCAGAGTACTGCGTAACGATCCGGGCACCGGCGTCATGCGCCATGCCGATGCCGGCTACGATATTGCCATCGACTGTGCCCACGAGCAGGACCTGGATCTGCCCATGGTGAATGCGCGCTGAGTACAGACCGGTAGCACGTAGTTTGTCGTAAAAAGGGAGCCGGCCTGTAGTGTCGGCTCTCGTTCCGGTTTCGATGCAATGTGTACAAGGAAGGCATCATGTCTGTAAACGGAAAGAAAAGTCTTAATGTCGGGGTGTTTGTCCCCGCTTTTGCGATCGTTCTGTTCGCTGTAACCGTAGGGCTTATCAACAATGAATTACTGGTGAAGGTAGCCAAGGATATTTTCTACTTTTCACTTTCTGATTTTGCATGGCTTTACCAGCTGCTGGCGGTTTCGGCATTGGCAGTGGTGGGCTACATCTTTTTTTCCAAGGCCGGTGATATTCGTTTGGGTGGGGAAAATGCCAAACCTAAGTTTTCGATGGCATCCAATTTTGCCATGGCGCTGACCGGAGGAATCGCAACCGGCGTCGTTACCTATTCGGTGAATGAGCCCATCATCTACATGGGGAATATCTACGGGGAAATCGGTAACCAGTCTTTTTCTCCCAATAGCGCCGAAGCCGCAATTTTTGCCATCGCCAGAAGCTTTCATAACTGGAGTTTCATTCCCTACGCCATCTATTCTATTGTCGGTCTGATGATCGGTTATATGCATTATAACCGTAAGCAGGCTTTCTCCATTGCTTCTACCATCTCTCCGGTTATTGGCAGCAAAAACCGAAAACCGGTAGTGCGCTCTCTGATCGATATCATTTCGGTGCTGGCCATTGCTCTGGGGCTGGCTTCCTCTCTGGGCGCAGGCTTGGCTTTGATCAGTTCGGGCATTGAAGCTGAGTATGGCATTGCATCCAGCCCTGTCACTTGGCTGGTACTGACGCTGGTCATTGCTGCCATCTTTATTACTTCTGCATTATCAGGGCTGAAGCGGGGCATCAAGTTTCTTTCGTCGATCAACGCCTATATCTTCTATGCCTTTGTGATCATCCTGCTGCTCGTTGGGCCCGTTAGCTATATTTTCAGCCTGTCGGTGACCAGCCTGGGTTACTGGCTGGACAATTTCTTTTTGTGGGCATTCGATACCAAGGAATCCGGTGGTGAGGCGCTGGTTACCTGGTGGACCATGTACGACTGGTCCATCTGGATTGCCTACGCTCCTCTGATGGGGCTGTTTCTGGCTCGTATCTCCTATGGCCGTACTCTGCGTGAGTTTTTACTCATCAATTGGATCCTGCCTTCTGTATTCGGCCTTATCTGGTTTGCTATTTGGGGAGGCTCTGCCCTTAAGTGGCAGTTGGACGGCACCCTGGATCTGATTAGTGTGGTTTCCGAGAATGGGGCTGTATCGGGCCTTTGGGGCTTCTTGCAACACTTGCCCTTTTCGGTTGTACTGGTTCCCTTGGCGATTTTCACCTTGATTATTTCCTTTGCTACCGCTGCCGATTCCATGTCGTCCACCATCGCAACCATCTGTACCAAAAATATCGATGCAGACGAGGAGTCGCCCAGAGCACAGAAGGTGATCTGGGGCCTGTCGATAAGCGTGATTGCCTACATTATGGTGGCTTTTGGTGGAGGTGCCCAAGGTGTCGATGGCATCAAATATCTCGCCGCGGCCGGTGGCTTTACCGTCCTGTTTCTGTTCGTGTTGATCGTGGTGTCCAGTATCAGGGTATTTATTACCAAAAAAGACAACGGGCTCGGCGAACAGCAGGAAGCTGAGCTGCTTCCAGGAGGCCTGCATGAGTAATCAGCCAGCTTCGGTCATTTTTGGCGAGCAGCCCGCAGTTTGGCGGGATGTTGTGCGGGTAGCTCGTGAGGGCGTTCAGCTTTCTCTGTCTGCCGGCGCCTGGGAGAGGGTCAACTCAGCCCGCCAGGCCGTTGAGAGATTTGCCGATTCCGGTCATCCCTACTACGGCATCAATACCGGCCTGGGTGCGCTGTGCCATGTGGTGCTTGAACGCAATCAACTACAGCAACTCTCCTGGCATACCTTGATGAGTCACTCCTGTGGTATTGGTGATCCATTAAAACGGGAGCAAGTTCGCGCCATTATGTGTGCGGCGGTGATCAACTACAGCCATGGTTGTTCCGGAGTTAGTACTGCGGTCGTTGAAGGGCTGATACGCCTGCTCAATGAAGATGTCGTGCCTCGAGTGCCAGCCCAAGGATCCGTTGGCTACCTGAGTCATATGGCGCATATCGGACTGGCCCTGATAGGCGAGGGGGACGTCGAGTATCGCGGTCAGTCAATGCCGGCCCGGCGAGCACTGGATGCTGTCGGTATGGCACCAGTGGTACTCGGCCCCAAGGATGGACTCAGCCTGGTCAACGGCACGCCGGCCATGACCGGCCTTGCTTGTTTGACACTGGCCGACGCCTCCCGGCTGGCATCATGGGCCGATGTGATTGGCGCCATGAGTTTTGAGGCTTTGCGGGGGCAGCTTGATGCCTTGTCGCCTGCGGTGATTCAACGCAAGGCACACAAGGGAGTTCAGCAAAGTGGTGAGAATTTGCGACTGTTATTGCAGGACAGCCAAGTGCTGGCTCGCAGTCAGGGGGAGCATCTACAGGATGCGCTCAGCCTGAGATCCATGCCTCAAGTGCACGGGGCTTGTCGTGATCAGCTGGCACATGCCGCTCGGCAGGTGAATGCCGAGCTGAATTCAGTCACCGATAACCCCATGGTGGTAAAGGAAGAGGAGGGCTATCGAGTCATCTCCCAGGCCAACCCTCACGGAGAGTCCGTCGCCATGGCCTGTGATCTCCTGGCGATAGCCGTTTGTGAGTGGAGTTCTATTTCTGAACGGCGCAGTTTCCGTCTGGTTACTCCTCAGGCAAATAAGTTGCCGCCCTTCCTGACCCATGGCAGCGGTGTTAAGTCCGGCATGATGATAGCGCAATATTCGGCCTCCTCACTGGTTGCTGACAACAGGCGTCTGGCACAACCGGCTGTGACCGACAACTATTTGACCTCTGGATTGCAGGAAGACCACCTGAGCTTGGGGGAAAGCAGTGCATTAAAGCTCGACAAAGCCCTGGAAAATGCCTTTTACGTGCTGGCCATCGAATATCTACTGGCCGCTCAGGCATTTGATTTTATTGAACAACCGTTATTTGGCAGCGGCACCGGATTGGCCTGGCGTCAGCTGAGAGAGCGTGTTGCCTTCTATGAAGAAGAGCACTCGCTGCACCTGGATATTCGCGCAACCTATGAGTTTCTGCGAAATGAAAAATCGTTAGCGGCACTATGCCGGCTGTTTCCTCAACTAAATTCCTGAGGTAGTCAACTGATGTCAAACATTGCAATCAACCCCGGAAAAATGACTCTGGCGGAAATGCGCCTGGCTTATGAGCAACCGGTCAAACTGAGTCTGGAACCATCCACCCATGGTGCCATTCAGGCTTCGGTGGATTGTGTGAACCGTATGGTAGCGGAAGACCGCACCGTGTACGGCATCAACACCGGCTTTGGCCTGCTGGCCAACACACGGATCAAACCCGAGGATCTGGAAACCCTGCAGCGTTCCCTGGTGCTGTCCCACGCTACCGGCCTGGGCACGCTGGTGAGCGACGACTTGGTGCGCCTCATCATGGTGCTCAAGATCAACGGCCTGGCCCGGGGCTTTTCCGGCATTCGCCTGGAAGTGCTGGAAGCCCTGATGGCCCTGGTCAACCATGAGGTTTATCCCTGCATTCCCGGCAAGGGCTCCGTGGGTGCTTCAGGGGATCTGGCACCGCTGGCGCACATGAGCTGCGTGCTGCTGGGCGAGGGCCAGGCCCGCTATCAAGGCGAGATCATCAGCGCCGGCCAGGCGCTGGAGATCGCCGGCCTCAAACCCATGGGGCTGGCCCCTAAGGAAGGCCTGGCGCTGCTTAACGGCACTCAGGTGTCCACCGCCTTTGCCCTGCGCGGCCTGTTCGAGGCGGAGGATTTGTTCGCCGGCGCCATTGCCGTGGGCGGCCTCACCGTGGAGGCCACGCTCAGCTCCCGCCGTCCCTTTGACCCGCGCATTCACGACGTGCGCGGCCAGCGAGGACAGATCGATGCCGCCGCCGCCTATCGCCATGTGCTGGGCGAGGCCAGCGAGATCAGCCGTTCCCACGTGAATTGCGCCAAGGTGCAGGATCCCTACTCCCTGCGCTGCCAGCCCCAGGTGATGGGCGCCTGCCTGACCCAACTGCGTCAGGCCGCCGAAGTGTTGCTGATTGAAGGCAACGCCGTGTCCGACAACCCCCTGGTGTTTGCCGACGACAACGACGTTATCTCCGGTGGCAACTTCCACGCCGAGCCGGTGGCCATGGCCGCCGACAACCTGGCCCTGGCCATTGCCGAAATCGGCTCCCTGAGCGAGCGCCGGGTGTCGCTGATGATGGACACCCATATGTCGGGGCTGCCGCCCTTCCTGGTGGAAAACGGCGGGGTCAACTCCGGCTTTATGATCGCCCAGGTGTCGGCGGCGGCGCTGGCGTCCGACAACAAGGCGCTGGCGCACCCGCACTCGGTGGACTCACTGCCCACCTCCGCCAACCAGGAAGACCATGTGTCCATGGCTCCCAACGGCGGTCGCCGGCTGTGGGACATGGTGGAGAACACTCGGGGCGTGCTGGCCATTGAATGGCTGGCGGCCTGTCAGGGCCTGGACTTCCGTGGCGGCATGAAGACCACAGAATTGCTGGAACAGGCGCGCCGGACCCTGCGCGAACGGGTGAGCTACTACGACAAGGATCGTTTCTTTGGCCCCGATATCGAACAGGCCAACACCCTGCTCAAGGCCAACGTGCTCAGCCACTTGGTGCCGGCGGGGCTGCTGCCCAGTCACTGAAAATCACCGGTTGATACTCCTAAAGGGCTGCCTCGGCAGCCTTTTTTGATCCCGATGATGACCGGTTGGCCAAATGTATAACAAGCCAACTGATTTTGATTCACGTTTGCTTTAAACTTCCTGGTCGATTCGATGTAGGGAGAGGTTTCGAATGAGGTTTATCTTCACGGCGCTGTTGCTGGGTAGCCTGGCCTGCCAGGCACAGGCCGAGGTGAGCATTACCGATGACAGAGGGGCTGACATTACCCTGGCGCAGCCGGCGAGCCGTTCGGCCGCGGTGTCCGCCTTTGCCGCCGATGCCCTGGTAGCGTTGGGGGAAACCCCGGTGGCGGTAACCCAGTTCGGCCGGCAGGACAGGCCCACTTACCTGGGACAGGGAGTGTCGCAGGCGGTGAGCCTGGGCGCGCGAGGACAGCCCAATCTGGAGTTGTTGTCCGAGCAGGCGCCGGATCTGGTACTGGCGGTGCGCCGTTACACCGAATCTCATGCCGACAGGCTGCAGGCCATCGCGCCCTACGCGGCCTTTGATGATCTGACCCTGAAAGACAGCCTGAAGGCGGTGACCGACATCGGTACCCTGGTGGGCAAGCCCCAGCAGGCCGAGGAACTCAACCGGGAGTTCGAGCAAACCCTGGCGCAAATGGCGGAACGGATAGGCGAGCGAAGCGGGCAAAGCATTGCCATGCTGGTCACCGCCAGTGAGCAGCCCTTTGTCTATTACGATCACTTTCTGCCGGTGGAGCTGGCCTCGGCCCTGGGCCTGAACAACGTGGCCGGTGCCAGCCCCGAATGGCCGGGCAAGCTGCCCTTTGGCTTTCGCATGCCCCTTGAGCAGCTGCTGGCCGCCGATCCGGATATTCTGGTGTTGTTTCCCAGCGCCCAGCCCAGGGCCTTCGTCAAAAATCCGTTGTGGAAATACCTGAAGGCGGTCAAGAACCAGCGCGTCTACTCGGTGGGGTACCACTGGAAGGAAGGGGGCGGTCCCATTGCTCGTACGCTCATATTGCAACAGCTGGGGCACCTGGCCTATCCGGCATTGTTTGAGGCCCCGACAGCCTTGCCGGCCGAGCTGGCGGTCAAGCCGTTCTCATGAAGTTGCAACTGCTGTTGGCGGCCATGATGCCGCTGCTGTTGTGGGGCGGACTGGCGGCGGGTCATGTCCCTCTCGGTACGGAACGGTTGTGGGCCGCGCTGCAAGGGCAGGGCGATGGCCTGGCCCAGGTGGTGGTGTGGGAATTGCGCCTGCCCCGGGCACTGCTGGCCTTTGTGGTGGGCGGTTGTCTGGCATTGTCTGGCCTGGTGATGCAGCGGGTCAGCCGCAACCCGCTGGCGTCTCCCGCCCTGACCGGCGTGTCTGCCGGCGCGGCGCTGGCGGTGGTCGCCGGCATTTTGCTGGGGCAGGCCGGTATTGGTCTGACCCCCTGGCTGGCAATGGCCGGCGGCTTGGTGGCCGGCCTGCTGACCCTGTTATTGGCGGGGGGACGACAGCTGCAACCTACCCGTATTGTGCTGGCCGGGGTGGCGGTTACCGCCCTCTGTGGCGGCCTGACCACCACCCTGTTACTGCGGGCGGAGGCGGACGCCGGCGAGTTTCTGTTCTGGATGGCGGGGGGCGTGGCCGGACGCAGCTGGCCACAGCTGCAGTTGTTGCTGTGGTGTGTGGTGCCGGCCCTGCTGGCGCTGTGGCTGACCCGGCGCAACCTGGCGGTGCTGGAAAATGGCGATGACATGGCCCTCAGCCTGGGAATTCGGCCGGCGCGCTGGCGCGCCTGGTATTTGCTGCTGGCGACCCTGCTGGCCACCTCAACGGTGGCGGTGGCCGGCCCCATCGGGTTTGTGGGGCTGCTGGCGCCACACCTGGTGCGCTTTCTCTGGCCGGAGCGGCGGCAACCCTTTGGACTGTGCCTGCTGCTGGGCGGGGTGCTGCTGATGGGGGCCGATGTGCTGGCCCGGCTGCCCGGTACCGCCCAGGAGATTCCGTTAGGAGTCATGACCGCCCTGCTGGGCGGGCCCCTGTTGTTGCAACTGATGGTAAGGGAAAAGCTATGACGCGGCTGCTGTCGGTATTGGGACTGCCCCTGCTGCTGTTGCTGGCTGCCCTGACCGCCCTGGTGCAGGGAGCGGTGCAGGTGCAGTCCGGCAACCTGATCGAATTGATGGCCGGTGAAGCCGGTGCGCACCTGCAGCGGGTGGTGCTCGATTACCGCCTGCCCCGGGTGCTGCTGGGAGGCCTGGTTGGTGCGCATTTTGCCCTGGCCGGTTACCTGCTGCAGCTGATCACCCGCAACCCCCTGGCCGATGCCGGGGTGCTGGGCATTTCCTCCGGCAGCGGCCTGGCGGCGGTCATTGTGTTTGTCGTGCTGGGCCGGTTGATGGGACAGGATACCGCCTACCAGCTGGTGCCGGTCACCCTGGCCTGGTTACCCTGGCTGACCCTGACGGGCGGCCTGCTGGCGGGGGCCTTGCTGTGGTGGCTGTGGCGCCGCACCGGACTCAGCCCGGTGCGGCTGGCGGTGGTGGGCGCCACCTGCGCCGCCCTCTTTTCGGCATTGCTGATGGGCGCCCTGGTGTTGTGGGGGCAGGCCAGCAGCGAGGTGATTATTCTCTGGCTGGCGGGCACCCTGTATGGTGCCGGCTGGGAGCGGCTGTGGGCCCTGCTGCCCTGGAGCCTGGTGCTGCTGCCCCTGGTAACCCTGCTGTCCCGGCCCATGCTGCTGCTCAGCCTGGATGCTCAAAAAACGCAGACCCTGGGCTTTAACGTGACCCGCTGGAACGGCCTGATGCTGACGCTGGCGGTGGCCCTGGCGGCCAGCGCCGTGGCCATGAGCGGCCCGGTCGGCTTTGTCGGCATTCTGGTGCCCTGGCTGGCCCGAAGGCTTTATCCCAACCGCATTGTCGATCAGTTGTGGGGCTGCATCTGGCTGGGCGCCTTACTGGTGGTGGCCGGCGATACCCTGGGGCGAGTGGTGATGAGCCCGTTCGAGTTACCGGTGGGGGTGGTGACCGCCCTTATCGGTTGCCCCTTCTTTCTTTATTTGCTCAATCGCAAGGTATGAACATGCTGGAAATCGACAACCTCAGCCTTGGCTATGGCCAGGGGCGCGCCGGCCAGCAAGCCATCGTCAACGGCATCAGCCTCAAGCTGGAACCCGGCGTCTGTGCCCTGCTGGGGCCCAATGGTTGCGGCAAGAGTACCCTGCTCAAGGGGCTGGCCGGACTGCTCAGGCCCCAGGCCGGCAGCATTCGCCTGCAGGGGCGAGAGCTGGCGCAGTGGCCCCGGCAGGCCCTGGCCCGGCGGCTAGCCTTTATGCCTCAGCAACCCACGGCACCGGATGAAATTCATGTGCGCCAGCTGGTGATGCTGGGGCGTTACCCTCACCTGGGGCTGTGGCGCCGTCCCGGGCAGGAAGATCTCGACCGGGTGGACTGGGCCATGGGCCAGACCGGCGTGGCCGAGCTGGCCGACAAGCCGCTGCGCAGCCTGTCCGGTGGCCAGCAGCAGCGAGTGTGGATCGCCATGGCCCTGGCCCAGCAGGCCGGCCTGCTGCTGCTGGACGAGCCTACTACCTACCTGGACTGGGGCTACCAGCTGGAAACCCTGGAGCTGCTGGGGCAGCTGCATCGGGAGCAGGGGTTGTCGGTGCTGATGTCGCTGCATGAGCTGAATCAGGCGGCCCGCTACGCCCAGCACCTGGTGGTGATGCGGGCGGGCCGTCTGGTGCGAGAAGGCAGTCCAGCCGAGGTGCTGACGCCGGCCCTGCTGGCCGAGGTGTTCGGAGTGGACGCCCGTATTCTGCGGGATGAAGACGGTGTTCATCATGCCCTGGCGCGGGGCACGGCCAGGTAAGTCGTCACAGAAATTCAAAAAAGTTCAATTTTTTATTGAAATGAAAGGTCACATAAAAAACAATACCCAAACACTAAGAGTCAATCATTATCATTTGGGTTTTGTTTATGTCATCTACAGGGATTGTGAAGCCTGCCGTGGCCGGCTTCAGCCGTCGTCCGTTAAGTATTCTGGTCAGCCTGGCACTGATGCCGGCCTTGCCGCTGTCCGCCGAAGAAGTCGCCAGCACTGAACTGGATCAGATTGTGGTGGAAGGGGATTGGCTGGGTGCCCCCAGCAAGGAAGCCGTCAAGACTTACACCGGTGCCCGCAACGTGGTGGAAAGCGAAGAATTGCACGAGCGTGGCGCCCTCAACCTGGAAGACGCCCTGCGCCGAGTGCCCGGTGTTCAGGTGCTGGACGAAACCGGCACCGGCATTCTGCCCAATATCGGGGTACGCGGCCTCAACCCGCTGCGCAGCGAACGAGTGCAACTGCTGGTGGACGGTTACCCGGTGGCCATCGGTCCCTATACCAATGTGGGCGTGTCGCTGTTTCCGGTGACCCTGCCCAGCCTGGAGGCGGTGGATATCGCCCGGGGCGGTGCCGCCGTGCACTATGGCCCTAACAACGTGGGCGGCGTGCTCAACCTGGTGACCAGACCCATTCCCAATGCCTTTGAACAGACCCTGCGCGAACGCCTGCTGATCGCCGAAGATACCGGCCATGTGCTCACCGATACCTACTATCGTGCGGGTGGCTTCGTCACCGATAACCTGGGCCTGCAGTTTCAGGCCAACCTGCTGAAGGGCAACGGCTTTCGGGATCATTCCGATACCGAGGTGCAGAACTACATCCTCGATGTCGACTATTTCGCCGACGACATTAACGAGTTCAAGGCCCAGCTGCAGTATTACGATGTGACCGCCGATTTGCCCGGTGCCCTGAGCCCGGCGGCCTACCAGTCGGATCGCAACCAGTCTCAGCGTCCTCACGATGGTTATGATGCCGATATGTGGCGGGCTACCCTGACCTGGATTCATACCCCCAGTGATGATGTCGAATTCCAGTGGCGTAACTTTGCCCATCGGGCAGATCGTACTTTCTTCTTTGGTCAGGATCTGACGTCTGGTGGCAACTGGGCCGATCCTGAGGCAACCAGCAGCCATGTGGCGGACTCACCCCGTCTTTTCCATGTTTATGGTACCGAGCCGCGCATCACCAAACAGCTGGATAACCATACCATTATGCTGGGCGGCCGCTATGTGCGTGAAGAGGTGGAGTTCGATGTTAACCGCCTGACCCTGGCCGATGGCAGCTATAACGATACCGTGCGGGACTGGGATTTTACCACCAATGCCTACGCCGCTTATGTCAGCGATACCATCAAGCTATGGGATGATCGCCTGGCCGTTACTCCGGGCATTCGTTATGAAGAAGTGCGCACCGATTACCGGGATGATAACTCCGGCGCCATCAGCGACAACCACGCTTCAGAATGGCTGCCGGGCCTGACCGTGGGCCTGCAGGCCACCGATAAGGTGTTCCTGTTCGCTAATGTGCAGCGCTCCCTGGTACCGGTACAGACCGCCCAGGTGATCCGTGAGGGGGCTGTCGCCAACGAAACCGCCTGGAACTACGAGCTGGGCGCCCGCTGGCAGCCTTACAGCAACCTGCAGACCACCGCCACCCTGTTCCGGATCGACTACGAGGATCAGATCCAGTTCAACAGGACCGAGAGTGTGTATGAGAACCTGGGTGAAACCCGCCAACAGGGCATTGAGCTGGAAGGGCGCTGGTCGCCCGTGAGCGAGCTCGAACTGGGCCTGGGCTATACCTTCCTCGACAGCGAGCAGTTGAGCGGCGACAACAATGGTAAGGACCTGCCCAACGCACCGCGCCATCACGTCAGCGCCGACGCCGTTTATCGCACCGGTCTGTGGACCGCCAGTGCCACCGCATCCTATACATCAAAAAGCTTTAGCGATGCCGCCAATACCGTCGAGGAGACGGCCAATGGCAGTGCCGGCGAGCTGCCGTCCTACACCCTGGTTAACACTCGCCTGGGTCGGGACATCCCCCTCGGTAACGACATGACCCTGAATGTGGGTCTGGGGGTGAATAATCTGCTGGATGACGACGCCTACTTCCGCGGTGTTGATGTCAGCCCGGTGGGCCGCCTGCCCATGCCCGGCCGTACCTATGTGCTGGAGGGGCAGCTCAACTTCTGAGCCGGACCAATCTGGTCGCATGATTGCACCACCACAGGGGCTGCCAAGGCAGCCCCTGTTTTTTTGTCCAGTACCCTCGTGCTAGACTCGGCCTCTTTTATGACGCCGGGGTAATGTGGTCGATGGCGAATTTCAGAACCCATATTCAGGTGGCGAGCGCGGCCAGCGGCCTGCTGGCCGCCGGCATGGTGTGGGCCGGCGAGGCCAACCCGGCCGAAGGCGCGCTGTTGTGGCTGGCGGGCAGTCTGGGGGGCATATTGCCGGACATGGACTCGGACTCTTCCCGGTCGCTGGACATTGTCTTTCGGCTGTTCGGCGGCCTGGCGGCCATGCTGGCGCTGCTGTTTGGTCAGCAGCACCTGTCGCTGGTCGACACCCTGGTGCTGGGGGCGGTGGGCTATGCACTGGTGCGCTACCCGCTGTGCTGGGCCTTCGCCCGTTTTACCGTGCACCGGGCCAGCCTGCATTCCCTGCTGGCCAATGGGGTGTTTGGCCTGGTGACCGTGGTGCTGGGGGAGCGGCTGTTCGGGCTTGACGCTGACATGGCCTGGCTTACCGGCTTGTTTGTGTTTCTCGGGGCCTGCATTCACCTGCTGCTGGATGAGCTGTACAGCATTGATCTGGAAGGGCGGCGCATCAAGAAGTCATTCGGCACCGCGCTCAAACTCATAGAGTGGCCGGCGCCGCTGCCCAACCTGCTGTTGCTGGCGCTGCTGGCCGGTAGCTGGTGGCTGGCGCCGGCACAACCCGGGCTGAGCGAGCTGCTGGCGCGGCTATTGCCGGTTTCCCACATCTGGTAGAATGGCGGCGCTGTTGGCGCCGTCCCTCTTAATAACTCCACAACAACGCCGGGCCGGTGGGCAGCGACGCTTCAATACTCCACACACAGGACACAAGTGATGAGCCTCGCAGACAAGGTTTTGGCCGTTAACAACGATCTTCCCATTCGAACCCGCCAGCCGGTGCACAGCGGCAAGGTGCGCTCCGTTTACTGGCTGACCGAAGAAGACAGCCGCCGGCTGATTCGGGAAAAAGGCTATAAGGTGGCCCCCGATGCCCCCCTGGCGATCATGGTGATCAGCGATCGCATCTCCGCCTTTGACTGCATCTGGCATGGCGAAGAGGGCCTGAACGGTGTGCCCGGTAAGGGCGCGGCGCTCAACGCCATCTCCAATCACTGGTTTCGTCTGTTCAGGGAGCAGGGATTGGCCGATAGTCACATTCTCGATATTCCCCATCCCTTTGTGTGGATCGTGCAAAAGGCCACGCCGGTGAAAATCGAGGCCATCTGCCGCCAGTACATCACCGGCTCCATGTGGCGCAGCTATGAAAAGGGCGAGCGGGAGTTCTGCGGCATTCGCCTGCCCGAGGGCCTGAAAAAGGATCAGAAGCTGCCCGAGCTGCTGATGACCCCGTCCACCAAGGGCATTCTCAAGGGCATTCCCGGGGTGCCGGAAGCGGATGACGTCAACATCACTCGGCAAAATATTGAAGACAACTTCGCCGCCTTTAACTTTAAAAGCCAGGACGACATCGCCCGCTATGAGCGTCTGCTGAAGGAAGGTTTTGAGGTGATAAGCCAGGAGCTTGCCAAGATCGATCAGGTGTTTGTGGATACCAAGTTCGAGTTTGGTTATGTCACCGATGACGAGGGCAATGAAAAGCTGATCTACATGGACGAGGTGGGCACTCCCGACTCGTCCCGCATCTGGGATGGTCCGGCCTACCGGGAAGGGCGCATCGTGGAAAACTCGAAAGAGGACTTCCGTCAGTTGCTGCTCAAGCATTTCCCCGACCCGGACATTTTGCTCAACAAGGAGCGCATGCCCGAGCGTGAGGCCCTGGCCCGTGACAACGCCCTGCCGGTGGACGTGCTGATGAAAATCTCCAGCACCTATGTGGGTATCGCCGAGAAAATCACCGGCCGAAAACTGGAACTTTCCGACAATCCCAAGGCCGACATTATCGCCATTCTGCGCGACGACTACGGCCTGGTGGATTAAGCTCGGCGTCAGTCGAACAAAGGGGCGGGCCTCAACACAAGCCGTTTGCTAGATGCCGGGAGTTTCCCGGCATTTTTATGTCTGATGAGTCAGGTGTGTTGGGGCAGGCAATGTTTACCGGCGACGTCAGTGCTCATTCAAAAACGCGGGGCGTCAAAGTCTTCCGGCTCGTCGGTGTAGATGCACACATTGTGCTCGGCCACCAGGCCGTCGGGGCTGACGCAGTGGGCCTCAAAAAATGCCTGAATGCCACTGCGCTGGCAGTGGGCTTCAAAGCTCGCCATATCGGCCCAGATCTCGTTGAACACCAGCGGAAAACTGCTGCCGCCGGCAAAGGGGCTGTCGAGCCGGCGGGTCACTCGATACTGAATGCAGCCATCTTCACGCAGGGTGTCGGCTTCAAGCGCCTGCAATACACGAAACAGTTCCCGCTCCTTGCCCGGCTTGGGCTGAAAGGCGGCAATGCAATAGACTCGGCTCGACATGGTGTTTCCTCGTAATAAAAAACAAAAACGCCACCGTTATGGTGGCGTTGCAACAAACGGCTTGAATGCTCAGCGGGTGCCGAACACCACTATGGTCTTGCCGTGGGCGGTGATCAGGTTCTGCTCTTCCAGCATTTTCAGAATGCGGCCCACGGTTTCCCGGGAGCAGCCCACGATCTGGCCGATCTCCTGACGGGTGATCTTGATCTGCATGCCGTCGGGGTGGGTCATGGCATCGGGCTGGCGCGCCAGGTTCAGCAGGGTTTCGGCAATGCGGCCGGTCACGTCCAGGAAGGCCAGATCGCCCACCTTCTGACTGGTGGTCTGCAGCCGGGTGGCCATCTGGGCCGACAGCCGAATCAGGATCTCCGGGTTCACCTGGATCAGCTGGCGAAACTTCTTGTAGGAAATCTCGGCCACTTCACAGGGAGACTTGGCTCGAACCCAGGCGGTACGCACCGGGTTTTCGGTCTCTTCAAACAGACCCAATTCGCCGATGAAATCACCCTGGTTCAGGTAAGACAGTATCATTTCCTTGCCATCTTCATCCTTGATCAGCACGGCGACCGAGCCCTTGACGATGTAATAAAGGGTTTCCGCCTTTTCGCCCGCGTGGATCAATGAGCTCTTGGCCGGATACTTGTGAATATGGCAATGTGACAAAAACCATTCCAGGGTCGGGTCACTTTGGGGCTTGCCGATAACCATGCGTCTTCCTCTCGAGTCGGCCCGGTCCTTGCGGCCTGGCCTTATACCTAGTTGCGTGGGTGAGCGGCTAGCATAAAAGGCTTGGCAGCCTTCATCAAGAGCCGGGCCGCTTTTATCCCGTCGGGGCAATAGGCTACTATGCGCTTTTTCAGGAGGAGATAATTATGAAAGCCAAGATCAGCTGGTTGCAGGACCTGTGCTTTGAGGGCGTATCCGAGTCCGGCCACAAAATGATTCTGGACGGCACCAATCCGGGCCAGGGCGCCAGCCCCATGGAAGCGGTGCTGCTGGGCGCCGGCGGTTGCAGTGCCATCGATGTGGTCATGATCCTGGAAAAAAGCCGTCAGGCCATTACCGGCTGCGAGGCGGAGCTTAGCGCCGAGCGGGCGGAAAACCCGCCTCGTGTCTTTACCTCCATTCACCTTAATTTCGTGGTGACCGGCCGCGAGCTGTCGGAAAAGCAGGTGGAACGAGCGGTGTCATTGTCGATGGAAAAATACTGCTCGGTGATCAAGATGCTGGAAAAGGCCGTGACCATTACCTCGTCTTACGAAATTCGCGAAGCCTGAGTTCACTGTATTGGCTCCCGCCCATTAAAAATGCCGGAATATCTCCGGCATTTTGCTTTTGGACTGGCGCGGGGCGCACTCAGCGAATTTTGCCGGTCTCCAGCAATTGCTCCAGCATGGGCCGTAAAATCAGCTCCATGGCAAAGCCCATTTTGCCGCCGGGCACCACTATGGTATTGCGCCGGGACATAAAGGAGCCGTCGATCATCGCCAGCAAATAGGGAAAGTCCACGTTTTTGATGCCGCGAAAGCGAATCACCATCATGCTTTCATCCAGGCTGGGAATGATCTTGGCGCTGAACGGGTTTGACGTGTCCACCGTGGGCACCCGCTGAAAGTTGATATGGGTGCGGGAAAACTGCGGGGTAATGAAGTTGATGTAGTCTTCCATTGAGCGCACGATGGAGTCGGTGACCGCCTCCCGGGAATGGCCGCGCTCGGCGGTGTCGCGAATGAGCTTTTGAATCCACTCCAGGTTGACGATGGGCACCATGCCCACCAGCAGGTCCACATGCTGGGCCACGTTGTGATCGTCGGTCACCACGCCGCCGTGCAGGCCTTCATAAAACAGCAGGTTGGTGTCGTCGGGCAGCTGCTGCCAGGGGGTAAAGGTGCCCGGCATCTGGTTAAAGGGTACCGCCTCGTCAAAGGTATGCAGATAGCGGCGGAACTGACCGGAGCCGGTGTCGCCATATTCCTTGAAGAACTGCTCCAGCAGCTCGAAGTCGTTGGCCTCGGGGCCGAAATAGCTGATGTGCCGGCCCTGCTCCCGAGCCCGGCGAATGGCCACGTCCATCTCCGGCCGAGTGTAACGGTGAAAGCTGTCCCCTTCGAGCACGGCGGCCTTGACCCCGAGCTGGGCAAACATGGACTGGAACACGTCGGTGGAGGTCGATGTGCCGGCACCCGAAGAGCCGGTCACCGCTATGATGGGGTGCTTGGCGGACATGACGAACCTTAAAATTGTTGAAACTGTGAGTGTTTATACGCAGGGCGTCGGGCTCAGGTCAAGGTTTGTGACCAAAGCGGTCGGCGGGCACTATGTTCACGGTTTCGTGCAGTTCACTGAACACGATGACCGCTTCGCCCCGCTCAAGTTGCTGTTTTACTTCGAATACTTTTTGTTCAAGGCTGACGTCCTGCTCGCCGTATTCGGTGCCTTCCTGCAGTACAAAGTGCTCGATCAAATTGTTCAGGGTGTCTTCGGGCAAATCACGAAAGGGAATAATCATGCGTTTTCCTGTGTTGGGGGCCAGTGCCCGCCCAGCCAGTCCGGAATCCGTTGTTCCAGCCAGTAACGCGGCCGCCAGGGCGCACCCTGCATAAAGCCCACATGGCCGCCGTGGCGGCTGAGTTCATAGGTAATGGCCGGGGGCAGGACGTCCGCTTCGGGAATGACCGCCTCGGTCATAAAGGGATCGTCGGCGGCGTGCAGCACCAGGGTTGGGGTTACGATGTCGGCCAGCCTGGGCAGGCCGGAGCAGCGATGGTAGTAATCGTCGGCACCGGCAAAGCCGTGCAGGGGCGCGGTAATGCGCTCATCAAACTCCCGCAGGCTGGCGATGGCGCCCACGTCGGGCCGAAAGGCGGCGTCGGGGTGGCGGGCCAGGCGCCGGCGCCAGTTGTGTTTCATGCGGCCCAGCAGATAGCGCTGATACAGCCGCGACAGCCCCCGGTCAATGCGGTCGGCACAGACCGCCAGTTGCAGGGGCGCCGACACCACCACGGCGGCAGACAGCGGGTTGCGGCGGTGCCGGGCCAGGTAGTTGATCAGCATGTTGCCACCCAGGGAATAGCCGATGGCGGCCATGGGCCGGCCGGGAAAGCGCCGGCGCAGGGTGTCGAGCACAAAGGCCGGGTCTTCGGTTTCACCGGAATGGTAGGCCCGCAGTAGCCGGTTGGGTTCGCCACTGCAGCCGCGAAAATGCATCAGCACCGGTTGCCAGCCGCGCGCGTGCAGCGCCGCCATCATGCCCTGCACATAATGAGACTGCACGCAGCCTTCCAGGCCGTGAAACAGCACCACCAGCGGGGATGAGCCGTCCAGCTCGGGCGTGGCCCAGGCCAGATCGACAAAGTCGCCGTCGGGCAGCTCCAGACGCTCGCCCTGGCAGTGCTGGCGAGAGCGGTGCAGGGCGCGGGCCAGTATGGTCTGCAGGTGCGGATTGCGGGCCCACCAGGGAGATTGGAATTGGCTGGAGCGAATCATGGTGTCCTGTGCTGGTGATTGAAGGCGGCGATCGGGGGCCGCTGCCGAATAAAATACTGGGCGTTGAAAATAAAATCGAGTAAAACAGAGGTGCTTATTTCCTATGGTGACACGGTAACATGGATATCGCCCTGCTTGGCCCGGTGGCCGGCTTTGCCCTGGCGGCCTGCGGCACGCCCGGCCCCAACAACCTGCTGCTGGCCAGTGCCGGCAGCCGTTTTGGTTACATCGCCAGCCTGCGCTTGCTGTTGGGCATCATGCTGGGATTGCAGGGCCTGCTGCTGCTGACCGCGCTCGGGCTGGGGCGGCTGTTTGAACTGTGGCCGGCGCTGCAGTGGGCGCTGAAACTGGCGGGCAGTGCCTACCTGCTATGGCTGGCCTGGCGCATCGCCATGGCGTCGGCGCCCGACGCCGGCGAGCGCAGCATGAGCTGGGGTCAGGGCGCGCTGTTTCAGTTTCTCAACCCCAAATCCTGGCTGATGGCCATTTCCGCCATCAGCGGCTTTACCCTGGCCGGAGAGCATTACTGGCCGTCGGCCCTGGCGGTGCTGGGGGTGTTTCTGTTCTTTGGCATGGTGACCGGCCACCTGTGGGCCCTGCTGGGCATGCGGGTGCGGCGCTGGCTGCGCACCGAGGCCGACTGGCGCCGCTTCAACCGTGCCATGGGCGCACTCACCGCCGCCTGCGTGGCCATGATCTGGTACTGATTTTCGGTTAATCGTTAGAGTTTGGGCGTAAAGGGTGTAAAATCTGGCCGGTTTTTTGTCCTCGATCCAAGGCTTTCATGGTTTCTGACACAGATTTATTTAAAGATATTCGTCCTTACCGGGATGACGAAGTCGCCGGCGCCATTGAGCGGCTGATTGCCGACGACGAATTTATCGGCGCCATCGCACACTATCGTTTTGCCTGCCTGTCTCGCCTGGGCGGCGGCCTGGTCAAGCGGCTGATCCGGCTATATCTGGGCTGGCGCTGGCGCCATGTGACCAGTGTGCACCAGGTGCAGCTGGAAGTGGCCAAATTCATGGAAAAGATGATTTCCAGCACCACGGCGGGCGTGACCTATTCCGGACTGGAACACCTGCAGCCCGGCACCGGCTACCTGTTTATCTCCAACCACAGGGACATCGCCCTCGATCCGGCCTTTGTCAACTGGGGCCTGTATACCCACGACATGGACACGGTGCGCATTGCCATCGGCGACAACCTGCTGCGCAAGCCCTGCTCCACCGAGCTGATGAAGCTTAACAAGAGCTTTATCGTCAAGCGCTCCGCCAAGGGCCCGCGGGAAATGATGAAGGCCTTTGGCGAACTGTCCGCCTACTTGCGGCATTCCCTCGACGACGGTCATTCCATCTGGATCGCCCAGAAGGAAGGCCGGGCCAAGGACGGGGACGACAAGACGGATCCGGCCATCCTCAAGATGTTCTACATGGAAGGCAAGCGGCAGAAAATTCCCTTCAGCGACTACATTCGCAGCCTCAACCTGGTGCCGGTGTCCATCTCCTACGAATACGATCCCGGTGACGTGGCCAAGGCCCGGGAGCTGCACGCCAAGGAAACGGTCGGCCGCTATGAAAAAAGCGAGTTCGAGGACATTCAAAGCATAGTGCAGGGCATTACCGGCCAGAAGGGCCGAGTGCATGTGGCCTTTGGCCGGCCCCTCGGCGGTGACTTTGACAACGCCGATGAGCTGGCGCAGGCGTTGGATCGGGAAATTCACGCCAATTATCACCTGTTCCCCAGCAACCTGCTGGCGGCGGGGCAGACCGCAGAAGTGGACTCCGGTACTCGGCAGGCCTTTGAGCGGCACATGAATCTGGTGCCGACCGAGCTGCGCGAGCGGGTGCTGGCCATGTATGCCCGGCCGGTGCTGAACAAGGGCTGAGTGCTGAACCCCCGGCTTGTCACCAACCGCCGGCTAAGCGGGTTAAGGGTGTTTGCCGTGGCGGCCCGCCACGGCAGTTACTCCGCCGCCGCCAGTGAGCTGTGCGTGACCCAAGCCGCGGTCAGTCAGCAAATCCGCAATCTTGAAGCGTCCCTTGGTTGCCGGCTGTTTGTGCGCCGGGGTAGCGGTATGATGCTCACCACCGAGGGCCAGGCCCTGCTGCCCTTTGCCGAGCAGGGCCTGGCCATTCTGGAGCGCGGCCTGGCTCGATTGGCGCACCCCGCTGCCGGGCCGCTGCAGGTCAGCGTGCTGCCATCCCTGGCCGCACGCTGGCTGATGCCCAGATTATGGCGTTTTACCGAAACCCACCCCCAACTCGAACTGCGCTTGCAACCCAGCCAGCAGCTGGCCGATTTTGCCGCCGGTGAGGTGGATCTGGCCATTCGTTACGGCGAAGGACATTACCCCGGGTTGCACAGTGAACTGCTGATGAGCGACACCGCCTTTCCGGTGTGCGCCCCGGCGCTGGCGACTCGCCTGCAACGGGTGGCGGATTTGATCAGCCTGCCCCTGGTGGCTGGCCCCGAATACGCCGGTGTGAGCTGGGCCAACTGGCTGGCCCTGAGTGGTAATGAGCACATTTTGCCCCAATGTCGTCAGCTCACTGTGGACGACGGCAACCTGGGACTGGAGATGGTGCTGGCGGGGCAGGGGGTGGCGCTCAGCCGTTCGGTGCTGGTGGCGGATTTGCTGCGCCAGGGCCGGCTGTGCCGTCCCTTTGCCACCGAGCTCACGCCCAAACACCGCTACTACCTGGTCTGGCGGCCCGACTCTTCACGCCTCAATGACATTACCATGGTGCGTGACTGGCTGAAGCAGGAAGCGCTGGAAAGCCGGGAATAGGGATTGGGGAGCAGGGACTGGGACAGGGCCGCCTGCTGAGTTCTGAGCTCTCGAAGCATCAGCGTGGTCTGTATGCAGTGAACGCCGAGCGTGCTAAGGAGGGCAAAGGGTGTCAGCTTCGCCGTGCCCTTCGCGTCAGGGATGACGCGACGGAGATTACATGGGGCGAGCTTGCTCGCCGTGACGAAATGCATCAAGTCGACCGAACATTCATTATGTTCGCAGCGGCTTGATGCATGGAGTATCAAGCCCTCACAGCGTGCCGGAGAAGCAGTGCGCTTTGACCGACGGTAGTGCACTGCTTCGCAAACGATTAGTTTATTTCAGCCATTCCAGGGTAAAGCCGGCCTGGTTGTCCTGGGCCAGGGCCTGGCTCAGCGCGGGCAGCAGTTCGGCGAGTTTTTCATCCAGTTTCCAGGGCGGATTGAGCACTATCATGCCGGAGCCGTGCATGCCAAAGTCGTCGGCCTGGGCCTGTACGCTCAGCTCGGCGCACAGTGCCTGCTCAAAGCCAAGGTTGGCCAGCGCGGTTTTCAGCCCCTCGCTGCGATCCACGGCCTTGGCCAGCAACGGATACCAGACGGCGTAAATGCCGATGGGCCAGCGCTTGTGGGCCTTTTTGAGGGTATCGGCCACCCGCCGGTAGTCTTCCTTCAGTTCATAGGGCGGATCAATCAGCACCAGGCCTCGTTTGGGCGTGGGTGGCAGCAGGCCCACCAGGCCTTCAAAGCCGTCTCTGTGATGAATGGCGACGCCGTCCCGGCCCAGGTTCTGGCGCAGCAGCTCCACCTCGTTGTGGTGCAGTTCCATCAGGGTGAGCCTGTCCTGAGGGCGCTGAAAATGGGCCGCCACCAGGGGAGAGCCCGGGTAATTCTCCAGCGACTCACTTGAGTTCATGGCGTGAATGGCGTCGAAGTAGCCGGCCAGTTGCGGCCACTTTTTCGGCTCGTTCCACAGCCGGGCAATGCCGCCGGCGTATTCCGCCTTTTTCTGGGTCCACTCGTGGCTCAGGGCATAGCCGCCGGCACCGGAATGGGTGTCGATATAGCTGTAGCCCTTATCCTTGGCGCACAGCGACTCAAGAATAAAGGCCTGCACCGCGTGTTTGAGCACATCGGCGTGGTTGCCGGCGTGAAAGGCGTGACGATAACTAAGCATGGTAATTTCTCTTAACCGGCGAGTTTTAGCTGCCACAGCGGCGCATCGGCCACCTGCAGCACATTGAGATAATCGAGCAGGGCACCGCTGCCCGGGCGCGGGGGCTGGTCGGCCAGCACGTTCAGCAGCTCTTGCTGCTGCCAGCGTTCCAGCTCCAGCTCGTGTTGCAGCAACTGGGCGTAGTCATCGGCATTGAGTCCGGGTTTGAGCCGGCGGCGCAGGCTGCGCCAGTGACTGAACATGCCCCGGCGGGCGGCCAGCACCGGCAAAAAGGGGGCGACATCGACGCTCTGCCCTCGCTCTTCCAGCAGCAACAGCAACAGCAACAGGTTGACGTTGGCACCGTGCTCATCCTGCAGTTGAAGGCAGGCGGTGGCCACCCCGGGGCGGCCGTAGTGCTGCTCGCCGAAGTGCCACAGTTCATCGGCGCTGATCATGACTGCTCCAGGACTTCCAGCTGCTCCTGCAGTTCCAGCCATTCCATTTCCACGTCGGCCAGTTGTTGTTGCAGCGGGCTTTGATCTTTTAACAGCTGTTGCAGCCTGGCTTTGTGCTCCGCCGCGTAAATATCGGGGTCGGCCAGCTGCTGTTCGATCTCGGCCAGCCGCTGCTGGCAGCGCTCCATGTCCTTTTCCAGTTTGGTGATGGCCTTGCGCAGCGGCTGGGTCTGCTGGCGCAACTCGGCCTGGCGGCGTTTTTCCGCCTTGCGCGCCTGGGCCGAGTTGTCCCCGGCAGCGGGCATGTCGGCGGGTTGTTCGGCCTTGTCCTGCTCGGTCAGCCACTGGTGGTAGTCGTCGAGATCGCCGTCAAAGGACTGTACCCGGCCGCTGTCGACCAGATAGAACTCGTCGGTGGTGGCGCGCAGCAAGTGGCGGTCGTGGGACACGATCACCATGGCCCCTTCAAAGGCCTGCAGCGCCAGGGTGAGGGCCTCGCGCATGTCCAGATCCAGGTGGTTGGTGGGTTCGTCGAGCAGTAGCAGATTGGGCTTCTGATAGACGATCAGCGCCAGTACCAGCCGGGCCTTTTCGCCGCCGGAGAAGGGGCCAACGGCTTCTTTGACCTTGTCACCGTGAAAGTCGAACCCCCCCAGGTAATCCCGCAGGCTCTGCTCGGTGGCCTTGGGATCGAGCCGGGCCAGGTGGGTGAGCGCCGATTCCTGCGGGTGCAGGCTTTCCAGCTGATGCTGGGCGAAGTAACCCAGGGCCACCCCCTTGCTGGCTTCCAGCTTGCCCGACAGCGGCGTCAGTTCGCCCGCCAGCAGCTTGATAAAGGTGGACTTGCCGGCGCCGTTGCGCCCCAGCAGGCCGATGCGCGAGCCGGGCACCAGGTTGAGCTTGATGTTGGACAGGATTTCCTTGTCGCCGTAGCCGGCGGCCAGCTTCTCCATGGCAATGAGCGGCACCGGCAGGCTGGCCGGCGGGCGAAAGCCGAAGCTGAACGGCGAATCGACATGGGCGGGCAGAATGCGCTCCATCTTTTCCATGGCCTTGAGCCGGCTCTGGGCCTGTTTGGCCTTGCTGGCCTTGTAGCGAAACCGGTCCACATAGCTTTGCATATGGCTCAGTGCTCGCTGCTGTTTCTCATACAGCGATTGCTGCAGCGCCAGTTGTTCGGCACGCATGCGCTCAAAGTCGGAATAGTTGCCGGTATATTCGTTAAGGGTGCTGTTTTCGATATGAATGATGCGTCCGACCACGGCGTCGAGAAAGTCCCGATCGTGGGAGATCAGGATCAGGGTGCCGTCATAGCTTTTCAGCCAGCGCTCCAGCCAGATCACCGCATCCAGATCCAGGTGGTTGGTGGGTTCATCGAGCAGCAGCAGATCTGAGCGGCAGATCAGCGCCTGGGCCAGGTTAAGGCGCATGCGCCAGCCACCGGAAAAATCGCTCACCGGCCGGCCGTGGGCCTCATTGGCGAACCCTAAGCCGTGCAGCAGGGCCGCGGCCCGGGCGTGAATGTGGTAGCCACCATGGGTCTCTAGCCGGCCGAGCAGCTCGGCAATGGCAATGCCGTCGTGACGGGCCTCGGCGGCTTCCAGCTCCCGGCACAGCCGGCGGTATTCCCGATCGCCGTCGATCACATAGTCGAGGGCGGAGCAGTCCAGCGCCGGGGTCTCCTGAGCCACGCTGGCCAGCTGCCAGTCGGCGGGCAGGCCGAACTGGCCGCTGTCGATGGTGAGTTCGCCCTTGAGCAGGGAAAACAGGGTGGACTTGCCGCAGCCGTTCTTGCCCACCAGGCCGACCTTCTGGCCGCCGTGAATGGTGGCGCTGGCGTCTTTCAACAGGGGGCGGCCGCCCCGAAGCAATTCAATCTGGCTGAGGGTGATCATAGAAACCCGGAAAAGTGCAAAAGCCGTATTTTAGCCGGTTTTGCCCCCGGTATGACAGGGGCTTCCCAGCCAGTGGCGGCAATCCTGCTCGAACTGGGGAAAGGAGGTAAAACCGTGGGCCCTGGCCAGGGCGTCGGGATCCCCGGCCCTGGGCAGCTCCCGCAGCATGTGCAGCAAGGCCAGTTGCCGCTGCCAGCTCGTCAGATCACAGCCAAACCGCTTTCTGAAGGCCTGCTGCTCGTCGTTATGCAGGGCCAGGCCGGCGGGATCGGCAAAGGCGCGTGCCGCAAGCGGGTTCATCGACTCGAACGGCAGCAGGTTTTGGGCCGGCAGCTCGTCATACAGGGCCCGGCACAGGCGGCCATAAGGGCCCTGCCAGGTTTTTTCACTGGGCCATTCTGCCAGCTTGCCGGCCAGGGCCGCCAGCAAGGCCGTGGGTTGAATTCGACCGGCCTGTTCGGGTTGGGCCAGCCGGCAGGAGAGCTCAATCTGGCTGACCCGGCTGCCCGCCAGAGCGTGCCAGGCGAACAGGGTATCGGCGGGCAGAAAGGCGGCTTCTCCTGTGGTCAGCGGAAAATGCTGACGACCGAGTTGCAGCAGCCCCGAGCCCCGGTGTACCAGCAACAGCACTCCCTTGATATGGCGGCGGCGCTTGCCGGGGGTTAAGTGAGGAAGATCGAAAAGCTGATGATGAATGCTGTAATGGGCGCTGGCGGTCATTGTGGTTGGTTCGTTTTTGGCGGAGAATTTTAAAAATGATGAACAGTTCAGGATCCCCTTCAATGGAAACCCGTCGTAGAAAGCGGTTTATCGCCGGTGCCGTCTGCCCGAAATGTCAGTCGGCAGACACCATGATGCTGTATATGGAGCATGGTGTCGAGAAGGTCGAGTGTGTGCACTGTGGCCATCATCAAAGCCAGGCCGAGGAAAAAGTGGAATCGGCCGCCGGGGGCGACGTTATCGGCGTATTCAGGCCCGAGTGACGCCATTACCCCTGCATTTTGTATGCTTTTCGGCCGACCGGCCGGCAATGGCTTGGTGAGTGAAGGCTTTCGGGATAGACTGGCCTTCGGCAGAGCGCAAGTTTCATTCCCTGTGTTTCCTTGAATTCTGCCGCCAAATGGCCCCTCGGGGCCATTTTTATTGTGCCGGCCTCGCGTTTCATCCCGCCCGTCCATCATGTATTCTATGAGTCACCATTTTTAAGCAGGGCCAATCCCATGAAAGTATCCGACAATGCAGTGGTAACACTGGACTTCACCGTGACCAACGCCGATGGCGAAATCCTGGACTCCACCGTCAACAAGCAACCGCTGCAATACCTGCACGGTACCGGCTTTCTGGTCAGCGGCCTTGAAGTCGAACTCAACGGCAAAGCGGTTGGCGAAGACTTCGACGTAACCCTGAGCCCTGATCAGGCTTATGGCGACTACGACGATGCGCTGGTGCAGTCGGTGCCCGGCGAGCTGTTCGACGGCATGGAAGTGGGCGAAGGCGACACCTTTGTGGCCGAGACCGATGAAGGTCCTCGCCCGGTGACCATTCTGGAAGTGGCCGAGGAATACGTGAAGGTGGACGGCAACCATCCGCTGGCGGGCATGACCCTGTCCTTCAAGGGCGTGGTGCGCGAAGTGCGCGAAGCCACCGAGGAAGAGCTGGCCCACGGCCATGTACACGGTGAGCACGATCACGACCATGACCATGACCACGGTGGCGGCTGCTGCGGTCATCACCACTAAGCCGGCCTTTTGGTCGAAAAAAGGCGCTTCGGCGCCTTTTTTGTGTCTGCTCGCCGGGGCCAGGCTTTATTTTGGGTAGTTATCCCGTATGGGTGTTGTTACTGCCACACTCTTTTTCCGCGGGTGTCATGTCGCTGCCATATTACTGTTCCACCCTCTGTGCCTCGGTTTTGTGATTAAAAGGCAGACAGATGCTTCCCCCATTACGCGCCCTGGTGGCTTTTGAGGCGGTGGCGCGATTGCACTCCATTGGTGCGGCGGCCCGGGAGCTGGGCGTGTCCCAGGCGGCGGTCAGCCAGCAACTCAAGGGCCTGGAACAATTTCTGGGCTGTACCCTGTTTGAACGCAGCCAGCGCGGCGTCACCCTGACCCAGGTGGCCCGGCAATACCTGCCGGTGGTCACCGGTTCGTTGCAGCACCTCAAGCTGCAAACCCAGATCCTGTTTGGCGGGCAGCAGTCCGATGTGCTGCGCATCAAGGTCAACCATTCCATCGGTCACAGCTGGCTGCTTCCCAGGCTGAATGATTTTTATAACCGCTTTCCCTTTATTCGGCTGGATCTGACCCTGGTGGACTGGCCGTCTTCGGAGCCCTGCCGTGATGCGGACATCGAAATCACCAATGGAGTCACCGAAGCCGAGCACACCCGCACCGAACGCCTGTTTCAGGAGCACTGGCTGATGGTGTGCAGCCCGGCGTTCAGGCGGCAATTCGGCAAGGAGCTGGCCGAGGGGAATATCTCCGGCTTACCGGCCATTCAGGTAAAGGGTTATCAGGAAGGCTGGCTACAGTGGCTGAGTCATAACCGTTATGCCCCCGTGCTGCCCGATGTGCGGCTGGAAATCAGCAATTCACTGCATGGCCTTGAAGCGGTCAGGCAGGACGTAGGACTGATGTTGGTGCGCTCGCTGGTGGCACAAGAGTGGTTGTCCGAGGGCAGGGTGGTGACGGCCCTGGAAGGAAGCATGCTGTCCGAGTCAAGCCACTTCATGATTACTCGGCAGCATCGCTCGGCCAAGGTCAGTTATTTTTGCGACTGGATGCATCAGCAATACCGTTACGCGGGGTCCGGGCCTGAACCGGCCGAAAAGGCACTTATCAAATAACGGCCGCCTTTCCTTCCATCCTGCAGGTCCCTGCCGGTACGAGTTCCCTCATCCTGCCGGCCATTTTATTCCTGTGGCATGACCCTTCCGGTTTCTGTCAGCGGGGCGTGCGGCCCTTTCCCGGTCATTTGTCAGCACAGGGCGGTGGAGTGTGAAGGGCCCAAATGGTGATCATAAGCTTGCCTTATGAGTTTGCGGGGAAATTGTGTTGATTTGCTTAATACGGGTGTCACGAACCCCCCTTATTCTTCCCCTGACTGACCAACAGAGTGGCGCTTCAGATGAAGATACATTTCCCGACGGTACTGGAAAAATTCAAGGTATTGCTGTTTGTATTACCGCTTTTGCTGCCCTTGCTGGCCTTCTGGCTGCTGCCCTTTGGCTCCAGTGTGTATATCAGTTTTACCGACTGGGATTATATATCCCCTGAGTACAACTATGTCGGTCTCGACAATTACGAATACATGCTGACCGACGATGACTTTCTTCAGGCCCTGACCAATACCTTTGTGTTTGCTCTGGGAGTGGTTATACCCACCGTGGTATTGGGGCTGGCCTTTGCCCTGTTGCTGCGAAAAGAATTCAGGGGCAGCCGGTATTACCGGGCCATTATTTTTTCTCCCTGGATTACCCCTACGGTGGCGGTATCCATTGTCTGGACCTGGGTTTTTGAATCCAAGGCCGGACTGGCCAATCTGTTATTGAACGAGCTGGGCTTTTCTTCAATCCCCTGGTTTGAAACCGGAGCCGGCGCCATGTTTGCAGTCATGGTGGTCACCGTATGGCAGGCTGTCGGCTGGACCATGCTGTTCTATATCAGTGCACTCAACAAGATTCCGGCATCGCTTTATGAGGCCTCGCAAATTGACGGATGCAGTGCCTGGACCCGGTTTACCAGGCTGACTTTGCCACTGATTTCACCGACTACCTTCTTTTTGATTATCGTCAACATGATTACCGCCGTGCAGGCATTTGATCAGTTTCAAATCATGACCCAGGGTGGCCCCAGTGGCAGCACGCGAACCCTGTTGTACCTCTTTTACCAACAGGCCTTTGAGCAATACGAAATGGGGCCCGCCGCCGCCTGCTCGGTCATTATTCTGCTGATCACCGGCGTGCTGACCCTTATCAATACCATGATGGGCAAGCGCTGGGTGTATTACTGACGGCATTTACACCCACCATGGCAATCAACGGCTTAGAGCAAAGGACACCGACATGAACAGTCAAGCAGCAGCGGGTGCGACCATGACGCATATTCACGCCGGTACTCGGCACACCGAAATAAGGCATGCGGCCGCACTCAGGCCGGCGCGCCGGCAGCGGGTGAACACGGCTCGCCTGACGCCACTGGTCAGACACGCCTTTCTCGGGCTGGCTGGCCTTATCATGGTGTTTCCCTTTCTCTGGATGCTGTCGGGCTCAATGAAAAGCAACGACGAGATCTTCAGCAACCCCTTGAACCTGTTGCCCGAAAGCCTTCAGTGGCACAACTTTGTGGATACCTTTCAGGGCGCTCCCTTTGGCCAGTATATTTTCAACAGCTTTTTTGTGGCGCTGATGACCACCCTGCTGGTGATTATCAACTCGGCCATGTTTGCCTATGCCATTACCCAGCTGAAATTCCGTTCTCGCACCCTGTTATATGTGGTGGTCATGGGATGCTATATGCTGCCTGGCGCGGTCACTTATATACCTTCCTATATCACTCTGGCCAGAATGGGGCTGCTCGACAGTCACGCCGGACTTATTTTATCCAATGCCGCCAGTGTGTTCGGGGTATTTTATCTGCGCCAGGTGTTTTTGAAAATTCACCCGTCACTGATTGAAGCGGCACGGATTGACGGGGCCGGTGAGCTGAAAATTCTGTGGGCCATTGTGCTGCCGCAATGCCGGCCGGCCCTGGCCACCCTGTTCTTGATTACCTTTATTACCAATTACAACAGTTACATGTGGCCCAGCCTGGTGATTACCTCTCAGGAGCTGAACCTGATTGCTACCGGCATTCGCCAGTATTTTATTGCGGAAGGAAATTATGGCATGAACTGGTCTCAGGTCATGGCCGCCAGCACCATCGCGGTGGTGCCTTTGCTGATGATTTTTATTGTTTGTCAAAAACACATTCTGTCAGGTATCGCCGATAACGGTGTCAAGGAGTAATGGAAATGAAACTGAAGTCACTCGCGGTTATTTGTTCGGCGCTGTGCATGTCGAGTAATGTGCTGGCCAAAACCGAAGTTAATTTCTGGTATTCCGGTGGTGTTAAGCCGCAGGAAATGATGACAAAAATGATCGAGGAATTTAACGGCAGCCAGGACGAATATGTTATCAAGCCGGCCCTGCAGGGAAATTACGCCGAAACGTATCAAAAGCTGCAGGCGGGCATGGCTTCCAAAACCGCTCCCGAATTTGTACTGCTGGACTCGGCCCAGGCCGAAGCCATGGCGTCCCGTGGGCTGGTGCGAGACGTTCGACCCTATATGGACGATGGCTTTAACTTCAGTGACTTTCTTGGTGCCTTTCGAGAGCAGGTGACTTATTCGGATGGCACCGTTTATGGCCTGCCTGCCTACGGCACTACCCAGATTTTTTACTATGACCGCCAGGTCCTGGCCGATGCCGGCTTTACCGAGCAGGACTTGAGCACCTGGCAAGGAGTGGCCAAGGTTGCCAGCGCCGTCACCCGTCGCGATGCCGATGGCAACACCAGTTTTTATGGCTGGGAGCCGATGTGGGGTCACAACAACATGATTGATGCGGCTTTTTCCAACGGCGCCCAAATCATCAGCGATGATGGCAAGACGGTGCTGATCGATTCACCCGAATGGGTGGAGGTGTGGGAGAGCTTTCGCCAATGGATACATGAAGACAACATCATGCGTATTCACTACGGCGGCCAGGGCTGGGAGTACTGGTACAAGACCATTGACGATGTGATGAAGGGCCGAGCCCTGGGTTATACCGGCTCTTCCGGCGATCAGGGCGATCTGGACTTCACCAGGCTGGCCGCAACCATGCAGCCGGGGTGGGGCAGTCACCCGGCCGCGCCTCAGGCCGGAGCCCAGATTTTTGTGATGCCCAAGGGCACCGACGAGCAGGCGGCGCAGGGAGCCTTTGAATTTATGCGCTTTTACACCAGTGCCGAGAACACGGCTCGCTGGTCCATGTATACCGGTTATATCCCGGTTCGCGCCAGTGCCGAGCGCGTGGCGGCATACCAGGCCTACACCCGCGACAATCCTCAGGCGCTGGTGCCCCTGAAGCAGGCAGGCATTGCCAGCAAAGACTTTCATGATCCCACCAACGGCAAGATTCTGGACGCCCTGAATATCGCGGCCGACAAGGTGCAGATTGAAAATATTCCGGCCGAAAAGGCCCTGAAGGACGCGGCCAGGCGTGCCCAGCGCGCGCTGGACCGCGCCAATCGCTCCTGAGACCGGCCAGAGAACGATTGGCACTGACATTCGATTCAGAGAAAGAGAGCATATGTTGAACTTTTCAGGTGAACTGACGTTTGGTCACGAGGTAGTGGAAATTCGGGTCCCCGACGGGGCGAGCGCCATTCGCATTGTGGGCACCACGGTAAAAAAGGGTTTTCTGCACACCTATCTGTATGACCCCAGCCGGCGCCTGCGGGGCAATATACTGTGGCTGAAGCCGCGCAAGGAATTGGTGATCACCGCCGAAGCGGCGTCTCTGGGGGCGATAGCCGGCCCGATTGAAGCCGGAATCTGGCAGCTGCACCTTTACAACCTCGAGGGGGAGCACCGCACTCCCAAGCCGATGCAGTATCAGGTTGAGGTCGATTTTGACGGCGTTCCCGCGCCCTTGCCACTGAACACGGTGGCCAACCTCACTACCGAGCATGGTATTGCCTTTGACTACAGCGCGGTAAAAAAAGCCGGTGCCGGCTGGTATCGCGGTGATCTGCATGCCCACACCAGCCTGTCGGACGGCCATAACCGGCTGGAGGCGGTGGCCGACATTGCCGCCCGGCAGCAACTGGATTTTCTGTTTCTGACCGAGCACAACATGTGTCAGCCCTTGCTGCCCGACATGGACGAGGTGCTGTTTCTGCCGGCCATCGAGGTCACCACGGCCCTGGGCCACTTCAATGTGCACGGACCGCAGCGGACCCTCAACATGTACCATGCGTCCTGCAACAGTGAGGCGATGATCGAGCAGGGGATGGCGTTGGCCGGTGAGCAGCAGGGCAGTATCAGTATCAACCATCCGATGATGAAGCCCTGGCACTGGCACTATCAGGCGATGCCGTTGGCGCGGGTACATACCATGGAGATCTGCTGTGACCCCACCTGGTCGACCTCGCCGGAGTCCACCGAGCAGGCGCTGCAGGTGTTGAGCGCCATGTGGAATGCCGGGCAGCGTATTTATGGCGTCGGGGGCAGTGATTGCCACCTGGAGCCCCATGAAAGAAACCCTAATGCCACCGAGCCCTCCATTTATGGAGACCCCTCGACCTTTGTGTTTGCTCACGGCCTGAGCGGCGAGAGCATTCTGTCCGGCCTGCGCCGGGGTCATGTGTATATGGAACGCCGCTGCGGGCTGACGCTCAGCATTAATCAAGGGCGAGTGCTGCCCGGGCAGGATGTGGGTGAGCAGATCATTGATTACCGGCTCGCAGTGCAGGACACGCAGTGTGAATACTACGCCGAATGTATTGCCGATGGCCGACGCATCGAGGTTTATCCACTGACCGCGCACGGGACGGTATTTCAGGTCGACATGAGTCGTTACGGCTGGGTACGGGTGGATATACGCCGTGCCAATGGTGACTTCGAAGGCATGATTAACCCCGTCTACAACGGCCAAAAGCCGGAATTTTCTGCCCCCACCCTGGCGACCTGGGGTGAGCTGATGGAGGCAATGCAGCGCAATGGAAATTAAAGGTTTGTTGTTCGACAAGGATGGCACCCTGCTCGAGTTTCATCGTATGTGGCTAAAGGTCGCCCAGGGGGCGGCCAGAGATATTCTGCAGCAGTATCGGGACAAGAGTCGTGCTCACCCCGAGGTGTCCGAGCGGCAGCTGCTCGAGGCCATTGGTATTTGGGGGGAGCGCGTAGACAACCATGGCCTGCTGGCCTCGAATCCGGTGGAGGACACCGCCGAGGTGTGGCACCGGCTGCTGCGGCTGAAGGGCGGTTTGCCCGACTTTACTCGGGATGTAAAAGCCCACTTCAACCGGCAGGTAGCGGAAAACCCCCTGTTGATTCAGCCCCTGCCCGGCATCAGGGACAAGCTGGCGGGCTGGAAGCAACAGGGCTTCAAACTGGGAGTGGCGACGGCGGATACGCGGGACTCAACCCTGTACAGCCTGCGCCAGGCCGGATTGCTGGAGCTGTTTGATTATGTCGGTTATTCCGACGGAGACATCTCTCCCAAGCCTGACCCGGCCCTGTTGCACGGCTTCAGTCGCCACTGCGGCCTGAAGGCCCATCATATCGTGATGTTTGGTGATACGGTCTCGGACATGGAGTTTGGCCATAATGCCGGGGCCCGCAAGGTGGGGGTGTTGACCGGCACGGCTACGGCCGCAGAGCTGCAGCCCCATGCCGACCTGGTATTGGCGTCGGTGGTTGATTTCGAGCCCGAAATCCTGATGTAACCCAGTGTAAGTGAGAACGCAGATGGCTGAAGTAGTACTCCGTAAGGTGGAAAAATCCTATTCAAATGGATTCAGGGCGGTACATGGCATTGATCTCACCATAGCCGAAGGGGAGTTTATGGTATTCGTTGGCCCTTCGGGCTGTGCCAAGTCGACCACCCTGCGCATGATCGCCGGTCTGGAGGAGGTAAGCGGCGGTGACATCTTTATCGGTAACCAGCGGGTCAACGCCCTGCCGCCCAAGGACAGGGGCATTGCCATGGTGTTTCAGAACTATGCGCTTTACCCGCATATGTCCGCGTATGACAACATGGCTTTTGGCCTCAAGCAGCAGAAACTGGCCGGGGGTGAAATTGATCGTCGTATTCGAGAAGCCGCCGAAACCCTGGAGCTCAGCCAGCTGCTCGATAACAAGCCGGGAGAAATGTCCGGGGGCCAGCGTCAGCGCGTCGCCCTGGGACGGGCCATGGTTCGCAAGCCGGATGTGTTTTTGTTTGATGAGCCCCTGTCGAATCTGGATGCCAAATTGCGGGTCTCGACCCGGGTCAATATTGCCCGGTTGCACAAGACCCTGAAGGCCGAAGGGCAGAATGCCACCATGATTTATGTCACCCATGATCAGGTGGAAGCCATGACCCTGGGAGACCGCATCTGCGTCCTGAATCAGGGGCGGATCATGCAGGTCGATACGCCCATCAACCTGTATCAGCGCCCGGCCAACAAGTTTGTTGCCGGGTTTATCGGCTCACCGGCCATGAACCTGGTGACCGCAACCCTGGAGCGGACCGAAAAGAGTCATGAGCTGGTGCTCGGTCATGGCGAGCGCTTGCGCTTGCCCGAGGCAAAGGCCAGTCAGGTTGCACACCTGGCGGGCCGGCAACTGTGGTTTGGACTGCGGCCGGAGCATATCACCCTGGCAGACGCCTCGGGTGCCACGACGAATCAGCCCAATCTGGTAAATGCCTCGATTACGGCGGTGGAGTCCATGGGTAACGAAAGCTACCTGCATTTTTCCATGGGCGAGGCGTCGTTTGTGGCGCGGGTGCCCTACCACTCCCATGCGGGGCTTCCCGGTGGCGAGCGCAAGACCCTGTGCTTCGATCTGGCACACTGTCATTTGTTTGATATCGACACCGAGCAGAGCCTGTTGCGGGAGGAATGACCTCCTTCGGGCCGGCGCTCTGGCGCTGAAATACCATTCAAAAAGGCGCGTCGGCGCCTTTTCTGTCGGTGGCGATCAGTAATGGGGCGGCGGGGTTTCTTCGGCCTGGCTGGCCACCTGGCCGGGCTGAATTTCCTTGAATTTTTTGCTCAGCAGGCTGAGCTGCAGCTTGAGGCGGGCGATTTCGCCGCCCTGAGCGGCGATCTCCTGGTTGAGCTGCTCTATGGTGTCGTCCTGAAAGGCCAGCCGTGTTTCCAGTTGTTCCAGCCGCTGCAGCAGTTCGTCATTCATCATTGTGGTCTCTGTCGGTGAGCGTCCAGGTCTCGCCCAGGCCGGCGGAGCTGACGCTGTATAGCCGGTCTGGGGCGGTAAAGGCGACACTATACACCATGGCACTGGCCGGCCTCAGCTGTGTGTGCAGGCCTACCCGCCAGTGGTTGAGGTGAGCGCCGTCGCTGAGCCGCCACAGATCCAGCCGGCGGGCGGTGCCGCCGGTGGCCAGCAGGTTCTGCTCCACATTGAGCCGAGCGCTGACAAAGGTCTGGCCCCGGGCGGGCACTTCCAGGCGCGCCTGCAGCTCGCCGCCGGGCAGGCGACGCAGCTCGCCGCGGCCCTGGGCGTCGGCGCTGAAGGCGGCTCGGCCATTAGCGTCGAGGCGCACCAGGCTCACGCTGTGCTCATGGCGCCAGCGCGCCAGAATGGCGGCGTTCGAGGTTTGCCACAGCAGCACCTCGCCGTCGTGGCTGGCGCTGAGGGCATAGCGCCCGTTGGCAGACAGATCCAGGCTGTTGATACGATCGTCATGCCCGAGAAAGGTCAGCCGGCGGCCGCTGGTCAGGTCGACATATTCCGCTTCGCCATTCTGGTACCCCAGCAGCAGGGCCCGGCCAGCATCGGCCAGGGCAAGTGCACGCAGGGGCTGCTCCAGCCGGTAAAAGCCGAGGTTCTGGCCGTTTTGCAGCGACCACAGCGCCACCGTGCCGTCGGTGGCGGTGGCCGCGGTATCGCCGCCGGGGCTGCTGGCCAGCAACACCACCGGCGTGCTTTCCTGACCCTGATGCCAGAGAAACAGCGGTGCGGGGCCGCCCTGGCGCCATACCTGTACCGGACCGTTACCGGTGGCAATCAGGGTGTGGCGGCCATCGGCGGTGGTGTCGGCGGCCAGCAGGGAGCCGTCGGTAAAGGACTGACGGCCGGCAGGCGGCACGCCGCGATCGCAGCCGGCGAGCAGCAGCATGACAATGGTTGCCGCAGCGGCCTGGCCGAAGCGGGTTTTTACCGAGAAGGGGTTTCGCATGGGCAAGTTGCAAGGTTAGTATAAATCCCTGAGTATAAGCATCTCATTTTCCAAGGTGTCTGTGCACCCGACTCGGAGTTGATAATGAAAAAACTGTTACAGGTCAGCTTGCTGGCGACCGCCGTGATGGCGGGTTTGAGTGGTTGTAATGAGAAGCAGGAGGAGACGGCCGCTCCTGCCGCCGTGGAGCTCAACAGTTTCGAGGACAAGTCCGCCTACGCCATTGGCCTGTCCATGGGCCGCTATATTGGCTCCACCCTGGAAAAACAGCAGGAGCTGGGCGTCGACCTGAATAATGACATTATTATGCAGGGGGTGAAGGACGGGTTTGGCAGCGATGGCCAGATGACCGATGAAGAAGTGCAGCAGGCGCTGATGGCCTACGACACGCACATCAATGAGCTGATCGAGAAAAAGACCGAGGAAGAAGCCGCCGCCACCCTGAAGAAAGGCGAAGACTTCCTCAAGGAAAACGCCCAGCGTGACGGCGTGCAGGTCACCGAGTCCGGCCTGCAGTACGAAGTGCTGACCCAGGGTGAAGGCGACAAGCCCGCGGCGGAAGACGTGGTGACCGTGCACTACACCGGCACCCTGATCGACGGCACCCAGTTCGACAGCTCGGTAGAGCGCGGCGAGCCCGCCAGTTTCCCCCTGAACCAGGTGATTCCGGGCTGGACCGAAGGCGTGCAGCTGATGCCGGTGGGCGCCAAATACAAGTTCTACATTCCGTCCGCCCTGGCCTATGGCGAAGCCGGCGCCGGTACCATTCCCGGCAACGCCGTGCTGATCTTTGAAGTGGAACTGCTGGAAATTGAAAAGGCCGCCGACGCCGAAGAGGCCGTGGCCGCCAAGTCGGAAGAAGAGGCTACTCAGCAGTAATGACGCAGCCGGCACGCAAGCTGCCGGCCACAATGGGGAGCAGTTGTTGCCAGCCTTCGGGGTGAGCCAGCAACTGCTCCTTTTGTTTTCTGGGCAGGCGTTTGAGCCGGTATTCCAGCTTCAGCGCCGTGGCCTGGTCGGCCACCGGCTGTTGCCACACCAGCACGGCCGGGCGGCGCGCCCACACATAACGGGACGCGCGGCTGCGCACTCGGTTGTGTTCATGGCAGCGGCGCTCGGGATCCAGGCTAATGCCGCCATAGAAGCTGCCATCCCGGCAGCGCAGCAGGTAGAGATACCAGGGGGCGGTGTGGGTCATGGCATGGGTTACAATCGAAATCCGAACATCGGCAAATCCTAACGGGGTTTTTTATGAAAGCAAACGGAACCGGGCAGGCGGCGCTGCTGGGCGGTTTGATCGCCCTTGGCCTGATATGGGGTGGCAGTTACCTCAAGGACGCGGTGCACATCTGGAAGCAGGCGGATCGGGTGGTGTCGGTCAAGGGCCTGGCCGAGCGAGAAGTCCAGGCGGATCTGGTGTTGTGGCCACTCAGCTTTTCGGTGGCGGCCGACAGCCTGGAAGGCTTGTATGACGCCATCGATCGGGACAGAACCAAGATCACCGCCTTTTTGCTGCTGCACGGCTTTGACCAGTCCGAGTTGAGCTTTTCTGCGCCCACGGTGCAGGACGTCTGGGCCAGCCAGTATGGCGAACAACGTGCGCCCCAGCGCTACCGCGCCGACGCCGTGTTGCTGGTGCGCAGCAACAAGGTGGAAGGGGTAAAAAATACCCAGCCGGCGGTGGCGGGGCTGGTCAGCCAGGGGGTGTTGCTGACCCAGAGTTATGAACACAAGACCCAATATGTGTTCACCGGCCTCAACGACATCAAACCCGACATGATAGCCGAAGCCACTGCCAATGCCCGGGAAGCGGCGCGTCAGTTCGCCGACGACGCCGATGCCGAGGTGGGCGGTATTCGTGCCGCCCAGCAGGGCTACTTTTCCATTACCGATCTCGATGCCTACACTCCCGAGATCAAGCGGGTGCGGGTGGTCACCAGTGTCGACTACCTGCTGGAGTGAGTCAGGGCAGCGTCAGGGCCAGCTGCTGGGGCGGGTAGCACAGGCCGGTGGTGCAGCCCTGATAGTGCAGCATGACCCGGCCGCCGTCAGTGGTCTGGCGCAGCGGCAAGGTCAGGCTCAGTTGCTCGCGGTAGATCTCGCTGTGGCCAAAATATTCGTCCTGGTGGGGCTGGCCCGCCGGCGGCGACCAGTCGCCGAGGGTCACGCCCTGACCCTCGGCGGCGAGTTTGTGCCGGTACAGGTAGGCGTCGGGGGCAATGGTGATGCTGACGTTGAGCACCTCGCCTTCTTGCCGATGACTGACCACAAAGGCCTGCTCCACCGGCAGCACTCGGTTGTCGGCAACCGGCCTGTGGTCCGGGCGTTCCAGCACAAAGGGAGCGAGCATCAGCATCAGGGCGGCCAGGGTCGCCGCCAGCCAGGCTGGTTTCATTTGATGTTCCTTGATTGGCGGGGCATCACCGGCATTTGAAAACGGGCCATTGCGCCCCCATTTTATGGGTTTGACCCCCATTGTAAGCCGTGCAGCGGCGAAAAAAGAGGTGATTGTGGGCAGAGTTTTGTTGTTTTTAATCGGCGCCGGCCTGCTGGAAATTTTCGTGTTTATCGAGGTGGGCTCGGCCATCGGCGCCTGGAGTACCATAGCGCTGATCCTGCTGACCGCCATCATCGGTATCAGCCTGGTACGCATTCAGGGGCTGCAGACCCTGATGGAGGCCCAGGAGAAGGTGAACCGGGGCGAAACCCCGGCCCGGGAAATGGTGTCGGGCATGATGCTGGCGCTGAGCGGCGTGTTGCTGCTGCTGCCGGGCTTTGTCACCGACTTCGCCGGGGTGCTGCTGTTGTTGCCACCGGTGCGTGCCGCCCTGGCCGAGCGTTTCCTGTCCCGGGCCCATGTGCGCGGTGACAAGGGCCACACCTTTACCGCCGAGTACTATCACCACAGCGAAACCCGGGTGCGCGACGAGCAGGACAAAAAGGGCGTGACCTTTGAAGGTGAAGTCGAGCGCAAGGACGATAAATGACCCCTTCGGGGAGCTTGAAGCCTTAAGCTGGAAGCTGTCAGTGCGTAGGTTGGCGATGAGCGCAGCGAATCCCAACATTCCGAATCGCTTGAAGAACTGGAAGTTTTGCCGGGTGTAAAACCCGGCCTACAATTTACCCCAGTCCCCAGTCCCCAGTCCCCAGTCCCCAGTCCCCAGTCCCCAGTCCCCGGGTTTTCAACTCAGCGGATGGCGAATTCTCCAGGGAAACCGCCGCCAGGCAAACAGGCAGGCGATCAACCCCGTCAGCAGGTTGGCCAGCAGAATGCCGGCAAAAATCCCTTCGGCACCGGCCAGGCCGGCACCCAGCCAGGCCAGCGGCAGCAACAGGCCGAACAGCCGGGCCCCGTTCAGCAACAGCGAAATCACCGATACCCGCAGGCCGTTCAGCGCCGCGCTCAGTAGCATAAAGCACCCCTGCAGCCCATAACCGATGGGCACCAGCCGCAGATACTGCTGCAACAGTGCCGCAACCTCGGCATTGTCGGTAAACTGCCGCGCCAGCCAGGGCGCCAGCCACCACAACAGTGCAAACACGCCCAACTGGAATATCAGCGCAAAGCGCATGGCCAGCAGCAGGCCGTGGCGGCTGCGCTGGTGCAGGCCGGCACCGGTATTTTGGGAGACAAAAGGGGCCAGCGCCGAGCTCAGTGCCATCATCACGATCAGCACCACGGCTTCAATGCGTGAGGCGGCCCCAAAGGCGGCCACGGTTTCGGTACCAAAGTCCGCCAGCAACAGCATCAGCAGGGCGGTGGCCACCGGGTAAAGGACGCTGGTAAAGGAGGCGGGAATGGCCACCTGTAACAATTGATACCAGTGAGCCAACAGCCGCCCCGGGTGCGGCCACTGCCAGCACAGCAGCCGTTCCCTGTGCTGCAGCAGGTACAGCGCCACCATCATGGCCATCAGCCAGGAACAGGCGGTGGCGATGGCGGCGCCGCGAATCCCCAGTTCCGGAAAGGGCCCCAACCCAAAGATCAGCAGCGGGTCGAGCACGCCGTTGACCAGGCCGGCCACCACCATCACCAGCCCGGGAGTGCGGGTATCGCCGGTGGCGCGAATGGCGGCATTGCATACCATGGGCAACACCAGCATGGGCGAAGCGGCGTACCAGATCACCATGTAGTCGTGGATCAGTGGCATCAACTCCGTTTCCGCCCCCAGCAGGGTAAACAGCGGGTCCAGGCTGGCCAGCCCCAGGGCGACCAGCATCAGCACCAGCACCAGCGACAGCAGCAGGCTGTTACTGGTGAAACGGGCTGCCTGATCGCGGTGGCCGGCGCCCAGGGCCTGGCCCAGGCAGGCCGACAGTCCGGCGCTCAGTCCCATGGCCAGAGACAGCACCACAAAGGTCACCGGAAAGGTAAAGGTCACCGCCGCCAGCGGCGCCGTGCCCAGCAACCCGATAAAAAAGGTGTCTACCAGGTTGAACGCCTGAATTGCCACTATGCCCAGTGCCATGGGGCCGGTCATGCGCGCCAGTTGCGGGCCGATGGGAGCGGTGAGCAGGGAGTTGGTGTGGGGCACAAAAAAACCTTGATGCTGCGGCGGGGTGAAATTCGGTGGCCATGATAACGCCGCCCCGCCAATGATTTTAAAAAAATTTTGCCTTTCGCTCTTGAAGGCGGTGAATGCGCTCCCATATAGGAAGGCAACGGAACAAGTTTGCGGCCATTGGCCGTTTATCTATGAAGGTAACAACACTCATCAGGAGAGTTATCGATGAACATTCGTCCATTGCACGATCGCGTCATTATCAAGCGTATTGAAGCCGAGGCCAAGTCGGCCGGCGGTATCGTTCTGACCGGCTCTGCCGCCGAGAAATCCACTCGCGGTGAAGTACTGGCGGTGGGTAATGGCCGCACTCTGGACAACGGCGAAGTGAAAGCCATGTCCGTGAAGGTCGGTGACAAGGTGATCTTCAACGAAGGTTTTGGCGTCAAGACCGAGAAGCTGGACGGCCAGGAAGTACTGATCCTGTCCGAAACCGACATCCTGGCAATCGTTGAAGCATAATCCGGTTCATCCACTTTTAAGGAAGATAAACAATGGCAGCTAAAGACGTAAAATTTGGTAACGACGCCCGCGTTAAAATGCTGAAAGGCGTAAACATCCTGGCCGACGCGGTCAAGGTAACCCTGGGCCCGAAAGGCCGCAATGTGGTACTGGACAAGTCCTTCGGTGCCCCCAACATCACCAAGGACGGCGTGTCCGTGGCCAAGGAAATCGAACTGGAAGACAAGTTCGAAAACATGGGCGCCCAGATGGTGAAAGAAGTCGCCTCCAAGGCCAACGACGAAGCCGGTGACGGCACCACCACCGCCACCGTACTGGCCCAGGCCATCGTCAACGAAGGCCTCAAGGCCGTGGCCGCCGGCATGAACCCCATGGATCTGAAGCGCGGTATCGACAAGGCCGTGGTACAGGCCGTGGCCGAGCTGAAAGGCCTGTCCGTGCCCTGTAAAGACACCAAGGCCATTGCTCAGGTGGGCACCATCTCCGCCAACTCTGACGAGAAAGTCGGCCAGCTTATCGCCGAAGCCATGGAAAAAGTGGGCACCGACGGTGTTATCACCGTGGAAGAAGGCCAGGGCCTGGAAGACGAGCTGGACGTGGTTGAAGGCATGCAGTTCGACCGTGGCTACCTGTCTCCCTACTTCATCAACAAGCAGGAAACCGGCACCGTTGAGCTGGACGACCCCTTCATTCTGCTGGTTGACAAGAAAGTCTCCAACATTCGCGAGCTGCTGCCGGTACTGGAAGGCGTTGCCAAGCAGTCCAAGCCGCTGCTGATCGTGGCCGAAGACGTGGAAGGCGAAGCCCTGGCCACCCTGGTGGTCAACAACATGCGCGGCATCGTGAAAGTGGCCGGCGTCAAGGCCCCGGGCTTTGGTGACCGCCGCAAGGCCATGCTGCAGGACATCGCCATTCTGACCGGCGGCACCGTGATCTCCGAAGAAGTGGGCATGGAACTGGAAAAGGCGACCCTGGAAGATCTGGGCCGTGCCAAGCGCGTGGTGATCAGCAAAGACAACACCACCATCATCGACGGTGTGGGTGAAGCCGATGCCATCAACGGTCGTGTGGCGCAAATTCGCCAGCAGATCGAAGAGTCTTCTTCCGACTACGATCGCGAGAAGCTGCAAGAGCGCGTGGCCAAGCTGGCCGGCGGTGTTGCCGTGATCAAGGTGGGCGCCGCTACCGAAGTGGAAATGAAAGAGAAGAAAGCCCGCGTTGACGACGCCCTGCACGCGACCCGTGCCGCGGTGGAAGAAGGTGTGGTACCCGGTGGCGGTGTTGCCCTGGTACGTGCCGCCGCCAAGCTGGGTGAGCTGACCGGTGACAACGAAGATCAGAACGTGGGTATCAAGGTTGCCCTGCGCGCCATGGAAGCCCCGCTGCGCCAGATCGTCACCAACGCCGGTGAAGAAGCCTCCGTGGTGGTGTCCAAGGTTAAGGCCAGCGAAGGCAACCAGGGTTACAACGCCGGCAACGACACCTACGGTGACATGCTGGAAATGGGTATCCTGGATCCGACCAAGGTGACTCGTTCTGCCCTGCAGTTCGCCGCTTCCGTGGCCGGTCTGATGATCACCACCGAAGCCATGGTCACCGAGCTGCCGAAAGACGAAGCCCCGGCCATGCCCGACATGGGCGGCATGGGTGGTATGGGCGGCATGATGTGATCTGAATCACATTAATGTGGCCGGGTGAGTTCACCCGCATCCCGAAAAGCCGGACTCTTGAGTCCGGCTTTTTTTTGGCCGAAAGTCTTGTTCCGGCTTGTGTTGGCCTAAATTACACTTCTTCTGCATTAAAGATTTTGGTTATGATGACCTATTGTCTTGAGGGGCGTTTGAGTCCCAGTTGTATTCAGGATATGACCTTGAAGGATGAAACCAGCGGTATCCTTCGGGCGAAAGGAGAAATGCATGAAGTTGCTCGGCGTCGTTGTATTGCTGTTGATGTCGTGGGGAGTCCGGGCCGAGGAGGCGATAGTACTGACCATCTCCGGTAATATCGAGCTGGAAGGGCGCTCCCATGAACGCATGGATTACACCTTGTCCCAGCTTCAGGCCCTGCCCCAGGGTGAGATCACCACGGCCCATCCCTGGTCGAATACTCCTCACACCTACCGCGGCCTGGATCTGAGGGCACTGCTCGACACCCTCTTTGCCCACGCCGAGGTCAAGGCCCTCTATCTGGAATCCCTCAACGGTTTCAGCGTGGTGGTAGACTGGCAGGCGGTGGCGCCTTACCAGCCCTTGCTGGCCTGGCGTGACAATGGGCGGCTGATGAGCCGTCGCGACAAGGGGCCGCTGTGGCTGATGCTGCCCTACGACAGGGTACCGGAGCTGCAGCAGGCGAAATTTCTGCACTACATGGCCTGGCAGCTCAGGCACATCAAGGTAAGAACGGAACCCAGGTGAAGCAACTTTTCATTCCCATTCCCGGCAGCGATCAATGGGGGCCGGGCCATATGCTGCGACAGGTGGCCGCCCTGTTGCTGCTGATCTGTATGCTGCTGTTTGGTGCCGGCGTTACCCATGCCCTGCTGGGCATTCGCCAGCACAATACCCAGCTTGAACAGCGCAATTACGAGGTGCCCTGGTCACTGATGCAGTTGCAACTGGAAATGAACCGCTTTTTCGATGCGGTCAGGCTGCTGAATGCCGGGGTGATCGAACACGATGAGTTGATGCTGCGTTACGACATTCTGTGGAGTCGTACGCCGGTGTTGCTCAGCAATCAGCTCAAGGACACCCTGAGTGAGCGGCCGGATCTGTGGCTGCTGATCCAGCAGATTGAAGACAGGGTCAGAAGTGTGGAGCCCATGGTGCAGGCCCTGAAACCGGGTGACCTCAACTACCGGCTGCTGCTGGCCGAACTGGCGCCTTATGCCGAACCCCTGGCCCGTACGGTCACCGCCACCATGCACAGCAATGTGCTGTTTTATGCCGAATATGACAAGGCCTACAAGTCTCTCAGCCAGGAGCTCTATGTCTGTACCCTGGGACTGGGATTTTGCGCCCTGCTGCTGCTGCTGATGCTGTGGCTGGAATTGCTGAGTTACCGCAGGCGTTTGTTGCAAGACGCCTTGACCGGCCTGCCCAACCGCTTTGCCCTGCAACATCGGCTCGGCCAACTGATCGGCCGTCGGCAGCCGTTCAGTATCACCCTGCTGGAGCTGGAGGACCTGGATTGGCTGGTGCAGCATTTTGGTTATGATACCGCCGACCAGCTGCAGTCTGCCTTTGCTCGGCGGCTGCAGGCCTGTCTGCTGCCCCATGAACATATCGCCCTGTTCGAGCGCAAGTGCGTGGTGGTGGCGGAAGGGGTGCTGGAGCTGGCGGAAGTGCGCGCCCAGCTGTCTCGTGTTCGCCAGGCCCTGGCGGCGCCGGAGGCCATTGCGCGGCATGACTTCCATCCAACCCCGGTGATTGGTGTGGTGCTGTATCCGGCCGATGCCGATAACATGGTGGATCTGCTGGCGAGGGGGGAGCTGGCCCTGGCGTTGTGCCGGCAGGAGCGCTTGCCCTACGTTATTTTTGACCCTTCCATGCTGAAGGAAATCGAGCGGCGCCAGCAGCTGGCCCGGGATCTGCCGGCGGCGCTGGAAAGCGACAGTCTGAGCCTGCGTTTTCATCCACTGGCCGATGGTGAAGGGCGTTGTGCGGGGTTTCGTTTATCACTGCAATGGCGTCACCCGCACTTTGGCATGATCACCGGCCCTGAGCTGGGGCGGCTGGCGGAGCAATATCAGTTGTCGGAGGCGCTGTTGCTGTGGGCACTGAACCGCTGCTGCGAGCTGCTACCCGGCTGGCAGGCTCTGCAATCGGGGCTTTTTGTCAGTCTGCCCCTGCCGCCTTCGCTGTTTCGCAGTTCCATCAGGGAATCGCTGCTGGCCGTGCTCAAGCAGCACGGCCTGGACGGCGCTTCACTGGTGCTGGAGCTGGAAGAGGCCCAGCTGGAAGAAGAGCTGCATTTGACGCAGCCCCTGGTGCGGGAGCTGCGTGAACGGGGCATTCGCATCATGCTGGCCAACTTCGGCAGTGGGCGCTCTTCCTGGGGGCAACTGACGCGCTTGCCGCTGGACTGGCTGCAGCTGGATGCGGCGCTGTGCAACGGCATAGAACGTGAAGGGGAGGCACGCCGTCAGTTTCAGGCGCTGCTTGCGCTGGCGCGGTTGCTGGCGTTACCGGTTATCTGCTGTGGAGTGCATCGAGCAGCCGAAGTGCAGGTGATACGCGAGCAGGGACAGGCGCCGCTGCTGCAGGGTGATGTGGTCAGCCCGCCGCTCGGCGCCATTGAAGTCAAGGACTGGCTTGAAGCGCGGTCCTGACCGTGCCGGTTACTGCAGGCGCATAAACTGCCCCAGTGTGGTGGCCAGCAGCTGAATCTTGTGCACCATGCGCGCCAGCAGCGCCTGGTATTCTGCTTCCGAGCTGGATGACAGCATCTCCAGCTCTTCCGCCAGCTCCGCCACGTAAGGCATAAAATGATCCGCATGAGTGGTGAACTGGCTGTCTTCGCGCAGCACGGCGCTGAATTTGGCCTGGCCCTTGGCGCGCAGGGCGGCCAGTTTTTTGTCGGCGTCAATGGCCTGGTGATACAACTCTTTCAGGGTGTCGTTAAGCCGGTCAATTACCGAATCGTGCATGGGAATTCCTTAACTGGGTTCAAGACGTAAATCGAGGGGGGTTTTGCTTGCCTCGCCACCGACTTCCCGCACCAGCCGGGGCACCAGAAAGCCCGGCAGCCGCTCCAGCAACCGAGCCATCAGCGTCCGGGCCCGCTCATCGCTCACCGCAAAGTGCGCCGCCCCGGCCACCCGATCTAGCTGGTGCAGGTAATAGGGCAATACGCCGGCGTCAAACAGGCGCTCCGATAGGGCTTCCAGGGCGTCGGCGTCGTCATTGACCCCGGCCAGCAGCACGCTCTGGTTCAGCAGGGTAATGCCGGCCCGTTGCCACGACCGCAGCCGGTCGGCCAGATCGGCATCGATTTCGTTGGCGTGGTTAATGTGCAGCACCAGCACCGGGCGCAGCCGACTGTGCGCCAGGCGGTCGCGCAGGGTGTCGGTGAGCCGAGTGTGAATCACCACCGGCAGCCGGCTGTGAATGCGCAGCCGCTTGAGGTGGGGAATGGCTTCAAGCTCGTTCAGCAGGGCGGCAATATGCTCGTCCTTGGCCATCAGCGGATCGCCGCCGGACAGGATCACCTCGTTGATTTCCGAATGGGCGGCAATGTAGTCCACCGCCGGCTGCCAGCCGCCCTGGCCCGGGCTGTTGTCGGCATAGGGAAAATGGCGGCGAAAACAGTAGCGGCAGTTTACCGCGCAGCCGCCGCGCAGCACCAGCAGCACCCGGGAGCGGTACTTGTGCAGCAGGCCGGGCAGGGCGCTGTCGTGCTCGTCGAGGGGATCGGTGACAAAGCCCGGCACCTGGGTGAACTCGTCGGCCAGGGGTAACACCTGGCGCAGCAGGGGGTCCTGCGGGTTACCCTTTTCCATCTTGTCGGCAAAAGGCTGAGGCACGCGCATGGCAAACAGCCGGCGCGCGGCCAGCCCTGGTTGCCAGGGGGCGGCATCCAGCCCCAGATAGTCCAGCAACTGCTCGGGAGTGGTAAAGGCGCGGGCCAGCTCTTTTTGCCAGGGAATATGTAAATCGCCCCCGTTTAGGGGTATCATTGCCGGCATTTTCTGCAACTCTGTCAACTACGAGGGTAAAATGGCCTCCTATAGTACCAATGAATTCAAGTCCGGTCTCAAGATTATGCTGGACGGAGAACCCTGCGCCATTATCGAAAACGAATTCGTCAAGCCCGGCAAAGGACAGGCGTTCAACCGCGTGAAGATTCGCCGTCTGCTCAATGGCAAGGTGCTGGAAAAAACTTTCAAGTCCGGCGACAGCGTGGAAGCGGCCGACGTGATGGATGTGGAACTGGCCTATCTGTACAACGATGGCGAGTTCTACCACTTCATGAACAACGACACCTTTGAGCAGATCGCCGCCGACGAAAAGGCCGTGGGCGAGACCAAACTGTGGCTCAAGGAGCAGGACGTATGTACCCTGACCCTGTGGAACGGCGCCGCCATCTCCGTGACTCCGCCCAACTTCGTGGAGCTGGAAGTGGTGGAAACCGATCCGGGCCTGAAGGGTGACACCGCCGGCACCGGTGGCAAGCCCGCCACCCTGAGCACCGGCGCCGTGGTGCGCGTGCCGCTGTTCATTCAGATCGGTGAAGTGCTGCGCGTTGACACCCGCTCCGGCGAGTACGTGTCCCGCGTCAAATAAGCTTCGGGCTTTAGATACAAAAGCGGCGCCTTTCGGCGCCGTTTTTTATTGTGAGGTGGAGGGGACAAGTGTGAGGTGAAAACGTTTTAGCTTTACCCCTTACTCCTCACCCCTTACGTCTTACGTCAGACGTTTCACTCTTTGCCGTACACGTTGTTTTCCTGCTCACGCACGCGAATGAAGGTGGTGCGCTTGGTCAGCTCCTTCAGGCGCTGGGCACCCACATAGGTGCAGGTGGAACGCACGCCGCCGAGCACGTCGTTAACGGTGTTATCCACCGGGCCGCGATAGGCCAGCTCAACGGTCTTGCCTTCGGCCGCACGGTACTTGGCCACGCCGCCGGCGTGCTTGTCCATGGCGCTGGCAGAACTCATGCCGTAGAACTTCATATACTGCTTGCCGTCGCGTTCGATCAGCTCGCCGCCACACTCTTCGTGGGCCGCCAGCATGCCGCCCAGCATCACGAAGTCGGCGCCGCCGCCAAAGGCCTTGGCCACGTCACCGGGGCAGGTGCAGCCGCCGTCGCCGATGATCTGGCCGCCCAGGCCGTGGGCCGCGTCGGCACATTCGATGATGGCGGACAGCTGGGGGTAGCCCACACCGGTCTTGACCCGAGTGGTGCACACCGAGCCGGGGCCGATGCCCACTTTCACGATGTCGGCACCGCACAGGATCAGTTCCTCCACCATTTCACCGGTCACCACGTTGCCGGCAATGATGGTGTGTTGGGGGCACTGCTCGCGCACGCGGGACACGAAGGCGGCGAAGTGTTCGCTGTAGCCGTTGGCCACGTCGATGCAGATAAAGCCCAGGTCGTCCGACAGCGCCAGGATTTGCTGCAGCTTTTCAAAGTCCTTGTCGGAAGTGCCGGTAGACACGATCACGTGCTTGAGCACTTCGGCGCCGGATTCGGTAACAAAGGCCTGCCATTGTTCCACCGAGTAATGCTTGTGCACCGCGGTCAGCATTTCGTGACGGGCCAGGGCACGGGCCATGGCAAAGGTGGCCACGGTGTCCATATTGGCGGCGATGACCGGCACGCCGGACCAGCGGCGACCTGAATGCTTAAAGGTGAACTCCCTGTTCAGTTCGACCTGAGCGCGGCTGTTGAGGGTGGAGCGCTTGGGGCGAAACAGCACATCCCTAAAGCCCAGTTTCAAGTCTTCTTCGATACGCATTGGTATTACCTCAGTAAATGACAGGCATAAAAAAACCGGGGGTTTTTTAGGCCCCCGGTTTTCAGCATTCTAGCCACGGCGAACTTTTTTGCAACCATTCCTGACTACAAGTTCAGAAAATGCGTTTTTCAGGCAATGGCCTGAACCAATGCTCCGGTCAGAACTGGTAGGCGGCGGAAATCTTGACGTTACGGCCCGGTTCAAAATCATTCAGCACGGCTCCCCGGGCGGTGCCGGAGCGAGAGGCGTGGGAGGTATAGGTTTCATCAAACAGGTTGTCGATGCCAACCGTCAGCGACAGGCCGTCCACCGCCGAGGGCACCCACTGGGCATAAATATTGTGCACGTCGTAGCCTTCCTTGATCGGGGTTCCGGCAAACACATTGTCCTCATCCCGTACCAGAATGGAGGTCAGGCCAAAGATGGTTTCCAGCCGCTCGGCCTGGTAGTCCAGGCTCAGGGCCAGGCTGTCGCCTACGTCCATGCTGCGCCCGTTGTCGGCGGCAACCGGGCCGCCGGTGGCCTTGTCGGTGGTGTCGGAACGAGCGTAGGAAAGCTTGCCGTTAAAGTTGCCAAAGCCGTAACTGGCACTCAGCTCAAAGCCGTCGATTTCCACATCGGCGATGTTTTCCATGACATAGCCACTGCCTTGCCAGTTGGTGCCGATGTAGTCGTCGATTTCGGTGCGGAACAGGGTGGCGGTGGCGCCCAGTCGATGTTCGCCTAGGTGCCTGGCAAAGCGTACTCCGCCTTGAGTGTTGAGACCGGTTTCCGGGCGAAGGTCATCGGCCAGCACGGTCACGTCCTGATATTTGACGAAACTTTCCAGCAGTTCGGGGCCCTTGAACAGGGAGCGGGCATTGGCAAACAGTGTCCAGTCGGGTGTGACCTGCCATTCGGCCCCCAGTGACCAGGTGACGTCGTCAAAGTCATGGGTGCCGGTGGTGGCCTTGCGGCGATAGTCGTCATGACGCAGGCCCCCGGTCAGCGACAGGGTGTCGGTAATAAACAGGGTGTTCTCCGCAAACACGGCGCGGGAGTCGGCGGACTCGTCCATGAACTGCACGCCGCCGTAGTGGCTTTCGGTGTTTTTGTGCAGGTACTCCAAGCCATAGTTCAACTGGTTATCCAGCCTCAGCAACCGCAGGTTGGAGCTCAGCAGCACATTCACGCCGGTGTTGCGGTTTTCCGCCTTGTTTTCCGATAACCGGTCACCCGGCCATCCTACGCCACTACCGATAAAGACGCTTTCGTCGCGCACCAGCTCGGTGCGGCTGGTGTAGAGAGTGACCTTGCCATCATGATTGTCCCCGTCCAGCTCGTAACCCAGGGTAATGGTGTCGCGGTTGTAGTCGGTGGGCACCAGAACCTGTGCCGACAGGGCCTGGTTGGCGCTGCCACCCATGTCGGCTCGGGGAGAGTAATCGCCACTGTCGCGGTACAGATCGTAGCTCAGCTCGAAACGATGGCCGTCGGCCGGCTCCACGCCCACCTTGGCCAGCACGTTATAGGTATCGCCATCGGCCCCTATGGTGGTGTTGCCATCGCCGTCCTTGAAATTGCCGCGGCTGATGCCGTGGCCGTACACCATGGCGTCCACGCTGTCGGTAAGCTGGCCATAGAGGGTGAGCGAGCCCTGGCGGCTGTCGTTGCTCTGATAACCGGTAAAGGCGCGGGCACCAAAGCGCTCGTCCGGACGCAGCAGATCCCCGGCGTCCTTGGTTTCAAAATAAACCGCGCCGCCCAGGCCGCTCTGGGTGACCGAATTGTTGCCCACCTGAATATTGGCGGATTTCAAAATGTCCGGGTTCAGGGTCAGGTTGCCCACATGGTGAAACATGTTGGCGTGCTGGGAAGCGCCATCCAGGCGTATGTCCAGATCCGTCTCTCCCAGGCCACGAATATTGATGCGTTGATTGACCGAGTGAGTGCCACCCACGTCCACGCCGGGAATGTCGCGCAGCAGATCCGACATGTGATCCGCCTGCTTCAGGGACATGTCCCGAGCGTGCAGGGTGTCGGTATTACTGGTTACCTCGGTGCCCCAGACCAGCACTTCGTCGAAATAGGAGGTGGTTTCTTCGGCCGCGGCCGGCCCGGCCAGGACGGCACTAATGGCCACTCCGAGCAGGGCCGGTCTGAAGGGAAGGGCATGGAATGAATGCATGCAATAAACCTCAAATGCAAATGGTAATGGTTATCAGGTATGGTAATCTCTTTGGCCGGCGGGCCGAAGCACATCGGCTTATGCAAAACCACATATCGCTTATTGGAAATGGTCAGCATGGAAGGGCAGTCAGATATCGGAACAAGAACCAGAAAAGCCCTGTTGACGCGCAAGCTGGCGCTGCCTGACAAGGATCTGGTGATGGTGCTGGAATCGAACCGGCAAATACCGTTGGCGGAAGGAGATTTTATTTCCTACCGCTTTCACGATGACATTCGAGTGCACGGTGGCACCAGCCTGGAGCTGGATAACTCCCAGGTTGTGGCGTCGGTGCCCGGCGCCCTGGTGGCGACCCTGTTACTGGAAGGGCGGCTCGATTTTGGGTATGACGGGCTGGAGTTTAGCCTGAACGCGGCGCAGGGAGCCGTGGGGGTGGTGGCCAACATGGTCAGGCCAGCCGCCTTTCGCCGGCGCTTTACGCCGGGCACCCGGGTTTGCAAGTTGAACCTGATTGTGGCGCCGGCCTGGCTGCGCCGGCGGATCACGCCGGGCTGTCCGGTTGCGGATTTTGCCAACCGCCACCTGGCGTGCCGCCATCTGCAGGTCAGTGCCGACATGCTCGGTCATGTCAGGGCCATTCTGGCACTGTCCCATCCGCAAACCCTGGCGGAGAAGCTGCGTTTTGAAACCCTGGTGCACGGGTTGGCGGGTATGATCTTTGACCAGGTTGCCCGACCGGCCGAGGAGGCGACCGAGGAGGCGGAAGCCGGCCAGGACAGGACCACAGATGGGCGCATTGAGCGGCTGGTCACCTTTATTGAAAGCCACCTGCATGAAGAGCTGACTTTGGCGCGGCTGGCGGCGGACTTCTCCATGAGTGTGTCGAGCCTGCAGCGGCAGTTCAAACAAAACTTCAACCTGACCGTCGGCGGCTATATACGGCGCCGACGGTTGGAAATTGCCCGACAGCAACTGGAACGGGGGCTGGTCACCATTACCGAGGCGGCCTACGAATCGGGATATCAGCATCCGTCCAATTTTACCGCCGCCTTTCGACGTGCCTTTGGCATGTCTCCCCATGCCCTGTGTGGCGAGCGATGAGTTCGTTGCAGCCAGGAACCAAAGGCTTTAGTTTCGGTCAAATTTACGCCATTATTGGCCAAACCGTTGAATGGAGCGACGTCATGTTCAGGGTGCTTGGGCTGGATCATCTGGTGCTGCGGGTGCGCAATCCCCAGCGCATGCTGGATTTCTATTGCAGGGTGCTGGGTTGTTGCCTGGAACGTGAAAAGGGGGAAATCGGCCTCTACCAGCTGAGGGCCGGGGATCAGCTGATCGATCTGGTGGATATTCGCGGCCCCCTGGGGGGCGATGGCGAGGCCGCCGATCAGTGCCGGGCCAATATGGATCACTTTTGCCTGCGCATCGATCCCTTTGATCCCGATGCCCTGCTCAATTACTTCAGCCTGTCGGGAGTGATTTGTGAGCCACCGGCACTACGCTACGGTGCCCAGGGTGAAGGGCCGTCGATCTACCTGTTCGATCCGGAAGGCAACCAGATCGAACTGAAAGGCGACAGCAGGGCTGCCAGCCGGGACTGATTCAAAGTACACTCGGCGTTTTTTGCCGAGTGTACTTTCATGATGACGTCATCCTGGTCTCCCACCGCTGAATTTTCCATGTTGCGCCGGCGTGCCGAGCTGCTGGCACGTATTCGTGACTTCTTTGCCGCGCGCGGCGTGCTGGAAGTGGATACCCCCACCCTGGCGGCGGCCGGGGTGACCGATGTGCACCTGGAAAACTTCGTTACCCGCTTTACCGGCCCCGGCATGGCCGAAGGCCAGAATCTCTATCTGCAGACCTCACCGGAATTTCACATGAAGCGGCTGCTGGCCGCCGGCAGCGGACCCATCTACCAGATTTGCAAGGCTTACCGCAACGAGGAGTCGGGGCGGCTGCACAACCCCGAGTTCACCATGCTGGAATGGTATCGCCCGGGCTTTGACCATCACCGGCTGATGGACGAAATGGCCGAACTGCTGCGACGGGTGTTGGGTTGCGACGAACCCGAACGGCTGAGCTACCGTTCCGCCTTTGAGCAGACCCTGGGCGTCTGCCCGTTGACCGCTTCTCTGAGCGAGTTGCGTGCCGCCGGCCAGGGCCTGGGAGCCGATGATCTGCTGGTCGTTGAACAGGACAGGGACACCCTGCTGCAGCTGTTGTTTGCCTTTGGGGTGGAGCCGGTGATCGGCCAGATCGTGCCCTGCTTCGTGTATGACTTTCCCGCCAGCCAGGCGGCCCTGGCCCGGATCAGCCTCGCCGATGGCCGCGTGGCCGAGCGGTTTGAGGTGTATTTTCGCGGTATTGAGCTGGCCAATGGCTTTCACGAACTCAGCGATGCCGCCGAGCAGCGGGCCCGCTTTGATCAGGACAATGCCCTGCGCCGGGCGAGGGGGCTGGCGGAAAGGCCGGTGGATGAATACCTGCTGGCGGCGCTGGCCGCGGGCCTGCCCGACTGTGCCGGGGTGGCGCTGGGCATCGACCGGCTGATCATGCTGGCGCTTAAGGCCGAGCGGCTGGAGCAGGTTGTCGCCTTTCCGGTCACTCGGGCCTGAGATAAGGCAGCACAGGCTGCCGTGAGGAGAGGGGGCCTATCGGACCATTCTCCTCGCCTCTGCCCCGTCACCGCTCACGGCCGGGGCGGATAGTTCTCCAGCAGCTCGGTTACCTGTTGTTCGATGATCCGGCTGCGCTCGGCTCCCTTGGTACTTTCGCCAGGAAAGCTGCCGCCATGGCGGCTGCGCCAGACCATTTTGCCGGTGGACGGGTTCTCCAGCCACAGCACCAATCGGATCAGGCGTTGCGGCCGGGCCCGAGGCTCGTCCCAGTCATCCCAGTAGTGATAGCCGGGCCAGTAGTGGCCCGAATAGCGCGCCGGGCGCAGCATGCGCGGCGCGGCGCTGTACCAGCGCACCTCTTCACTCAGTCCGAAATTCAGCCACAGCGAAGCCTGCTCCGGCTCGGTGAGCGTCAGGCCGCGAGCGGGCAGGGCGTCGACGGCGGCCTCGGCAATGCGGGCGCCGTCGAGAGAGCTTTTATCGGCGGTGGGGGCCAGTGCCACCGTGGTAAAGCGGCTGAAGTCGGTGTCTTCCGCGTAGTCATAGGGCGCGGCGCAGCCGCTCAACAGTAACACCAGGGTGAATATACGCAGCATGGCAGCCTCCGGTTTTTCTAGGGCCAACAGTTAAGTGTTGGTCAAAAGCGCGCGGCAAGCAAGGGGGTCACTCGGGCACCAGCTCTCGGGCCAGTTCAAGCAGGGCCATGCGGGAAGGGTGGTCGCCCCTGTCCTTGTGCCAGGCAAAATAAAAGAACCGCTGCAGCGCCAGCTCGGGCACCGGCAGCGCCACCAGCCTGCCCTGGGCCAGCTCCCCGGCCACGCTCAGCCGGGACAGGCAACTCAGCCAGGGACGGTGGTGCAGCAGGCACAGAATGGTGGGCAGGTGAGGGTATTCCTGACGAATGCGCAAAGGCCCCAGCCGGCCCTGCAGGGCGCGTTCAAAGGTGTTGCGGGTGCCGGATCCGGATTCACGCAACACCCACTCGCAGCCGGCCAGCTGTTCCAGGCTGACCCGGGGCTGGCGGGCCAGGGGATGATCGGGGCGGCAGACGATCACCAGCTCGTCCCGGCACCAGGGCTCCAGCTTCAGCCACTTTTCCTGGGCGTGGGCTTCAATCAATGCCATTTCCAGGCTGCCCTGATACAGCCGCTGCAGCAGGCTGTGGGTGTTGTCCACCGCCAGGGCAATATCCAGCTGGGGATAACGGCGGGAGCCGTATTCAATCAGTGCCGGAATGTGGTGATCGGCAATGGTGCGGCTGGCTCCCAGGCGAAGCCGGCCGGCGATCGGACTCTGACCGCGAAAGCCGCGCTCGATCAGGCTGCCTTCGGCCAGCATTTTCTGGGCCCGGGGGAGCAGCCACAGGCCCCAGGCGTTCAGCCTGAGGCCCCGGCCCAGGCGGTCAAACAGCGGGTGATTGAGCTGGCGTTCCAGCTCCCGCAGCGCCATGGTGGCCGCCGACTGGGTCATCGCCAGCTGGTCGGCGGCCCGGCTCAGGCTGCCGTTTTCCGCCACCGCCACAAACAGCCGCAGCTGCTTGAGGGTAAAACTCATGACGGGCGGGCCGGGAACAGGGCTTCGGCATCGTCGCCCACCAGGCGAATGTCCACCTGCTGGTGAGGAATGCGAATGTCGTGGCGACGCAGCCGTTCCAGCAACAGGCTGTGCAGCTCGTGGGTCATGGGCATGCGGTGGCCCATGTCGTTCACGTAGACCCGCACCTCATACACCAGCGCCGAGTCGGTCAGCTCGATCAGGAACACTTCGGGCACCGGGTTGTCGAGGATCAGGCTGCATTCGGCAATGGCTTCCCTGGTCAGCCGCTGCACCAGCTCGGTGTCGGCATCCAGCCGTACCCGCACATAGAGTTTGACCCGAGTAATGGCGTCCGACAGCGACCAGTTGACGAACTGCTCGGTGATAAAGGCCTTGTTGGGCACGATGATCTCCCGCCGATCCCAGTCCACTATGGTGGTGGCCCGGGTCTTGATCTTGGAGATGGTGCCGGTGAGATCGCGAATGGTGACGGTGTCACCGATGCGAATGGGCTTTTCAAACAGAATGATCAGGCCTGACACGAAGTTGGCGAAGATCTCCTGCAGGCCAAAACCCAGGCCCACCGACAGCGCCGCCACCAGCCATTGCAGCTTGGACCAGTCGATGCCGAGCATGGCAAAGGTGGAGAAGGCTCCCACCATCAGCACCAGGTATTTCGAGATGGTGGTAATGGCAAAGCCGGTGCCGGGCGACAGCTCCAGGTGCTGCAGTACGCTCAGCTCCATCAGTCCCGGCAGGTTGCGGGCGGTGACCAGGGTCAACACCACCAGAAAGACGGCGATCACCAGATCCTTGAGCGAGATCGGTACCAGGGTGTCTTCCCCGGCCAGGCTGCTGGACACATGCCACACCTCGATGCTGTCGAGAAAGCTGAAGGCGGTGTTGATCTCCGACCACAGCAACATCAGGCACAGCAAATAGCCCAGCATCAGTGCCGAGCGCAGCAGTCCCAGCGACTGGGCGCTGATGGTATCGAGGTCCACCTCGGCCACGGCGGCGGCTTCGGCTTCCGGGCTGGGGGGCGTTTCATGGGGCTCTTCCCGTTCCTTCTCCTTGCGCTGGGCCAGGATTTCGGCGCGCCTGGCCTTGGCCCGGTCAAAGGCCAGGCGGCGACGTTGCAGCAGCATCCAGCGGCGCACAGACAGGTAGGCCATGACAAAGCCGAGACCCGCCAGCACCGAAAATTCCAGCTGGCGCAGCAGGGTATGGGCGGTAAACAGATAGCCCATGGCGGCGGCGGCCAGGGCCAGCAGCGGAGACGTGATCAGCAGGCCCCACAGCAGGTGGTTGGCCAGGGTCAGGTGTTCCTGACGCGGGGTCGACACCAGCAGCGGCATGTCCTGGCGATAGAGCCGCCAGGAAAACAGGCTCATCAGCAGGCAGGTGTACATAAAGGCGAGCCGGCCCAGGGTTTCGTAAAGGGAGAACTCGCGGAATTCCCGGGCGGTATAAAGCAGCAGCAGCATGGGCAGCAGGCTCAGCATCAGGGTGCGGAACTGGCGCCAGACCCGGCGCACCTGCTCGGCGGGCAGGTTGAAGTGCATCACCAGCAGCCCCTTGGGCAGGGTGAGGTTGCCCACCAGCAGCAAAATAAACACCGGCAGCATCAGCTCTCTGAGCGCCGCCGCCAGGGACACGACGATGGGCGAGGCCAGGGGCGAGTCGATGGCATGAGACAGCAGCGACAGCAGCGCCGGCACTGGCAGGGCGGTGAGCAGGCTCAGCAGCAGGGTGTTAAAGGTATAGCCGTATTTGTCCTGAGTGACGTTGCCGATGCGCGGACCGATGCGCTCCAGGTAGTCGCGCAGGCTGCGCCGGCTCAGCAGCCAGAGGTAGAGCACCACCAGGGTACTGATGCCGTACAGGGTGAGACTGGCGCCGCCCTGTTGCTGTAACGCCCTGGGCAGTGCGGTCCAGGTGGCGCCGCGGGTCAGCCAGTTCAGGGTTTCCATCATGGCGGCGGGAAAGCCGCTGCCGACGGGGCGCAGATCCGGCAACCAGAACAGCCGTTCGTCGCTTAGCGCACGAATTTCCTCCAGCTGGCCGTTTTGCCGGCTGTAGGCCACCTTGAGCCGGGTCTGCTCGTGGATCTGGTTGTCGGTGGCCGCCAGCAGCCGCTCCAGCAGCCGGGCTCGAGTGGTAAGCAGCTCGTCGAGCAGCAGTTGCTGCTCTTCGCTCAGATCCTGCTCCAGGGTCAGCAGGCGGTTGCGGTAGCTGCTGTTGTGAATGTCATCGAGGGCTTCCTGGTAACCGAACTTGTCCACCCGGCTCTGTACGATGCGGGCTTCAAGCTGGGGCAGGGGATAGGGGGACGGCAGCTCGCTCAGGCGGTTGCGCAGGTTTTCCCCAAATCCGCGGCTGACCTGCAGCCACTCCAGTTGCTCCTTGAGGTTGTTCTTGAGGGTGGTGAGCTCCCCCACGCTGCCTTCCACCGCCTGGTTTTCCAGTTGCAGCGACTCTATGGTACGGCTGCGTTCCACCAGTTGGGCCGACAGCTGCTGGTTGCGCTCCTGCTCCCGGGTCAGCAGTGGCGAGTCGGTTTCCACCTCGTCGAGCAGCCGCTCGCTCTCGGCAATGGCCGCCTCCGTGGTGGCCCGGCGCAGTTCATTCTGCCGGTTTTGCAGGGCGTCTATGTACTGGTCAAGATCGGTCAGCCGGTTTTGCAGTATCTCCAGCCGAAGCTTGTTGAGGTTGTCCCGGTTGCCCGATGACAGTTGTTCCAGCTCCAGCATCTGAATGCGCCGCTGCAGGGTCTGCTCCCGCACCATGGCCAGAATGCGGTTGGCGTTCTGCTGCCGGCTCTGGTTCTCGGTAAATTGCAGTTCATCCAGCCCCTGCTGGGTCTGGCGCAGTTGCTGGCGCAGTTCGTCGAGCTGATTGAGCAGGCCACTGTTGCTGAGCTCCTGCAGGTTGAGGGTATTGGTCAGCTCTTCCCGCTGGCGCCTAAGCTCCAGCCGCCGGGCCTGGGCGTCCACCAGCGCCTGCTCCAGATCCGGGCCGTCGAGCAGGGGAATGCTTTCGGTGGAGGTGCCCTTGATCGCCGCCTTTTGTTGCTCCAGCTTTTTCAGTTCGGCCGGATATTTCTCCATGAACTGGCGCAGGCTCTCGGTCTGCTGGCGGTAGCGCTCTCCCTCGCGCACCAGCTGCAGCGCCTGGTTGTAGCTGTCACGCAGTTTCTGCAGCTCGGGTTTGTCGCCCTCGGGAATTTCCTTCAGCAGGGCCTCGATATCGGCCACGCTCTGATCCGCCGGCACCGGGGCCGGCAGCAACAACAGCATGAAAAACAGCAAAATGGGGGCAAACACGGCGGCGTCTCTCAGTCAGGCTTGTTCGGGTCAGTTCACCAGGCGGCCAAATTCGGTACCCATGCGAGTGGGCGTTCCCGGAATGAGTGCCTCGCTCAGGGTCACCCGGTCGGGGCCAAACAGGCACACAACGGTGCTGCCCAGCTTGAACCGGCCCATTTCCTCGCCCTTGGCCAGGCGCGGGGCGGTATCGGCGTCGTAGTCCCAGCGCTGTACCCGCTTGCCCGGCGGCGGGGTCACGGTGCCGGCCCAGACGGTTTCGATGCTGGCGACGATAGTGGCGCCCACCAGCACCATGGCCATGGGGCCGGCCTGAGTGTCAAAAATGCAGACTACCCGCTCGTTGCGGGCAAACAGTTCGGGCACCCGTGAAGCGGTCAGCGGGTTGACCGAAAACAGCTCGCCGGGCACATACACCATGGTTCTGAGCACGCCGTCCAGGGGCATGTGAATGCGGTGATAGTCCCGCGGTGCCAGATAGATGGTGGCGAAGTCGCCGCCGAGAAAGGGCGCGGCCAGGGCCTTGTCACCCCCCAGCAGGGCGCGAGCACTGTAGTCGTGGCCCTTGGCCTGAATGATGCGGCCCTGCTCAATGGGGGCGAGCTGGCTGATGGCGCCGTCCACCGGCATGGCCAGCACATCGTCGCCGTCCACCAGGGGGCGCACACCGTCCTTTAACGGGCGGGTAAAAAAGGCGTTGAAGCTTTTATAGTGGTCCGGGTTTGAATGGGCGGCTTCACTCATGTCCACACGGTAGCGGCGAATAAAGTGTTTAATCAGCCACTGGGTCAGGGCACCGGCCTCCGCGGCGGCGAGCTTGCCCACCAGACGGGACAGCAAATGCTTGGGCAACGAGTATTGCAGCAAAATCTTGAAATGATCTTTCATTCTGAATTCACACGGTCAGGAGTTGGGATGATGACGGCCGGGCTTGTCGGCCATGGCGTCCATAATGCGGTGGTAGCTGTCGAGCCGCTCAGGGTGAATGCGGCCGTCGGCGGCGGCTTCCTGCAGCAGGCAGCCCGGATCGGTGCCGTGCTTGCAGTCGCGAAAGCGGCAGCCGCCCAGGTAGTCGCGAAACTCGCGAAAACACCAGGCCACCCGCTCGGGGGCCAGGTGCCAGAGGGAAAACTCGCGAATGCCGGGGGAGTCGATCAACGAGCCGCCGGTGGCAAAATGATACAGCCGGGCGGTGGTGGTGGTGTGCTGACCCAGGCCCGAGTTGTCGGACACGGCGCCGGTCTGGGCCTCGACATCGGGCATGATGGCGTTGACCAGAGATGACTTGCCTACCCCGGACTGGCCCACAAAGATGCTGGTGTGGCTGCTCAGCGCCTGTTGCAGTTCATCCAGGCCTTCGCCGGTGTCGCAGCTGACCAGCAGCACCCGGTAGCCAATGTCCCGGTAGCGCTGCAAATCGCGTTCGGCGTCACGGCGCTGCTCGTCGCTCAGCAGATCCACCTTGTTCAGCACCAGCATGGGGGGCATTTCCACGTCTTCGGCGGCCACCAGGTAGCGGTCGATAATGTGGCAGCTCAACTCGGGCAATACCGCGGAGACCACCACAATTTGATCGATATTGGCGGCCACCGGCTTGATGCCGTCGTAATAGTCGGGGCGGGTAAGCACGGTGGCACGGGAGTGCACGGCCTCCACCACGCCACTGATGCCCTGCAGGGCATCGGTGCCCGGGCGCCAGACCACACGGTCGCCGGTGACCAGGGAGCCAATGGTGCGGCGCAGGTTGCAGCGATGCACGCGGCCCTCGTCGTCTTCAATGTCCGCGTGCTGACCAAAGCGGCTGATTACCACCCCTTCCTCGGGGGCGCCCAACAGGGTGTCGTCTATCACCTCGGCCTGCTGTTTTTTCAGCCGGCGGCTGTGGTTATCGCTTACGCGGCGTTTCTGGCCTTTGCTCAGGCGTTTCTTCTTGGTCACGCTGTCCTCGAACCTGTTTTCACTGCCGGCTATGATACACTTTCCCGTTCAACCTTGTCCTTATTTGCCAAGCCGCAGGAAAGCAACCCATGAGCCAAAGTGCAGAAAATCTGGTGTGGATCGATCTGGAGATGACCGGTCTGGAGCCCGACGAACACCGCATCATCGAAATTGCCAGCATCGTTACCGACAAGGAGCTCAATATTCTGGCGGAAGGGCCGGTGCTGGCCATTCACCAGACGGCGGCCGAGCTTGGCAAGATGGACGACTGGAACGTGCGCACCCATACCGGCTCCGGTCTGGTGGATCGGGTAAAGGCCAGCACCATCACCGAAGCCGAGGCGGTGGCGCAGACCCTGGCGTTTTTGCGTCAGTGGGTACCGGAAGGCAGCTCGCCCCTGTGTGGTAATTCCATCGGTCAGGACCGGCGTTTTCTGGTGCGGCACATGCCGGAGCTGGAGGCCTTCTTTCATTACCGTAATGTGGATGTGAGCACCATCAAGGAGTTGGTGCGCCGCTGGCAGCCGACGCTGCTGGAACAGTTCACCAAGAAGGGCAGCCATCAGGCGCTGGACGATATTCGCGAGTCCATTGCCGAGCTGCAGTTCTATCGCCAGCATGTGTTCACCATTTAATCCACGGCAAGACGCTTTTTGAGCGTTTGGCGACATTTTCGGCAGTTGATAATCACCGTCAAAAAAAGGCTTGCATTCGATCGGGGCGTGCTTATAATTCGCCTCCCGTAGCCAAGAGGAAATGCGAAGCAAGCCACTGGTTACGTTGGACTGATTACGGTCAGCGCGGGAATAGCTCAGCTGGTAGAGCACAACCTTGCCAAGGTTGGGGTCGCGAGTTCGAATCTCGTTTCCCGCTCCAAATTACAACGATGGCGTTTCACCAGAACGGTATCCAGAAAGTTTTGCGGGAATAGCTCAGCTGGTAGAGCACAACCTTGCCAAGGTTGGGGTCGCGAGTTCGAATCTCGTTTCCCGCTCCAAATTGAAAAGCATGGGTCACCAGGCCGGTGTTTTAAAAGCAAGTAAAAATCTGCGGGAATAGCTCAGCTGGTAGAGCACAACCTTGCCAAGGTTGGGGTCGCGAGTTCGAATCTCGTTTCCCGCTCCAAATTAAAAAACCGACCTCAGGGTCGGTTTTTTGCTTTTCGGAATTTGCATAAGTTCACGCCCAACCTTACCGAGGTTGGGCGGAATGCGGCGTCTCGCGAGTTCGAATCTCGTTTTCACGTTTCAAAATTAAAAAGCCGACCCCAGGGGCGGCTTTTTGCTTTTCGGAATCGGCGTATTGGTTCGTTCGGTCCCGCCATGCCTCCACGTGGCCGTACCTTCTCTTCGTTGAGCTGGTCTTTTCTGTTCAAGCGCCGTCGAGCTTTGTTCGGTTGTTTTATTGTTATGCTGGCAGGTCGCTGGTTGTCAGTTTGGTTTCTTTAGAGTCTCATTTTTTTGCTTTGGTATAAATGACCACTTTTAAACTTTTTGATGGTAAAAAAGAAAAAATAAGTCCTTTTAAAAAGTTCATTTGGATTGCAGTGTTTGAATGTATAGGAAAAATGCACTTCTTCTTTCGGTTAGCATGATGTAACAACATTGTACTCACATACCGAGGGAGTAAGGTCGGATGAAAGATCATTCACTGTCGCTGGTGACTTGCCGGGAGCAGGTTCGGAGTCATTACCTGGCGGATGAAGCCAAGGTGATTGGGGCGCTGGCCTCCGGAGCGGCCATTTCCGCCGATGTGCGGCAGCGGATCTCCGCCCGGGCCGCCGAGCTGGTACGTCAGGTGCGGGCCGGCTCCACCCCGACCATGATGGAAAAGTTTCTGGCCCAGTACGGCCTGACCACCAAGGAAGGCGTGGCCCTGATGTGCCTGGCCGAGGCACTGCTGCGGGTACCGGACAGAAGCACCATTGATGAACTGATCGAAGACAAGATTTCTTCCGGCAACTGGGGCGAGCATCGTGGCCGTTCCAACTCCTCGCTGATCAACAGCTCCACCTGGGCGCTGCTGATCACCGGCAAGCTGCTGTCGCCGGTTGACCGTCAAGGCCTGTCCTCCACCCTGCGGGGCATGGTCAAGCGCCTGGGCGAGCCGGTGGTACGCACCGCCGTTGGTCAGGCCATGAAAGAGATGGGCCGCCAGTTCGTGCTGGGCCGCAACATCGAAGAGGCGCTCAAGCGCGCCCAGAAATACGAAGCCCGTGGCTATACCTATTCCTACGACATGCTGGGTGAAGCGGCCCGTACCGATGCCGACGCCCTGCGCTACCACAAGGCCTATTCTGCCGCCATTGCCTCCCTGGCGCCGAACTGCCAGCATCGGGACATTCGCAAGAACCCCGGCATTTCGGTCAAGCTGTCGGCCCTGCACGCCCGTTACGAGTTCGGTCAGAAAGCGCGGGTGATGCAGGAGCTGGTGCCCCGTACCCTGGTGCTGGCACAGCAGGCCAAGGCCGCCAACATGGGCTTCAATATCGATGCGGAAGAGGCGGATCGCCTGGATCTGTCCCTGGACGTGATCGAAGCCGTGCTGTCCGATCCAACCCTGGCGGGCTGGGATGGTTTTGGCATTGTGGTGCAGGCCTTCAGCAAGCGGGCCGCTCCCGTGCTCGACTGGCTGTACGCCCTGTCCGAGAAGCTGGATCGCCGCATCATGGTGCGTCTGGTTAAAGGTGCCTACTGGGATGCGGAAATCAAGCGCGCTCAGGTGATGGGCCTGGAAGATTTTCCGGTGTTCACCCGCAAGGTTAACAGCGATTTGTCCTACATGGCCTGTGCCAAAAAGCTGCTGGGCATGACCGATCGCATCTATCCGCAGTTCGCCACCCACAACGCCCACTCGGTGTCGGCCATTCTTGAACTGGCCCAGGACAAGGACTGCTTTGAATTCCAGCGCCTGCACGGCATGGGTGAATCCCTGCACGATGCCGTGCTGACCAGCCAGGGCACCCGCTGCCGCATTTACGCGCCCGTGGGCGCACACCAGGATCTGCTGGCCTATCTGGTGCGTCGTCTGCTGGAAAACGGCGCCAACAGCTCCTTCGTGAACCAGATCGTCGACACCCGCATTCGGCCCGAAGACATCGCCCGGGATCCCTTTGATACGGTGGCGGCCATGGGGAACGAGGTGTCGAGCAAGATCATTGCGCGCCCCGCCGATCTTTACGGTGCCGGCCGTCGCAATGCCAAGGGCTGGGATATCACCAACCCGGTGGAAATGGCGGAGATCGAGGCAGCCCGTGGCGCCTTCAGAGAGCAGCAGTGGCAGGGTGGCCCGGTGATTGCCGGGGCCGTGACCAGCACCGAGGCCGACGAGGTACGCAACCCGGCGGTGCCGAGTGATGTGGTGGGCCTTGTGGTACAGGCCAATGCCGACGACATTGAAACCGCCATTGCCGCCGCCCGTCGTGGCGTTGAAATCTGGTCCGCCCTGCCGGTGGCCGAGCGCAGCGCACGCATTCGCAAGGTGGCCGATCTGTTTGAAGAGCATGCCCCCGAGCTGTTCGCCCTGGCTACCCGGGAAGCGGGCAAGACCATGGCGGATGCGGTGGCGGAAATTCGCGAGGCCGTGGATTTCGCCCGTTACTATCCGAACGAAGCCGAGCGTAATCAGGACTTCGGCACCGGCCGAGGCGTGATCACCTGTATTTCGCCCTGGAACTTTCCCCTGGCCATCTTTGCCGGTCAGGTGCTGGCAGGACTGGCGGCCGGTAACGCGGTGATTGCCAAGCCCGCGGGCCAGACCGCGCTGATCGCCACCCGGGCGGTTGAGCTGATGCACCAGGCCGGCATTCCGCGAGAAGCCATTCAGCTGCTGCCAGGCAGTGGCAGCACGGTGGGTGCGGCACTGACGTCGGATCCGCGCATTGACGGCGTCTGCTTTACCGGCTCTACCGCCACAGCCCAGCGCATCAACAAGGTGATGGCCGAGTCGATGAAGCCGGACGCGCCCCTGGTGGCGGAAACCGGCGGCCTGAACGCCATGATAGTGGACTCCACCGCCCTGCCGGAGCAGGTGGTGCGCGACGTGCTGATGTCTTCTTTCCAGAGTGCCGGCCAGCGCTGCTCCGCCCTGCGCATGCTCTATGTGCAGAAGGACATCGCCGATCACCTGCTGGCCATGCTGTTTGGCGCCATGGACGAGCTGCGGCTGGGTAATCCCTGGCAGCTTTCCACCGATGTGGGCCCGGTGATCGACGAAAACGCCAGGCGCGGCATTGAGGCCCACTGCGAGAAATTCGCGCGCATGGGCCGGGTGCTCAAGCAGTTGCCGGTGCCCGCCGAAGGCCTGTTCGTGGCGCCGACCGTGATCAAGCTGGAAGGCATTCACGAGCTGGAAGAAGAAATCTTTGGCCCGGTACTGCATGTGGCGACCTTTGAGGCCCATGAGCTCGATCGCGTGGTGGATCAAATCAATGCCCAGGGCTTTGGCCTGACCTTTGGCCTGCACACGCGGGTCGACAAGCGGGTGGAGCGCATCACCAGCCGCATCAAGGTTGGTAATATCTATGTCAACCGCAACCAGATTGGTGCCATCGTCGGCTCCCAGCCCTTTGGCGGTGAAGGTCTCTCGGGCACCGGTCCCAAGGCGGGTGGTCCCCAGTATGTGCGCCGCTTTATGGCCAGTGCGAACGGCACCGGTGTGCAACCGGCACAAGCGGCGGCGGTTACCGCGGCCCAGGTGCAGGCGGCCATTGTGCAGCTGGATGGCAAGGACTGGGCGCGCTCCCAGAACCGGGCCGAGCGGCTGGCAACCCTGTTTGGCAGTGTGCCCGCGGCCCTGGATGCCCATGCGGAAGAGATGCCGGGCCCGACCGGTGAGCTGAACCGGCTGCGCTGTTTTGCCCGTGGCACCATCCTCTGCCTGGGGCCGGATTTGGCCTCGGCCATGACTCAGGCCGGCACCGCCCTGTCTCAGGGCAACGCCGTGGTGGTGGTGGCCCCGGGGGCTCAGGCCGCGCTGGAAGGCGCGGTGGCCGCGGGCATTCCGGCCATCGGCCTGGACGGCCTGTTGCGGCCCGAAGCGCTCGAGACCCTCACCGGGTTTGAGGCGGTGACCAGTGGCGCCGATAGCGACACCCTGCGTCAGTACCGTGTGGCTCTGGCCCGACGTGACGGGGCCCTGTTGCCGTTGATCACAGAGCAGTCGTTGCCCGAGCGCTTCGTGCTTGAGCGTCACCTCTGCGTTGATACCACCGCCGCCGGCGGCAACGCCAGCCTGATCGCGACCTCGGAGTAACAAGCAAAACGGCCGTGACCCGGTTCAACGGGTCACGGCCGTGGCGTTACCTGGCCTCGGCCGGTTTAGATGCCGACGGGGCCGATATCCCGCACGTTTTCCATCACCACAAAGGTGCTGGTCTGCAGCACATGGGGAAGGGCGGAGATCTTCTCTCCCAGCACCATGCGGTAGGATGCCATGTCCTTGGTACGCACCTTCAGCAGGTAGTCAAAGCCCCCGGCGATCATGTGGCACTGCTCCACTTCGGTGATCTTGAGGGCCGCCTTGTTAAAGGCCGAGAGGGCCTTGCTGCTGGTATCGCTCAGGGTGATCTGCACAAAGGCAATATGGCTCATGCCGAGCTTGCTCTGATCCACCAGGGCGGTATAACCCTTGATGTATCCCTGTTCTTCCAGCTTGCGCATTCTCAGCTGGCAGGGGGTTTTTGACAATCCTACCCGTGATGCCAGCTCGGTCAGCGTCATGCGGGCATTTTCCTGAAGTTCCTTGATGATCTGCTGATCGGCCCTGTCCAGATGTCCCATGATTAGCCTCACCCGTAGAATTTATGAATAGTTTGGCACATCAAGTGTGCCTCATTAGTCTACAAGCGTTTTATTTTTGGTAAAACTGTCCTTTTGCTCCAGGCTTGAGTGTGTCTCTGTGCTCAGCGCGCATGGGTGGGCATGCCCTTGTCCACGGCGCGAATCAACCGGGCAGTCTTGCGATCCTGGCGGGCCAGCTTGTCTGCCTGCCGGGCCAGGGCCCAGTCGATATGCTCCCGCACCATGTCATCGACCTGGTCCCGTTTTTGCTCCAGGGCAAACACCACCATGGGGCTGGCGGGGGCGTTGCCCAGGGCCACGGCGATATTGCGCAGCCAGCGGCGGTGACCGATACGGCGAATGGGGCTGCCCTCGGTCATGCTCAGAAAGTGTGTTTCGCTCCAGTCAAACAGCTCCAGCAATTGCGGTGCATGCAGCCGCTCCCGTGGGGCAAAGTCCGGCTCCTGGCTGGCATTGGCAAAGCGGTTCCAGGGACAGATCAGCTGGCAGTCGTCGCAGCCGTAAATGCGATTGCCCATCAGCGGACGAAATTCTTCCGGAATGGGGCCGTCCAGCTCTATGGTGAGGTAGGAAATGCAGCGGCGGGCGTCCACCACATAGGGTTCAACAATGGCCTGGGTTGGGCAGATGGTGAGACAGGCCACGCAGTTGCCACAGCCTTCTTCCACCGGCTGGTCCACCGGCAGCGGCAGGTTGACCAACAGCTCACCGAGGAAAAAGAACGAGCCCTGCTCCTTGTTGAGCACCAGGGAATGCTTGCCGGTCCAGCCGAGGCCGGCGTTCACCGCCAGCGGTCGTTCCAGCACCGGCGCCGAGTCCACAAAGGGGCGGGCGACCAGCTTCTCGGCCCGCTCGGCGATTTTGTCCGCCAGTTTCTTCAGCCGGTTGCGCAGCACCTTGTGATAGTCCCGCCCCAGCGCATAACGGCTGATGTAGCCTTTGTCCGGATCGCTCAGCACATGGGCGATGGCTGCGTGTTCGGGCATATAGTTCATGCGCACCGAAATGACCCGCAGGGTACCCGGCAGCAGTTCATGGGGGCGGGCCCGCATCATGCCGTGGCGGGCCATGTAGTCCATTTCGCCGTGATAGCCTTTTGCCAGCCAGTCCGCCAGCAACGACTCGTGTTCGGACAGATCGGTACCGGTAATGCCGGCCTGGTCAAAGCCTAGCTCTGCCGCCCAGAGCTTGATATCGTGAGCCAACGCAGCAAAATCGGGAGTGGTCATGAGCATTACCGGTCTGGAAAAGCCCCATATTCTAACACAAGGGCTCTGGCTGCCGGAGCAGATCAAGCAGGGGGAACGGCAGGCCGCCGCGGCCATGGGCATGACCCTGTTTGAGCTGATGTCCCGGGCCGGTCTGGCGGCCTTTGAACTGGCCCGCCGGCAATGGCCTGGGGCTCGGCACTGGTGGGTATTTTGCGGCGGTGGCAACAACGGCGGCGACGGCTATGTGCTGGCCCGGCTGGCCCGGGCCGCCGGCCTTCGGGTGCAGCTGGTGCAGATGGGCGATGCCGAGGCGCTAAATGGCGATGCCGCCATCGCCCGGGATCACTACCGGGCCGACGGCGGCGCCATCGAAACCCTGGGGGCACTGCAGGGCGAGCCGGATCTGGTCATCGACGCCCTGCTCGGCACCGGCCTGAGCGGCGCACCGCGGGAGCCGGCCAGGCAGCACATTGCCGCCATCAACCGGCTGGGTGTGCCGGTGCTGGCGGTGGATTTGCCTTCCGGGCTGTGTGCCGGCAGCGGTTGCATTCCCGCCGAGGCGGTGGCGGCCGATGCCACCCTCAGCTTTGTCGGACTCAAGCCCGGGTTGCTGACCGGACGTGGGCCGGACGTGTGCGGCCGGTTGTGGCTGGCGGATCTGGGCATTCAGCACCGATTGGGGCAGGCGCCAACCTTGCAGTTGCTGCACTGGAACTCCGTGCGTGAGCATCTGCCTCGGCGCCGGCGGGGTGCCCACAAGGGAGAGGCCGGCCGACTGCTGGTGGCGGGCGGTAATGAAGGCATGAGTGGCGCCATTCGGCTGGCGGGTGAGGCGGCGTTGCGCTGTGGTAGCGGCCTGGTGCGGCTGGTCAGTCACGCCAGCCATGTGCAGTTGCTCAACCTGACCCGTCCCGAACTGATGACCGCCAGTTTTCCCGGTTTTGACCAGTGGTCCTGGGCCGATGCCCTGGTGCTGGGGCCCGGGCTGGGCCGGAATGACTGGAGCCGGGCGCTGCTGACCGCCGCCCTGCATGCCGGCCGGCCCATGGTGATCGACGCCGATGCCCTGCATTTGCTGGCAGGCCGGACGCCGGCTCGGGTCGTGATTACGCCCCATGCGGGAGAGGCCGCGGCCCTGCTGGGTTGCACCGTCGCCGAAGTGGAAAGCGACAGGCTCGACGCGGTGCGGCAATTGCGGGAACAAACCGGTGCCGTGGTGGTCCTGAAAGGGGCCGGCACCCTGGTTGCCGGCGAACACGGCCTGGCCCTTTGTCCCCATGGCAATCCGGGCATGGCATCGGGAGGCATGGGGGATTTGTTATCTGGTATAATCGGCGCTTTTCTGGCCCAGGGCATCGAACCCGAGGCCGCGGCCCGGCTTGGCGTATGCCTGCACGCCCGGGCCGGCGACCTGGCCGCCGCGTCCGGCATGGTCGGCATGCTGGCATCGGACTTGCTTACACCTATTAGACGCCTTATCAATCAGACGGAAGAACATGACAACAACAAGCCTGACGCTGACACTGGCCGATGAACAAGCAACCCTGGCACTGGGCGCAACCCTGGCCCGGGCTTGTGACGGCGCCTGTGTCGTTTTTTTGCATGGTGAGCTGGGGGCGGGTAAAACCACCTTCAGCCGGGGTGTGGTCCAGGCACTGGGTCATCAGGGCAAGGTCAAAAGTCCCACCTATACCCTGGTGGAGCCCTATCAGTGTGGTGAGCGCGCCATTTATCACTTTGACCTCTACCGCCTGGCGGATCCGGAAGAGCTGGAATACATGGGCATTCGGGATTATTTCACCGATAACAGCCTGTGCCTGGTGGAATGGCCGGAGCGGGGAGCCGGCATGCTGCCGGCCCCGGATCTGGACATTACCCTGAGCTACCATGGCGAGGGCCGCCAAGTGGTGCTGCAGGCCCACTCCGCGACCGGCCGGCAACTGCTGAAGGCGGTGCAAGCATGAGAACCCTGCTGGCATTGATGTGTCTGCTGTGTACCACCACGGCCTGGGCCAACCAGTTGCAGGGCATTCGCATCTGGCCCTCGCCCGACAATACCCGCATTGTGCTCGACATGCAGGCCTCGCCCCGCTTCGATTACTTTCTGCTGAACGGGCCGGACCGGCTGGTGGTGGATCTGGCCCAGACCCAGGGGCGGGTCAATTTTTCCGCCATCAAGAACAGCGGCGAGCTGGTTACCCGTATTCGCGAGAGCAAGCCGCCGCAGCCGGGCAGCTACCGGCTGGTGTTTGAACTCAAGGCCGCGGCCAAGCCGGTGGTGTTTCCCCTGGCGCCGGCGGGGGACTATGGTCACCGCCTGGTAATTGACCTGCCTTACCAGGATCAGAGCCGCAAGCCGCAACAGCCGGCCCGCAAGCTGGCGCCGGCGGGGCTGCGTGAGCTGGTGATCGCGGTGGATGCCGGCCACGGTGGTGAGGATCCGGGGGCCATCGGCCCGAAGAAAAATCGGGAAAAGCACGTGACCCTGGCCATTTCCCGCCGGCTGGCGGAACTCATCAACCAGGAGCCGGGCATGCGCGCCGTGCTGACCCGCAGCGGCGATTATTATGTCAACCTCAACAAGCGCTCGGAAATTGCCCGTAAGGCCAAGGCCGACCTGCTGCTGTCGATTCATGCCGACAGCGTGGCTAACCAGGGGCCGCGCGGCGCCTCGGTATGGTTGCTGTCGTCCAATCGGGCCAACCGGGAAATGGCCGGCTGGCTGGAAAAGCAGGAGCAGCAGTCGGAATTGCTGGGCGGCGTGGGCGAGGTGATTTCCCAGACCGACGGCAACCCCTATCTCACCCGCACCTTCCTCGACTTGTCCATGGACAGGTCCCGGGCCGACAGTTACGCCATCAGCGAACACATTTTGTCGGAAATGGCCAAGGTGGTGCGGCTGCACAAGCGCAAGCCCGAGCACGCCAGCCTGGCGGTACTGAAGTCACCGGACATTCCCTCGCTACTGATCGAGGCGGGCTTTATCTCCAACCCGCACGAGGAGCGCCTGCTGCTCAGCGCCGAGCACCAGCAGAAGATAGCCCGGGCGGTGTTTAACGGCGTCAAGTCCTATTACCGGCAAAACCCGCCCAACGGCACCATGATGGCGGCGCGGGCCGCCCCCGGTGCTGCCGTTCGGCACACGGTGAGAAGCGGCGAAAGCCTGTCGGTGATCGCCCGTCGCTACGGCGTGTCGGTCAGTCGCATCAAGGGCCACAACGATCTGAGTTCGGACGTGGTGCGGGTGGGCCAGGTGCTCAACATTCCGGGTAGCTGACCATGGCCATACAAATACTGCCGGCCCGGCTGGCCAACCAGATTGCCGCCGGCGAAGTGGTGGAACGACCCGCTTCTGTGGTTAAGGAGCTGGTGGAAAACAGCCTGGACGCCGGCGCCACCCGCATTGAGGTAGACATTGAAAAGGGCGGCGCCAAGCTGATTCGCATTCGTGACAACGGCGGCGGCATTCCCCGGGACGAGCTGACCCTGGCGCTGTCCCGTCACGCCACCTCCAAGGTCAGCAGCCTGGCGGATCTGGAAGCCATTCTCAGCCTGGGCTTTCGCGGTGAGGCACTGGCCTCCATCAGCTCGGTGTCCCGGCTGGTGCTCAGCGCCCGCACCGCGGAGCAGGAGCAGGGCTGGCAGGCGGTGGCCGAGGGCCGGGATATGGCGGTGCAACTGCAACCGGCATCGCACCCGGTGGGTACCACGGTGGAGGTGAGCGATCTGTTCTTCAACACCCCGGCCCGGCGGCGTTTTATGCGTACCGAGAAGACCGAGTTTGGCCATATCGACGAGGTGCTCAGGCGCATCGTCCTCAGCCGTTTTGATGTGGACCTCATCTTGCGCCACAACGGCAAGCCGGTGCGGCAGTACCGGGCCGGGCGGCTGCCGTCCCAGCAGGACAAGCGGCTGGCGGCGGTGTGCGGCCCGGCCTTTGTGGCCTCGGCGCTGAAGTTCGACAGCGAGCACCATGGCCTGCGGCTGTGGGGCTGGCTGGCGCCGCCCTCGGCGGCCCGGGCCCAACCGGATTTGCAATATACCTATGTCAATGGCCGCATGATGCGCGACAAGCTGCTTAACCACGCGGTGCGCCAGGCCTATGGAGAACGGCTGCCGGCGGAAGGGCATGGTGCCTTTGTACTTTATCTGGAGCTGGATGCTCGAGAAGTGGACGTCAATGTGCATCCGGCCAAGCATGAGGTGCGCTTTCACCAGGCCCGGCTGGTACACGACTTTATCTATCAGGTGCTGCATCAAGCCCTGGCCGAGGCGCCCGTGGCAGCTCCGGCCTCGGCCGCCGAGCCGGACGCCGGCTACGAGGCCGAACGCTATGATCCGCCGGCACCGACGTCATCTCCCCGTTATGCGCCCGCCGGTCATGGTTACGGTCAGCGCCCGGAGCCTGCCCGTGACGGCGGCATCAGCCGCGGGCAGTGGCAGGGGCTAGATGGCCTGATGACCACGCTGCCGAGAGCCGAGAATGTCAGGCCGGCCCCGGCGCCAACCACGATACCGGTCGGCGAGGCACCTTCCGGGGGGCCGTTGCTGCTGGAGCGGCAGCGCTTTCTGGTGGTGCTGTATCGGGAACGGCTGTGGCTGTGCGAACTCAACCAGGCACAGGCCTGGCTTGATGGCAGGGCGCTGCTAGCGGCCTGGCAGCAGGGGCTGACGCCCCAACCCCTGCTGCTGCCGATTCGGCTGGCGCTGCCGGCGGCCCGGCAGGGAGCGCTGCAACGGCATGAGGCGCTGCTGCAAAAGCTGGGCATCGAGTTGAAAACCGGTTCCGGTGACACCATTATTCTCACCCGGGTGCCTCAGCCCCTGCGTCACGCCGATCTGGCCCGGCTTTTTCCCGAGCTGCTGGCGCGACTGGAGCAGGAGCAGGCGCGCCGTCCCGAGGCCTTGTGTCAGTGGCTGACGCAACAGGCGGTGCCGAACGAGGAGTGGAGCTGGAGTCGGGCCACGGCGCTGTGGCAACGGCTGGCTCCCGAACTGAATGAAACCCTGCCGGATTTTCTGCGTCCGGTAGAGATGGAACAGCAACTGAACAGGTGGATAAATGGGGACTGAGCCCCTGGCGATTTTTCTGATGGGGCCGACCGCCTCGGGCAAGACCGGTCTGGCGATGGAGTTGTGCCGTCAGCTGCCCTGCAACATTATCAGCGTCGATTCGGCACTGGTGTATAAAGGCATGAACATCGGCACCGCCAAGCCCACCGCCGAGGAGCTGGTGGCCACGCCACACCGGCTGATCGATCTTATCGATCCGGCCGAGGCCTATTCTGCCGCCGACTTTCGCCGGGATGCGCTGGCTGCCATGACGGAAGTCACCCAGGCCGGCCGTATTCCGCTGCTGGTAGGGGGCACCATGCTCTATTTCAAGGCCCTGCTGGAAGGCCTGTCGCCCTTGCCGGCGGCCGACCCCGATGTGCGCACCGGCATCGAGCGTGAGGCCGCCGAGCGAGGCTGGGAGGCCCTGCATCAGGAGCTGGCGCGTATTGACCCGGTGTCGGCGGCGCGCATTCATCCCAACGATCCCCAGCGGCTGTCCCGGGCACTGGAGGTTTTTCGCATTTCCGGTAAAACGCTCACAGAATTGACCGAGTGCAAGGGTGATCCCTTGCCTTACAAAGTGTTACAGTTTGCCATCGCACCCGCCGAACGGGCCGAGCTGCACCGGCGCATTAACGAGCGCTTTCGGCTGATGCTGGAGCAGGGATTTGAACATGAGGTGCGGGTCCTGTATGAGCGCGGCGATCTGCATGCCGGTCTGCCCTCCATTCGCTGCGTGGGCTACCGGCAAATGTGGGATTACCTGAGCGGCGTTGTCGGCTATGATGAAATGGTCGAACGGGGCATGGCCGCTACCCGCCAGCTGGCCAAGCGGCAGCTAACCTGGCTGCGCGGCTGGCCCGAGCTGACCTGGCTGGACACAGACGACAAGGACGTCTGCCGGCAACTGGTCGAACGAGTCCGGCGGGCTCATAATCAAACAAAACAATAATAACTTTTCACTATTACAAAAGATAAGGACAAAAAAATGGCTAAGGGGCAATCACTGCAGGATCCGTTTCTGAACGCACTGCGACGGGAGCGGGTACCTGTCTCCATCTATCTGGTCAACGGCATCAAGCTGCAGGGTCAGGTTGAGTCTTTTGATCAATTTGTGATCCTGCTGAAAAACACCGTCAGCCAAATGGTTTACAAGCACGCCATTTCCACCGTGGTTCCGGCCCGTCCGGTGCACCACCTGACATCCCCCGGCGGCAGTCAGGAACAGGCCGACAGCGAGCAAGGTCAGGATTGAGTCTAATTTTCCCCATCATGCAAGGCCGCGCCGCGGCCGGTGCCGCAGTAGCCGAAAGACGGAGGAACCCCTTTGTTTGAGCGTTATCAGGGTGGTGAGTCCGCCATTTTGGTTCATATCAATTTTACCGACGACAGCGAACGGGAAGATCTGGAAGAGCTGAAGTTACTGGCGGACTCCGCCGGCGTGACCACCTGCGCGGTGGTTACTTCCAGCCGGGCTGCGCCCCAGTCCAAGTTCTTTATCGGCACCGGCAAGGTAGAAGAGCTGTCGTCGCTGGTGCACATGCACCAGGCCGACGTGGTGATCTTCAACCACAGTTTGTCGCCGGCCCAGGAGCGTAACCTGGAGCGGGAAGTGAAATGCCGAGTGCTTGACCGCACCGGCCTGATCCTCGATATCTTCGCCCAACGTGCCCGTACCCACGAGGGCAAGCTGCAGGTGGAACTGGCCCAGTTGCGCCACCTCTCCACCCGGCTGGTGCGAGGATGGACCCACCTGGAGCGTCAAAAGGGCGGTATCGGTCTGCGTGGCCCGGGTGAAACCCAGCTGGAAACCGACCGCCGGCTGTTGCGCGAGCGCATCAAGTACATTCTTAAGCGACTGGAAAAGGTGTCCCGTCAGCGTGAGCAGGGGCGGCGTGCGCGTCAGCGCAACGAGATTCCAACCCTGTCTTTGGTGGGCTATACCAACGCCGGCAAGTCGACCCTGTTTAACCGTTTGACCCAGTCCGACGTCTATGCGGCGGATCAGCTGTTTGCCACCCTGGATCCCACCCTGCGCAAGATCGAATTACCCGATGCCGGCCCGGTCATTCTGGCCGACACCGTGGGCTTTATTCGTCATCTGCCCCACGACCTGGTGGCGGCCTTCAAGGCCACCCTGCAGGAAACCCGGGACGCGGATCTGCTGTTGCACGTGGTGGACTGCGCCGATGAACAGATGCGCGACAACATCGACGAGGTCAACTCGGTACTCGAGCAGATCGAGGCCGACGAGATTCCGGTGCTGATGGTGTACAACAAGATCGACAAGCTGGATCCGCCCGAGCCACGCATCGAACGGGATGATGAAGGCAATCCCCGGGCGGTGTGGGTGTCGGCGCAACAGGGACTGGGTATTGACGGTCTGCTGAATGCACTGAATGAGCGGCTGGCAGGGACCCTGGTGGAACATCGGCTGACCCTGCCGCCGTCAGCATCCCGGCTGCGCAGCCGGCTTTACGCCCTGAACGGCGTGGTGGCCGAGTCCTTTGGCGAGCAGGGTGAATTCGTGGTCGACATTCGCTTGCAGCAGGCCGACTGGCATCGCCTGCTCAAGCAGGAAGGTGACCGCCTGCAAGGCTTTGTAAGCGATTGATTGCCTGATCGATTAATTGCTTGGTAGAGTTGTTTTCATAAACCAGAAAGACGGAGATACAAATGGCTTGGAACGAGCCTGGAAATGGTGGCAAAGACCGTGATCCCTGGGGGAATGACGGCAAGCATCAGGGTCCGCCGGATCTGGACAAGGTGATTCGCAACCTCAGCGGAAAACTGGGCGGTCTGCTTGGCGGCCGTGGCTCCGGCAGTGGCGGTGGTGGCATCGGCTCCTTTGGGGTAACGGTGGCGCTGGTTATCGCCCTGGCGGTGTGGGTGGTCAGTGGCTTCTACACCATAGGTGAAGCCCAGCGGGGCGTGGTGCTGCGCTTTGGCAAGTTCTACCAGACGGTAGAGCCCGGCCTGAGCTGGAAAGCCACCTTCATCGATCGGGTGTATCCGGTGGACGTGGAAACCGTGCGCTCACTGCCGGCGTCCGGCTTTATGCTGACCCGGGATGAAAACCTGGTGCGGGTGGAGATGGATGTGCAGTACCGGGTGATCGAGCCCCGGGACTATCTGTTCAACGTCACCAACGCCGATGACAGCCTGCATCAGGCCCTCGACAGCGCCCTGCGTTACGTGGTGGGTCACAGCACCATGGACGACGTCCTGACCGTGGGTCGTGAACGGGTGCGTCAGGAAACCCGTGAGCTGCTGCAGCAGATTATCGAGCCTTACCAGCTGGGTCTGATGATTCTGGATCTTAACTTCCTGCCGGCCCGCCCGCCGGAAGAGGTAAAGGACGCCTTTGATGACGCCATTGCCGCCCAGGAAGACGAGCAGCGCTTTATTCGGGAAGCCGAGGCCTATGCCCGGGAAATCGAGCCCAAGGCTCGAGGTCAGGCCCAGCGTCTGTTGCAGGAGGCCGAGGCCTACAAGCAGCAAGTGGCCCTGCGCGCCGAGGGTGAGGTGGCCCGCTTCCGCGAGTTGCTGCCCCAGTTCGAGCAGCAGCCCGAGCTGACCCGTGAGCGTATCTACCTGGAGACCATGGAAGAGATCTACAGCAAGGTCAACAAAGTGGTGGTGGATACACCGGACGGCAACAACAGCCTGATGTATCTGCCTCTCGACAAGCTGATGGCGGAGCAGTCCCGGCGTGAAGCTCAAGTTGATCCCAATGTAATCACCTCCGATTACTCGAACTCCAATGTGCCCTCGGGTCAGGACAGCGGCCAGCTTCGGCCGGGCTCCGACAGAACCAGCATTCGTCCGACGTCAGGGAGAAACTAAGCGATGAAAAGATTGTTAATCGTGGTGCTGGCCCTGCTGGCGATACTGCTGTTTTCCTCGGTCTTTGTGGTGGCCGAAGGCGAGCGCGGCATTGTGCTGCAGTTCGGCAAGGTCAAGCGCGAGCAGGGCTCGGAGCTGCCGGTGGTGTATCAGCCGGGCCTGCACTTCAAGGTGCCGATGATCGATCAGGTGCGCAAGCTGGATGCCCGTGTTCAGACCCTGGACGATCAGGTGGATCGTTTTGTGACGTCCGAGAAAAAGGACCTGATCATCGACTCCTACGTGAAGTGGCGCATCGACAATTTCGCCCAGTACTACCTGGCCACTGGCGGCGGCAACCGGCTCCAGGCCGAAAGCCTGCTGCGCCGGCGGATCAACAACAGCCTGCGTTCCGAGATCGGTAGCCGCACCATTCGCGATATCGTCTCCGGAGAGCGGGGCGATGTGATGGAAAGCGCGCTCAAGGGCCTGCTGGAGTCTTCTTCCGAGCTGGGTATCAAGGTACTGGATGTGCGCATCAAGCAGATCAACCTGCCCACCGAGGTGTCGAACTCCATCTACCAGCGCATGCGCGCCGAGCGGACCGCGGTGGCTCGGGAGCACCGCTCCGAGGGTCGTGAGCAGGCCGAAGTGATCAAGGCCGAGGCCGACCGCCGGGTGACGGTGATGATCGCCGATGCCCAGCGCAACTCCCGCACCCTGCGTGGTGAAGGGGATGCCGAGGCGGCCAGGATCTACGCGGAGGCCTACGCGGCCGATCCGGAATTCTTCCGCTTTATTCGCAGCCTGGAAGCCTACCGCAGAAGCTTTGAACAGGGCGGGGACATGATGATCCTTAAGCCCGACGGAGACTTCTTCCGTTACCTGAAGGATCCTGAAGGATCCAGGTGAACCAAAACGCCCGGCCTCGCCGGGCGTTTTTCATTTTGCGGTAATATTTTCGGCAATCCGGCCGTCCAGCAGTTCCGGCCTTGGTCAAAATTTGGTAGACTCCATTTTTAACAACTCGACAGTTAGTGAAAATGGGACAAAACGTTGTTGTACTTGGCACCCAGTGGGGTGACGAAGGCAAGGGCAAAGTTGTCGATCTGCTGACCGACAAGGCTCGTTATGTTGTACGTTATCAGGGCGGCCACAATGCCGGACATACCCTGGTCATCGACGGCAAGAAGACCGTCCTCCATCTCATCCCCTCCGGTATCCTGCGCGACAATTGTACCTGTATCATCGCCAACGGCGTGGTGCTGTCTCCCGATGCCCTGCTCAAGGAAATGGCCGGCCTGGAAGAAAGCGGTGTACCGGTGCGTGAGCGCCTCAAGCTGAGCGAAGCCTGCCCGCTGATCCTGCCCTACCATGTGGCCATGGATCAGGCTCGGGAAAAGGCCCGTGGCGCCAAGGCCATCGGCACCACCGGTCGTGGTATCGGCCCGGCCTACGAAGACAAGGTAGCCCGTCGCGGCCTGCGCGTGGGTGATCTGTTCGATATGACTTCCTTTGCCGACAAGCTGAAGGAAATCGTGGCCTACTACAACTTCCAGCTGAAGGGCTTCTACGGCGAAGAAGAAGTGTCCTACGACGAGGTACTGGAGCAGGCCAAGGGTTACGCCGAGCTGCTGACCAGCATGGTGGTGGACGTGACCGACATGCTCGACAAGGCCCGCCGCAACGGTGACCGCATCATGTTCGAGGGCGCCCAGGGCACCCTGCTGGACATCGACCATGGCACCTACCCCTACGTGACCTCGTCCAACACCACCGCCGGCGGCGTGGCCACCGGTTCCGGTTTTGGCCCCTGCTACGTGGACTATGTGCTGGGCATCATCAAGGCCTACACCACCCGCGTGGGCTCCGGTCCGTTCCCCACCGAACTGTTTGACGACGTGGGCGAGCACCTGGGCGTGAAGGGACACGAGTTTGGTGCCACCACCGGCCGCAAGCGCCGCACCGGCTGGCTCGACATCGTGGCCATGAAGCGCGCCATTCAGGTCAACTCCATCACCGGCTTCTGCCTGACCAAGCTCGACGTGCTCGACGGTCTGAACGAGGTGAAGATCTGTACCGGCTATCGCATGCCCGACGGCTCCGTGCAGGACGTGCCGCCCATGGCCGCCGAAGGTTACGAGACCGTGACCCCGGTGTATGAATCCATGCCCGGCTGGAGCGAAAACACCGTGGGTGTAACCACCCTGGAAGGTCTGCCTCAGGCCGCGCGGGATTACATCGCGCGCATTGAGGAGCTGACCGGGGTGCCGGTAGACATTATCTCCACCGGTCCGGATCGCGCCGAGACCATGATACTGCGCCACCCGTTCGAGGCCTGATGCTTCGACGGCTCGCGAAAAAAACGCCGGCTCACTGAGCCGGCGTTTTCGTTGGTGGAGAGGGGCAAGGAGTGAGGGGAAAGAAGCTTACCCCTCACATTTCACAGCCAGCGTTAGCTGGTACGTTCTACCGCCATATGGGCCAGATCCACCAGCGCCGCCTTGTGCTCGGAGTCGGGCAGCACGCTCAGGGCATCGATGGCCTTCTGTGCCTCTTCCCGGGCGCGCTGGCGGCAGTAATCCAGCGCCTCGGTCTCGACCAGTATGGCCATGATTTCGTCCAGATGATCCATGCCGGTGCGATTGGCAATGGCGTCGCGAACGCGTTCGCGCTGGGTCGGGGAGCCCTTTTCCATGGCTCGCAGCAGGGGCAGGGTGGGTTTGCCTTCGGCCAGGTCGTCGCCCACGTTCTTACCCATGTCACTCGCGTCCGAGCTGTAGTCCATGACGTCGTCCATCAGCTGGAAGGCGGTGCCCAGGTATTTGCCGTAGTCGAGCATGGCCTGCTCAATGGCCTCGGGCTGGTGGGTCAGCACCGCCGCCAGGCGGGTAGCGGCTTCGAACAGCTTGGCGGTCTTGCAGTAAATCACCTGCATGTAGCTGGCTTCGGTGGTGTCGGGATCGTTGCAGTTCATCAGCTGCAGCACTTCCCCTTCGGCGATGATATTGGTGGCTTCACTGAGCAGCTGCATAATGCGCATGCTGTCGAGCTCGGTCATCATCTGAAAGGAGCGGGTGTAGAGGAAGTCGCCCACCAGCACACTGGCGGCATTGCCGAACAGGGCGTTGGCGGTATCCCGGCCCCGGCGCAACTCGGACTCGTCGACCACGTCGTCGTGCAGCAGGGTGGAGGTATGAATGAATTCGAGCAAGGCTGCGAGCTTGATGTGATCGTTGCCCTCATAGCCCAGGGCCCGGGCCGCCAGCACCGTGAGCATGGGGCGCATGCGCTTGCCGCCGGCGCTGACAATGTAAAAACCCAGCTGGTTAATCAGGCTGACGTCCGACTGCAGCCGGGTCATGATGAGCTCGTTGACCGCTTGCATGTCTTGCTCGGTCAGTTGTTTGATCCTGTTGATATCTACCATAAAGTTATAAGCCGGACGATGCAGTCTGAATTCATTGGTGGTAGGATTTTACACGATTCGTCAAAGGGATAAACCTGTCCCGCCGGGCACGGCCCGCAATGCGGATGGGCATCATTTTTTTGCACCTTCTCCCCTTGTCTCGGGGGATCAATTTGCGTACAATGCGCGGCCATTGTAGAACAGTTTTAGTGCACGGCCCTCTGGGGCAAAAGTGCCATATTCGGAGTTAAAATCATGTACGCGGTAATCCAAAGCGGCGGAAAACAGCACCGTGTAGCCGAAGGCCAAGTTGTTCGTCTGGAAAAGCTGGACGTGGAAACCGGCGCAGCTGTCGAATTCGACAAAGTGCTGATGGTGGCCCAAGGTGAAGACGTTAAAGTAGGTGTACCCTACGTTGATGGCAGCAAGGTAACTGCAGAAGTAGTTGCTCATGGTCGTGGCAAAAAGGTCAAGATCGTCAAGTTCCGTCGTCGTAAGCACTCTCGCAAACAGCAGGGTCACCGTCAGTGGTTCACTGAAGTGAAGATCACTGGTATCAGCGCCTAAGAGAGGAGTTAAGTTCCATGGCACACAAAAAAGCAGGCGGCTCTACTCGTAACGGTCGCGACTCAGAAAGCAAACGCCTTGGTGTAAAGCGTTACGGTGGTGAATCTGTCCTGGCGGGCAACATCATCGTTCGTCAGCGCGGCACCAAGTTCCACGCCGGCGACAACGTTGGCCTGGGCAAGGACCACACCCTGTTCGCCAAAGCCGATGGCAAGGTGAAGTTTGAGGTTAAAGGTCCCCAGAACCGCAAGTTCGTAAGCATTGTAACCGAATAAGTTACAGGCAGAACTACTTAAAAGCCCCGCCAACCGGCGGGGCTTTTTGCTTTAATAAAGGCACGTTCGGCATGTGAGCCGGATACACAGGCTCAGAAAACGAATGGGAGAGCAGTGAAATGAAATTTGTCGATGAAGCGGAAATCCGCATTGATGCGGGCGACGGTGGTAACGGTTGTGTCAGTTTCCGCCGGGAGAAGTACGTTCCCAAGGGCGGTCCCGATGGTGGCGACGGCGGTGATGGCGGTGATGTTTATCTGCTGGCCGACGAGAACCTCAACACCCTGATCGACTATCACTTCGAGCGCTTCCACAAGGCCGAGCGGGGCGAAAACGGTCGTGGCGGCAACTGCACCGGCAAGCGCGGCAAGGACCTGGTGCTGACGGTGCCGGTGGGTACCCGCGCCAAGGACGAGATGACCGGCGAGATCCTCGGCGATCTGACCCGTCATGGTCAGAAGCTGCTGGTGGCCAAGGGTGGTTTTCACGGTCTGGGCAATGCTCGCTTTAAAAGCTCGGTAAACCGGGCGCCGCGGCAGAAGACCAACGGTACCCCGGGTGAAGTCCGCAACGTATTGCTGGAGCTGCTGCTGCTGGCCGATGTGGGCCTGCTGGGTCTGCCCAATGCCGGCAAGTCCACCTTTATTCGTTCGGTGTCGGCGGCCAAGCCCAAGGTGGCGGACTACCCCTTTACCACCCTGGTACCCAACCTGGGCGTGGTGCGTTGTGACGGCCAGAAGAGCTTTGTGGTGGCCGACATTCCCGGTCTGATTGAAGGGGCCGCCGACGGCGCCGGCCTTGGCATTCGTTTCCTCAAGCACCTGGAGCGTTGTCGTGTGCTGCTGCACCTGGTTGATGTGTTGCCCATCGATGGCACCGATCCGGCCGACAACGCCGACATCATCGTCAACGAGCTGCAGCAGTACAGCGAAGAGCTGGCCGCCAAGCCCCGTTGGCTGGTCTTCAACAAGCTGGATCTGGTAGACGACGAGCAGGCCGAGGAAGTGATCGCCCGGGTTACCGAGCTGCTGGACTGGCAGGGGCCGGTATTCCGCATGAGCGCCATCAGCAAGGAAGGTACACGAGAGCTGACCCAGGCGCTGATGGCGTTTCTGGAAGAGCACCCACGCAGCCAGGCAGAGCTGGAAGCGGCCCGGGAGCCGGTCAGCTTTAAATGGGATGAGTACCACCAGTCTGCCATGCACGAAGCGGATGTGGCCGATGAGGATGATGACGACTGGGACGACGAGGAAGACGACGGCCATGTCATCTACACCCGCGAGTAACTCTATCATGACGCTGTCGATGATCGTGGCCATGACTCAAAACGGGGTCATTGGCCGCGACAACGGCATGCCCTGGCACCTGCCGGCGGATTTGGCTTACTTCAAGCAGAGCACCCTGGGCAAGCCGGTGGTGATGGGCCGCAACACCCATGAGTCCATCGGCCGGCCGTTGCCGGGCCGGCGCAATGTCATCGTCAGCCGCTCCCTGCGTGATGCTCCGGCCGGCACCGAGCTGGTGCCATCCCCCGAGGCGGCGCTGGCCCTGCTGGCGGACGCGGAAGAAATCATGGTGATGGGTGGCGGTCAGCTGTACGGGGCTTTTCTGCCCCTGGCCGAGCGCCTTTATATCACCCGCATCGATGCCCATATCGACGGCGATACTCGTTTTCCGGCGATGAATGAGCAGGACTGGCGGCTGGTGAGCGAACAGCACAGGCCTGCCGACGAGCGTAATGCCTACGATTGCCGTTTTCAGGTGCTGGAAAGGATTAAATAAAAAAGCCCGGCAAATGCCGGGCTTTTTGTGTCTTCAAGCATGTACCGGGCAGGGGGTGCTGATGCGCTCGCCGGTTTCCCAGCATAGCAGGGTCAGGCTGCCGCCCCACACACAGCCGGTGTCCAGCGCATGGATGCCGGGTTGCTCGCATTGACCTTCCAGTGCCGCCCAATGGCCAAACACCAGGGGCGGATCTTCATGGTGATCCCGCAGATCAAACCAGGGATGAAGCTCCGCCGGGGCGTCGGTAAGGCTTGCCTTGTAATCGAAGTCCAGCCGGCCGTCGCCATGGCATAGCCGCATGCGGGTCAGGGCATTGATGGTAAAGCGCAGCCGTTCAAGATCACCAAGATCATCACGCCAACCGTCCGGCTGGTTGCCGTACATGTCCCGCAGCCGATCCCGGTAATGGGCTGAGCGCAGCTCGGCCTCGGCGACCCGGGCGGCGTCTTCGGCTTCGGTCACCGTCCACTGGGGCGGAATGCCGGCATGGGTCATCACAAAGCCGTGCCGCTCATGGCGGGCCAGCAGCGGCTGCTGCCGCAACCAGTAGAGCAGGTCGGCCCGGTCGGCGGCCCGAAGAATGTCGTGTATACGGTCGGCTGTTTTCGGCGCACGCAGGCCACTGGCCACCGCCAGCAGGTGCAGGTCGTGATTGCCCAGCACGGTGGTGGCGGCAGCGCCCAGGGCCAGGATGCGGCGCAGACAGCCCAGGGAGTCTGGCCCCCGGGCCACCAGATCACCGGTGAGCCAGAGCTCATCCCGGGATGGTGTAAAGCCCACCTCGGCCAGCAACCGGTTCAGCTCGCTCAGGCAACCCTGCAGGTCACCGACGATATAGGTCGCCATCAGTTGATCAGGTTGGGCAGGGCCAGCCGAAAGGCGGGAATGGGGGCTTCAAACTCGCTGCCATCGTCCCGGCGCAGGGTGTAAAAGCCCTCCATGACGCCCACCGGGGTCTCCAGGCTGACACCACTGGTGTAGGAGTATTCGTCCCCCGCCGCTATGGTGGGCTGTTCGCCCACCACGCCGCTGCCTTCCACTTCCACTCGCTTGCCGTTGGCGTCGGTGATGAGCCAGCGGCGGCTGATCAGGGTAACCCCTTCATCACCCCGGTTGGTGATGGTAATGGTGTAGGCGAACACATAGTGATCGTCTTCCGGCGACGAGCGCTCGGCCAGATAACGGGGCTCCGGGGAAATGTGAATGGCGGCGGCGGACATCAGGCTTCCTTTTTCTGTGTCAGGGCGTTGGCGAGGGTAGCGTACTGGGCCAGGGTCAGCTGCTCGGGGCGAGCCGACGGTTCCAGGCCCAGGGCGGTGATCTCGTCGGCATTGAACAGGTGGCTCAGGCTGTTGCGAATGGTTTTGCGGCGCTGGCCAAAGGCGTCGGCGGTGACCCGGGACAGATCCTTCATGTTTTTCACCGGGTGAGGCGGGGTTTCATAGGGCAGCAACCGTACCACCGCCGAGTCTACCTTGGGGGCGGGCTTGAAGGCTTCCGGGCCCACTTCCAGCACTGGCACCACTTCACAGTAATACTGGGCCATTACGCTGAGGCGGCCATAGGCCTTGCTGCCGGGGCCGGCGGCAAGGCGGTTGACCACTTCCTTTTGCAGCATGAAGTGCATGTCGGCCACCAGCGCCGAGAACTCAAACAGGTGGAACATCAGCTGGGTGGATATGTTGTAGGGCAGGTTGCCGAAAATTTTCAGCTTCTTGCCCGGCTCGCACAGGCCGGCGAAGTCAAACTTCATGGCATCGGCCTGGTGAATGTTGAGCTTGTCCTTCAGGAAGGGATGGGTTTCCAGTCGGGCCGCCAGATCCCGGTCCAGCTCCACCACATTGAGGCGCTGAATACGGTCGCACACCGGACCGGTAAGGGCGCCGAGGCCGGGGCCGATTTCCACCATGGTGTAGTCGTCGGTCGGATGAATGGCATTGACAATCTGATCGATGGTGTAGTCATCGTGCAGAAAGTTCTGGCCAAAACGTTTACGGGCCTTGTGCCCCTGGTGGACCTTGCTATTCATCGCGTTTTTCTATCATCTCAATGGCTTGGTTAAGGGCGCAGAGCATGCTGCCTGCGTCTATCTGATCGGTGCCGGCCAGCTCCAGGGCGGTGCCGTGATCCACCGAGGTGCGAATAAAGGGCAGCCCGAGGGTAATGTTCACTGCCTTGCCGAAACCGATGTACTTTAGTACCGGCAGGCCCTGATCGTGATACATGGCCAGGAAGGCGTCGGCATCCTTCATGTTTTTTTCGTTGAATACGGTATCGGACGACAGCGGTCCCACCAGATCCATGCCTTCCTCGCGCAGGGCGTTGAGGGCGGGAATGATGATGTCGAGTTCTTCCCGGCCCAGGTGGCCATCCTCCCCGGCGTGGGGGTTGAGGCCGCACACATAGATACGCGGATTGGCGAGGCCGAATTTGCTTTTCAGCTCGGCGTGCAAAATGCGGGTGATCTTGGTGAGCCGCTCTTCGGTAATGGCCCGGGCCACATAGGCCAGGGGAATATGCGTGGTCACCTGGGCCACGCGCAGGCCGGGGGTGGCCAGCAGCATCACCACATCGGGCACATTGGCCTGCTGGGCAAAAAACTCGGTGTGACCACTGAAGGACACGCCGGCCTTGTTGATGATGCCCTTGTTGACCGGGCCGGTGACCACGGCGTCGAACTCACCACTCATGTTGCCGTCCGAGGCCCGCTTGAGGGTCTCCAGCACGTAGAGGCCGTTGGCTTCGTCCAGCACGCCGGGCACGGCCGGTTTGGCCAGGGTGACCGGCTCTATGGTCAGGGTGCCGGCGCGCTGGGGCACGGGTTTGGCCTGCTGCCGGTAGGGCAGCAGGGTAATGTCGCGGCCCAGAAGCTCGGCCCTGGCCTGAATCAACGCCGGGTCGGCGATCACCACCAGCTCCACCGGCCAGTCGAGATCGGACAGCGCCAGCATCAGTTCGGGACCGATGCCGGCGGGCTCGCCCGGGGTTATGGCTATGCGTTTACAACTCACGAATCACCATCGGATAATTGAGCGTCGACAATACGGATGTAGGCCTGATCCTTGAGCTCGTCCAGCCAGGTCTGCACTTCTTCGGTAAAGCGACGGTTGAAAATCAGTTGATAGGCCCGTTGTTCGGTGGCCTGCTCGGTGGCGTCCAGCACCCGCTTGTCTTCCAGCCGCACCAGGTGCCAGCCGTGCTCGGAACGGAACGGTGTGCTCAGCTCGCCCGGTTGCAGCCGAGTGACGGTGTCACGAAAACTGCTGACATACAATTCGGGTGAGGCCCAGCCCAGATCGCCGCCATTGACGGCTGAACCCGCGTCATCGGAAAACTGTTCGGCCAGCTCCGCCATGTTGGCCTCGCCATTGCGAATGGAGCGGGCGAACCCTTCCAGCATGGCCTGGGCCTTGTCTTCACTGAGAATGACGGAAGGCTTGATCAGAATGTGCCGGGCGCGGACCTCCAACGCCTGCACGGCCTGGGTTTTGCCACCCTTCATGTCGAAAATGGTGAGAATGTGCAGGCCGGCGCCGGAGCGAATGGGGCCGATAATATCACCTTTTGCGTGATTTCTCACCGCCTCGCTGAATAGTGATGGCATCTCTCCCATGGCCATCATGCCCCAGTCACCGCCTTCCAGGGCCTTGGGACCGGCGCTGTGGGCAATGGCCAGCTTGCGAAAGTCGGCGCCCTGTTTCAGTTCGGCCAGCAGCTGCTCGGCCTGGCGGTTGGCCTGGCGCAGCTGCTCGCTGCTGGGGTTGGCGGGCAGGGGCAGCAGAATATTGCCAATTCGGTAGCGGGCGTTGCTTTGACCCTGCTCTCGAATCATCTGAACCACCTGTTTGACTTCCTGATCGGAAATGTTGATGCGTCGGCGCACCTGGTTGCGGGCCAGCTCGCTCATCAGGATCTCATTGCGTACCTGCTCGCGAAAGCCGGCCCAGCTCTGGCCGCTGGCGGTAACACCGGCACGCAGCTGCTCCAGGTTTTTGCCTTCGCCGCGAGCGATATTGGCCAGTGCCTGTTCAAGTTGAGTGTCGGTAATACGCAGACCCAGCCGTTCGGCCAGTTGCAGTTGCAGGCTTTCCAGGATCAGGCGCTCCAGTGCCTGTTTACGCAGGCGCTGGTCGTCGGGCAGGGGCTGGCCGGCGTCCTGGGCGCTGCGGCGTACCTGGTCCACCAGGGCGTTGAGCTGGCTTTCCAGTACCACGGCGTTGTTGACCTGGGCCACGGTTCTGTCCAGCAACTCGGCGGCGTGGCTGGTAGCCGACAGCACACCCAGTGCGGCGGCCATCAGCAGTTGTTTACATCTTTGGTTCATGACAAATCCTGTGCGCAATGAAAAATCAGTTATTGAGGTTGAACGGACGGTAATAGGGCAACAGCCGAGTGCCGGGCTTGAATTCGCTGCCGGTGCCCAGGGAGCTGAATCCCTTCATTTCGAAGCGCAGTCCTATACTGGTTTCCTGGGTGGTACTGGTGGGGTTGAACAGCTTGTCTTCTTTCTGCCATTGTTCCCACACCAGGCTCACCGCCCAGCAGCAGGAGTCGTAGCGCAGTCCTATCAGAGTATCGATATTGCGTTGGAGTTCAATATCCCGGTAATGGCCGCCAACCACGCTCCACTGGGGCGCCACCGGCCAGAATACGGTGCCGCCAATCTGGTTGAGATCGTCGCTCAGGCTTTCGCTGAAATAGGCCTGGTTAAGGTGACGAAAACCGAACTGGGCCAGCTTGCCCTGCTCATTGTATTCCAGGGTCAGGTTGCCAGCCGCCAGCCGCTGGTTGCGGGTGTCCTGCTGGGCCTCACCATGAATAAACCAGTTGTTGTCGAGGTTGAGATCGCCTTCAAAGGTGAGGAAGGAGCGCTTGGTATCGTCGAGCTCTTCGCCGGGATAGAGGCGTACCCTGGGCGGGGTGAAGTTGAACGACTGGGCCAGGGCCAGGCGCAGCCGCTCGGTACCGCTGTCATCATAGATGCGGCTGGTAAAGCCGGCGGTCAGCTGGTTGGCGTCGCTGATGCGATCCAGGCCGGCAAAGCGGCGGTCGCTGAACAGGCTGTAATAGTCCTGACGCATGTTGGTGGTGTCGTACAGGCCGATATTGTCCTGATCCTCATAGGGAACGTAGAGGTACTGCAGCTGGGGTTCCAGGGTCTGGGTAAAGTCCTGTTCAAACCAGCGGGCTTCCCGATCAAACACCAGGCCGGCGTTGAGCCTGAGCCGTGGCAGCAGCCGGTCTACGCTGCTGTCCAGGGTGTCGCTATCAAAGCCCCACTGTTCACGGTAAAAGGGCGCCAGGGTGGAAGGAATGTCCTGCTCGTAGTGGGTGTAGTAGGCGCCAATATCGGCCTTGACCTGCACTCCGGCCTGATCCACCACGGAATAGACGAGCCGGGGCTCGGCGTGAAAGCGGGTGGCTTCATAGGTAGTGTCGTTGTCGTTGCCAAACCGAGTCAACTCCGAGTCCAGGGCCAAATCAACATCCCCCAGGCCCCGGTAACTGTTCAGCACCAGTGCCGGCATCAGCTGAAATGGCTGGGTCGCCAGGTTGGGCTCCAGGACCTGATAGTCCCGTACTTCCGTAGTGAGCTGCCAGTGCCGGTCGTAGTAGCCGCCCCGAAATGACTGCAGCAGCTGATCGTCTACCTCGGTGCCCACCGGAGGGTTAAAGTCGTCCAGGTAGGCATAGTCCCAGCTGGCCACCTGGGTGTAGTCGACATTGCCACGCCAGTGGCCTTCTTCGTCAAAGCGGGCGTTGTGGCGCCAGTGGAACAGCCAGCGGGCATCATCCCGCCACTCCTCGTCGGCCAGCTCGGGATCGTCACTCAGGCTGTCGTCGCTGGACAGGTATTCGCCGTAGAGTATTCCGTTCTGGCCTTCCACCGGCAGGTAGCGAAACTCCAGCTGGGCCATGGTGCCGCGTTTTTCCATGTAGCGGGGCGTGATGGTGGCATCGTAGTTGGGTGCAATGTTCCAGTAATAGGGCAGACGAAAGTCGGTACCGTTATCGCCGCTAATTTCCAGGGTCGGATAGAGCAGGCCGCTCTGGCGTTCATTCTTGACCGGAAACTTGAGGTAGGGGAAGTAAAATACCGGCACGTCGCCCAGCCACAACACCGCATTCCAGGCCTCGCCAAAGATCTCGTCCTGCTCCACGGTTACCGTGCTGGCTTTTAACTGCCATACCTCTTCGCCCGGCGGGCAGGTGGTGTAACTGGCGCTGCTCAGGTCTACCTGACCGCTTGCTCCGGTCAGCTGTGCCAATTGTGCTTCACCCCGGCCCGGGTCTCCGTGCAGCTGGTAGCGGGCCTGATCCAGTTCCGTGTCCTTGGTGGTCAGGTTGCCGGTGAGGCGAGTGTCGCTTTCCACGGTAATGGTACCGTCGGTGAGGCGAATATTGCCTTCCGCCAGCACATCCCGGCTTTGCTGCTCCAGCTCCATATAATCGGTGTTGAGGCGGCGTTCGCCCTGAATGACCTCCACGTCTCCCCGGTAGAGAATTTTGCCGTCCCGCGTGGCGTTGAGCACCTCGGCGGTCACCGAAATGGGGGCGTCGGTATCGGTCTGGCCGGTTTCGGCGAGCAGCGGTACATGGCTGAAACAGCGACTGAAGGGCAGCAGCCGTGCGTCGGCATCGTCGTGCTGTTCCAGGGGGGTAACTTGTGCCTGACTCAGGCCGGAAACAAACAGCAGGGGAAGGCCAATAATCCGTATTCTCATGGGGTGATGCTCTCGTTCCTGGTGTTGGCGACACCGCCCGGGTTCCTGCGGGCTGGTTGAGCTTTTGGTGTCATTCTTTTATGGTAGCTGGCTATGATAAAGCATTCTCGCTGCCAGCTCTACGCCGGGGCTCGGCCCGGCCGAATCCAACCGTAGAAACCTTTCCATGACCTCATACCGTGACTTCAGGCGTTATTTCGCACTTCCTCCCGTCGGCTTCTTCGTGCGGGGAGGACGGTAAATGCTGGCACACATCAAGGGCAAGATCATCGGCTGTCTGCTTGGCTTTCTTATCGGTAATATTCCTGGCGCCCTGCTGGGGCTCTGGCTGGGGCACAAGGTCGATCAAAAGCTGGCCGGCGCCTGGGGCATGGTCAAGGACACCCAACAGCAGTTTCTCTATGCCACCTTTGCCACCATGGGGCACTTGGCCAAGTCCAGCGGCCGGGTTACCAGTGAGGAAATTCGGCTGGCCGAGCAGCTGATGGCACAGATGCGTCTGGGGGCGGCACAACAGGCCGAGGCACGCCAGGCATTTCGCGATGGCAAGGAAAGCGATTTTCCGTTGCAACAGACCCTGCGTCGATTTCGGGCTCAGGTGCGCAACAGCCATAACCTGTTGCGCTTCTTTATGGAAGTGCAGCTGCAGCTGGTATTTGCCGACGGTGAATTGCATCCGGCCGAGCGCCGCCTGCTGCATACCATTGCCGCCGAGCTCGGTTTTTCCGAGCAGGAGCTGGAGCAGTTGCTGGCCTTTGCCGAGGCGCAGTTACATATGTACCGCCAGGGGCGGGCCGGAGGCCAGGGGGGCTTTACCACACCGCCCCAGGATCGGCTGCGCGATGCCTATCGTATTCTGGAGGTGGAATCAGGGGCCGACGACGCCACCGTGAAGCGGGCCTATCGCCGGCAGATGTCAAAGCATCACCCTGACAAGCTGGTGGCGCAAGGGTTGCCCAAGGAAATGATGGAAATGGCCAAGGAAAAGGCCCAGGACATTCAGCAGGCCTGGGAAACCATCAAGGCCGCGCGCAATCTGCGTTGACGTGGGTAAGGCGTAAACGTGGAACGTGAGAGGTGAGACGAAATGTCAGTTCACAGGCGTCTCACCTTTACGTCTCACTCTTTTTTCGGGTTTCACACCAGCCGGTTTTGTTCCCGTCCTGCTGCAAAGGCTTCAATATTATCCACCAACTGATCCGCTAATCGCTGCATGGCGGCCTGGCTGGCCCAGGCGATGTGCGGGGTAAGAATAAAGTTGGGGCAGTCCAGCGCCTGCATCAGCGGATTATTTGAGGCTGGCGGTTCGGCGCTGACCACATCAAAGCCGGCACCACCAATGCGCTGTTCCTTGAGTGCACAGAGCAGTGCCTCCTCGTCCACCAGTCCGCCCCGGCCCACGTTGATCAGCAGGGCATCCGGTTTCATCATGGCCAGCTCCTGCTCGCCGATAAGGTGGTGAGTATCGGCGGTGAGCGGGCAGTGCAGGCTGATCACGTCGGCTTCGGCCAGCACGTGCTCAAAGGACTGACGGCCCGGCTCTGCCGGCTGGCCCTTGCGAGCGGCGACGATCACGTCCATGCCCAGTGCCCGGACCAGTCGCTCCAGATCCCTTGCAATGGTGCCGTAGCCAATCAACCCCAGGGTCATGTCCTTCAGATCCCGCACCGGGTAGTCGAAATAGCAGAACTGGCCCGCTTGCTGCCAGCGGCCGTCGGCCACCGATGACCGGTAGGCGTGCAGGTTGCGGCTCAGTGCCATCATCAGCGACAGGGCATGTTCGGGTACCGCACTTTTCGAGTAATTGCGAATATTGCACACCGCCACGCCGGCGGCCCGGCAGGCGGCCAAATCCACGTTGTCACTGCCGGTGGCGGCCAGGGCTATCAGCTTGAGGGCGGGCAGCTTTGCCAGCTCGGCGGCACCGATTTTCACCTTGTTGACGATGGCCACCTCGGCGTGCAGCAAACGTTGCACCACCTGTTCCGGGGCGGTTTCTGCATATTCCTGCCAGTGGTGGTCAAAGGTTGGCCGGCGCAGGCTCACGCTCGGCGCCAGGGTTTGCCGGTCGAGAAATACCAGATTCATTCAAGGTCCTTCCTTTCAGGTAGTCGGGTGCACCGGGTGGCAAGGGCAGCCAGCCGCGGCGCACCAGCCAGGCGGCAATCTGCCGCTCCGGGTGGTGGATGTCATGGAGTGGTTCTGTGGTGTAATCGGCGGCCCGGCGGGCGGCACTGTGCTGGCGCTGCTCCCGGTTGGGGACGGCGGCGTCATTGCCGGTAGTAAACAGATCCAGTACCGGCCAACCTGCCCGCGCCAGGCCCATGGCGAGCATGCGCTGGTGTGCCGCAGACCGGGGCACCGCATCCACTACTATCAGGCCGTCGGGCGGCGGCAGTGTGCCGCCTTCGACCAGCTGCTGATACCAGAGAGTGGCGCTGCCCTGGGTCAGCACCAGCTGAGGTATGTTCCGGTCGGTGGTTAATACCGCCGTCAGGCGCCGCCCCAGTTGCTCGAGCCAGCCTTGCTGCGCTTGCGGGATTTGCTCGGCGGCGGGATCGAACCGGCGCTGTTGCTCGTCGGGCAGCAGCACTCGAAGCTCCCAGCCCCGCTGTTGCCACCAGGGTGCCATGGCCAGCCAGTGATGAGTCTGCTCCAGCTCCGGCCACACCAGCAAAGCGCCCTGCGCCTCGGGTCGCGCGGCCTCAAAGTAAAGTAGTCTGGCCTCGGCTTGGTACTCCGCACGGGCGTTCCAGTCAATCTGTGCAAGGGCCGGTGCCACCGTCAGCCAGCCCAGCATCAGCAGCGCCGCCCTTATCATCAGCTCACCTCAAACGGTGCGGGGGCCGTAAACTCCAGCCGGTGCTTGTATCTGGGATGACGAAAGGCCAGCCAGGCGGCATGCAGCTGCAGGTGTGGCGCCATGGTCAGCGCCTCGCCCTCGGCGTAGAGGTTGTCGCCCAGTATCGGGTGTCCCAGACTCAGCATGTGCACCCGCAGCTGGTGGGAGCGACCGGTAATGGGGGTCAGCTCCATCAGGCTGCGTAGGCCTTCACGGCGCAGGCAGCGCCAGTGGGTGAGCGCCTTTTTGCCGTGTTCATGGCTCACCATGTGCCGAGGGCGGTTGGGCCAGTCGCAGCACAGGGGCAGGTCAATGCTGCCCTCGTCCTCACTCGGTTGGCCATGCACCCAGGCATAGTAGCGCTTTTCGGTTTCCCGCTCGCGAAACTGGCGGCTGAGCTCCCGGTGGGCCTTGGGGTTCAGCGCCATGACGATCACCCCGGAGGTGGCCATGTCCAGCCGGTGCACTACCTGCACCGATGGAAACACTCGCGACACCCTGAGTGACAGGCTGTCGAAGTGCACCGGATCCCGGCCAGGCACGCTGAGCAGGCCGCTGGGCTTGTTCAGCACGATGAGGCTGTCATCCTGATACAGAATGTCGAACTGGGGATCCACCGGCGGATCGTAACGCAGCAATACCATGATTGGGCTCTTTAGTTACTGATGGCTGACCACAATAAACCGAATCGCGTCCAGTTTTAAGCGGGTATGGCTGAGCAGGTTGTCGAGTTCGGCCTTCAGCTCCTGCAGGTGATCGATCTCGCTCTGGCGCACGTTAGGGTTGACCTTCGCCAGCTGCTGCAGTCGGCTCAACTCCTGGCCCATGGCCGCGTGCATACGTTCACGGGCCTGTTCCACCAACTGTTCCATTTGGGATTCGGCCATTGGGACGGCGGCTTGCAGCTGCTGATGAATCACCGCTTGCGAGGCGTTTACCAGCTTGCTGCCCAGATGTCTATTTACCGGGCTGAGCTGTTTGTCAAAGGCGTCAAAGCTGACCTTGTCGGCCAGGTTGTTGCCATTCTTGTCGAGCAGCAGGCGAATGGGCGCCGGTGGCAGAAAACGATACAACTGGGCGTGGTGGGCGGACTCGGCCACAAAGATGGGCTCGACGAACTGGGTACCCACCGGCAGTGCCTTGTTTTTGAGAATGGCCACCGAGGTGGTGCCGATTTCCGAGCCCAGTACCAGATCGATGCCGCCGCGGATCATGGGGTGATCCCAGCTCAGGAACTGCAGATCGTCCCGCCCCAGGGCAGTATGCCGGTCAAAGGTGATGCTGGCGCCGTCTTCGGGCAGGCCGGGAAAGTTGGGTACCAGCATCTGCTCGGTGGGGCGCAGCACAATGGCGTTTTCGCCCTTGTCGTCCTGATGCACGCCCACTTCGTCAAGCAGCTTGATGGCAAAAATGGCCAGGGTCGGATCTTCATCCGTCTTCGCCAGCTGTTCCGCCAGATTATGCTGTTGCAGGGCGCCGCTGGAGTTGAGCTCCAGCAGCCGATCCCGGCCCTGCTCCATCTGGCTGATCAGCGTTTGGGTGAGGGTACGAGTGTCTTCAATTAGCTGGGCCAGCGCCTCGCTGTCCTGGCCGTGGCCGGCCAGCAGCTCAAGCAGGCGCTCAGACACCTGCTGATACACCGGCTGTCCCACCGCATTGGGTTTGCTGAAGGCATCCATGCCTTGCTCATACCACAGGGTCAGCGCCTGTTGGGCGGTGTCTTCCAGATAGGGCACATGAATGTCGATGTCGTGCTGCTGACCAATGCGGTCCAGACGGCCGATGCGCTGCTCCAGCAGATCCGGGTTGAGGGGCAGATCAAACAGCACCAGCTGATGGGAAAACTGGAAGTTGCGGCCTTCCGAACCGATTTCGGAGCAGATCATCACCTGGGCACCGCCTTCCTGCTGGGCAAAGTAGGCGGCGGCCTTGTCCCGCTCCAGCAGTGACATGCCCTCGTGGAACACGGTGCCGCGAATGCCTTCCCGAGTGCGCAGCACTTCTTCCAGTGCCAGGGCCACGCCGGCCTTGGCGGTGATGATCAGCACCTTGTTGTTACGGTTTTCCTTGAGGTAGTCCAGCAGCCAGTCAACCCGGCTGTCGAACTGGGTCCAGCTGCTGTCGCCGCCTTCGAACTGGCGGTAAATTTCTTCCGGGTACAGGGCCTGCAGCGCCTGGGCGGCGGTGTCCTGATGGCTGCCCATCAGGCCAGCCACGCGAATGGCGGTCTTGTACTGGGTGGGCAGGGGCAGGGGGTGAGTATGCAACCGGCGTGACGGAAAGCCCTTGATGGCCTGACGGGTGTTGCGGAACAGCAGGCGGCCGGTACCGTGGTGATCCAGCAGTCGGGCCAGCAGCGCCCGGCGTTGCTCGGGGGTCTCCAGGCTGGCATGCTCTTCGCCATCCATAAAGGGGGTCAGGCGGGCGCGGGCGGCAGCGTCCAGCGGTGTCTCCGCCAGCAGCGCCTCGGCGGCTTCGGCCAGCGGGCGGTATTCTTCTTCTTCTGCCAGAAAGGCGTCATAGTCGTAAAAGCGCTCGGGGTCGAGCAGGCGCAGGCGGGCAAAATGGCTTTCGTGGCCTTGCTGATCCGGGGTGGCGGTCAACAGCAGCACACCGGGAATCTCCTCGGCCAGGGCTTCCACCACTTCATAGGCGCGGCTGGGGCGCTCGGCGTCCCATACCAGGTGGTGGGCTTCGTCCACCACCAGCAGATCCCAGTCGCTGTCGGCCAGCTGTTCAAAACGCTTGCGCTTTTTGGTGATGAAGTCGAGGCTGCACAGCACCAGCTGCTCGGTATCAAAGGGATTGGCCGAGTCGGCAAAGGCCTCGACGCAGCGCTCTTCGTCAAACAGCGCAAAGTGCAGGTTGAAGCGACGCAGCATCTCCACCAGCCACTGGTGGATCAGCGCGTCGGGCACCAGGATCAGAATGCGTGCGGCCCGGCCCGACAACCACTGCTGCTGAATGATCATGCCCGCTTCAATGGTTTTGCCCAGACCCACTTCATCGGCCAGCAATACTCGGGGGGCATGGCGGTTACCCACTTCATGGGCAATATGCAGCTGGTGGGGAATCAGGCCGATGCGGCCGCTGCCCAGGCCGCGGAAGGGCGAGCGACGCTGGCTGAACTGGTGCATCAATGCCTGGTAGCGCAGATTAAAGCGGCCAATCTTGTCGATTTGCCCGGCAAACAACCGCTCCTGGGGTTTGTTCAGCTTGATAAAGTGGTTGAGGAAGGTTTCCTTCAGGCTGGTTTCTTCCTCGGTGTCCAGGCGTTTGCCGTGATAGACCAGCAAGCCGTCCTGCTCGGACACCGACTCCACCTCCAGCTCCCAGTCTTCGTGACTGCTGATGACATCGCCGGGGTTGAACATGACTCGGGTCACCGGAGCATCGTTGATGGCGTACATGCGGTTCTCACCACAGGCGGGAAACAACATGGTGACCATGCGCACATCAATGGCAACCACGGTTCCCAGTCCCAGATCGGTTTCGGTATCGCTGATCCAACGTTGGCCGAGGGAAAAAGGCATTCAATTCTCCAAGCTGAAGGGGGGCGTAAAAAAGGGGCGCTATCTTACCCCAAAGCCCCGCAAGGCTGCATCCGTGATCGGGCTCGAACATTCAGTATAAGGTGAGGCATATAAAGAGGGGAAACGACCCTCTGCCGGAAAAGTGAACGAACGATACGGTGGAAGCCATTTTTTCTCAAAAAGCCCTTGCGCAAAATCGGCGGCTCCCTATAATGCGCCCTCACTGACACGGGGCAACACGCCGACGGTCACAAGGGTTGAAACAACACGAAACAAAGTTTGATTCAACGCTTGACGAACACCAAGGATTGCGTAGAATACGCAGCCCTGACCCGATGAAGGGTCAACGCTCTTTAACAATTTATCAAGCAAACTGTGTGGGCACTCGCAGGATGTTGGGAAACAAAAAAATATTGTTTTTCAATGTTGTGTGAAGTGCACTAGAAATAGCAGCAATTCAGATATTCATTGAGCATCAAGTCTTTAATTGAAGAGTTTGATCATGGCTCAGATTGAACGCTGGCGGCAGGCCTAACACATGCAAGTCGAGCGGCAGCGGGAAAGTAGCTTGCTACTTTTGCCGGCGAGCGGCGGACGGGTGAGTAATGCTTGGGGATCTGCCCGGTCGAGGGGGATAACCGTTGGAAACGACGGCTAATACCGCATACGCCCTACGGGGGAAAGCAGGGGACCTTCGGGCCTTGCGCGATTGGATGAACCCAAGTGAGATTAGCTAGTTGGTGAGGTAACGGCTCACCAAGGCGACGATCTCTAGCTGGTCTGAGAGGATGACCAGTCACACTGGGACTGAGACACGGCCCAGACTCCTACGGGAGGCAGCAGTGGGGAATATTGCACAATGGGGGAAACCCTGATGCAGCCATGCCGCGTGTGTGAAGAAGGCCTTCGGGTTGTAAAGCACTTTCAGTGGTGAGGAAAGGAGGTTG
>NZ_VFBE01000009.1:0-912941 GCF_011319775.1 Oceanimonas sp. MB9 | reverse complement strand
CAACCAACTTGATTTCAGTACGGCAGCATCAAGACGTAATACCCTGGCGCGGGATGGAGCAGTCTGGTAGCTCGTCGGGCTCATAACCCGAAGGTCGTCGGTTCAAATCCGGCTCCCGCAACCAACTTGATGTGAAGTGAAATACAGATGCAATACACCGGCCGCGGGATGGAGCAGCCTGGTAGCTCGTCGGGCTCATAACCCGAAGGTCGTCGGTTCAAATCCGGCTCCCGCAACCAATCCGGTGACAATTGCACTCCCCTGCCCTCGCAGCTTATACTGCTTTCCGTTTTATCTTCCCTTATTCAATATTCCTGTCTTGCATGGCACAAATCCGTCTGCTTAACCGAATCACAAACACGCCGGCGTCAGCCGACCCGACGCATTTCTTCCATGCCGTGAGCCGGCTCCAGGCTGAACAGTCTGTCGTTCATCACCTTGATGGCGCCAAACACCGGCAGGGTTTTGCTGTCGTTCAGCACCACGTCTGCCGAGAGCGAAATGCACAACGACGTCGACGGTGAGGTTTCCACCACCATCATGGTTAAGTGTCGCTCGCCGCAGTCCAGCCCGATCAACTCGCCCAGCTGGGGCTGGTGGTAGTCGGCCTGAGGTTCAAAAAACCAGCTCTGGGGCATTAGCGGCTTGTAGAAGCGGGCCACGGCCACGCCGTTGAGCGCCGCCTGCACCCGCCGGGAAGGCGTTGCCACACAGCTGAGTTTGTCAAGAAAGGCATAATAGAGCCCGGTGTCTTCCACCGAGAAACTCTGCCGCAGGTTGTCGGCGCAAATCAGTTTATTTTGTAGGTAGGGAGTGGCAAACAGCATTTCCTCTCCCAGATCCAGCATCAGGTGCCGGTCTGCGCCGACAAACCAGCACCACTGATCATTTGGTTTAAGCAGCATTCACGCACCTTGTGAAAATAAAAATTCCCCCGATACCTTCAATATATAAGGAATTTTGCCATCGGGGGCAAATTATTATCACAATTAGAGGTAACGCGCCAAGTTCTGTACCAGTTTGGGGCCGTGATAAATAAAGCCGGAATAGACCTGCACCAGGCTGGCGCCGGCGGTCATTTTTTCCCGAGCGGCGGTCAGGGAATCAATACCGCCTACGCCGATAATCGGCAATTTACCATTCAGTCGACGGGACAGCTCGGCAATCACTTGCGTGCTTTTGTTCTGTACCGGCCGGCCACTGAGGCCGCCCGCTTCCTGGGCATGGGGCAGTTCAAACACCAGTTCCCGATCCAGGGTGGTATTGGTGGCGATCACTCCATCAATATTAAAGCGCACCAGGCTATCGGCGATTTGCTCAATTTCCGCTTCATTCAGATCCGGAGCAATTTTTACCACCAGCGGCACTTGCTTGTGATGGCGTTGGGCGAGCTCGGCCTGTTTTTCTTTTAAGGATCCCAGCAGATCATCCAGCGCATCACCATATTGCAGGGATCGCAGATCCGGCGTATTGGGCGAGGAAATATTCACGGTAATATAGCTGGCGTGTTCATAAGACTTTTCCATGCACACCAGGTAATCGTCCTTGCCGTGTTCAATGGGCGTGTCTTTGTTCTTGCCGATATTAATACCGAGCACGCCCTTGAAACGGGCATTTTTCACGTTTTCTACCAGGTAATCGATGCCCCTGTTGTTAAAGCCCATGCGGTTGATAATGCCTTCCGCGGGCTTGACCCGAAACAGCCGGGGCTTGGGGTTGCCGTCCTGTGGCCGTGGCGTGACCGTGCCTACTTCCACAAAGCCAAATCCCATGGCGGCAAAGGCATCGATGCACTCGCCGTTTTTGTCGAGACCGGCGGCCAGGCCCACCGGGTTGCTGAAGGTCAACCCCATCAGCTCAACCGGGTTGTGAATGGCCGGGCGGCGATACAGGGCGGCCAGCGGGGTGTGTTGGGTTTTGGCCAGCGCCTTCAGGGTCAGCTCGTGGGAATGTTCGGGGTCACACTGAAACAACAGGGGTTTTACCAGGGAGTACACGTTTTGCTTCCTTATAAAAAAGCCCCGGTCTGGGCCGGGGCTTTTGTTTGTCGTGGCCGCCTTTATCAGGCGGCGTTCGCACAATTGAGATGCAGCAGGTTCAGTTCGCGCAGGGCGACAGAGAACTGGGCAAATTCATGGCTGCCGGAGGTTTTGAAATCCGCCAGCAGGTGCCGCCACCGGTTAAGCAGCTGCTCATGCTCATCAAGCCACTGATCTAGCATGGTATCGCATTCGCCCTGGGCTTTACAGTTTTTAAGGATCACCGCGGTCAGGCTGCGCTGCTGGAAGTCCAGCTCTTCCCGGAACGAGGCCCGAGCCAGCGCCTGCCAGTGATTGCCCACCGCCTGCTGGTTGATCTGATCCAGGAACCAGTGCAGTTCGAGCGCCGCGCCGAGGTGGAAGTAAAGCCGGGCCACGACCTTGATGTCCCGCTGCAGCTCGTTGGCCACCTGGGCCAGATCCAGTGCCGAGAACAGGCTGCTCATGTGTGCCACGCGCACCGCCAGGGCCTCGGGCACTCCCTGCTCCACCAGCTTGGCCAGCTCGCGTTTGTGCTCGGTTACTTCGCCGTCCACCATCACCTCATAGAGGTGTTCGGACAGGGCCTGGTAGGCAGGACGGAACTGGGCAATGGTATCTTCCAGCCCCTGATTGCGGTTGCGGTTACGCAGGAACCAGCGAGTGGCACGACGGACCATGCGCCGGGCCTGGTAGAACATCTGCAGTTGCAGCGGTGCCGGCACCTGATTGTCGAGGGCCTCGATGTCGCGCAGCAACTGATCCATGCCAAACACTTCCCGGGCGATCATGAAGCTCACCGCAATATCGCCGATACCGGCGCCGGTTTCATCCAGCATGCGGTTGGCGAAGTTAAAGCCCATGTCATTGACCATGATGTTGGCCAGCCGGGTCGCGATGATTTCACTGCGCAGCGGATGGTCCATCAGGGCATCGCCAAAACGCGACACCAGCTGCTCCGGCATGCTGTCGGGCAGCAGGCGGGCGATGTATTCGTTGTTGGTTACCTCGGGAATGTTGAGCATGTCCTTCAGCACCATCTTGCCGTAAGCCACCAGAATGGCCATTTCCGGCCGGGTCAGGCCACGACCGGCAGCCATGCGCTCACCCAGCTCCTCATCGTTGGGCAGGTATTCCAGGTTACGATCCAGACGGCCTTCCCGCTCCAGCCACTGCATAAAGCGCTGATGCTCTTTCAAAGTGCGCGCGCCCCTGTGCTGGGTAATGGAAATGGTCTGGGACTGACGATAGGCATTGGTGAGCACGATGTCGGCGACCTTGTCGGTCATGTCGTACAACAACTCGTCTCGGTGCTTCTTGGTCAGCTCGCCCTCGGCCACCAGCTTGTTAAGCAGGATCTTGATGTTGACCTCGTTGTCGGAGCAGTCCACCCCGCCCACGTTGTCGGTAAAATCGGTGTTGATGCGTCCGCCCTTGCCGGCGTACTCAATACGGCCCAGCTGGGTGCAGCCCAGGTTGCCGCCCTCGCCCACCACACGCACACGCAGATCTTCACCGTTGACCCGCACCGCATCGTTGGCCCGATCACCCACATCGGCGTCGGTTTCCCGGCGTGATTTCACATAGGTACCAATGCCGCCGTTCCACAGCAGATCCACCTGGGCCGTGAGCAGGTGCCGAATGACCTCGTTGGGGGGCAGGGCCGCCTTCTGGGTGCCCAGCAGTTTTTTCATCTGGGGCGTCAGCGTGATGGATTTAGCGGAGCGGGCAAAGACACCGCCACCCTCGGAAATCAGTTCCCGATTGTAGTCATCCCAGGTGGTGCCCGGAGAGGTAAACAGGCGCTGGCGCTCTTCAAAACTGGATGCCGCATTCGGCTCCGGATCGATAAAGATATGCAGATGGTTAAACGCACCCACCAGGCGAATGTGCTTCGACAGCAGCATGCCGTTGCCGAATACGTCACCGGCCATATCGCCCACGCCGACACAGGTAAAGTCGGTGGTCTGGCAATCGATACCGAGCTCGCGGAAGTGGCGCTTGACCGACTCCCAGGCACCCTTGGCGGTAATGCCCATTTTCTTGTGGTCATAACCCACGGAGCCGCCCGAGGCAAAGGCGTCGCCCAGCCAGTGGCCGTATTCGGCGCTGATTCCGTTGGCAATGTCGGAGAAGGTGGCGGTGCCCTTGTCGGCGGCCACCACCAGGTAGTAATCGTCCTCGTCGTGGCGCACCACGTTTTTGGGCGGAATCACCTCACCGTTAATGATATTGTCGGTCACGTCCAGCAGGGCGCGAATAAACAGCCGGTAGCAGTCCTGGCCTTCCTTCAGGAAGGCGGCGCGATCGCCTTCCGGCAGCTGCTTGCAGACAAAACCGCCCTTGGCGCCCACCGGTACGATCACGGTGTTTTTCACCTGCTGGGCCTTGACCAGTCCCAGCACCTCGGTACGGAAGTCTTCGCGGCGGTCGGACCAGCGCAGGCCGCCCCGGGCCACCTTGCCCCAGCGCAGGTGCACACCTTCCACTCGCGGCGAATACACGAAAATCTCAAATTTCGGCAGTGGCAGCGGCATTTCGCTGATGGACTCGGGAGCCAGCTTGAAGGAAATGTAATCCTTGTCGCTGCCATCACTGGCGGGCTGGTAGAAGTTGGTGCGCAGGGTGGCTTCTATCATCTCCATGTAACGACGAATGATGCGGTCGTCGTCCAGGTTGGCCACCTTGTCCAACTCTTCCACCAGCTCCTGGTGCAGGGCGTGCAGCTGTTTGCTGCTCTGCTTGCAGGCCGGGCTCAGGCGCTGCTCAAACAGCCGGAACAGCAGGCAGGCCAGGTGCGGATAGCGGGACAGGGTTTCCTCAATATACGCCTGGCTGAAGCTGACCCCGGTCTGACGCATATAACGGGCATAGGCACGCAGCACGCTCACTTCCCGGCCGGTCAGCTGGGTGGCCAGCACCAGGCGGTTGAAACCGTCGTTTTCAAGCTGGTTGTGCCAAATCTGGGCAAAGGCCTCCTGAAAACGCTGCTGGCCGGCATCCAGATCGAGCGGTCCGCGCGGGTGCAGCATGGAAAAGTCGAGGATCCAGAAGGTCTCGTCACCACAATCGATTTCATAGGGCGTTTCACCGATGACCCGCAGCCCCAGGTTTTCCAGCATGGGCAGCACGTCGGACAGGTGAATGGGCTCGGCCCTGTGATAGAGCTTGAGCCGCACCCGGTTGGAGTCACGCTGTTCTTCCTGGGCCCGATAAAACAGCATGCCCAGACGATTGTCGTCACTCAAGGCTTCCAGTTGCTGAATATCGGCCACCGCCGAGCCTGGCATTACGTCTTCGGTATAGGCCCGAGGGAAAGCATGGTGATACTTGTTTTTCAGCCGGTTGCCTTCGGCCTCGCCAAAGTTGGCAGAGAGTGCGTGCTCCAGCTTGTCGTCCCAGCTGCGAGCGGCTTCGATCAGGTTTGCCTGGATCTCGTTCACATTGATGTCCATTGAATTGTTCTGTACACGGATCAGGTAATGGGTCCGGGCCAGCACCCCTTCCGAGAAATAGGTAGTGAATTCCACTTCCTCGTCGGAGCCGAAGCAGCGCTGAAAGATACGCTGGGTCTTTTCCCGCAATGCGGTGTTGTACCTGTCTTTGGTGACATACACCATGCAGGAGAAGAAACGACCAAACAGATCCCGGCGCACAAAGAGCCGGGTCATGTCCCGCTCCTGCATGGCCAGTACGCCCATGCCAATCTCCAGCAACTCGTCTTCCTGAGCCTGGATCAGCTCATCACGAGGGTAGGTTTCCAGAATATTGAGCAGCGCCTTGTAGGCGTGAGAGCCGGCTTCAAGCCCGGATGCCTTGATGATGCGACGCAGCTTCTCACCGATCAGCGGGATCTGGGTGGCACTGGTGTTATAGATGCTGGAGGCATACAGGCCGATAAAGCGGTCTTCACCCACCACCCTGCCCTTGTCGTCAAAACGCTTGACGCCGATGTAATCGATATAGGCAGGCCGGTGTACGCGGGACTTGTGGTTGGTCTTGGTCAGCACCAGAATGTTCTGGCTGAGGGCCGCTTCCCGGGCGGTAGCGGTCAGGCTGCTCAGACGCAGGCCGTCACTGTGCTGAATGTGGCGCATCAACCCCAGGCTGGTGTCATGCTCGGGCACCAGTTCGTGGTCCCCTTCTATGGCGGAAATATGGTAGCGGCGATAGCCCATCAGGGTGAAATTGTGATCGGCTACCCAGTGCAGAAATGACAGATTTTCCTTGCAGTCCTGCTTGTCGTGTTGGCTCAGCTGGGCCGGCAGTCCTTCTATCACCTCGTTGAGCTTTTTCACCATGGGCTGCCAGTCATCCACCACCAGCGCCACTTCTTCCACTACCGACATCAGCTCTTGATGCAGCTGTTCACGCCGCTCCTTGGCCGGCAGGCGATCGATCTCGATAAGAAAGGCGGTTTCCACTCGGTTTTGCTTGGCCTTGTCCTTGCTGCTGAGAATGCGTTCCAGCCGGCCCTGTTCATTGCGCACCAGATGCATGGGCTGGTGTAGCATCAAATGGGCGGTAATGCCCATGCGGGTCAGGGCCATGCGAATGGAGTCCACCTGAAAAGGGGCGTCCCGCAACACCAGCTCCACTATGGTATGGGGGGACTGCCAGCCGTGACGGGACAACTCGGGGTTGTAAACGCGCACATGGGGGCTGGTATCGGGCCGGGTTTCAAAGGAATTCCACAGGTTGATCGCGGCGCCATAGAGGTCGCTGTCATTGCGGTAATGAAGATCCTCGTGAGTCATGCTGCCATAAAGGCGGGCCACAAAGGATTGCACTAGGGGAGCGGTTTGCTCAGGAAATTTTTCGCTGACCAGTTGTTCTACGTTTTCCAACAATACGGAAGTGCTGGCATCATTCAGTGTCATGGTATCGAATTCCTCGAAGACAGGCAGTAACCATGGGAACAAGGGGCGCGTCCGTTTGACCCCGATAATGGCACCAGTTTATGCCTGCCAAAGTGGGAATGCGAGCGGTGAGCAGGGCATTAATTCGAAAATATCGACCGGATCACTATGGTCCGAATATATATAATGACAGACTGCTTATGAGTGAATTTATATTCCGAAAGCCAACATATTTCTATCGTTAAAATATTTAACAGACCTTCTCAACAAAAAAGCGAAGCCAGGGCTTCGATTTTTACGGTTTTTCAGGCCAGGCGCTCCAGCCGTTGCAACTGGTTGTGCTCATTCAGCACCACCTCAAAACGACCACTGAGCCCGGCGTGCCCCACATACCGGCGAAAATGATGCAGGGGCAACTGCAGCCTCAGCCCCTGTTCGGTCATCACCGTAAGCGCCGATACTCGGCCGGAGTAGTAACGCTGCAATTCGGCGGCGGAAATGGCCAGCCGAAAGCGCAACCGTTGCATCAAGCCAGGGCCTTGCTGATCTTTTCAAACAGATCCCGAGACAACTCGGGCAGGGCCATCAGCCGCTCCAGCCGGGCGCGAATCAACCCCTGACGGGCGTCATCCAGCCGACTGAACTGGATCAGCGGGGTTAGCAGCCGCGACGCCACCTGTGGGTTGCTGTGATTAAGCTGTTCCAGTACCTCCACCAGCAAATCGTAGCCGCTGCCGTCGAGACGATGGAACTGGGCCGGATTCCCCTGACAGAAGGCACCGATCAGCGCCCTCACCCGGTTGGGGTTGCCCAGGCTGAAGGTGGGGTGGCTCATCAGCTCACGCACCCGGCCCAAGGTGTCGGCGCCGGGGGCCGTGGCCTGCAATCTAAACCAGTTGTCCAGCACCAGGCCGTCGTCACGCCATTTGCGCTCAAAATCCGCCAGCATGGCGTGACGACAGTCCAGTTCGCCCCGCACCGCGGCGCGTAGCGCTCCGAGCGTGTCGGTCATGTTGTCGGCGGCATCATACTGATGGGCCACCGGGGTCTCGGTACCCATCAACGCCAGGTAACCCAGGGCGGTGTTTTTCAGCGCCCGCCGGGCCATGTCCTGGTGGTCAATGCGGTATTCCGGGGTCAGGTTGTCGTCGTAGGCCTGCTGCCAGGCCGGCGCCAGGGCCTCGGCCAATTCCCGGGCCAGGTGATGGCGTACCTCGGCAAGCTGATCGATGTCCACCTGTTCAAAGAGCTCGAGCAGGCTGGCCAAATCCGGCAGGGTCAGCATCTCGGCCTTGAGCGCCCGATCCATGGCGTTATCTTCCAGGGTACTGCGAAATACATTCAGCAGGCTGCGCGGCAGCACGGGAGTCTGACGACGCTGCAGCAGGGCGATGTTGCGGCGCACGGTGTCGTTGATCAGCATCTGCACCGCGTCCCAGCGTACAAACTCATCCTGACTGACCCGGGCCAGCAGGGCGAGCTGTTCGTCGCTGTAGGGATAGTCGAGCTTGACCGGTGCAGAGAAGCCCTGCAGCAGTGCCGGCACCGGGCGGGACGGTACCCGTTCAAACACGAACTCCTGCTCGGCTTCAAGCACATCCAGCACCGAATCCGCCGGCCGGCCTTCAAGGATCAGGGAAACCGGCTCACCCTGCTCGGTATAGAGTGCCACGCTCAGGGGAATGTGCAGCGGCAGTTTTTCCGGCTGCTCCCGGGTCGGCGGCGTGTGCTGGCGCACACTCAGGGTATAGCGACCGCTGTCGGCGTCGTAACTGTCCCGTACCGTCAGCACCGGCGTGCCGGACTGGCCATACCAGCGCTTGAAGCGGGTCAGATCCCGGCCGCTGGCTTCACTCATGGCGGCGACAAAATCATCACAGGTGGCGGCTTCACCGTCGTGACGCCGCAGATACAGTGCCAGACCTGCCTGAAATGCCTGCTCGCCGAGCAGGGTATGCAGCATGCGAATGACTTCCGACCCTTTTTCGTACACGGTGAGGGTATAGAAATTGTTCATCTCGATCACCGCATCGGGCCGGATCGGATGGGCCATGGGGCCGGCGTCTTCGGCGAACTGGGGACCGCGCATGATGCGCACATTGCCGATGCGGTTGACGGTCCGAGAGCCCAGGTCGGAGGAGAATTCCTGATCCCGGAATACCGTCAGGCCTTCCTTCAGAGACAACTGGAACCAGTCCCGGCAGGTCACCCGGTTGCCGGTCCAGTTATGAAAATACTCGTGACCGATCACCCGCTCCACGTCCAGGTAATCATCGTCGGTGGCGGTCTGGGCGTCGGCCAGCACGAACTTGGCGTTGAACACATTCAGGCCCTTGTTTTCCATGGCGCCCATGTTGAAGAAATCCACCGCCACTATCATGTAGATGTCGAGATCATACTCCAGGTTACAGCGCTGCTCGTCCCAGCGCATGGATGCCTTGAGGCTGTCCATGGCGTGGCCGGCACGGTGCAGGTTGCCCTTGTCGACAAAGATCTCCAGCGCCACGTCGCGGCCGCTACGGGTGGTGTAACGGTCGCGCAATACATCAAAATCTCCGGCCACCAGGGCAAACAGATAGGCCGGCTTGGGAAAGGGATCCTGCCATTGCACCCAGTGGCGACCGTCATCGAGCACGCCCTGACCGACCCGGTTGCCGTTGGACAGCAAATAGGGGCAGGCCTCGGCATCGGCGGTAATGCGGGTACTGAACCGGGCCAGCACATCCGGGCGATCCAGATAAAAGGTAATGCGCCGAAACCCTTGCGCCTCGCACTGGGTACAATAGGCGTTCCCGGATTTGTACAGCCCTTCCAGGGCGGTGTTGGCGGCGGGGTTGATGCGATTCTTGATGGTCAGCACGAATTCCTGAGGTACCTGGGGCAACGTCAGGCTGCCCTCTCCCAGTTCGTATTGGCTGGTCTCCACCCCGTTAATCGACACCGACAACAGCTCCAGTTGCTCACCGTCGAGCACCAGGGCTTCATTGTGTTCGCCGTTGCGGCGCACTCGGCTGATGGCCACCACCTCGGTGGCGCTGTCATGCAGCTGAATGTCCAGATCCAGGGTATCAATCCAGTAATGGGGCGGCTGGTAGTCGTCGCGATACTGCACTTGAGGTTGGTTTTGGCTCATAGTGGATCCCGTAGCAAGGTGAAAAAGAAACAGTGATGAAAAAACGGGGCCAGAGCGGCCCCGTGAACAGAATGGCTCAGCCCAGCATGTCGGCCAGATCGGCGGTAATGCGGGCCGCTTCCAGCAAATAGCTGTCTTCGGGTTCAAAGTCCTTTGGCGCTTCATCCAGGGTCTGCACCGGATCAAGGTTGGCCCGACGCAGGCGGTCATTGAGGCGGGCCAGGGACTTGGCGTCCTGCTCGGTCAGCTCGGCCTTACGCTCGGCCAGGTTGAGTGACACCGAGTCCTTGTCTTTCAGCTTCAGGTATTCACGAATGTCTTCAAACACATAGGCGAACTCGGGATCCTGCTCAATACGGGCCTGATGACGCTGACGCAGCTGGCCGAGAAAGGGCGACAGGTCCTGCACATGGGCAAAGTCCAGACTCTCTATCTGATCCCAGGGCAGCGCGTTCTTCTCCAGGCTTTCACCGGTCTCCTCGGCTGCCACCGCGGTGGGGAACGGAATATCCGGGCTGACGCCGCGGTTCTGAGTGCTGCCGCCGTTGATGCGATAGAACTTGGCGATGGTGAACTGCACAAAGCCCATGGGGTTTTCATACAGATCATAGATACGCGACAGACTGCGATGCTGCTGTACCGTGCCTTTGCCAAAGGTGTTTTCACCCAGGATCACCGCCCGGCCATAGTCTTTCATGGCGGCGGCAAAAATTTCCGAGGCCGAGGCGGAGTAACGATCCACCAGCACCGCCATGGGGCCGTCATAGCTGGTGCGATCGTCATCATCGCCATTCACCGAAATACGGCCCAGGCCGTCACGAATCTGCACCACAGGGCCGCTGTCGATAAACAACCCGGTGAGCGCCGAAGCTTCGGTCAGGGCACCACCGCCGTTGGCGCGCAGATCGATCACCAGCCCCTGCACCTTTTGCTGCTTGAGCTTATCAATTTCCCGGGCCACGTCGACGCTCAGGTTGACATAGAAACTGGGAATCTCAATCACGCCAATGCGGCGATCATTTACCTCCAGCACCTTGCCGCTGGCGGCCCTGTCTTCCAGACGCACGGTATCCCGCGTCAGTTCAACGATGCGCGGCGTGTTGGCCACCGCCTGACCCCGCTGGATCTGCAACCACACCTTGGTGCCCTTGGGACCCTTGATCAGATCCACCACCTCGTCGAGCCGCCAGCCGATCACGTCGGTGATCTTGTCGACGGCCTGCCCCACCCCAATGATGCGATCATCGGGCTGCAATTCGCTGGACTTGGCCGCCGGGCCGCCGGGTACCAGGGAACGAATAACGGTGTAGTCGTCTTCCGCCTGCAGCACGGCGCCTATGCCTTCAAGGGAGAGGTTCATCTCGGTCTCGAAGCGCTCGGCGTTGCGAGGGCTCAGGTAACTGGTGTGGGGTTCAATGGCCCGGGCAAAGGCGTTGGCAAAGCTCTGAAAGGCGTCTTCGCTTTCGCTCTGGGCCAGGCGCTTGATGGCGTTGTTGTAGCGCTTGGTCAGGGTGTCCTTGATCTCGCTCCAGTCCTTGTCGGCCAGAGCCAGGCTCAGGGCGTCAAACTTGACCCGCTTGCGCCACAATTCGTCCAGCTCGCGCTGATCCGCGGGCCAGTCCGCCTCGGTGCGGTCAAACTGATAGTCCTCGTCACCATCAAAGGTCATGGGCGTATCGAGCAGCGACAGCGCATAACTCAAGCGCTCGTAACGGTGCCTGAGGCTGTCGTTGAACATATCAAAGGCGGCATCGAGCCGCCCGGCTCGCAACAGGTCGTCAAACCGGTCGCGATAGCGCTCAAAGCGGCGAATGTCCTGCTGAGTGAAGATGTTGCGGCCGTAATCCAGGCTTTCGATGTAACGATCAAAAATCGCCTGTGAAAACGCATCGTCAAGCATGAACTGCTTGTAATGAGAGCGGGTGAACAGCGCGGTAATCCGCTTGCTGGCAGCGGCATGCTGGCTTTCCGGTGCCAGAACGGGGATGGCATCGGCCTCAATGGCCGGCGGCACCGCCCAGGCAACCCCGGCGACCAGCATGCCGGCGGCCACCAGAGACAAACGAATTCCGTGACTGATCAAACCCTACTCCTCAGAGAACTATATGTTCGAACTTGACGCGAACCGACATGCCGGTTTTCAGCTGCACCTGAACATCGTCCCGGGTCACTTCCATAATGGTAGCGGGTACCGGAGACTTACCCAGCATAACTTTGACATTCTGCTCTACGGCGAGTTTCGCGGGGTCAACCTTCTTGTTGGCGCGCGGGCGGGGCTTTTTGTTGCCGGCGGGTTTTTCCTTGCGGGGACCAAACACCTTTTCCTTGCTTTCCTTCAGCGCCTGCTTGGCATGATCGATGTGTTCCTGGGTCAGCTCGCCACAAGGGTTGCCGTCCAGGTCCACGCGGCTCATGCCGGCCTTGAGACCATGCAGGTAACGCCAGCTGGAAGTGTACTGGCGCAGGGCGGTGCGCAGCAGGGTCCGTGAGACCCGGGGGTCATCTTCCATGCGCTCGGCCAGATCCTGAAAGATACCTATCTTGAGCGGCTTGGCTTCGCCGGCCGCCACAAAACACTGGGGAAAGCGCTCGGCCAGGTAGGCGATGACTTCTTTGCTGTTTTTCAGTTTTTCAGAGTTTTCCATGAATTACCTTGGTTTTGAAAGCTGTGGGCGCACCGCCCGTTGAAACCTTCACATTATAAGGGCCGCACCGACAAAAGCGACCCCCGGCTTTGTTACAGCAGCGGCAGAACGGCACGCACCAGGGCCGAAAGACCGGCTTCATCCTCGGTGTCAAACCTGCCATGGCTGGGGCTGTCGATATCAAGCACGCCCCAGACCTTGTCACCCTCGCCCAGCGGCAGCACAATTTCGGAATTGCTGGCGGCGTCACAGGCGATGTGGCCGGCAAAGGCGTGCACATCGGCTACCCGCTGCACCTCGCCATTGGCGGCGGCGGTACCGCACACGCCACGGCCCATGGGAATGCGGACACAGGCGGGCTTGCCCTGGAACGGACCCAGCACCAGCTCGTCCTGTTCACGCAGATAAAAGCCCACCCAGTTGATGTCTTCCAGGGACAGGTTCAGCAGGGCAGACAGGTTCGCCAGTTTGGCAATGCGATTGGGTTCGCCTTCGCACAGCGCCAGTGCCTGAGCGGTCAGGCTTTGATAAAATGCGTTTTTTTCACTCATGGTGTCAGAGGGTTGGTGATTTTGGCCTAAATTACCTGCCCTTTGGGAAAATGAAAACCAATGATGGTGGTGAATGAATAAAAATAAAGCGAACGAGCAGGGTTTGCACTGGCCGGTGATCACCGGCATGATGCGCCGCCACAAGCGGTTGTTGATCAATGCCCACCTGCTGGCCATTGTCGGCACCCTGCTGGCGGTACCGGTGCCGCTGCTGATGCCCCTGCTGGTGGACGAGGTGTTGCTTGAGCAGCCGGGGACCCTGATCGCCTGGCTCGACCCGCTGTTACCCACGGCCTGGCAGACCGGCGTGGGCTATATTCTGGCGGTGCTGCTGGTTACCCTGTTGCTGCGCGCGCTGGCCCTGGTGTTCAACATATTGCAGGGCCGGCAATTTGCCCATGTGGCCAAACACATCACCTTTCAGATCCGCCGCCGCCTTACCCGTCAGTTGATGCGCACCCCCATGCGCGCCTTTGAGTCGGTGGGTGCCGGCAGCGTCAGCTCCCACTACATCACCGACGTTGAAACCCTCGACAAGTTTCTCGGGGAAACCCTGAGCCGGCTGCTGATAAGCCTGCTGAGCGTGCTGGGCACCGCCGTGGTGCTGTTGCTGCTGAACTGGCAGCTGGGCCTGTTTATTCTGTTGCTCAATCCGGTGGTGGTGTTCTTTTCCAGCCGCCTGGGTTCCAAGGTAAAGCACCTCAAGCGCGATGAAAACAAGGCCTTTGAGCTGTTTCAGCAGGCGCTGGTGGAAACCCTGGACGGCATTCAGGAAATTCGTGCCGCCAACCGTGAACGTCACTACCTGTTGCGGGTCATCGACAAGGCCAGGGGCGTGCGCGATACCGCCATTGAGTATCATTGGAAGAGCGAGGCCGCCGGCAAGGCCAGCTTTCTGTTGTTTTTATCGGGAGTGGAGCTGTTTCGCGCCGTGGGCATGATCATGGTGCTGTACACAGACCTGACCGTGGGTCAGATTTTCGCGGTGTTCAGCTACCTCTGGTTCATGATGGGGCCGGTACAGGAGCTGCTCAACATGCAGTATTCCTTCTATGCCGCCGATGCCGCCCGCCGGCGCATCAACGCCATGCTGGCCCTGGGAGAGGCTCCCGCTCCGGCCGGTGGCATCAACCCCTTTATCGGTAGCACTACCCTGCCGGTGGAGGTGCGCAACCTGAGCTTCTCCTACGATGGCGAACGCCGTGTGCTGGACGACATCAGTCTCAGTATCGGCGCCGGCGAAAAAGTCGCCCTGGTGGGGGCCAGCGGCGGCGGCAAGTCCACCTTTATTCAGTTGCTGCTGGGCCTCTACCCCGCCAACAGCGGCGACATTCGCTTTGGCGGTGCCAGCAGCACCGATATCGGCTTTGCCACCATACGGGAACACGTGGCCACGGTGCTGCAACAACCGGTATTGTTCAACGATACCGTGCGCGCTAACCTGAACCTGGGAGATGATCACGACGACGCAGCCATCTGGCAGGCTCTCAGGGTGGCACAGCTGGATGACGTAATTGCGGCCATGGATAACGGCCTGGATACCGAAATTGGCCGACGGGGCGTTCGGCTCTCGGGAGGCCAGCAACAGCGCCTGGCGGTGGCAAGAATGATCCTGAAGGATCCGGCCATCGTCATTCTCGACGAGGCCACCTCGGCACTGGATACCGATACCGAGCAGCGCCTGCACCAGGCGCTGTCGGGCTTCCTCAAGGATCGCACCACCCTGATAGTGGCGCACCGGTTGAGCTCGGTACGCCAGGCCGACAGGGTCATCGTGTTTGAGGATGGTAAGATCAGCCAGTCCGGCACTCACCACGAGCTGCTGGAGCAGCCGGGTCTGTACCGAACCTTATACAGCTGAAATTATTGATTTACGGGCGGGTGCCGAGTGATAAAACAAGGTGCCGTGAACGGCCTGTTAGATATCAGGCGACGGCCTTGATCGCGTCATCGCCGGCTTTTTCAGCCTTGTCCGCCTTTCTGGCGGGCTTTTTTTTCGGGCCGGTCAGCTCGGCTTGGTGCTGGGCCAGAAACAATGCCAACGCTTCTCTATCCGTTTCTTCAAGGTTCACCGGCCCCTGCTCCAGCACGGTTTCAATATGCTCAGCCAGCTCCAGCAGGCGATCGTAGGCATCGGCCTCTTTTTTGTTGGTAAAGGTCATTTTCTCGATTCCGTTACGTACTACGCGATATTGCACTTCTACGGCCATGGCGGACTCCTTTTATCTGTATATAAATACAGTAATCAGCTCTTCCTTCAATTGCAAGCCGCTCGTAAGTAGGTGTTTTTAGCCACATGGGCTGGCGAGAGGTCGATTAAAGTCTAAAATTTACACAGAGGGCGCCCGGCCTCGGGCGGTCTCTACTAGCGCACGGCTCAGTTAATGAGCCATTCCCCTGAGCCAGGTACACGGATTTTGTACCTGGCTTTTTTTGTGTTCAATCTACGCAGACCATCAACTTATGTTAAATTTCGATTCATTTCCCTGAAGACCCCTTCTTGGGTGTTGCACATTCCCCAATCGAGATTATGATTAAGTCATTATTGTATGTTGGCATAATAGATTATTATGTTTACCCTGGCCGCCGAACTTCGTCATACCCTCTCCCTGCTGGAATCCGCCATAAGCGAACTGGCTCAACAACTTCGCACCCATGCCGGTACTCAGGCAACCTGTTACCAATTGCCCGAGGTCGCTCAGGGCAAGGAGCACGATCCTCTCGAACACATTACCATTGAACACCGGTTAACCGGTGAAGAGGCGTTGAAAGCCAGCCTCATCGGTTTCAGCCGTTGGCATATCAAGCCCGATTGCTCCGCCAAGGCCAGTTATCGCCTGCCCGGTTTTGTGCTGTTACCGGCCGACAGCCGTGCTGCCATCGCTCCGCTGATCGACGACATCAACCGGCTCAAGCAAGCCTTTCGTGCCCTGGTGCAGCAACTGGACGACAAAGACAAAAAATTTACGCTGGTGCACGACACCTTTCCCGGTCTTATCACTCTGCAGGTCTACCGCCAGCTCACCCTGCTGCCTTATACCGCGTCCAGGCTCGGCTTTACCTGGGCCAACAAACAGATCATTCAGAAAGTCGACAAGACCAAACTGGTGGCGCAGCTGATGCAAAGCCGGCAAAGCCCTCCCCCGCTGGTGGATGCCACTACCTGGCAAACCTGCATCGACCGGGAAATCTACGACGTCAAACGGCTGCCGGCCGGGGTAGAGCTGCGCCTGCGCCGGCCGGTGAAAACCCACCCCATGGTCAATGTGCGCTGGAGCCAGCCATTGTCCCCCCGCCAGCAGCAGTTCAAGGCGCACCTCCCACTGATATTGTGTCAGGATGAAGTTCCCGCCATTTCCCACCTCACCGACTACCCGCCGGCGAAAACCCGAAAGCGGCGCGCCGCGCGCATCGGTGGGGAGCCACTGATTCCCCGGCTGCACATTTATCCCTACCAACCCTGAGACTGGCCTTGGCGGCGGTGCTATCATGGCCTGATGTTTCTTTTGTAACTTTTGGATGGCGTTATGGCATTGCCGTTTTCCCTGTTGCTTCTGCTGGCAAGCCTGGCCGGCCTCACCCCCCTGGCCATCGACATGTATCTGCCCAGCCTGCCTGCCATCGCGCGGGATCTGGACGTACCCGTATCCCAGGCCCAGTTGACCATCAGCGTGTTTCTGGCGGGCTTTGCCCTCGGTCAACTGCTCTATGGACCCCTAGCCGACTCGGTCGGACGCAAGCCGGTCATGCTGGGCGGGCTTGGCCTCTTTACCCTGGCAAGTATTGGCTGTGCCTTTGCCAACAGCATTGAAACCCTGATGGCCTTTCGCCTGCTGCAGGCCATCGGCGGCGCCGCCGGCTCCGTGGTGCTCAACGCCCTGTTGCGGGACATGTTTGAACGGGACATGTTCGCCCGCATCATGTCCATGGTGATCCTGGTGATGACCCTGGCGCCCCTGGTCGCCCCCATCGTCGGTGGTTATCTGCTGCTGGTGGGGCACTGGCACAGCATTTTTGTGTTGCTGGCCATCATTGGTGCCCTGGTGTCGGTGGCACTGGCCCTGCGTATTCCCGAAACCCTCAAACCCGAACATCGCCAGCCATTCCGGTTGTGGCCGGTGCTACAGAATTACGGCCGGGTACTGCGCCACCGGGCGGCGCTGGGCTATATCGGCTGCGGCGCCATGACCACCGCTGCCATGTTTGCCTTCATTTCGGGCTCGCCACTGGTGTATATCGAACTTTACGACGTGCCTGCCGAACACTACGGCCTGTTGTTTGCCATGAATATCGTGCTGATGATGGTGCTGACTTTTGGCAACAGCCGGCTGGTGCCCCGGCTTGGCAGTGATCGCCTGCTCAAGGCGGGGCTGACCACGGCGGCACTGGCCGCCGTGGTACTGCTGTTTTGTGGTTTCACCGGGTTTGGCGGACTGTGGGCACTGGTGCCGGCGGTGATGGTGCTGATCGCCCAAATCAGCCTGGTGGGGGCCAATTCCATGGCCGGCCTGCTCAGTCATTTTCCCGAGGCTGCCGGCACCGCCTCGGCGCTGGCCGGCACCACCCGCTTTGGCCTGGGCGCCGTGGCCACCTTTGCGGTTAATGCCAGCCATGCGGTGTCGGCGCTGCCCATGACCCTGGTGATGAGCCTGTGCGCCTGGTTAGCCCTGGCCAGTTACTGGCTGCTGGTGCGGCCCGCGCTGGCAGCGGCAGGGCGCAAGTGATATAACTAAAAGCCGTCGCTTGGCGACCACACTCGCTTTTACAAGAAGGAATTGACAAGACTATGTTCGAGAAGGTCACTGCTGCACCGGCCGACCCCATTCTGGGCCTGACCGATGCGTTCCGTAAAGATACCCGTACCGACAAAATCAACCTGGGCGTTGGTATCTACAAAGACGAAGCCGGTCAGACCCCGGTACTGCGCTGCGTGAAAAAGGCCGAAGCCCGCCTGGTGCAGGAGCAAACCACCAAAAACTATCTCAGCATAGAAGGCATTGAGGCCTATGGTCAGGTGGTGCAGAAGCTGCTGTTTGGCGCCGACGCGGCCATCATCGCCGAGCAGCGTGCCCGCACCGCTCAGGCCCCGGGCGGCACCGGTGCCCTGCGCATCGCCGGCGAATTTATCGCCCGCCAGCTCGACACCAACACCATCTGGATTTCCAACCCCACCTGGGCCAACCACCGCGCCGTGTTTACCGCCGCCGGCCTGGAAGTGAAGGAATATGGCTACTACAACGCCGAAACCAAGGATCTGGACTTTGACGCCATGCTAGCCAGCCTGCAAGACGCCAAGGCCGGTGACGTGGTGCTGTTCCACGGTTGCTGCCACAACCCCACCGGCATCGACCCCACCGCAGAGCAGTGGCAAACGCTTGCCGAGCTGTCCGCCGAAAAGGGCTGGCTGCCGATGTTCGACTTCGCCTACCAGGGTTTTGCCCAGGGCACCGAAGAAGACGCCTATGGCCTGCGCCTGTTTGCCAAGCACAACCCCGAGCTGCTGATCGCCAGCTCCTTCTCCAAGAACTTCGGCCTCTACAATGAGCGCGTGGGTGCCTTTACCCTGGTCGCCAAGGATGCCGATACCGCCAACACCAGCTTCAGCCAGGTCAAGGGCATCATTCGCGCCAACTACTCCAACCCGCCGTCTCACGGCGCCAACGTGGTGGCCATTATTGCCAACGATCCCGAGCTTTACGCCGACTGGCAGGCCGAGCTTGCTGAAATGCGTGACCGCATTCAGGAAATGCGCACCCTGTTCGTGGAAAAGCTGGCGGCCCGCGGTGTTGACCGCGACTTCAGCTTTATCGCCCGCCAGAACGGCATGTTCTCCTTCTCCGGCCTGACCAAGGAGCAGGTGGAGCGCCTGAAGGACGAATTCGGCATCTACATCGTGGGCTCAGGCCGCATCAGCGTGGCCGGCATTACCAAGGCCAACATCGACGCCCTGTGTGACGGCATTGCCGCCGTGCTGTAATCCTTTGTGCTGAATGCAAAAGCCCCGCCTATGCGGGGCTTTTTTATGGGTGGAACCAAGGCTATATCGCGAAGCGATTGACCACGGTGTGCAGCTCGCCGGCCAGACGAGCCAGCTCCTGGCTGGAGGTGCTGGTCTGGCTGGCACCGGCGGCGCTCTGAGCCGACAGATCGCGAATGTTCAGCAGGTTGCTGTCTACTTCGCGGGCCACATGGGCCTGCTCTTCGGCGGCGCTGGCTATGGCCAGGTTGCGCTCGTTAATGCCGGCGATGGCGCTGGCGATCTGAACCAGGGCGTCGCCCGCTTCCCGGGCAATGTGCAGGGTGTCGCCGGTGCGGCTGTTACTGCTCTGCATGGCCGACACCGCCGCCTGGGAGCCGCGCTGCACCGCCTGAATCATCTGCTCGATTTCCTTGGTGGACTCCTGAGTGCGGTGGGCCAGCGCCCTCACCTCGTCGGCGACCACTGCAAAGCCCCTGCCCGACTCGCCGGCCCGGGCCGCCTCGATGGCGGCGTTCAGTGCCAGCAGGTTGGTCTGATCGGCAATGGCACGGATCACGTCAAGCACAGAGGTAATGTCGTTCACCCGGGCGGCCAGGGATTCGATTTCCTGCATGGTGTCACCAATTTCTCCGGCCAGGCCTTCGATGGAGCTGACGGTAGTGGACACCCGTTCCCGACCAAAGCGGGCACGTTCATCGGCCTGCTCCGACTCATGAGAGGTGGTGGTGGCGTTGCGCGCCACTTCTTCCACCGCCGTGGTCATTTCAGTAACCGCGGTAGCCGCCTGCTCCAGCTCCTCATTCTGGCGGTGCAGTCCCTGGGTGGAGTCGGCGGTCACCGAGCTCAGCTCTTCCGAGGTGGAGGCCAGCTGGTGGGAAGAGTCGGCGATCAGCTTCACCGTCTGCTGCAGGCTCTGCTGCATATTGCGCAGCGCTGTCAGCAGCCGTGCCGGCTCATCCTTGCCGTTTACGTGCACGGAGCAGGTCAGATCGCCCTTGGCGATGGTCTCGGCCACCCGTACCGCATCGTTCAGGGGAAGCACTATGCTGCGGGTAAGCAGCCAGGCCAGCACCGCCATGCCCGCCAGGGCCAGCAGCAGCAGGGCGATAATGACATTGCGGGACAAGGCAAACAGCGCATCGGTTTCGCTGTTGGTGTCATCAATGCGCTGATGCTGAATGCCATTCATGCGATGCAGCAGCTCCGCCAGCTGCTCAGCGAGCGGAGCCAGCTCCTGGCGTGATGCCAGGTTGGCCCCGACCACATCGCCCACTTCGGCCTGGCGCATGATGCGGCCGTGGGCCTGCCAGTAACGGGCTTCTACCGCCTCAAAGCGCTCCAGCAGTTCCCGGGCGGCGGACAGTCGGGCCAAGTCATCATATTGCTGGCGAAAGCGCTCCAGCTCCCGCCGGGCGGTCTCCAGGTTGGCGCGGGACTCGGCCCGCTTTTCCGGCTCGGCAGAGTTGGCCAGGGCCAGGCTGTGCAGGCGAATACGCAAGAATTCCTTGTCGATGTTTTCCACCGCAGTCAGGCTGGGCACTCGTTGAGTGGCCAGCACGGTAATTTGGTCGTTCAGTTTGTCAAGCTGCACCAGGCTGAGCACCCCCAGAATCAGCATCAGCACGCCAATGGCGCCAAATGCCAGCGCCGCTCTGAGGCCAATATTGATATTTCGAAACACCTTTTCTCCTACGACTTTATTCAGGATCCCTAGAAACCCTGTTATCGACTGCCCGCCGCAAATCTGAAACAACTTTTAATATCAATGTATACAATCATTCATATTTTGCTGTGGCGAGCACGATCTGCCTTTATCCGGGCCTCACACCTGTCGTAGTATCAAGCGACTGATCTTTCATCTTTTATGGGCATTTGTTTGAGCGCACCCCGTCCTACGCCAGCCTCGCATCACCACCGGCAGGCGCCCGTTTCTCGCCGGCGCCTGCGCGTGTGCCACGAGTGCGATCTGCTGGTGGCACTGCCGCCACTGGCCGTCGGGCAAAAGGCCGACTGCCCCCGTTGCGGCCACACCCTGGTGCGCCGTCATGCCAATCCGGCGGAGCGTACCCTGGCGCTGGTGCTGGCAACCCTGGTGGCCCTGGGGTTGTCGGTGGCCTTTCCCTTTATCGGCTTTGAACTGAGTGGCATCGGCAACCGCATTGAACTGACCGACAGCGCCGCCACCCTGATGGGGCTGCACCAGCCGCTGATGGCCCTGTGCGTGCTGCTGACGGTAATCATTCTGCCCGCGGTCTACCTGTGCAGCCTGGGCTGGCTGTGTGCGGGGGCGCTGTTGCGCCGTCCCCTGCCCCGCAGCCACCAGATTGCCCGCACCCTGCGCCACGTTACCCCCTGGATGATGGCCGACGTCTTCGTGATAGGCACCCTGGTGAGCCTGATCAAGGTGATCGGCATGGCCGACATTGAACTTGGCTTGTCGTTCTGGACCTTTTGCGCCTTTGCCCTGTTGCTGCTGCTGACCACCCAGTCGGTGGATCGGGACTGGCTGTGGTTTTTTCTCGATCGCCAGAGCATGGCGCCCCCCGAGGCTAAGCCCGGCCACACCGCCAGTTCGCAAGGCCTGTGTGGCTGCCCTACCTGTGGCATGATCAACCGCCTGCCCGACGATGGCGGCAAGGCCCGTTGTGGCCGTTGCGATGAACGCCTGCACCCCTGGCACGGTGTCAACAATCAGGCCACCCTGGCCCTGCTGGCGGCGTCGGTGATCATGTACCTGCCGGCCAACCTCTATCCCATCATGATCACCACCTCACTGGGCAGCAGCTCTCCTTCAACCATTCTGGGTGGCGTGCTGCTGTTTGTGCAGCACGGTGACTGGCCCATCGCCTTTATTATCTTTACCGCCAGCGTGGTGGTGCCGGTGAGCAAGATACTGGCGCTATTGTGGTTGTGTCGTGTGGTCAGCAGGGAGCAACACCAGCTGGATCGCCTGCGCCGTATACGGCTGTACCGCATGACCGAGTTTGTGGGCCGCTGGTCCATGGTGGACGTATTTGTGGTGGCCATACTGGTAGCCCTTATTCGCAACGGCAACCTGATGTCCATTGAGCCCGGGCCGGCGGCCCTGGCCTTTGCCGCCGTGGTGGTGCTCACCATGCTGGCGGCCATGCTGTTTGATCAGCGCAGTATCTGGGCCGGCACCGATACCGGACAGGATAACAACGATAACGCCAAGGAATCCGAATATGTCTGAATCTCCCCGCGCCGAACGCCGAACCCAGCGCTCCCTGTCGCCGATCTGGATAGTGCCCCTGGTGGCCGTACTGATCGGCGCCTGGATGATCTATGACAACCTGAGCAAGCTCGGGCCTTCCATTACCCTGGTAATGGACAACGCCGAGGGCATTGAGGCGGGCAAAACCCTGATCAAGACCCGCAACGTGGAAGTGGGCCGGGTTGAAAAGGTGCGACTGTCGGATGATCTGCAACATGCGCTGATCACCGCACGCATGAGCCCCCAGGCGGAAGACATGCTCAACGCCGAAACCCGCTTCTGGGTGGTCAAGCCGCGCATCGGCCGGGAAGGTATCAGCGGACTCAACACCGTGCTTTCCGGGGCCTATATACAACTGCTGCCAGGCAGCAGTGAACAGTCGAAGCGGCGCTTTCAGGTGCTGGAGCAGCCGCCGGTGGCTCCGCCCGATGCCGCCGGACTGCGCATCAACCTGATAAGCCAGGTGGGCAACGCCGTGTCCACCGGCGATCCGGTCAGCTACCAGGGCTACACCGTGGGCCGAGTGGAGCACAGCGAATTTGATCCGGAAAAACGCGAAATGCGTCACCGGCTTTACATTCAGTCACCTTACGACGTGCTGGTGACCAGCACCACCCGCTTCTGGACCAGCTCGGGCATCGACATGCGCCTGGACTCTCAGGGTTTTCGCGTGAATGTCGGCTCGCTGGAATCCCTGGTGGGTGGCGGCGTCACCTTTGGGGTGCCCGAGAATACCGCCATGGGTCACAAGGCCAAGGCCGGCGCCACCTATATGCTGTTTGCCGATGCGGAAAGCGCCAATGAAGGCAGCTATGACCAGTACCTGGAGTACGTGTTGCTGGTGGACGACACCGTGCGCGGCCTGACACCCGGCGCCCCGGTGGAATATCGGGGCGTGCGCATCGGCTCCGTGGTCAGCGTGCCCTTTCACTTTACCGCCCCCCAACCGGACTCCCTCAGTCGTTTCGCCATTCCGGTGCTGATCCGCATAGAGCCCCAGCGCTTTGACAACACCACCGAAATTATCGACACCAAGGCCTGGTACGCCCGCCTGGATCGCATGTTCGGCCATGGACTGCGCGCCTCGCTCAAGGCCGGCAACCTGCTGACCGGCGCCCTTTTCGTGGACCTCAATTTTCAGAAAGAAGCCGAGCCTTATACCTCCCTGACCTTTGTGGAGCGTCGCGTGTTCCCCACCACCACGGGCGGATTTGCCCAGATTGAACAGAAGGTCTCCAACCTGCTCGACAAGCTCAACAACCTGGAGATTGAACCCGTGGTCGACAACCTCAACCAGACCCTGGCCAGCACCCACCAGACCATGGAAAAAGTGAACCAGATTGCCGCCTCGGTAGACACCCTGTTGGCCAGCCCAGACACCTCGGCCCTGCCCGGTAACGTCAACCAGACCCTGCGCCAGCTCAGCGATACCCTGCAGGGCTTTGCCCCGGGATCCGAAGGCTATGGCGAGCTGACCGGCACCCTGTCGCGGCTGGAACAGCTGATGCGGGAGCTGCAGCCCGTGGTTCGAACCCTTAACGATCAGCCCAACGCTCTGATTTTCGATCGCAAACCCTCTCGAGATCCACAACCTAAGGCAGCCCAATGACCACCATTTCTTCAAACCCTCTGCGACTTGCGCCCTTGCTGCTGGCCCTGACTCTGGCCGGATGTGGCGGCCCCGCCGGCAGCGGCGCCAGCAGCTACCTGTTGCCGGCGAGTCCGGCGACGCGTCAACACGATAGCCGGCTGATTGTAAACCTGGCTCCTATTGACACCGCCACCTTTCTCGACGGCGAGGGTATTGTGATGCAGCTGGACGAGCTCGAAGTGCATCAGGCTCGTGGTCACCTGTGGGCCGAAGCCCTGCCCAACCAGCTGCAACACCTGCTGCAACGCCGGCTTAGCTCAGCCCTGCCACAGGCCCAGGTGGTGACTCGAGGCCAAGTCCAGGCCACCAGCACTGCCGGCGAGGGCCGTGAACTTCGCCTGCGGCTGGATCGTTTTCAGGGACGCTACGACGGCATTGCCCTGATTCAAGGGCAATGGCAACTGCTTAACCATGCCGGCGTACTGCTGGAGCAACAAGACTTTCGTATTGAAACGCCGCTGAGCGCAGATGGCTATCCGGCGCTGGTACGTTCCCTGGCCAGCGGCTGGGAACAACTGGCCGATGGGATCGCCACCGAGCTCGTACGCCAGCGTTGACTCCACCCATACGCCTTCGGCCCTCTATCGAAGGCGTGTGCTATTTCCTTCTCCCCCTGACCCATATTTCGCTTTTTGCCCCGCACGATTCCAACCTTTCAACAAAACGACCTTGACGGGGAGCCGTTTGAGGTCAAATCTCAATTCATAACGTGATTGGTCTTTCGCCACTTTTTGTCATTTTCAATTGGCTCAAACCTTCATCAAGGACGATGGGATGTATGAATCTTTGCTCTGTCACGAATCGGTGATTCTGATCGTCGATCATCGGGTAAGCGACATTCAGTTACTGGGTGACGCGGCCAAGGGATTGGGTATGCTCCATTTTGCCTCCGACGGGGTGCAGGCCCTTGAGCTTGCCCGGCAGGTCAGGCCTGATGTGGTGCTGCTCGACATTGAAATGAGCGGTATGGACGGATTTCAGCTGTGTGAAGCGCTGAAATCCGATGCCTCACTCGCCAACACCGCGATGATTTTTGTTACCGCCCACCACAATACCGAGCATGAGGTGCATGCCCTGGAGTTGGGTGGGGTCGACTTTCTTACCAAGCCCATCAATGTTCCCGTTGCCCGTGCGCGGATCCGCAATCATGTCCGGCTGCAACAAATGGCCAGGGCCCTGGCCAATCAGGACGCCCTGACCGGACTGCCCAACCGCCTGCTGCTGCAGGATCGTATTTCCCAGGCCATTCACAAGGCCCGGCGCCACAACGGACGGGTGGCGCTGATGACGCTGGATCTCGATAACTTTCGCAAGATCAACGACGCCGAAGGCCTTGCCGTTGGCGACAAATTGCTGCAACGGGTGGCCGGCCGGCTTAGCGAGTGCTCCCGGGTTGAGGATACCGTCAGCCGCTCGGGAAGCGACGAGTTTATTATTCTACTGCCGGAAGTCGGCAGTGCCGGCGCCGTCGGTAATTTCGCCCAACGCCTGCTCAACGCGTTGTCCGAGCCCTTTGTCATGGACTCGGGCACCTATACGCTCAGCGTGACCATTGGCATCAGCCTCTATCCCGACGACAACAATGATGCCGAGTCCATCTTTCAACATGCCGAGACCGCCCTGTACCAGGCCAAGGCGGGTGGACGAAACCGCTACAGCTTTTTTTCGTCGGAAATAGAGTCCTGCATGCGTGCGCGCCAGCATCAAGAACGGTTGATCCAGGAAGCGCTGAAACACGGCGGTTTTGAAGTTTTCTATCAGCCCAAGGTGGAAGCCAGTCAAAAGAAAATAATCGGTGTGGAAGCCCTGATCCGCTGGCGGGACAACAAGGGCAACCTGATTTCCCCTGCTGACTTTATTCCCCTCGCGGAGAAAACCGGCCAGATCATTCCCATCGGCCGCCTGGTGCTGCATCGCGCCTGCCTGGATGCACACGCCTGGCACCAGGCAGGACACCGGCTTTGTGTCAGTGTCAATATTTCCGCGGTGCAGCTGAAGCATGACCGTTTTATTGCCGATGTCAGGGAAGTCCTGCAAGAGACCGGGGTCAATCCCGGCCTGGTTGAGCTGGAAATCACCGAGGGAGTGTTGGCCACCCGCGAACACGGTTCCCAGGATGCCCTGCTCGCCCTGAAGCGACTTGGCCTGCGTATCGCCATTGACGACTTTGGTACCGGCTATTCCAATCTCGCCTACCTCAAGATGTTTCCGGTGGATGTGCTCAAGATAGACCAGAGCTTCGTGCGCGGCATGATGGTCGATCATAGCGATACCGTGATCATTGAAGCCATTATCAAGCTGAGCAAGGCGCTGGGATTGGAACTGGTTGCCGAAGGGGTTGAAACCCGCGAGCAGGAACAGGGCCTGATAAAACTGGGCTGTACCGTAATGCAGGGGTTTTATTACTGCCGGCCCGCTCCCCATGACGAAGTGGACAAGCAACTCGCCTCGGGCATCGCCGGCTTTACCACCATTAAGGCATGGCAATGAATAACAACAATAAGGATTCCTTGAATGCCACTTAGCCTGAGCCGTTCACTGATAAGCCACTGGACGCTGCTTACCTTGATCATCGGGCTGTGCCTGAGTGCCCTGGCCACCTGGCAGTTGCACATCAACAACCAGCGTATCATCGACGATGCCGTGGGCGATGCCGCCGCCCAGGCCAACCAGGCCGTTCGAGAACGGCTTTCCCTGTATCAATTCGGCCTGGCCGGAGCACGGGGAGCGGTACTGACCGCCGGTCAGCATGGCATCAGCCGGGAGCTGTTCCGCCGCTACAGTCGCTCCCGCCATATCGTCGAGGAGTTTCCCGGCGCCCGGGGGTTTGGCTTTATTCGCCGGGTTCCCCGGGAAAACGCCGCGACGTTTACCGAGTCGGCCCGCGCCGATGGTTGGCCGGGGTTTCGCATCAAGGAGCTTACCCCTCACCAGTACGAGCATTACGTTATTCAGTATGTCGAGCCGGTAGACCGCAACGATGAAGCCGTGGGACTGGACATCGGTTCCGAGCTGAACCGTCGGACCGCCGCCGACGACGCCATCGCCACCGGCCAGGTGCGCATTACCGGTCCCATCACCCTGGTGCAGGCTACCGGCAACCCATTGCAATCGTTTCTAATCCTGATGCCCATCTATGAGGGCGGCGATACCCCAAATACCCTGGCGGAGCGCCGAGCCAAGGCCTTTGGATGGAGTTATGCTCCCTTGTTGATGCAGGAGGTGCTGGCAGACCTGCAACTGGATACCGATGCCGTTCATCTGGCCTTGTGGGATGTGACCGAGCCGGGCCGGGAAGAGGCCTTCTACGACACCGGAAGTAGCACAAATTCGCTGCTGCAAACCCACCTGGTGCAATTTGACATGTTTGGTCGCCAGTGGCAGTCCAGATTCAGTATCCAGCCCGCCTTTGTGCAACAGCTGCACCTGTTTTCACCGCTGAACCTGTTTTTTCTGGGCAGCTTTATCAGTGTACTGGTGGCTACCCTTACCGGCATGTTTAACCTCAGTAACAACAGTCGCCGGCAGGTGCAAACCGAGCAGGCCCGCATGGCCGCCATAGTGGAGTGCTCAACGGACGGCATTATCAGCCAGTCGATGGACGGCCGCATTACCTCCTGGAACCAGGGTGCGGAGCGTATTTTCGGTTTTCGCGCCGACGAGGTGTTGGGCAAGACCACCACCGAGTTGCTGGTGCCGGAAGAATGCCGGCCCGAAGAAATGGCGGTGTTCGCCCGAGTACGAACCGGCAAGGCCGTGCCTCACTTTGAAACCCTGCGCTGCTGCAAGAATGGCGATTTGATCAATGTTTCACTCACGGTATCTCCGCTGAGAGACAGCTCCGGCGCCGTGGTGGGCTCGTCAAAAACCATACGCAACATCACCCCACAAAAGGAAGCAGAGGCCAAGATACTGGAGCTGAACCGACACCTGGAAGCCCAGGTGACTCAGGTTGCACAGCGGACCACCGAACTGCTGATGGCCACCGAAGTAGCGCAACTGGGAGTCTGGCGCTGGAACCTCGCGGATGACACCCTCACCTGGAACGACAGAATGTTCGAACTGTATCAGCAGTCGATGTCGTTGCGGGAACACGGGCTGAACTATGAGCACTGGCTGTCCCGGCTGCATCCGGACGATGTAAAGGACACCACCGCCTGCCTGCAGGCCGCCATCGGCGGTAAGGATGTGTTTGAACCCATGTTTCGTCTGGTGTTGCCGGACGGCCAGATCCGCTTTATCCAGGCCCGGGCCCAGGTCATGCGCAATGCCGAAGGAACCGCCGAGCAGCTCATCGGCATCAACTTCGATATCACCGCCCAACGCGAGCTGGAAACCAGCCTGCGCCGCTCCAAACAGCAGGCGGACGAGGCCAGCCAGGCCAAGTCCCAGTTTCTGGCCAACATGAGTCATGAAATCCGCACCCCCATGAACGCCATACTGGGCATGCTGATGCTGGTGCAGAAAACACGGCTCAACCAGCAGCAGTCCGACTACATCACCAAGGCACAAACCGCCGGTCGCTCGCTGCTGGGGCTGCTCAACGACATTCTCGACTATTCCAAGATAGAAGCGGGCAAGCTGCAACTGGATCCGGTGCAGTTCGAGCTGGATGCCATGTTACGGGACCTGGCCACCGTGCTGGCGGGCAACCTGGCCGGCAAACCCCTTGAGCTGATGTTCGATCTGGACTCGTCCCTGCCTCGGGAAATTATCGCCGACCGACTGAGACTGCAGCAGATTCTGATCAATCTGGCGGGTAACGCCATCAAATTTACCGAGCGGGGCGAGGTGGTGGTCAAGGTGCAGGTGCGCCAGCTCAGGAAAAATCTGGTTCGCCTCGGCTTTTCGGTAACTGACTCCGGCATTGGTATTGACGCCGAAAAAATTGAACACATCTTTGACGGCTTTACCCAGGCGGAAGCCTCTACCGCCCGGCGCTATGGTGGCTCCGGTCTTGGCCTGGTGATTTGCCGCCGTCTGGTCAGCCTGATGGGCAGCAAGCTGCATGTGCAGAGCACTCCAGGCATGGGCAGCCGTTTCTGGTTTGACCTGGATCTGGGGCTGGCCAAAGGCGCCACGCCCATGCCGGCCGACACCCATACCCGCATTCTGGTAGTGGATGACAACGAGGTATCCGCCGGTATTCTTGAAAACACCCTGAGTGCACTGGGTTACCGGGTAGACTGCGCCGCCAATGGAGAAGAAGCCCTGGCCGAAGTACGACAACACCGTTTTGACCTGATCCTGATGGACTGGCACCTGCCCGATCTCAGTGGCCTGGAGGTGGCCAAACGCATTCAGGAGCGTCACGGTCCGGTCACCATCATCATGCTGACCGCCTATGGCCATGAAGAGCTGGCAGAAACCCAGAATCAGCCCAATCCGCCCTTTGTTGACCTGCTGACCAAACCGGTAACCACGCTGCAGCTGAACGAGTCCATCGGGCGGGCCCTTGCCGGCCAGCGCTTTGAGCCGGAAAAAACCCTGCCCCTGGCCGATGAAGACCGACGGCTGGAAGGAGTTCGCTTACTGCTGGTGGAAGACAACGCCTTTAACCGTCAGGTGGCGTGCGAACTGCTGGTCGGTGAAGGCGCCATCGTTACTCAGGCCGAAGACGGGCAGGAAGGCATCGACAAGGTATTTAACGACACCGGCGCCTTTGACGTGGTGCTGATGGACATGCAGATGCCCGGAATTGACGGCCTGGAAGCGACGCGGCGCATTCGCCGGCATGCCGACTGCCATCACCTGCCCATACTGGCCATGACCGCCAATGTCACCGTATCCGATCAACAGGCCTGCCTGGAAGCCGGCATGAATGCCCATGTGGGCAAACCCATCGACCTGAATGAACTGGTCAGGGTGATACTGACCCTGAATCAGGAGCAGGCGGCGCGGCCGGCATCACCCTGCGGTGAGAACAGCGAGATAGAAAGCCTGGAGAACATTCTGCGCCGCTTCGGCAACAATCGTCGCCTCTATTTCAGCATGCTGTCGGGCTTTGCAGAAAATGCCGGCATGGAGATCTCCGCTCTGAAGGCCGGGCTGGATAGTCAGGACATGCAGGCGGTGGCTTCCAGCCTGCACATTCTGAAAGGCATGACCGGCACCATGGGGCTGTCGAGCCTGTCGGCCAAGTTCTCCGCCCTCGACCGTGCCGTGCGCAAGAATAGTGCTCAGGGCCTTGCCCTGCTCGATGAAGCCACGCTGGCAAACCTGGAGCAACAGCTTTTGCAGAATCATACGGCCCTGATGGACGCCGTAACCAACGGCGAGCAAGCAGACGAAACCGATACTCCAAGGGCCCCTCAGGCGGAGTCGGGCAGCCTGCACCAGCAATTTGAGTCCCTGCTGGTATTGCTGGATGCCGGCAATATGCGAGCCGTCGACATGGTCGATACCCTCGCCCAGTCTCGCCCCCAGGACGATCCGGTCATGAAGGAGCTGATCGCCAAGGTACAACAACTCAATTTTGTCGCAGCACGCCGTATCGTTAGCGATATCCTGGAGGAAGTATAATGTTTGACACTCTGCTGGCCGGTCAGCCCAAACGGCAGGCGCCGCTGCGCATTCTGGTTGCCGATGACCAGCCCCTGAACATTCGTATTCTGCACGAGGTGTTTCGCAACGAATTCGAAGTATTGATGACCACGGATTCCAAACAGGTAGTCACCATTTGCCGGGAGCAGAACCCGGATCTGGTGCTGCTGGACGTGGTCATGCCCGGCCTGAACGGGCACCAGGTCTGCCGTCAGCTTCGGGCCCTGCCGGAAACCAGGGACATTCCGGTCATTTTTGTGACCGCGAAAAATACCCCGGAAGATGAAGTACTGGGGCTGGAGTCGGGGGCCGTCGACTTTATTACCAAGCCGATTAATCCGGCCACGGTGATGGCCCGGGTCAAAACCCATCTGGCGCTCAAGCTGCAAAATGATCTGCTGCGCTCCATCGCGCTGGTGGACGGCCTGACCGGCGTCGCCAACCGCCGCCGCTTTGATGAGCAGTTCCTGACCGCTTGGCGCCGTTGCCAGCGAGAGCAGCTCGAACTTTCGCTGTTGCTGATCGATTTGGATCACTTCAAACTTTATAACGATCATTACGGCCACCCGGCGGGTGACCGGTGCCTGACTCGGGTCGCCGGTATACTTAATGAGACCATACGCCGTCCGGACGACCTGCTGGCCCGTTACGGCGGTGAAGAATTTATTTGTCTGCTGCCCAATACTGCATTTGAGGGCGCACGGCGTGGAGCCTGGGCCATGCTCCACGCCGTGCAAGACCAGGGACTTGAGCATGCCCACTCTCCGGCCTCGGCAGTGGTCACCATCAGTATCGGTGCCGTCACAATGATTCCCCAGGCCGGCGACTCTCCCGAAACCCTGCTGAACGCCGCCGACAAGCAGCTGTATGACGCCAAACAGTCCGGGCGCAATCAGGTACGGGGAATAGAGCTGCCTTCACTCCCTTAGTGACTGCAACGCCTTGATCAACACGATAAAATTCCCGCCAAACCGGCATTTACCCCATACACTCAAGGGACGGACGTTATTTAAACAGACACATGCATGTTGGCATAAAATGGTAATCCCATTATTCGGTTGCCCACAGACAGAAAAGGACACGCCATGCCCCTGTTGATACTGCACTTGCTGTTCATGCTGCTGTTACCCGGCACGGTCCGGGCCGTCACCGATGACGACGCCTGGCAGGCCCTGCAGCAAGGCCGCGCCATGCTGCTAATGCGCCATGCCAATGCCCCCGGCATAGGGGATCCACCCGGTTATGTGCTGGGTCGTTGCAACACTCAACGCAACCTGGATGCCCGCGGCCGAGCCCAGGCAGAAGCCTGGGGCGAACGACTGCGTCAGCACGGCATTACTCGGGCGCGGGTCTACAGCAGTCAGTTTTGCCGCAGCCTCGACACCGCCCGCCTGCTGAATGTGGGTGAGGTCATTCCCGCCCCCGAGCTGAATTCGTTTTTTTCCCGACGAAGCCGACGCTCCGAACAAACCCGGTCATTGCGCCGGTTTGTGGCTAATATTGAGCCCGGCCTACCGGTGGTACTGGTCAGTCATCAGGTCAATATCACCGCCCTCACCAACCGTTTTCCGGCTTCGGGAGAAGCACTTATTCTGGCACTGCCACTGGACGAGCGAGTCAGGATAATGGCCAGCATTCGACCCTAGTAAAAAGCCTTACTGCTGTTTTACGAAAATCAGCCGGTCGGTATCAAATCCCGCCTCGCTGGCCTTGGCAATAAGCCGCTGTTGCACGGCGGGCTTCAGGGTGGGGGTTCGCGCCAGCAGCCAGAGGTAATTGCGGCTAGGGCCCGATATCAGGGCATATTGGTAATTGTCATCCAGTTCAAACACCACATAGGCGCCGTAAAACGGTCCAAAGAACGAGACCTTGAGATGGCCCAGATCGGGGCTTTGCACGAAATAAGCCTTGCCCTCGGCCTGCCGCCACTCCCCAGCTGCTGCGTCATAACCCCGGTTGATTACCCGCACGCCGCCGTCGTCACGCAGGCTGTAATCGGCAGTCACCCGGCTGAGCCCCCGCTCAAAGGAATGGTCAAGCCGAGCAATTTCATGCCAGGTGCCCAGATAGCGGTTCAACTCAAAGCCTGACACCGGGCTAATGCCTTCCGGCTTGCCGGCACACCCGGCCAGCAGCAACACACAGGCAAATAACAGGGGGCTCATTCATTGGCTCCTTGGGAACGGGATGCATCATCACCGTGGACGGGCCGTCCAAGCACCGGCTCCAGCCCTCGGGCTTCATCCAGGTGCAGTTGCAGGTGCGGAAAGGGAATCTCAATGCCAGCGTCATCCAGCCCTTGCTTGATGGCTTCGAGCAGCTCGCAGGAAATGCGTCCCTTTACCTCCACATCCTGGGCACTGACCCACACCTGGGCACTGAGGACCACCGAAGAGTCGGCCATGTCCCGCAGTTGCACCCTGGGTTTGAGGTTGTCATTGTTGATCGACATGGGGTGGCCACTCAAGATGGGCATGATCACCGAGCGAGCCTGCTCAACCGAGTCTTTATAGGCAATGTGTACCGGAATGCGTATGCGGGTGGGGCCCTCTGCGCTGTAATTGATAATGTCAGAGGTAGCCACGCTGTCGTTGGGAATCATGGTAAAAATGTTGTCACGGGTACGCAGCCAGGTGGTCCGAAAGGCAATGCGCACCACCCTGCCCTCTTCGCCATGAATGCTGACCCAGTCGCCAATGCGAAACGGCCGCTCGATCAGCAGGGTGATACCGGCAATAAAGTTCGACAGGGTTGACTGGGCGGCAAAACCCACGGCAATGCCCACTATGCCCAGACCGGCAATAATGGAAAGCACGTCAAAACCGAACTGGGCCATCACGGTAATGGCACCCAGTGCCATCAGCGACACCGACAGGGTGTTTTTGCACAGCTGTACCAGGGAAGAATCGAGATGATGGCGGGAAAGCCGGTGAATAAGCCCGCGCGACAGCAACTGCCACACCAGGTAAAAGGCCAGCGCCATCAACCCGGCCCGGGCCATGCCCTTTATCACTCCTTCCTCGGCGCCGTACTGGGCCAGTATCGCCACCAGGGTGGCCAACCCCAGCAAATAGCGCAACACCACCCGGCCGGTGCGGAAGGGCGCATGACCGTATCCCAGCCGGGTCAGCACCAGGCGCATCAGGGCGCACCCCATCCAGTACACCAGGCCAAACAGCAGCACTATCATCAGGGTGACCAGCAACTGACCCAGGCCATAAACCAGCCATTCCTGCCAGTTAAACCCGCTGATGCCAAGGGCATTACCGGTTTCCAGCAGGCTTTTCTGAAACTGTTGCCATAACAAGGCGATGTCGGCGTCGTTCATCAGGGCACCTTCCTTTGAGCCTGATCGGGCGGCCGCCCGAATGCTGAAACTATAGCAGTCAGCGTCGGAATACAGCCCCGTTTGCTTACGACCCAAGCGAATCACATTGGACAGTTATTGACCGGTAGGTTGTCGAAAAACCGACGTTTTTTTATACGGGCTTCTATACTTCCAGTGCTACGGACCTGCTGGCCGTGGCAACGGCAAGGATTGAAAACAAAAATGGATTGACAGCAAAACAGTGGCACGCTTCGTTCACCGGGCCCAGGCAAGGGTGCGGTGCGTAGTACATTCGAAGAGTTGCAAGTGCTTGATTGAAACCAATGATTAATCCGAGGTGTTATCATGAAAATGCTAAAAAAAGCGCCGCTGGCCATTCTTCTTGGCGCCACCTTACTGCCCGCCTATGCCATGGCTCACGCTCACATGGGTGGTCACAGTGCGATTGGTCCAAGCGAAGGTGACCGGGAGTTCTCGCTCTCCGGTACCGGTAGCAGCAGCAAGGATTTCGATAACAGCAGCTTTGGTATTTCCGGCGACTACGGCTGGTATTTGTCCGACCGTACCCTGGCCGGTATTCGCCAGAGCATCAGCTACGCCGACGTGGAAGGCGAAGACATTGGCGATGACTTCTGGAACGGCAGTACCCGCCTCTTTGCCGACTATCACTTTGGCCACAATGCGGCCCGGCCCTTTGTGGGCGCCTCGCTCGGTGGCATTTACGGTGACGGCGTAAAAGACACCGGCATCGCCGGCCTGGAAGCGGGTCTTAAATATTACCTGCTGCCCACCACCTTTATTCAAGCCCGGGCCGAATATCAGTTCCTGTTTGAAAGTGGCGACAGCGCCGAAGACAACTTCGACGATGGCGCCTGGGCCTACACCTTTGGTATGGGTCTTAACTTCTGATCCAGCCCTAACACCATAATAAAAAGCAGCCCCAAAAGGGGCTGCTTTTTTAGATGTTGTGCTGTTGCCGACGCTCTTCGATGCAACGCACTATGGCGGCCTTGTCATGTTCACTGCGATCGCGCCAGCCGGTGATCTCCTCAACGGTGCGATAACAGCCGATGCACAACCGTTGCTCGTTCAACCGGCACAGGCCAATGCAGGGGCTGGGGACGGCCTCAGTCATCCACCCGCTCCATGATCACGTTCACCAGCTCGGTGCCCTTCATCAGGGTATTGTCGTCCACAATCTTCCATACTTCTTCCTGCTCTCCCTGCACAAACACCAGATAACGCTCGCCCGCCGATTCCCGCACCAGGATGTCGTCAAAACGGGTGCGCTCGCCGTTTTGTTCCACATAATCGCGACCAATCACGATTTTCCCGCTGCCCACCAGGCCGGTAAAATCGCTCATCAGCTGAGCCATCATGGCGTTGGAAGAGCTGGCACGAGTCTGGTATACCCCCTCAAAACCGTGATCGCAGGCCGTGAGCAACAGGGTCAGGGCCAGGCAGGCGCCGTATTTCAGTGATTTCATGTTTTCTCGCCAACAATGCTGTGAATACAGCGGATTCATCAATGCGGGCCTTATGATGCCATGGCCACGCCACAAAAAACAAAGCCCGGCCTGCCGGGCTTCGTGATCTACACCGCCATGTGCATGTGCGGTTTAGGTGAGCGAGAAGGGCGTCGTTAGCGGTGGTGTCTGAACCGGTCGACGGCCCTGTCAAAGGCGTCGCTGAGGTTGCCCCAAGCAGTTTCAAACCCTTGCTTCAGCTCTTGCCAGCCCTGCTCGCTGGCTTCAGACAGCTCCCTGATCCTGCTCTCGCCCTGTTCAATCTGGGCATCCATGGCTTCTATCTGGCGATTCAGTTCAATGCGGGTGTCGGCATCGGCCTGCCTGGCCTGCGCCTTGAGCTTGTCGAGCTCGGCTTTCCATTCGCTCAACTTGGCTTCGGCCTTTTGTTGATACAGCTCTCTCTCATTCATGGGGTGATTCCTCCTGTCGTGATTGAAAGCAGGCGCCCTGGCAGCGCCCCGGCGACCATCATTCCGCCGGCAGTTCATAGCCTAGCCAGCAGGTGGCATGCGCACAACCGGCCGAAGCCGCAATCTGCCGGGGGTTGTCGTTAATCACTTCGTTGCGCCAGCCACTGCCGGGCATGGTCTTCTTCGGCGGGCACAAAGGCGCGAATTTCCAGCCCCGGGATCAGCGCCCCTTCCAGCTTGCTGGCCGAGCGGATCCAGCCCTTTGCCGCCACCACGGCAATGCGATCGAACCGGCGTATCATGCCAAACAGGGCCGGTAACCGTGACAGCTCCACCCCCATGGCGCCCAGGGTAGGCCATTCAAAATCGCCGATGCGATACAACATGCGCCCGTGCACCATGTATCGGCTTGCCTCGACCAGCTCATCCAGCGCCGCCTTCATTGCCTCACTGTCGAGCCGGCCGCTGAGCTCCAGCTCCAGTTGATTTTCACCGGTTACCGTTACCTTGAACATGACTGCCTCCTGCCCTGCTGCTCGCCGAACGCTGCGCCCGTGCTACCATGGCGCCCCTTTTATAAAGCATAGCGACGCCATGAAACGAAGATTGTTAATGTCCTGGAGTAGCGGCAAAGACAGCGCCTGGGCCCTGCACCAGCTGATGCAGCACCCCGACTACGACGTGGTGGGCCTTTTTACCACGATCAATGAGGCCTTTGAGCGGGTTGCCATGCACGGAGTACGGGCAGAATTGCTGCGCCGGCAGGCAGACGCCATTGGCCTGCCGCTGGAGATCATTACCCTGCCATGGCCCTGCACCAACGAAGACTATCAGCAACGCATGGGCGCATTTATTACCCACGCCAAGGCTCAAGGTATAGCGGCGTTCGGCTTTGGCGATCTGTTGCTGGAAGACGTCAGGCAGTACCGTGAAAGCCAGCTGGCAGGCAGCGGCATTGAAGCGGTATTCCCCATCTGGCACACGCCCACGCGGGAGCTGCCTTACGAGATGTTGAAACACGGCCTGCGGGCGGTGATTACCTGCCTGGATCCCAAAAAGGTGCCGGTAGAATTTGCCGGCCGGGAGCTGACCGCAGAGGTGCTGGCCGGGCTGCCTGAAGGCACCGATCTTTGCGGAGAGAACGGTGAGTTCCATACCTTCGTGTTTGACGGCCCCCTGTTCAGGGAGCCGGTGGCCATTACGCCCGGCGAGGTGGTGGAGCGGGACGGCTTCGTGTTTGCCGATTTCCTAGCAGGCTAACGCCTGCCGGCAGCCTGATGCAACTGCCGGTAAGCACTGCCATTATCCGGCATTGAGCTCGTGTTGTGCCGAGTACCCCCTCATATCAACACGGGTTTTCGATGCCTTAGTGGCCATTGAGGGCCGACGATGCTGCAGCCAGAACATCAGGCTACCGTAAAAAATAAAATAGTAACCGCAAAGTTCAAGCCCTTCCTGCACTACGGTTTTGGTCTGGTGCAGCACATCGGCATCGACGCCGACCAGCACCTCTTCCCACAATGCCCCGGTGCCGAAAACGCGGCTGAAGCACAACAACAGGGCTATCCCGAAGAGCACATGGCTAAATGCCACTGATTGACAGGCCGCAGCCATGGCCGAAATCAGGGTGCGCCTGTCACGCAGCGACATTACGATGCTGATAGTGGCCGTGGCAAAAACCAGCAACTGCCAGAGGCCATCAAACACGAGGTCCAGCAGCCGATCCTGCTCCCGAAAAAACATGCACAGGAAAAAACCAGCCACCAGAATAAGGAAACTGCGTTGTTCTGGCCGTGATAACGCGCCCTGAAAACCAATCAGGGCCGACAGCAAAATCAGTAAGCTTTGCAATCCCTCGGTGACGCCCCACTCTGACAGTCCGTTGTTCAGCCATGCGATATCGACAAAAACGACGCCCGGTACCATTAACAACCCCAAGGATACCGACAGAAAGCGAAGTAACCCCCCAACGATCACAGATACTGATTGAGTCATAACTGCAACAACAAACCTCAGAATTAAAACAGCGAATTATCGTGAATCGGACACTCCATGTCGACACCAGGAACCAATAGTAAATGGAACAACAGTTTTAACCATTACACCCTGAATTGCCCCACCAGGCTGCGCAAATGCTCGGCACGCTGTTGCAGCTGGCTGATGGCGGCCAGCTGCTGCTCGGCATTGCTGTGAATGCCGGCGGCACTGTCAGAGATCACATGGGCCGACTGGTTGATGTGATCCGCCACCGCCCCCTGCTCCTCGGTGGCCGCCGCCACCTGATGGCTGCCCGAGCTGATGGCCTCAAACCGCTGCTGAATGCTGGCCAGGGCCTGGGCCGATTGTTCGGTGCTTTCGGCCACCCGCCGGCTGTTGTCGGTACCTTCCCGAATGGCGGCGGTAGACTGCCGGGCGGTTTGCTGCAGCCGGGCAATCTGCTCGCTGATCTCCTGGGTCGAGGCCTGAGTACGCTTGGCCAGGTTGCGTACCTCGTCGGCGACCACCGCAAAGCCCCGGCCCTGCTCGCCGGCCCGGGCCGCCTCAATGGCGGCGTTCAGCGCCAGCAGGTTGGTCTGCTCGGAAATGGCGTTGATCACTTCCACCACCGAGTTGATGGCATCGGCCTGGCCGGCAAAGTCGTTGATGGTGTTTTCAATGTCGCTCATCACTCGATTGAGCTGGGCCATGGTTTCGGTGGTAAGGGCCATATTCTGGTTGGTGTGGTTGGCCTCACCCACCGCCGCCTCGGTGTCGCTGGCAGTTCGTTGGGCAATGCCCGACACCTCGGTGACGGTCTGACCCATTTCGGTAATGGCGGTGGCCACCTGCTCGGTCTGGCCGCGTTGCACCTCGGTGGCCTTGAAGGTGTCGTCCGCCAGCTGGGCCAGTTGCTCAATGCCGGTTTTCATGGCGGTTTCGGTGTGCTGAATTTCCGCCACCAGTGCGCGAATCTTACCGATAATGGCGTTAAAGCCCCGGGCCAGGTGGCCCAGCTCGTTGTTGTGGCTGTCGTCGAGGCGTTTGGTGAGATCGCCGCCGTCGCCGGACATGGCCAGCAGATCGTCTCCCACTCGGCGAATGGCCCGACCCAAAGCACGGGCGAAGAGAACGGTGATAACGATAAAGGCCAGCGCCAGCAGCACACTGACCACCACAGAAGATGAAATGGCCGCGTTGATGGCGCCGCTGATCTCCGCCGCCGGCAGCACCGCCACCAGCCGCAGGCCGGTGTCACGCACTTCCTGCGCCGCCAGATACACCTGCTCGCCGGCAAAGTCGGCCTGATTGAATTCAAAACCGCTGTGGTTACCGGCCAGCAGCGTATTCACTGGCGAAAAGCCGTTCAGCCCACCCACTGCCTTGCCCACCAGGCTGGAATCGGGGTGAGCATTGATCACGCCATTGCCATCCACCAGAAACAGATAGCCGTTGTCACCCAGGCTGTAGTTGGCCACCAGCTCCACAATGGCCGACACGTCCTGGCCCATGCCGGCGGCGCCCACTCGCCGGCCGTCTATTTCCACCACCGAGTTCACAAACAGGGTGAGCTTGCCGGTGCGCTCATCCGGGTCCAGGTTCAACACCCGCTGCGCATCGCCGTTGATAAAGTCGTAATACCAGCGGTCCAGCGGATCCGAGGGAGAAATGTGTTTGAACACGCCGGCGTCGGTGTAATAGGTGTTGCTCTCGCCCGACACCCAGAACAGGGTGGACGCGCCGGTTTGCGCCCGCTGCTCGTTGAAATACTGCAGCACACGGCCGTGCATGGGCGAGGCATTCTCGCCTTCCCGCATCCAGTCATGCACCAGGCCGTTGTCCGCCAGGCTGTCGGACAGCAGCATGGCCGGCAGCAACTCGGCGCGCACCTGCTCCGCCACCCGGCCCACGCTGTTGGGCAGGTATTCGGTTTCGGTCTGGCCATAATAAAGGCCAGAGAAACGATTGACGTTGATCAGGGTGGACACCAGCGTCAGCAACGCCAGCGACAGCGCCACAAAGGCGATAAGAATGGTGGTTAACTTGAACTTGTGCATGCCGGCTCCAGGCGAGAATTCCTTAGACCCTATTGTTAACGGCAGGGTGAGACCTAAACTGTAGAACAATTGTTGACCATTAAGTCAGGTTCGGCATGCTAAAGGATTCGCCTGAAGCGGGCAAGTACAATACTTAAACAAACATGGCCAAGAAGGTATTGCCGTCATTGAGACTGACGACAGAAACAGGGCGTGTTTCCCTCGGTTTGCAGCATAAAAAAATCCCCCGCCACGGGCGGAGGATGTTAATCGTGCATGGGCTCGCCAAACGGCGCGGCAATCGCCCTGGCCGGTGCTACACGCGAGGCTCGCTGCGCAGGCCCTGCACCACGGAGTAACCGGAGGTGAGCACCACCAGCATAAAGGGCACACCAGTGATCAGTACCGCCGCCTGCAGGGCCGTGAGGCCACCGCCCAGCAACAATGCGATGGCAATGGCTGCCTCCACCATCACCCAGAAAATGCGCTGGGTGCGCGGCGATGACACCTTGCCGCCCGAGGTGATGGAGTCGATCACCAGAGAGCCGGAGTCCGATGAGGTAATAAAGAACACCATCACCAGCACGATGCCCACCAGTGACGTAATCGAGGCCAGGGGCAGCTCCTTGAGCATGGCAAACAGCTGCAGCTCCAGTGCCGCATTGTTGGCGCCTTCGTAGCCCTGAGACAGCTGCCAGAGCGCAGTTTCACCAAAGGTGCTCATCCAGATCACCGACACCAGGGTCGGCACCAGCAGCACCGCAATCAGAAACTCGCGCACGGTGCGTCCACGAGAGACCCGCGCAATAAACATGCCCACAAAGGGTGACCAGCTGATCCACCAGGCCCAGTAAAAGGCGGTCCAGCCATGAATAAAGGCGTCATCTTCACGGCCAAAGGGGTTGGCCAGCACCGGCAATTCCTGAAGGTAGTTCATCAGGTTGTCGGCGGCACCGGTCACAATCAGCAGTGTTGGCCCCATGACCAGCACAAACAGCATCAGCACAATGGCCAGCATCATGTTGACCTGAGACACCCGGCGCACCCCTTTCTCAACCCCGGCAATCACCGACACCAGGGTCACTGCGGTAATACCCAGAACCAGCAACACCATAGTAGTGCTGGTGTTGGGCACACCAAAGAGGGCATTCAACCCGGCCGAGGCCTGAGAGGCGCCCAGCCCCAGGGACGTGGCCAAACCGAACAGGGTGGCAAACACCGCCAGCACGTCAACCACATGGCCCGGCCAGCCCCATACCCGTTCACCCAATACCGGGTAAAACACCGAGCGCATGGTCAGCGGCAAGCCCTTGTTGAAGGAAAACAGCGCCAGGGCCAGGGCGATAATGGCGTAGGTGGCCCAGGGGTGCATGCCCCAGTGAAAGATGGTGGCGGCCATGCCCAGGGCTTTGGCGTCTTCATCTGTGCTCAACTGCTGACCCAGCGGGCCCGTAGTGCCGGAGCGTAGATCGTTGAAGTAGGTCAGCGGCTCGGACACGCAGTAAAACATCAGCCCCACCCCCATGCCGGCGGCAAACAGCATGGCAAACCAACCGGGATAGCTGAAATCGGGCGTGGCCTTGGTGCCGCCCAGCCGCACTCTGCCAAGGGGCGAGAAGATCAAGGCAATGGCCAGCACCACAAATACATTGGTGGAGAGCATAAAGGCCCAGCTCAGGTTGCTGGTGAGGTAACTGCGAATGCCGCCGAAAAATGGCCCCATCACATCGGGCAGTGCCAGGGTAATGGTGACAAAGGCCAGGATTACCAGCGACGACCAGGCAAACACCTGGCTGTGCAGGTCGACCTTTAATCCCCAGAAGCCGGAAGTAATGTTGTCCTGGCCAATGGTATAATCGGTGTTGATAAGATTGGAATGCCCGTCGGGCGATGGAATGCTCTCGGCAGCAGCATCGGATGTGCGGCTCGCTTGTGGTTGATAATAGGTGTCGTTCATGATGTACCTGTCGGCTGAATGCGTTCAGTTGTTCGAAGGCGGGAGAAGTGGAAAACCCCTGACTTGTGTTAAAACGGGCATTCTGACCAAACCACATCCATCAAGGAAACGAAGAGTCCTGATACATCCATCACGAAACGTAATAGCCATGCCCGCAACCTATCGCCCCCTCGACCTGGTATTGTTGAACACCTTTGTTACCGTGGCCGACAAGGGCGGCTTTACCGCCGCCGCCAGCCATCTGCATTTGGCGCAATCAACCGTCAGTGCCCACATCAAACGCCTGGAAAGCGTGCTTGAACGCCCCCTGCTGCAGCGCCAGCATCAACTCACCGTGCCCACCGTTGTGGGCGAACGCTTGCTGGTGCATGCCCGACAAATGCTGCGCCAGAACTCCCTGGCCTGGCAGGACATACTGCAACAACGCCTGGCCGGCGTGGTGCGCCTGGGGGTGCCGGAAGACTACCTGGGTTACCTGCCCGAGGCGCTGAGCGAGTTTGAAAGCCGCTTTCCCGACGTGGAGCTGGAAGTGCATTGCGGCCTGAGTGTGGACTTGATCCAGCAAATAAAAACTGATGCCCTGGATCTGGCCATTACCACGCGCCAACCCCGCAGCCCCGGCGGCGAGGTGCTGCGCCGGGAGCCCATGGTGTGGGTGGGTGGTGCCGGTCACAACACGCGCCGCCGCTCACCCCTGCCCCTGGCGGTGACCCAGCGCGGCGTGTGCATTTTTCGCGAACACACCCTGGCCAGCCTGGATGCCGCCGCCATTGACTGGCGCATCGCCTATACCAGCACCACCCTGTCGGGGCTGTCGGCCGCGGTGAAGTCGGGATTGGCCATTACCGCCCTGACCCCGTCCATGCTGGAGCCGGGCATGCGCCAGCTTGGGGTGGAAGAAGGCTTGCCGGCGCTGCCCATGGTAGAGCTGGCCCTGCACCGCAGCCCGCGGCGAACCAACGAGGCCGTGGAGCAACTGGCCCTGCAACTGCGCACCCATATGGAAAAGCTCAGTCCCAGGCGCCGCTCATCGCGGGAGCAGTAACCCGATAACCAGCCGGAGTATTGATGGCGTTAGCGCCCGGCCTTGAGCACGGCGATGTTGTGCTGGCTGACCACCACAATGCCATGGCGGCGCAGCAAGGCGGCGGTCACGCCCTGCCCGGCGACTTTCTCACCGCTGAAGTGGCCGTTATAAATGATGTTGCTGCCACAGGAAGGGCTGGCTTCCGCCAGAATGGCATGGCCAATGTCGTGCTGGCGACAAAACGCCAGGGTTTGCTCGGCGCCACGCACAAAGGCGTTGGTTTGATCGGCACCGGTGTTGTCCACGATGCGGGCGGAGCCCAAGAGCACATCGGCCCCCTCGCCGCCGGCAATTTCGGCGGGCGCCCTGGGTGTGGGCAAGCCGCCCGCCACCTCAGGGCACAGGGTTTTAATGGCGAAATGCCGTTGCAGCCAGGCCAGATCATCGGGCTGCAACCCCAGGCTTTTGCCGTTGTAGCGCACCGGTGCGCCCATTAAACAGGCGCTGACAAGGATCTTTTTCATAGAAAAACGGGCCACCTTTTCAGGCAGCCCGGCAGGGCTTAGGCCTTTTTCACAAAGGCGGCGGTCACCATCATCTCGCCGGCGCCGTCTACCTTGCAGTCCAGCTCGTGATCCTTGCCGTCGACAATGCGGCGGATCACCGCCTTGGTGCCAATTTTAATCACCATGGAGCTGCCCTTTACCTTGAGATCCTTGGCCACGGTGATTTTGTCGCCTTCCTGCAGCAACGTGCCGTTGGCATCCTTGGCGGTGAGGGGCGCATCTTCGGCGGCCACCTCTGCCGGATTCCACTCATGACCACACTCGGGGCAAATAAGCTGCTGCTGATCCTGGTATACGTATTCGGAGTTGCACTGGGGGCAAGGAGGTAAAGACATGACTTGCTTCTTCTTCAAAATAATTTGGCGAATATGTTAACGGCAATTCCCCGACTTTTCGAGTGGATTAATCGGGGCTTGAGGCGAAGGCACAAAGAACGCGAACAATCACCCCAAAAATGCCGTTTTTTCGAGCAAAAAATCAATCAGGTCCCGGCCGTTTATGAAGGCGTTTCCTTGCAGGTGGCGATGTGCCTGCTGGCAAGGTGCTGACACAGCCTTGCCAGATCTTCGCTTTCAAAGCGGTTGGAAATAAATTCGCTGGGAATTAAGCCTTCATCCCAGCGTGACGCCAGCAACAGAACGCTATTGCCCTCGTCATGCTCCCGCTCCAGTCTGATGATGACCCGCGTGCTGTGCAGGCTGGAATCCCGCGTGATCTTGGCGCAGGAGGCAAAATGCGCACCGTTGAGCTCGCAGTGATAGCCGTTGCCGGCCAGATGTTCCCTTGCCAGCTCAAACACCCTGGCGGAGTGATAACCCTCCGCCTGATTGGGGTGCAGATATTGCACCCGATCGCTGGCGACATTGGTGCAGCCGGCGAACAGGCCGCAGGAGAGTAACAGCAATGCCTTGTGCATGAAGCGTACCTCGTGGCTGAAAAGAAGTTATCTGCGCTGCAACAGGGCAAAGAGGTCGTTGCGACCCAACCAGGCCCGCAGGATGGCCAGCACCAGAATCACCGTGGCCACCACCAGGGTGCCCCACTCTGCATGGATCACATGGGTGGTAACGGCACCGATCATCACCAGCACCATGCTGGCCGCGGCCAGCGCGGCAACACGGCCAATCAGCAGGCCAATGCCGCCGGCCACCTCAACCACGCCGGTGAAATACATAAACCAGGACGGATAGCCCCAACGCGCGAACGCCGCCACTTCAAACTCAAGACCGGCCAGCTTGGCACCGCCCGACGCCAGAAAAACCAGGGCCAACAGGGCGCTCAACGGTTTGATTTTCATGATGGATTCCTTCCGTGTCTCACTCGAAGCCTTAGCTTAACCGATTTGTTCCCAAGTTTACTGATGAGGTGACGAGCAGTTCCCCGCAGTGGTTATCTGCAAGAGCGGGTCGATATGGTGATCAGGTGGTCTGTGTCATAAAGCCTGGCCACGCATTTCAGCGCAGGTGAACAAGGTGGTGTAAATGTCCACGTCGTCCGCCGTTACCGGTGTAAGCAGCAGTCGTTCCGTTTCGATCATCAGCCCGTCCTTCTTATGTGGCGCCGGCATATTAACGAACCTCGGCGCGCGCCTCACCCTCATTGGCCAGTTCGGTTGCCACGTCGGTCTGCCACCAAAACCCGGTCACCTGCGGATTGTGCACCCTGACCGCGGCGCCGATCATCGGCGTGACCACGCGCACATTGCGGTCCCACCCGGCCGCCGTGGCCCGCTCCAGCGGCTCAAACCAGTCGTGCAACGCCAGATCAAAAGTGCTGTTGTGAATGGGCAGCATCACCTCGCCACGCAAGTCGATATGCGCCTGCACACTTTGCTCGGGCAGCATGTGAATGCTGCTCCAGAGTTGGTTGTAGGCGCCGGTTTCGATCAGGGTGAGATCGAACGGACCAAGGCGCTCGCCAATGTCGCGAAAGCCGTCGAAATAGCCGCTGTCACCGCTGAAAAAGAGATTGGCTGCTTGCCCCGCAATGGCCCAGCCGGCCCACAGGGTGTGATCCTTGTCTCTCAGGCCTCGGCCGGAAAAATGCTGCGCCGGGGTGGCGGTAAAGGTAATGCTCCCCAGGGAATGAGACTGCCACCAGTCCAGCTCTATGATTTTGTCATCATCAACGCCCCAGCGGCGCAGGTGGTTGCCCACTCTCAGCGGCACCAGAAAGTGCGCGACCTTGTCATTCAGGGCAAGAATGCTGGCCTTGTCCAGATGGTCGTAATGGTCATGGCTGATCACCACGGCCGCAATGGGCGGCAAGGCCGAGAGCTCAAGGGGCAGCGGATGAAAACGTTTGGGGCCCATCCACTGCACCGGCGAGGCGCGCTCGCTGAACACCGGATCGGTCAATATGGTTTGCCCGTCCAGCTGAATAAGCACGCTGGAATGCCCCAGCCGGTATACCCTGGCCTCGGGCGACGGCTCGGCCAGCTCCGCGGCGGGAATATTGCGCAGCGGCAAGGTGGCCGTTGGCCGGGGCGCCACCCGCTCGGTGCGCCAGTACATTTTGGCCACCTCCCACAGGCTGCTGTTTTCGGCACTGCGGCTCATGCCCGCGTTGTAGAACTTCTGTTGCTCCGTTGAGCAGCCCTTTAACAGACTAACGGCCATAACGACTCCCCCTGCCATGATCAACCAGCGTGACTTCATATTCAAACACAAAAGTAAACTACACGGTGTAGTTTATTAAGTGAGTGAGAAAAAGTAAACTCACTAGTGTAAAATCGTGACTTCGGTGATGAACCACCCTGAACAACCGAGTGTGAAATGAACGAGAAAAAGCCAACACGAAGCGAACTCAAGCGCCGGGCCATTCTGCAGGCGGCCCAGCGAGCGTTTCAGGAGAAAGGCGTGCACAACACCAGCATGGACGAGCTGGCGGCACTGGCGGAAGTCTCCAAGCGCACCGTGTATAACCACTTCGCCAGCAAAGAAGCGCTGATCATGGCGCTGATGACCGAGCTTTGGCAGCAGGCCACGCTGTGTGCGGGGGAAGAATATGACGCCGCAGCCGAGCTGCAGCCCCAGCTCAGCAAGCTGCTCGAGTCGGAAATTGGGGCCATTTGCAGCCGTGAATATATCGAGCTGAACCGCGTGGCGTTTGAGCATTTCTTTCATCAGCCGGAGGCAATACGCCAGCAGGTAGAAAAGCTGTCGGCCAACGAAACCGGCATTGCCCGCTGGTTAAAGGCCGCATCGGCAGACGGGCGACTGCGCGAGCTGGACCGCAACATTGCCGGCCAGCAGCTTCAAAACCTGATCAAGGGCAACTGTTTCTGGCCCCAGCTGCTGCAGGTGGCGCCCCTGCTTGATGCCCGTGAACGCCATGAACTGGCCGAGCGCACCGCGGCGCTGTTTCTGAGCCACTATCAGGCTTGATGGCACAGCATAGTGATGCAGAGTCACCAAAGCGCCTTGGCTACGGTTTAAGCCTGTAGGCGCTCTTGCCATTTTCCATCATTTTCAATCTTGCATTTTTCTTCGGTATCAAAGCTAACATGTCGTCGTATATCTTTGATATCTATGTTGATTGATGCGAGTTTCTTTTTGATGAGAGATCGCATGCCGTCCAGGTTTGCCTTGGCTAAATGTGCATTTGTGTCGTAAACACAAACCACGGAGAGCGACCCGGGGAAAGAGTTATAGTTCACGAAATGTGTTAACCACATGAATCCCTCAGATTCATCTTGCGCCACCTCACACGCCTCGGTCAATGCAACCCTGATGGCATTGTCTATCTTCTTATCTGTCTTTCTCATCCCAATATTCTCTAAAAGTGCTTAACGCTCTGCTAATAAGTGAGCCAAAGGCAGGCGGGCGAATTGCTCCGCAATTGGCATGACTGCTTTGGCGAATGATCTTCCCCCGATAAATCGGACACGCTCTTCAACTACACCACCAGGGCTTCATACTCGACTGGGCTCATATAATTTAGACTTGAGTGCAGTCGAAATCGATTATAAAAATGCTGGATGTATCCGGCCAGTTTATCTCGCAGGTGCATCTCACCATAAAAGCGGTTTTCTTTGATTAACTCACCCTTCAGGGTATGGAAAAACGATTCCATCTCCGCGTTGTCAGTACACATACCGGGCCGATTTGTACTGGCTCTGATCCCGTGTCGTTTTAGCAACCGCTGTAACTCATGAGCACGATACTCAACTCCACGATCCGTATGGAAGATCAGTCCTGGCTCCGGCCGGCGGTTTCTCAGCGCCATCTGCAGAGATGCTTGCGTAAGAGATACCGTTTTACGCTTACCCAGTGACCATCCCACGACACGTCGAGAATACAGGTCGATGACAGCGGCAAGGTACAGCCAGCGAGAACCGACTCGGATGTAGGTCAGATCGGCTGCCCAATGTTGATTGGGAGCAGTCGGCTTTGGCAGGTCTTTACGTAGGTTTACCGATTTTTGATAAAAATGGTGCAGACCAGCCACCTTGCGATAAACTCGGGCGACGCGCGCTTTCAACCCGGCTTCCCGCATCAGTCGTGCAACACGCTTTCTGCCAACATGGATGCCTTCTCGCTTCAGGGCTTGATGCACCCTCGGGCTTCCATAAGTTTCTCTGCTGGCAGTGAAAACCCGTTTTATTTGCTCTATCAGCTCCGCATTGGCCTGGTCACGCTGGCTCGTTTTACATTGCAGCCAAGCATAAAAGCCACTGGCAGACACCTTCAGAAAGCGACACAAACAACGTACACCATAGTGAGCACGGTGCTGAGCTACGAACCGGAACCGCGCTTGCGTTCCTCCGCGAGAAACCGTTGCCACTTTTTTAGCAGGTCATTTTCCTCCTTCAGCTCAGCGACCCGCTTTTCCAGCTTTCGGATCCGTTCGTTTTCGCTCAGGACCTTCGGCTTACTCTCAGCTTTCCTGCGTTTGTCAGCCACGATCTTTCCTTCTCGATACTCTTTACGCCATCGTGACAACATGAAGGGATGAATGTCCAGAGACTCCGCCACTCCCTTCACACTTGCTCCGCTTAGGTGCGTCAGCCTAACAGCTCTGACCTTGAATTCATTCGTGTATTGCCGAGTCTTCTTCTGGTTCTTGTACGCTGGCATTTCTCACCTCGTCTTCGTTTGACTGAGGTGTCCACTAAAACGGGGAAACTACAGAATCTTAATTCAGCAGCTTGTTATGTTTGCTATCTAACAACTACCTTTCGCTAAAACTCATTAGTGAACTCATGAAAATTAGGGATATTTTCACTTAAATGCATAAATAAATCGCTATACAGATCAACAAGAAAATGCATTGAATGGATAAATTTAGCATAATTTTCGTAGTTAGGAGAACGACCATTCAATAGCTCAACCGTTGCTCCATTAGCTTCAATTTGAAAATCTTTTCCAGACTTGTTAACCATGACATTGTGTATTGTATTTCTGAAGTTAAACAAAAACGCCACTAGCTCTTTTGCCTTATCTCGTTTTTTTTCATCCTTTAAATTAACAAACTCTATCTTAGATAAGACGAAGTCAATTTTTTCTCTTGACGATACATATGAATTTGTTTTAGTAAAAATTTCATTTTTTATCTTCTCTAACGCTTCACTATCGTTAGCATTATAAGATTCAATGTATTTTTCAAGTTGTGATTCCAATTTTTTCATTTTGGAATTTTTGCTTTTATAGCTACTTTTTATTATGTCATACGATTTGCATACCCAAAATTCGAAAACAGAAAATGCACTAACAATAAAACGAGTTATAGCCATGTGATTTTGATTGTCTGTTTGCCAGACATAAATATCCTGTAAATCTTTGTGGACTAGCTCATGATCGTAGTTAGAATTATTTATTTCTAAATAATCAAAGTATTTGTTGTTATCAGTGCATTTACGTATTAATAAACCTATTTCATCTCTACCACTTATATTAGTGAACTCATCATTCAATATGTAAATTAATGGCATATTAATTTCATCGTTGAAGTCAGAAAAGAAAGTGCTTTTAGATGTGTATTTACAGAACTCAGCCCAATATAGGCATCGAGATTTCAAGCTAATTAAAGCTTGTAGCCTATCAAAATTATTGGCATCTAACATGCTAACTCCGAGCGAAAAAACATAACGTTAAAAGTAAGGGGCGCGCCGCTTGAGGCGCGTCCAGCGACCAGTGGGAGCGACCTTGACCGCCTTGTTAGGCACTTTTACCCTCGGGAGCGATTCCATACTTAGGAAATAGAACACTTGTGAAAAACCCTTCAAGTGCCCCCCTGTTGCGGTACTCGTCTTCGAAGACCCATTGGATGGAGCAGTTTTGTCTAAGGAACTCCTTGGCAGCCTCCATGCTTGCAGCCTCACCTGATTCAACCATGTATTTTTTAAGCCTAGCGGTAGAGGCATTTCCCATTAGGTGGTTTGTATATAGCCGACGTGCAAGCGTAGAGGCCCGGCCAACGTAGTAGGGTCTGTTTTTACCAGCTACCTGTGCCGATATTAGATATACCCCCCCTTTTTTTGGAAGCTGGCTTTCAGTGAGATTCAAATACGGAACAGGATTTGCGCTCAGCAGCTCATCGAGTTTGGATTTCAGGATTTGTATGCGATCTGTGTACATAGTTCCGCCTAACGTTTGGTTAAGGGGCCGGCTTTAGCCGGCCCCGAGTGAGCTAAACAAACGACTTGAACCATTTGTTCGGCTGCAAATACCTAGTTACTAGGCTTAATAATGAATTTCCCGTTTAGTTCAATTACTTCTGGCGCGGAGCGAAGCGCCGCTTGCACTAAACTGCGCTCTGATGGCGCAAGCTTTGGATCTTTGAGCTTTTCCTGAAGTTCGGCAGTCGCAGTTGCAATTGCGAATGCTGAGTCACCATCTCCTGTTGCAGCAGCATTTTTCCACGTGGCGTATGCGGCAGGAAATTTTCCAACTGTGAAATATTCAATGCCTTTCTGCAGAGGAGTGCCAGACAGCAAATCCTCAGCAATAGATGGGTCGTTTGGGCTGGTTTTTAATGAGATGCGGATCAACGCTCTTTTGATGCCCTTTAGATCATCTGACATGCTGCTAAGACGAGATTCATTTTGCCAAGACGTCTTTACAGCATAACCCCACCCGGCAAGCAGGCCTCCAGCTATAGCAACAAGAAACCAGACTGCCACACTCTTTATTACTGTATTGGAAAGCATGCGATCTCCTGTGTTTGCTGCCTAACGCCGCGTTAACGGGCCGGAAAACTGCGTAGCAGTTTGGAGATCCGAGCCCGCAGGGCTGAAGTTGAACGCTTTGTTATGCATTTGAGGCTACAGGAACTCTCGAAGAGATTGCCGAATTTCATCTTCGTTCTTTTTGGGAAAGATCCATCCTTCTAAAGATCGGTTCCACTTACCACCTAGTTGCCTTAACTCTTCCTTTATACGCTGGGTGCTTCCTTTTACTAAAAAAGACTTCACCTGTCCGTTTTTTTCATAGTCTTCGAAGTATATTTCTTCGCTGACTACGGTTTTGTTTTTTACCGGCTGCGAGACAACGTGATCTACTTGCTCAGATTTTTCACCACTTATTTCAAGAGAAATATGCCTATTAACCAAATCCTTTAGTTCGATCAAGTCATTGTATTCGAAGAACAAACATCTTCCCTGCATTTTCTTCTTAAATTCTCTAAGAAGAACCAGCTGGTCGATATCTGTATTGGAGGGCATGTCTTTATTTGAAAAATACAGCATAACTGTTTTCCCAGCAGACAAGAACTCTTCAATTTCTTCTACAGTTCCACTGGCATATTCACCTGTAGGGGAGCCAAGTCGCGTCCAGAACACTCCGATTAGGATGTCGCATTTTTTAACGAGCTGCTCATTAATTAGCTCTTGCGCTCTACCAGCCCCCGGTTTTGCATGAGTTTCCCATCTTACAGGCAAAAGGACTTTTCCATGGGACTCTGAATGAATACAGTTCCAGTCATTAATGGTATTACTAATTTGGTTCCTTTCTTTTTCAACATCACCAGGACTAGCAATGAGAATCCGATGAACTTGCGCGTTGTATGTCAAGATTCACTCTCCAATCAGTTTCAACTTTAAATTCGGATTATGCATAACGCCGCGTTAAGTAGTGAGCAACTCTACCACAAAACTTAACCAGACCACCGTAAACACGAAACCCAACGATGGAATGAAAAACGCCAAGCGTTGGGAATCTGTCTTAAACGCTTTGTTATGCATTTTCAATCACATACCACAACTGCTGGCCAAGATTGCATGCCTCGAAAGTAACTGGGATTTTACCATCGTTTGTCACCTTAGCTTCGTACTTACGTCTTAGTAAGCCAAGATTAGCCAGTTCTTCGGGATGGTCACCATCAAAAGCAAAAGCATACCCTTTTCCATTGCTGTAATCTCTTGGCAAATACCAAACATCTAAGGTGCTTTTCAGAGTGGGACTAAAACGCTCGATTGTATATACCAGACGCTCGAAAGTATCTAGACAGTAACGCCTTTCAACAAGACCAATAACTGCCTGCGCTATCCATTTCGACTTATCTACATTGCTAACTCTTTCTAGGATGAATACTAGATCACTACTAATCTTTTGAAGCTGCTTTCTATTTTCGATTCCAACATCGATTTCAACGATATGGCTGCTTTTCAACTTGACAAGGAAAGCCTCTAATTTCTTGGCAAACAAGTAGTTCGTTACATCTCCTTTGAGTTGCAATACTTTTACGGCATTCCCCAGCAACGGAATATCCTTAAGCAAACCATTTTCAAGTAGAGAATCAAATATCAGTTCACCGTTACCTACAGCCAAATCTACTACTTTTTCTTTCATCTAAACTCCAAGAAAATGCATAACGCTTTGCTAAGCGAAAAATAATAATTGGCTATAATCGCGAAGCGATGGCCAACTGTTATTTTTCCGTTTAAGCAACTTGTTAGGCATAATTAGCTGCGTAGATTGACTTTAGTTTCTCTACTGACATAGCAGGCTTCTCTGTATGAATCATTGCATGGCAATTAGGGCAAAGAGGAACTAAATCAGTCTCAGGATTTATAATATGTTCACCATTACTATGTGCTAAATCAACTCGATGATGCACATGGATATAGTTACGCCCAATATTTCCGTACACATCTTCGAAATTAATTTTACATACTTCACACCTACAGCCGAAGTGATTGATACATTTATCTCGGGCAGATCTGTCACGCTCAATTGCTGTAGATGTAACGGAATATCTTTTCCCTTCAAAGTAGACAATATCAGAAGATTTTTTTGTGCCTTGGCACTTAACTAATGTCCATCTGACACTTTCTCCTTCAGCTACCTTTCCTTCAGACGCTTGCCATAACTTGTCGGGATCAATGTTTGTGAGCGCGGCTTGCCTTTGGTGTGAATAACCGAGAATAGAATTATTCGGATCAAATAGATACGGCCCAGTTATAGTAAAAACGCATTCTCGTTTTTTATTTGCGGTAACTATGACTTGATCGCCAATCTCTACTTCTGAAAAAAGATTCCAAAGACTTGGCCCTGCCATATTGGCATTTTCAACATCAGGCTGAATACTTTTCAACTTAGCTGCAATTTCACTACTATTTTTAGGCGCCAAGTCTCTTATGTCGCCTATATTTGACCAACCGATCGCAATTCGCCCAATATCAATCATTTTTGATAGAGCTTTTTGAGATTCTTCATGGTGCGCTACCAATCTCCAGACTTGCATCAATTTTCCTTATGCCTAACATTATATTATACGTATTTTTTGAGCAGCTTTGCTTTTAGAATTTCAGGTTTCATTGCTGGCTTAGTGCGATGAAGCATACGGTGACAATTTGAACAAACCACACAAACGTCATTTAATGTACTGATGTAGTTCTCATCTTTTTCGTGTAGAGGGTTCTTATGATGGCACTCGATAAAACCAGCGCCTAATTCTTTTCCATACACTGACTCGAAATCAAAATCACAAACCTGGCATATAAAACCAAACTCGGCTTTTGCGTCTTTTACTAACTTAGAATTACGCTTGAAATACGAAGCTTCACGTACCTGCCGTTCGCCCTCAGCATACTCCAGCTCTGGTGAGTTCTCTCGAATTTCATAGTCACCTAAATCATCGATTACATATGATTTTTGTAAAAGATGACTGACATAGCCTCCTGAACCACCAAAGTGTTCAAGTCGATCGCTTTTCACACGATAAACATTTCCTGACGGTCGAAAGTTAGGCATATATTGAACATCTTTCTTGAACTGGGTCCAAGTCAGTTCGATACGCTGAGTTTTGAAAAAGAACACGTAGGGGAAATGACTACTTCCCCACAAAAAGTTTGAAAGGTCTAAAAGCTGCTCTTTCCAAAAGCCTTTTACATGACAAAGAGCAGGCATTTCACCATCACCACCAGTGGTCTTAATTAAAAGCATGACATCGTCAACTTTAAGTTGACGAATAACACTCTTGGCGCCATCAGGAACTCCCCAGACGTTACACCAGCCATCGGGAAACTCAGCTAGAAGCTTATCTTCTATTTCTGCTTGTAGATGAGGTGGACAATGTTCGACGATGTCGGAAACAGCGACTTCACCAAAGACAGTTTTGGGAAAATCTGCATTAGCTCCTTTTAAGCCAACATCATGGAAAAATAACTGCATAACACTTCCTCTGAACTAATACGTATAACGCCGCGCTCTGCGGCAAATTTGGAGCGCAGCGGAAAATTTGTCCGACAGCAGCGCTTTGTTAGATGCTTTTTGCCCACTTTGACAAAATATCTTCAAATGGACCATGGTAGGCATGCCTATTAATAAAATATTTTTTCTCGTCTTTTGGTAAAGCAGAGGCACAGTATATAAATGCCATTTTTTGCCAAGGATCCATGTTGCCAAAAGATTCCTTATGTTCACGAAGCCAATCAAAAGCTTTATTTTGGTAGGCTGAAAGCATAATTTCTCTTCTAGCAAAGGAGTCTGACATACCGAAAACCTTTGCCAGATGAGAAAAATGATTGATAAATTCATTTCTTGAAAACAGGCTTAGTATTGAAAGCCTAAAAAATTCATTATTTTTAACTTCTTCGGCCTCTAACAGAAGCAACAACTTACCACCTATATCTTTCCATCGTTCCGGCTCAATACTTTGTATTGAGGATATGTAGAAACAGATATTCGCAAAACAAGGCCCTAAGGAGTCCAAATTTTCGAGTGATACATCTATGGCCCCAGGATGACCAACTTGAGCAAGCCTCCGATAGAACCACCTAAGTCGTATGTAATCGACGTCATCTTTACTCAAGTATTCTCGAATAATCTTGCCCACTATTTCCTGAGAAAACTGAGACCAATCGTCTGGAGAAATGGAATTATATGATATTCCTTGATAAGGGTTTCCTCCCGTGTATTTTCTTATAATCCCTAGCAATCGCGCCTCATCTCTATCAATAGGACGATCTTCGATCATGTCGCGGCAGAGCTCTCTAAATTCACCCGGAGAATATATTTTAGTTTTATGCCGTTGCAGCATTAGCCGCTGCTGACGGTCCAATACAGCGGCTACTGTAGCCAGAGTTGATTTGGCTTCTTTTTCAGAACTGCAAAAAATAAGAATGTCGTCTGCATATCGGATAAAATTAAACCCACTCGTATCCAAACTATTATCTACAGGTATGAGCGTTGCTTCTGCAATCAGATGTATTGGGTGTGGTCCTATTGGTACGCCTCTAGATACGCCAGCCGTAGTGGACTCCAATAGGGATATCACCCATTTAATCGCTTGATTCGGAAATCCAGACTCTATTAATTGATTCTCGACAGTATGGTGATAGATTTGATTGTAAAAATCGGCAATATCTAGATACAACACCACATTGGAAGAGCGGGAAAGGATATCAGCCTTTTTCCAAAAGTCATTCCATGCATTCTTATTACCATATAGACCATCATCGACTGTAGGCTTAAATCGATAACTAAAAACCTTATCATTGTTAAGTCTGCGGCTTTCAATTCCCTGTCCATACTGGTGAATTAATGCTGAAAGAAGTAGTGAGTCCTGTGGATGTAATTGTGTGGCTTGTCTATAAGATATTTCATCTTTAGGTACAATAAATCGTCGGCAAGACTTTGGCGGGAAGTCAGTAAGATTTTTATTCTCAACAGCTCCAATGAATTCTTCCGCTTTGCTTTTTATCGCACCGATTTCAACTATTTTCGGAAACAGATCGCCATCAGAGTGATCAGATACAAAGTTAATTGCCCATTCAATCGAATCCCTACTTAGGGTCATTTAGTACTCCTTGCATCTAACATTATAATAATGAGCATGCGCATATTTCTTCCAACACGCCCACTCACCTTTCACTCTTAACTTATTGATAAAATTGAAATTAATCTAACACGCAGCATCTTGGCGATGAGCAAAAACACGCATGCTCGTTATCAACGGCCGCTTGCGCACTATCTACGCTCCCCTGCCATAAGCCACTCAGATAACAGGCGTTTTTTACGCCCGCTTTGCTGTACACGCGCATAGGCGGGTGGATAGTGCGCATGAATCCCTCAAGCCCGGCAATACACTGTGCAAAACATCAGTGTTTTCTGCTGCCACGCTACCGCCCTGGTCTTGCGGGCGACCGGGCCACTGGACGTTGGCTGGAATGGAAGCGGTTATTGTGCCTGCCGAAAGAAAGAATTCAAATGGAACTTTTGCAGGATGGCGTTTTTGCGTGGCTTTTTGGATAAAAGGCGCCCTGTTGCACACTTGTGTGCAGAATGAGGTCGGTTTGGAGCCGTCTGTTCTGGATCCCCGCCTTCGCGGGGATGACAAAGGAAAGTTCGGGGATGACAAAAGGAAAGTTCGGGGGTGACAAAGGAAGGTTCGGGGTGACGAAAGTGAGACGCGGTTGATGACAGAAAGACGGGGTGAATGACGAAGATATGAAAACGCCCGCAATTGCGGGCGTTTTGGTTGGCTTGGTGTCGTTTGCTCTGGATCCCCGTCCCCGCCTTCGCGAGGATGACGTTCCTTCGCGGGGATGACAACAAGAAGACGCGCGGACGACAGAAAGAAAACGCGCTGAATAACGAAGGCGGTGTTACGCCGCCTCCCCCGCAAAGCCGCGCAGGCCCACTACATGCACATGCTCCTGGTTGCCGTGCACCTTGCGGATCAGCTTGTAGGTAGTGCCTTTTTCCGGGCTGATGTTTTCCGGGGCGGCAATCAGCAGCTGCATGTCCTGGCGCTCGCACAGCTCGAACAAAGTGGCAATGGAGCGGGCGTCGAGGCGCGCGGCCTCGTCGAGGAACAGCAACCGGCAAGGCAGCACATCGCGGCCGCGCAGGTGGCGGGCTTCTTCTTCCCAGCTTTGCAGCACCATCAGCAGAATGGCCTGGCCGGTGCCAATAGCCTCACCGGTAGAGAGGGCGCCGCTTTCGGCCCGCAGCCAGCCGTCGGCACCGCGCTGCACTTCAATGTCCAGCTCCAGGTAGTTGCGGTAGTCGAGCAGGGCCTGGCCCAGCACCTGCGGGCTGCGATCGCCCCGCTCCAGCTCGGGGTTCAGGCGCTGATACAGCTTGCCCATGGCCTCGGAGAAACTGAGCTCCTTGCTGCTGAACAAGTCCTGATGGCGGCCTTCCGGGTCGCTTAACGCATCCAGCAGGCGCTGGTAGGTGTCGCGAATGTTCACGTTCAGGCGCACGCCCGCCACCAGACCAAAGCGAATGTTCTGCAGGCCCTGGTTGAGCTGGCGAATGCGGGTCTGCTCCCGACGAATAATGGTGTTGATCTTGGCGGCTACTTCCACGGAAGACAGCGACAGCTGGCCTTCGCGCAGGGTGAGCTCGTCGGCCAGGCGCGCCAGCTCCACTTCCATTTCTTCCAGCGCTTCCACCGGATCGTCGGCGCGAATAATGTCGTGGCGAATGCGCGCCTTGAGGTGACGGAACACCAGAATGTAGAACTGCACCTTTTGCAGGGTGTTGCGGTTGCCCTCGGAAAGGCGCAGGGCATCACGCAGCTCTTCGTCGTGCTCCACCGCCACCCGCAGGGTACCCAGCGCCTTGTCGGACATGGAGCGCAGCTCGTCGGCATCGAGATAAGCCAGCTCCGGCCGCTTGAGCCGGCGCTCCACATCGTGCTCCCGTGCCAGCCGCTCCACCTTCGACCAGTTGGCCTTGTGGGCCACCAGCGCCTTGCGGGCGGCAAAATAGCCCTGACCGTCTTTGGACAGACGCTGACTGAGGGAGTCGATTTCGCGCTTGGTCACCTGGCGCTGGGCCTCGGTCTGGCTGCGCTTGTTGCGGGTCTGCACCAGCTCGTTTTCCACCTCGCGCTTGGCGTCCCGGGCCTTTTGCTCCATGTCGTCGGCAAGCGCAATGCCCAGGGCCGCCAGCTCCTCGCGGAACTCGCCCAGGGTGCGGTTGCGGGCATCGCGGCCGGTTACCAGGGCGGTGCGCGCCTGCAGGGCGTCGCTTACTCGGCCGGAAAGCTGCTCGGCACGCAGGCCGGCCTTGCGGCGGGCTTCTTCCGCCTGGGCCAGCTTGGCCTTGAGGCTGTCGTTCATGGCGGAGCTCTGGCTCAGCAGCTGCTCGGCATCGGCATAGGCCAGGTGCGGCAGCCGTGCCACCAGCTGGTTAAGCGCATAGGTGCGGGCCCGAGCTTCGGCCAGATCGCTTTCGGCCTGCTCGGTGGCGGCCTTCAGGGCGTCAAAACCGGCGGGATCCTGGCGCAGCACCTGCACCTGCTCGGCCAGCCGGCCCAGGCGCTGGCCGTGGGCGGCCATAAAGTTGCGGGCCTCGGTGAGTTTGTCGGCATCGGCCTTGGCGCTTTGCAGCCGTTCGGCCACGCCGTCGTCGGCCAGCAAAGACGCCAGCGGCAGCAGCTTGTGCAACAAACCCTGCTGCTCGCGCAGGCTGTCCACCTTGCTGGCCCACTGACTGCGCTGCTCGGCAAGCACCGCCCGCTCCTGCTCCAGCTCACTTTGTTGCTCGGCCAGCTCCGCCAGCAATTCTTCCGGGCTGGGGGCAAAGGCCTGTTGCAAGCCGTCACTGACAAAGTCGCTCAGCTGATGATAGAGCCGGCTGTGTTTTTGCTGGGCAAAAGCGGCCTCGGCATAACGGGCGCTCTCAGCTTCAAGCTCGTCGCGCAGCTTTTCCACCTGGGCCTCCCGGGCGGCGCGGCCAAACAGCGGCACGGCAGGAAAACGGGAATAGCGCAGCTGGCGCTCGCCGTTTTGCACATACACGGCCCCTTCTAGCTCGGTGGCCTGCAGCAGGTCTTCATCAAAGGCGTCGGGGTTGCCCTGAATGAGATACACGTCGGTTGGGCAGCTTTCCAGCGCCTGCAGTTTTTCCAGCGCGGCTTCCGGATCCGCCACCACAATGGCGTTGCGAGCCGGGCCGTACAGTGCCTCATAGTAAGGGGCGTCTTCCACCGCAATGTCGTCATACACCTCGCACAGCAAAGTGCCGCCCAGGTGCTCGCACAAAGACACCAGCTCGGGAGAGGCATCGCTGCCGCCGCTCAGCACACGAATGTGCTGCTCCAGGCGCTGTTTGGCGGCCAGCGCCTGCTGCTTGGTCTGCTCGGCCTGATGCTCATCGCGCAGGGCCTGCTGCATGGCGGTGGTGATTTCACTGCTGTCGGTGAGCGGCTTGTTCGCCAGCTCCCGCAACCGCTCCAGCGCCTGCTGGGCCTTGTGCCAGGCCGGGGCCTGAGCCTTCAATGCTTTAATGCGCGGCGCCAGCTGGCCTTCGGCGGACTGCAGCTGGCGCTGGGCCTCGGCACATTCGGCCAGCTGTTCTTCGGCCTCGGCCTTTTGCTCTTCCACTTCGGCCAGTTGCAGCTCAAGCTCGTCTTCGCTGTGCACGCGGCGGTTGTGGCGGGCAAGCTCCCCTTGCAACTCGCGCACCTTGTGCAGCCGGGCCTCGGCCTGCTCGGCGTCTTTCAGGCTGCGGCGAATGCCCTCTTCCCGGCCGAGCAGGCTCTGGTGTTCCCGGCCCTGCTCTATCAGCTGGGTGGCCTTGCCGTAGGCGGCGGCCCGATCCACCGGGCCGGCCACGGCTTCCAGCAGCGCCAGCGCCTGGTCATACTGAGCCCGGGCGGCTTCGGCCAGACTCAGCTGCTGGCGTTGCTCCAGCACGGTTTGGGTCAGTTCCTGCTCGCGTTGCTGATGACGCAGCTCTTGTTCTTTCGCCTGCTCGGGCTCAAGCCCGGGCAGCTCGCAGCGGGCGCGCACGTCTTCCAGCGCCTGGCGAGCCTGGCGATACTGAATAGCCCGGGTTTGTTGCGTGTCCAGCGCCTGCTGATAATCCGCCAGCTGGCTCTTCAGGCTGTCTACCTCGGCGTCGGCCTCGGTGCGGGCGTCCTGGGCCTGCTGATGTTCGTCCTGCAGCTCGGCCAGCATTTCTTCCTGAATGGCGAGCTTTTCTTCCAGCTCGTCCAGCTCCAGCTGATAGGCCTGAATTTTCTCATTAAGCTTGACCCCGCTCAGCACCTTGGCCAGATGCTCAGACGCAATATCCAGCTCGTCGGTCAGCATGCGCTCCTTGGCCTGCAGATGCTCGTATTCATCGGCCAGATAAATCAGCCGGGCCTTTTCTTCGGCCAGAATGCGGCGCTCTTCCGCCAGGGCCTTGCGGGCCGACAGGGCGAGATCCGACAGCCGCTGCTTTTCGGCGCTGTTGCGCACATAGTCGGCGGCGGCGTAATGGGTGGTTTCGGTGATCAGCTGGCGGAACAGATCCCGCTGGCGCTGGGTTTCGCGAATCGACTCAAGTGTCCGGCGGTTTTCAAAGATCGCCGCCTCCATGTCGGTAAAAGCCTTGCGAATGCCGGCGTTCTCCGGCAGCAGATAGTCTTTCAGGCTGCGGCTGATGGTGCTGGAAATACCACCGTAGAGCGAGGCTTCAATCAGGCGGTAGAACTTCACCCGGTCGCGCTGATCTTTCAGCTTGCGCGGGGTCACGCCCATGTCGAACAAAAAGTTGTGATACTCGCTCACCGTATTGAAACGGGCAAAGCGCAGGCCGGCATTCACGGCGGCGGCCTTCAGCTCGTTGAGCGAGCGCACCTGACCGCGGCCGTCTTGCAGGCGTTGCAGCAGCAGCTCGGTGGGCGCCGCGCCCTCGGCCACTCCCTGCAGGGCAAAGGGCACCATATTGACCTTGTTGTCGCGGTTGGCCACCTGCTCCAGGTGCACGCCAAACCATACCCGCTCCTGTTGTGAGGTGGTCACCTCAATCAGCGAGTAGCAGTGGCCCCGTTGCAGCTTGCCATACAGGCCCTTGTCGCGGCTGCCCGACTGGCTGCCCGCTTCGGTGGTGTTGCGAAAGTGCAGCAGGCTGAGATCGGGAATAAGCGCGGCAATAAAGGCCGCCATGGTGGTCGACTTGCCGGCGCCATTGCCACCGGACAGCGTGGTTACCAGCTGGTCCAGATCAAAGGTGCGGGCGAAAAAGCCGTTCCAGTTGACCATGGTCAGGGATTGAAACTTGCCTCGGGTCACACTCACTGCTCGTTCTCCTGCTCGTCCTGGTGTTCATTGGCGGTCATATCGGCATGGGTGCCGGCCACGGCTTCGCCTTCCCTGATCATGCGCAGCTGCAGCTCGCGGGGGTCTTCGTCGCTGCGCACGTCGGCGGCAAAGCGGAACACCGCTTCGGTAATACGGAATTTGTCCTGGCTGCCCACACTGCTCACCATGCCAATGCGCTTGAGCCGGCGAATGGCGCTTTTGAGCTTGTCGGCCAGCTTGCGCTTGTCGAGATCACTGCCGCCGGCGCGCTGGTTCACCATGCGCAACAGCGCCTGCTCGTTGGACAGGGTCAGAATCTCTTCCTGCAGATCGTCAACGGAGAACACCCCTTCGTTGATCAGCCGGTCCGGGCTCAGGTAGAGGTAGCACAGCACCTTGCCCACCAGCATTTCCAGCTCGGAGAGAATGGAGGTGCCCAGCTCACTGGTGGAGCGCGGTCGCAGGTAATAAAAGCCCTCGGGGGCGCGCACCAGTTCGGCCTGGTAGCGCTGATAAAAAGCGTCCAGCTCGGCGTAGTATTCCTGCAGCAGCGAATGCTGCTCCAGCTCGTCGGCGGTAATGTGCCGGCCCGCGCGCAGCTGGTTGTCGAGGGCGGGAAACAGCGGGTTGGCAATGGCCTGAACCAGTCTTGAGTCCAGGGCCTGTTCAGTATTGGTCGATAACATGTGCTTGTACCTTGGCCCCGTGGGCATTAATGGGTTGCCAGTCGGGCATGGGCGCGCCCGCAAGTTCGCCGTCGGCATGGCCGAGCTTGACCGCTTCGTCAATCAGCAGGCGCGCAATGTCAAAGTGCTGGTAATGAGGGTAATCGTTCAGGTAATCGCGCAGCACTCCGGCCAGATCCAGCGGCTTGCCGGCGGTGGAAAACACTTCAAGGTGCTGCCGAATGCGCCCAGAGAGCTCGGCGGCCACGTCGGTCATGTCCTGATATTCCAGCTCCACCGGCAGCTCGCCGGTCACTTCCTCGGCGTAGGCGGCCATGGTTTCATCGCGCAGCTCCAGCAGCGGCAGGGTCTGGCTCACCCGCAGCCGCCAGTTGTGGTGTTCAAAGTGGCGAATGGACTCGCGCAGCCGCTGGCTGAAGGCGCGGTTTTTGTCCATGTCGATGGCGGTGCGAATAAAGCGGTGCACGTGGCGGTCGTAACGGGACCAGAGCTCAATACACTGGCTGCCCCAGTGAATAATGGCGTCGAGCCGGGCCTGCAGCTGCTGGCACAATATCGCCACCTCGGCGCCGCGCGGGCTTTGCTGCAACTGCTCTTCAATATTGAGCAGGCTTTGTTGCAGGCCGTGACCGGCCTGGTCGAGGGTGTCTTGCAGTTCGCGCAGGGTCACACCGGTTTCCCGCAGCAGCTGTTCACAGGCATGAATGGCCTCGTGCCAGTTCTTGTTGAGCAGGGCGGCGATGTTGGCCTTGACCGCGTTTTGCTGCTCATCCATGGTGCGCTGGGTATCGTCGATGCGCGCCAGCTGCTCGGCCACGGAATATTTGAGCCGGCCTTCCACGTTCTGGGCCCAACCCTGCTCGTCGGGGTTGGCGGCAATGGCCTCGGCGACCTTGTCCAGCTCCTGGCCGATGTGCTCCAGCAACAGCGACAGCTTGATTTGGCTCACTTCCCGCTGGGCGGCAAAGAACTCCACAATGGCCAGCCCCAGCCGGGTCAGGCGATAAAGGCTTTCCCCCTCACCGCCGTCGCCCTGAAAGCGGCTCAGCAGGCGCTGGCGCACCAGATCGTTAATGGCGTTGTTGGCCCGGCTGACCTGAGTGTCGTCGGCCTGCTCAAAACCCTTGCTGACATAACCAAAGGCGTGGTGCAGCTCGGCCTCGGACAGCTGCGGCTGCTCACCGCCCCGACCAAAGATATGCGCCGCCAGCAAAAAGGCCAGCCGGTCGGGCGGCAGATTCAGCCCCAGGTTTTCCTCTCTGACCCAGCCGATCCAGTCCGGCAGGGTGCGGGACATTTCCGTCATGGTGTTGCTCTCTTCACTTTGAATGCCGCCCGGTCAGAGGCCCGGCGGCGCGTGTTTTTTGCTATTTGTCACTCCCGCGAAGGCGGGAGTCCATTCCGCAGATCCCGGCGTTGCCTTATTGTTGGGATTCGCTGCGCTCATCGCCAACCTACGGCAATAGTTTCGTCACTCCCGCGCAGGCGGGAGTCCATGCTGCAGGCCACTCCGGCTGTCAGTCCGGTGCAAAAAGCCCGCCCCCCGGCATCGTCCGCCCTGGATGCCCGCCTGCGCGGGCATGACGGCTTTTTGACGGCCTTATTCCCCCTTCCGCGCAAAGACATGCATATAACGCCCCAGGTGCATAAAGGGCTCGGTGCGGGAGTGGGCCAGCTCCATCTCAATCATTTCTTCCTCGGTGGGAAAGGGCCCGTGCACGTTCGACATGTAATCGTGAAATACCCGCACGCCACTGCGCCCGGTTATAACAAAGCCGAGCTCACTCAGCCAGCCGTCTACCTGAGCAGGCCGGCAGGGCCAGCCCGGCGTCAGTTTCTGGCGTCGTTTTCTGACCAGGTTGGCGTGCACGTAATCAAAGTTGCCTTTTACCAGGCTGTGGTAAAGCAGGCCGTCGCGGTTGTAATACATCAGCGACAGGTGGCCGTCGGGTTGTAGCAGCGCATTCAGGCCGGCCAGCAGGCTGGCCTGATCTTCCACCCACTCCAGCACGGCGTGGCACAACACAAGGTCAAATTGGCCGATATCGGCGACGGTTAACGACTGAATGGGGCCGTGAATAAAATCGAAGTGCGCACTCAGGCCTTTTTCGGCGATCTGCTCGCGCGCTTCATTCAGCATTTCCGCCGACAGATCACACAACACCACACGGTGGCCCTCGGCGGCCAGGCGCTGAGAGACGGGGCCAAAGCCGCCGCCGGCGTCCAGAATGCGCAACGGGCGCGATGAAACGGGCAGCCATTCGGCCAGATCCCGCGTCAGCACCCGCAGGCGAATTTGCCCCTTGGTGGTGCCATAGATATTGCGGGAAAAGGTGCGGCTTTTGCCGTCGAAGCTGGTGTTACGCGTCAAAACCGGTGTTTCTTGTGATAAAGAAGAAGGCTATTCTGGCACAACCGCTACGGTTAACAAATGCGAGAGTGCATGCCCTTCCTCTTTTTGGCGAAAAAATGGCTGGGAAGCCTGCTTTTACCCCTGCCCCTGCTGCTTTTTTTGGCGTTGTTTGGTGTGATCCTGCTGCTGATGCGCCATAAACGCAGTGGAATACTCTTGGTTGCACTGCCGTTTCTGGCATTAGTGCTGCTCGGCACGCGGCCCGTGGCCAACGCGCTGATGGCTCCGCTGGAAAGCACCTATGCCCCCTTTGAGGCGGGCACCGGACCGGTGGATGACATTATCGTGCTGGGGGCGGCCCAGGTCGCCGATCCGCGCCTGCCGTTGTTAAGCCAGCTGGGCAATGCCGCCCTGGCGCGCATCAGCGAAGGGATCAGGCTGGCTCATGCCCACCCCGAGGCCCGGCTGATTGTCAGCGGCTATGCCGGTGGCGAAGGCCGCTCCAGCGCCGAGCTTTATGGCGAAGTGGCGCAAGCCTTTGGTATTGAGGCCACTCGCATCGTGATGCTGCCCGAGCCCAAGGACACCGCCGAGGAAGCCGCCGCCATCGCGCCATTGATCGCCGGCCGCCGGGCGGTGCTGGTGAGTTCGGCCAGCCACCTGCCCCGTGCCATGGCGCTGTTTGCCGCCGAAGGGGAGCATCCCGTTCCCGCTCCCATAGATCATCAGGCCAGGGAAAGCGCCGGCACCCTGCCGCTTTATACCTATTTGCCGCGGGCCCGCTATCTGGAGCGCAGCGAGCTGGCCTGGCACGAATACCTGGGCCGGTTGTGGATGCGCCTGGGTGGACAATGAGCCGACTTGGTTGAAAAATTACATCAAACTTTGGCCCGCCTCGTGGTTTGGCGCGGGCCGAATCCCTATAATGCCCCCATTTGACTGAAAGGAAACCACTTATGCGACAGACTCTGGTAATGGGTAACTGGAAGCTCAACGGCAGCAAGGCCATGGTGAGCGAGCTGATTTCTGCCCTCAAGGCCCCCGCCGCCGAAAGCGACAAGGTAGCCGTGGCGGTGTGCCCGCCGGTGCTGTTCCTCGGCCAGGCCGAAGCAGAACTCGCCGGCAGTGCCATCGCCCTGGGCGCCCAGGACGCCGACGTGCACAACAGCGGCGCCTTTACCGGCGAGAACGCCCCGGCCATGTACAAGGAATTCGGCGTGAAATACGTGCTGGTGGGCCACAGCGAGCGCCGCACCCTGCACGGCGAGTCCGATGCGGTGGTGGCCGCCAAGTTCGCCGCCGTGCTCGAGCAGGCGCTGGTGCCGGTGCTGTGCATTGGCGAAACCCTGGAGCAGTTTGAAGCGGGTGAGACTCAAGAAGTGGTTGAACGCCAGCTGCAGGCGGTGATCGATCAGTGTGGCATCGAGGCCCTGGGCCGCAGCGTGATTGCCTATGAGCCGGTATGGGCCATTGGCACCGGCAAAACCGCCACTCCCGAGATTGCGCAGGGTGTGCACAGTGCCATTCGCGCCTTTCTGGCCAAACAGAACGCCAATGTGGCCGCCGGCGTGCAGATTCTGTACGGTGGTTCGGTCAAGGGTGACAGCGCCGCCGGCCTGTTCGCCATGGAAGACATCGACGGTGCCCTGGTGGGCGGCGCGGCGCTGAAGGCCGACGAGTTTGCCGCCATTATTCGCGCCGGCGCATAAGGTTCGAATGTTGTGAATTCGCTGCGCTCATCGCCAACCTACGCCGGTCCTGGTAGGTTGGAATGAGGCACGAATTCCAACATTCTGTGGGCAACGCCTGCATGACGGAATGAAAGCGAGGAACTATATGATCAAACGAATTGGTGTGCTCACCAGCGGCGGTGATGCCCCCGGCATGAACGCCGCCATTCGCGCCGTGGTGCGTGCCGGCCTGCATCACGGGCTGGAGGTGTTTGGCATTCAGAACGGGTATGCGGGGCTGCATCAGGATCAGATAGTTCCCCTCGACCGCCATAGTGTGTCGGACGTGATCACTCGGGGTGGCACCTTTCTGGGCTCAGCCCGCTTTCCCGAATTCAAGGAAGAAGCGGTTCGGGTCGAGGCGGTGCAGAACCTGAAAAAGCACGGCATCGACGGCCTGGTGGTGATCGGCGGCGACGGCTCCTACATGGGCGCCATGCGGCTGACCGAGATGGGCTTTCCCTGCATCGGCATTCCCGGCACCATCGACAACGACATTGCCGGCACCGACTACACCATTGGCTTTGATACCGCCCTCAACGTGGCGGTGGAAGCCATTGACCGGCTGCGCGATACCTGCAGCTCGCACAACCGCATTTCGGTGGTGGAGATCATGGGCCGCCACTGTGGCGATCTCACCTCCTCTGCCGCCGTGGCCGGGGGCGCGGAATACGTGATCGTGCCCGAGGTAGCCTTTGATCAGCACGAGCTGATCCAGCAGATCCACGAAGGGGTGGCCAAAGGCAAAAAGCACGCCATTGTGGCCATCTGCGAAAACGTCTGCGACGTCAATCAGCTTGCAAAGGACATTCAGGCCGCCACCGGCCGGGACACCCGCGCCACCATTCTGGGTCACATTCAGCGCGGCGGCACGCCCACGGCGGCGGATCGCATCATGGCCAGCCGCATGGGCGCCCACGCCGTGGAGCTGCTGCTGGAAGGCCTGGGCGGGCGCTGCATGGGGCTGCAGAACAACCATATCGTGCACCACGATATCATCGACTGCATCAAGCACCTGCGCCGTCCGTTCAACGAAGAAATGTATCAGCTGTCGAACACGCTGTTCTGAGTTACAACGTCACTCCCGCGAAGGCGGGAGTCCATTTCACAGCCAGCGCCGTATTCAAACCAGCGTATAATTTTCAGACAACAGCGGCGCCTGCCCCTGGATGCCCGCCTTCGCGGGCATGACGAATATCTGGTAACTCCGCACACATTACCGACCGTATTTGGTGCCAGCCCACATTATTGATAATACCAGCGCCGATTCGGCTTCTGATTGTCACAGGCAATGGCCATAATGGCCCCATTCCCTTATTTTTGCCGAGCCAACCATGACCCAAGTGGACACTTTCACTCTTGTTCTGGCCGCCCTGGCCTGCTTCACCGGCGCCTATGTGCAGACCGCCATTGGCTTTGGCATGGCGGTGGTGGCCGCCCCCATTCTGTTTTATCTGGATCCCGCCCTGGTACCCGGCCCGCTGATGCTGGTGCTGCTGGTCATGTGCCTGGTGAACGGCTGGCGTTTTCGCAAGGGGCTGGAGCTCAACCTGCTGGCGCCGGCGCTGCTGGCGCGCGTACCCGGCAGTGCCGTGGGGGTATGGCTGCTGATGGTGCTGCCCATCAAGTGGCTGGCGGTGCTGATTGCCATCACCATCATGCTGGGCGTGGTGGTGCGGCTGAAAGACGTGGCCCTGCCCATGACCAAGGCCAATATGGCCCTGGGGGGGTTTCTCTCCGGGGTGATGGGCACCAGCACCACCATAGGCGGCCCGCCCATGGTGCTGGTGATGCACGGCGCCGACATGCACCGCATTCGTGCCAACCTGGCGGGCTTTTTTGTGGTGTCTACCCTGATGTCGGTGGGGGCCCTGACCACCGGTGGTTTTCTGACCCAGGCGCACCTGGAGATGGCCCTGCCCCTGGCCCCCGCCGCCCTGCTGGGCAACTGGGTGGCGGTGCGCAGCCTGCACCTGGTGTCGCGCCCGGTCATGCATTATGGCTCGTTGTCGCTCTGTACCCTTGCCGTGATCGGTATGTTAATCAATACCTTGACCTGAAACTGCGGGCCACCGCCATTGTTAAACGAGGCATAAAGTCCGATAATACCGGCCGTCTTTCTGGATTGCCGAGTGATCATGTCTGAATACCTGCTGCTGTTTGTCGGCACCGTGCTGGTCAACAACTTCGTTCTGGTGAAGTTTCTTGGCCTGTGTCCCTTTATGGGGGTGTCGGGCAAGCTGGAAACCGCCATTGGCATGGGCCTGGCCACCACCTTTGTGCTGACCCTGGCCGCCGCCTGCTCCTATCTGGTGAACCAGTACATACTGATGCCGCTGGATCTGCTCTACCTGCGCACCCTGTCGTTCATTCTGGTGATCGCCGTGGTGGTGCAGTTCACCGAAATGGTGGTGCACAAAACCAGCCCCACCCTGTATCGCCTGCTGGGCATCTTTCTGCCACTGATCACCACCAACTGCGCCGTGCTGGGTGTGGCCCTGCTCAACATCAACGAGCAGCACAACTTTATGCAGAGCCTGGTTTACGGCTTTGGCGCGGCGCTGGGCTTTTCCCTGGTATTGGTGCTGTTTGCCGCCATGCGCGAGCGCCTGGCCGGTGCCGATGTGCCCGCCCCCTTTCGCGGCCCGGCGCTGGCCATGATCACCGCCGGCCTGATGTCGCTGGCCTTTATGGGCTTTACCGGACTGGTCAGGTTCTGAGATGACACACATTCTTATCGCCATTGTTGTGCTGGCGCTGCTGGCACTGATCTTCGGGCTGGTGCTCGGTTTTGCCGCCGTGCGTTTTCGCGTGGAGTCGGATCCCATCGTCGAGCAGCTCGACGAACTGCTGCCGCAAACCCAGTGCGGCCAGTGCGGCTATCCCGGCTGCCGTCCCTATGCCGAGGCCGTGGCCAACGGGGACGACATCAACAAATGTGTGCCCGGCGGCGACGCCACCATGCGCAAAATGGCCGATCTCATGGGGGTCGAGCCCCAGGCCATGGGCGAGGAAGCCGCCGAGCCGGTGAAAAAGATCGCCTTTATTCACGAAGACATGTGCATTGGCTGCACCAAGTGTATTCAGGCCTGCCCGGTGGACGCCATTGTCGGCTCCACCAAGGCGCTGCACACCGTGATTGTCAGTGAGTGTACCGGCTGTGATCTGTGCGTGGATCCCTGCCCCACCGACTGTATTGAAATGGTGCCGGTGAAGGTTACCCCCGACAACTGGAAATGGCAGCTCGAGCCCATTGCCATCAAGCAGGTAAATTAAATGTCGCTGTTAGCGAATCTTCAGGCAGGCAAACTGCACGACTTTCATGGCGGCATTCATCCGCCCGAGCGCAAGGCGCCGGCCAATATCAACCCCATCGTCGACGCCGGCCTGCCCGACGAGCTGGTGCTGCAAATTCGCCAGCATATCGGCCAGCCCGCCCGACTGCGGGTCAAGGTGGGCTCCCGGGTGCTCAAGGGCGAGCGCCTGACCGACGCCGACAACCCCATGATGATTCCGGTGCATGCCCCCACCTCGGGCACCGTTGTCGCCATTGAGCACCGCCCGTTGTGTCATCCGTCCGGACTGGATGGCGAGTGCGTCATTGTCGCCCCCGACGGCAAGGACGAATGGCGCCCGCGCTTTCCCATGAGCGATATCGAGGCCCTCGGCGCCGACGTACTGCTGGAACGCATTCATGAGTCCGGCATCACCGGCCTGGGCGGCGCCGGCTTTCCGGCCCACGTCAAACTGCGCCCGCGCAAAAAGGCCATTGAAACCCTGATCATCAATGCCGTGGAGTGCGAACCCTATATCAGCGCCGACGACCGGCTGATGCGCGAGCACGCCGGTGACATTCTTCACGGCGTGGCCATTTTGCGCCAGATTGTGCAGCCCGGGCTGACCGTAATTGCGGTGGAAGACAACAAGCCCGAGGCCCTGGCCGCGCTCCGTGAAGCCAATACCAGCGAGCAGGTACTGGTGGTGCCCGTGCCCACCAAATACCCCTCTGGCGGTGAAAAGCAGCTGATTGAAATCATTACCGGCCAGCAGGTGCCCCACAACGGCCTGCCCGCCGACATTGGCATTGTGGTGCAGAACGTGGGCACCGCCTTTGCAGTGAAACGCGCGGTGATCGACGACGAGCCGCTGATCCAGCGGGTGGTCACCATTGCCGGCGAATGTTTTGCGGAAAAGTGCAATGCCTGGGTACGCATTGGCACCCCGGTGCGCTACCTGCTCAAGCGCTTTGGTTTTACCCCCGGCCCCGAGCCCAGGGTGATCATGGGCGGCCCCATGATGGGCTTTACCCTGCATACCGCCGCCGCCCCGGTGATCAAGGGCAGCAACTGTGTGCTGGCGCCCAGCCAGCATGAGCTGTCGCCGCCGGTGGAAGAGCAGCCCTGTATTCGCTGCAGCCAGTGTGCCGATGCCTGCCCGGCCAGCCTGCTGCCCCAGCAGTTGTACTGGCATGCCAGGGCCAATGAACACGACAAGCTCAACAGCCACAACCTGTTCGACTGTATTGAGTGCGGCGCCTGCGCCTGGGTATGCCCCAGCCAGATCCCGCTGGTGCAGTATTACCGGGTAGCCAAGGCCGACATTCGTCAGGCCCAGCGGGAAGCGGAGCTGGCCGAGCACGCCAAGAAACGCTTTGAGGCCCGCCAGGCCCGGCTGGAACGGGAAAAGGTGGAACGTCAGGAGCGCCAGCAAAAGGCCGCCGCCGAACGCAAGGCGCGCATGGCCGAACAGGCGGCCGCCGGTGGCGAAGATCCGGTGGCGGCTGCCCTGGCCCGGGTCAAGGCCCGCCAGCAGGCTGAAAGCACCGACGACATGGCCGCCGCCCGCGCCGCCCGCAAGGAAGAAGCCCGTCGCAACCGGGAGCGCAAGGCAGCCGTTGCCGCGGCACCGGCGACCGATGACAAATCCTCTGCGGTAGCCGCTGCTATCGCCCGGGCCAAGGCGCGCAAGGCCGCCCAGACCGACACCGGCAGCGAGGTGCCGGCCAGCGCTGCCGCCGACGATAAAAAATCGGCCGTGGCCGCTGCGGTAGCCCGCGCCAAGGCCCGTAAGGCGGCACAGCAGGCAGAGCAAGGCGAACCCGCAGAGACAGACGCCCCTGTCGACGATAAAAAGGCCGCGGTGGCTGCCGCCGTCGCCCGCGCCAAGGCCCGCAAGGCGGCACAGCAGGCCGAGCAAAATGAACCGGCCGAAGCCGACGCCCCCGTCGACGATAAAAAGGCCGCGGTGGCCGCCGCCGTCGCTCGTGCCAAGGCCCGCAAGGCGGCACAGCAGGCCGAGCAAAGCGAACCGGCCGAGGCCGACGCCCCCGCCGACGACAAAAAGGCCGCGGTGGCTGCCGCCGTCGCTCGTGCCAAGGCCCGCAAGGCGGCACAGCAGGCCGAGCAAAATGAACCGGCCGAAGCCGACGCCCCCGTCGACGACAAGAAAGCCGCAGTAGCGGCCGCCATTGCCCGCGCCAAGGCGCGCAAAGCCGCCAAGGAATCAGAGCAGGTCGAGGGCAAGGACGCGCCCGCCGATGACGACAAAAAGGCCGCCATTCGTGCCGCCGTGGCCAAGGCCAAGGCGCGACGTGCCGCGGCGTCCAACCAATCAGAACCGGAAGACGAGTCCTAATGGGTTTTCACATCAGCAGTTCACCCCATGATCACGCCCCCCTCAGCACCAATGCGCTGATGCGCCGGGTTTGCTACTGCCTGCTGCCGGGCATTGCCGTGCAGTGGTGGTTTTTTGGCTGGGGCAGCCTGGTGCAGATTGCCCTGGCCGTGCTCACCGCCTACGCCGCCGAGGGCCTGGTGCTCAAGCTGCGTCAACGTCCCCTGGGCATTTTACGCGACAACTCGGCTCTGCTTACCGCCCTGCTTATCGGCATTGCCATTCCGCCGCTGGCCCCCTGGTGGCTGGTGGTGATCGGCACCGCCTTTGGCATTATCGTGGCCAAGCAACTTTATGGCGGCCTGGGCCAGAACCTGTTCAACCCGGCCATGGTGGCCTATGTGCTGTTGCTGGTGTCGTTTCCGTTGCCCATGACCAGCTGGCTGCCGCCGCTGGAGCTGCAGCAATATCCGCCGGGGCTGGCCGACAGCCTGTCGGCCATTTTTACCGGCTTTACCCTGGATGGCTTCAGCCCCCATCAACTGCGGGAGCTGGCAGATGGCACCACCATGGCCACCCCCCTCGACACCCTGAAAACCGGCTTTACCCAGGGGCATACCGCCGGCGAGATGCTGCAGCAGCCCATTTTTGGCGGCCTGGCCGGCATCGGCTGGCAATGGGTTAACCTGGCCTACCTGGCCGGCGGTCTGGCCCTGCTGCGCCTGCGGCTCATCAGCTGGCCCATTCCGGTGGCCATGCTGGGAACCCTGGCGGTACTCAGCCTGCTGGGCTTTATGATCTCGCCCGACACCACCGCCGGCCCGCTGATGCAGCTGTTTTCCGGCGCCACCATGCTGGGGGCCTTCTTTATCGCCACCGATCCGGTGTCGGCGTCCACCACCTTCAAGGGCCGGTTGGTTTACGGCGCCTTGATTGGCCTGCTGGTATACCTCATTCGCACCTTTGGCGGCTATCCCGACGCCATCGCCTTTGCGGTGCTGCTGGCCAACCTGACGGTGCCGATGATCGACAGCCTGACCAAACCCGCCACCTACGGAGTCCGCCGCTGATGCTGGAGACGATGCGCAAAAACGGCCTGGTGCTGGCCGCCTTCGCCCTGGTGTGTACCGCCCTGGTGGCGGTGACCAACAGCCTGACCCGCAACACCATTATCGAGCAGGAGCAGGCCCAGCTGCTGGCGGTGCTGAATGAGCTGCTGCCGGCACATACCCACGACGAGCCGTTGTATGAACATTGCGTGCTGGTGGAAAGCACGCAATACCTGGGCAGCGCCTCTCCTCTGCCGGCGTTTACCGCCGTCAAGGACGGCGAAGTGCAGGGCCATGCCATTGAGGCCATTGCCCCCGACGGTTACAGTGGTGAAATCAAGCTGGTGGTGGGCGTGAACGCCGACGGCACCCTTTCCGGTGTACGCGTGCTCAACCACAACGAAACCCCGGGTCTGGGCGACAAAATCGAGCTGAAAAAATCCGACTGGCTGCTCGACTTTGACGGCCAGCAGCTGAACGGCGCCGAGGACCCACGCTGGGCGGTGCGCAACGACGGCGGCCAGTTCGACGCCTTTACCGGCGCCACCATTACCCCCCGGGCCGTGGTAGGCGCGGTGCGCAGAGTGCTGCTGCTGGTGAATGAACAGCCCGGCCTGCTGAGCGAGGCGCCTCGCTGCGGAGAACAGATATGAACGAGCAACACAAAGACATTATTCGCCAGGGCCTGTGGGGCAACAACCCGGCACTGGTGCAAATCCTCGGGTTATGCCCGGTGCTGGCGGTGACCAATACCCTGACCAACGCCCTGGGGCTTGGCATTGCCACCCTGCTGGTACTGGTGGGCTCCAACCTCAGCGTGTCACTGGTGCGCCAGTGGGTGCCGAGCGAGGTGCGCATTCCCATCTATGTGATGATTATTGCCAGCCTGGTGACCTGTGTGCAGTTGCTGATGAACGCCTTTACCTATGGCCTGTATCAGTCGCTGGGTATCTTTATTCCGCTGATCGTCACCAACTGCGTGATCATCGGCCGGGCCGAAGCCTTTGCTTCAAAAAACAGTGCCCCCCTGGCGGCGCTGGACGGCCTGATGATGGGCCTTGGCTTTACCGCCGTGTTGCTGGTGCTGGGCGGCCTGCGTGAACTGCTGGGCATGGGCACCCTGTTTGACGGCGCCGAGCTGCTGCTGGGCGACTGGGCCGCAGGCTTGCGTATGGACGTGCTGCACCTGGACAACGGCTTTTTGCTGGCCATTCTGCCCCCGGGCGCCTTTATTGGCCTCGGCCTGCTGATCGCCGCCAAAAACTGGCTCGACGGCCGGCTGGCGGCCCGCCGCGCTCCCGCTCCCAAGGCCGAAGTCACCCGAGCACGAGTAACCTCACTATGAACATGGAAAAACGCCGGCAAATTCTGGAACGGCTGCGGGCGGAAAACCCGCACCCGACCACCGAGCTCAACTTTAACAACCCCTTTGAACTGCTGATTGCGGTGCTGCTCTCGGCCCAGGCCACCGATGTGAGCGTAAACAAGGCCACCATTGGGCTGTTTGCCGCCGGCCCCACCCCGGCGGCCATGCTGGCCCTGGGCGTGGACGGGGTGAAGGCGCATATCAAGACCATCGGCCTGTTCAATTCCAAGGCCGAAAACGTCATCAAGACCTGTGCCATACTGCTGGACAAGCACGGCGGCGAGGTGCCGGAAAATCGCGAAGCCCTGGAAGCCCTGCCCGGCGTGGGCCGCAAAACCGCCAACGTGGTGCTCAACACTGCCTTTGGCTGGCCCACCATTGCCGTGGACACCCATATTTTCCGGCTGGCCAACCGCACCCGTTTTGCCCCCGGCAAGAACGTGGACGAAGTGGAGCAAAAACTGCTGAGGTGGGTGCCCGCCGAGTTCAAACTCGACGTGCACCACTGGTTTATTCTGCACGGCCGTTATGTCTGCACCGCACGCAAGCCCCGCTGTGGCGCCTGCGTGATCGAGGATTTGTGCGAATTCAAGGACAAGCAATACCCGGCGGGAGAATAAGCACGCCCCGGCGTGCCCTTTTACATTAACCGAACAATAACGGGAGCAATGATCATGCGTATTCTGCACACCATGCTGCGAGTGGGTAACCTGGACAAGTCCATCGCCTTTTATACCGACATCATGGGCATGAAACTGCTGCGCACCAGCGAAAACACCGAATATGAATACACCCTGGCCTTTGTCGGCTACGGCGACGAGAAAGACGAAGCGGTACTGGAGCTGACCTACAACTGGGGCACCGAACACTACGATCTGGGCAACGCCTACGGCCATATCGCCATTGAGGCGGAAGACATTGTCGGCATGTGCGAGCAGATCCGCGCCGCCGGCGGCAAGGTTACCCGCGAGCCGGGCCCGGTCAAGGGCGGCACTACCGTGATTGCCTTTGTGGAAGACCCGGATGGCTACAAGATCGAACTGATCGCCAAAAAAGACGCCGGCCAGGGACTCGGGGAATAACCCCAGCTGTCAGCTTTAAACCGAACGAAGGGCCTGCAGGCACAATACCGTGCCTGCAGGCCTTTTTGTTGTCATTCCGGCCTCCGAGGGCTGTAGGTTGGCAATGAGCGCAGCGAATTCCAACATTTCACCGCCGCCTTCGTGTTGCGATTCGCTACGCTCATCACAACCTACTTCTGACCGCTTACAGCTCCCCGAAGGGGTTCAGCGCATGGGCAGTTCGACATCCTCAAACAGCTTTTCGATGTCGTCGGGGGATTTCAGGGTAATGGCCTTGTCGACCCGCTCCCGGGTCAGGTGGGGAGCAAAGCGTTCCATAAAGTCGTACATGTAGCTGCGCAGGAAGGTGCCCTTGCGAAAACCGATTTTGGTGGTGCTGGGCGCGAACAGGTGACCGGCGTCGATCGCCACCAGATCGCTGTCTTCCTTCGGATCTACCGCCATGCTGGCGAGCACGCCGATGCCAATCCCCAGGCGCACATAGGTCTTGATCACATCGGCGTCGGTGGCGGTAAACACTACCCGCGGCTCGTAGCCGGCCCGATTAAAGGCCACATCGAGCTGGGAGCGACCGGTAAAACCAAACACATAGGTTACCAGCGGAAAGCCGGCAATGTCGGCGATACTGGGCTTGCTGATGGTGGCCAGGGGATGATCCTTGGGCACCAGAATGCAGCGGTTCCAGTGGTAACAGGGCAGCATGATCAAGTCCTGATACAAATGCATGGCCTCGGTGGCGATGGCAAAGTCGGAGGAGCCCTTGGACACCGACTCGCTGATCTGCACCGGTGTGCCCTGATGCATGTGCAGCGACACCCTGGGGTAGCGTTCAATAAAGCCCTTGATCACCTCGGGCAGGGCATAACGGGCCTGGGTATGGGTGGTGGAAATATTGAGCGAGCCCTGATCCGGGTGGGTGTGCTGGCTGGCCACGGCCTTGATGCTTTCCACCTTGCCGAGGATCTCGCCGGCGATGCGAATAATATCACGGCCGGCCGGGGTGATTTGGGTCAGGTGCTTGCCGCTGCGTTCAAATACCTGAATGCCCAGCTCGTCTTCAAGCATGCGCACCTGCTTGCTGATACCGGGCTGGGAGGTGTAAAGGCTCTCGGCGGTGGCGGAAACATTGAGATTATGGTTGGCAACTTCGACGATGTAGCGCAACTGCTGAAGTTTCATGGTGGTCCAGATTCTTGGTGACTTGTGTAAATACTATCAGACCTTGGCAAAAGATCCTCTGCATTGGTGTCGTTCGGGAATATTAATGCGGTGCTAACGAACTGAATCAACTCCGTTTATTAACGGACGGCGTTAGCCAAAGCCTCACCAGTGGGGTAACATTTCCATTCACGCTGACTCATTTTAAGCGAGCCGTTTGCCGATGATCCTGACCCTGGTACTGATAACCATAGGCGCCCTGCTGTTTCTTGTGATCGTGTACAACATACTGCAGCAATACCGCCAGAAGCAGACGGCGGAAAAGCGCAGCCTGCTGCTGCGAAACAGCCAGATTATCAGTGAAACCGAGGAGCTGTTGCTCAATGCCGGCCAGCTGCCCTTCAGCCGGGCCCTGGTTCTGTTGTTGTACCAGCGCATCCACCATTGCCTGCGCGCCATGGCCGAGGCCGACCCAGGCAACGCCCAGTATCAGGCCCGCCTGAACAGCGTGCGCCAGCAGCTGACCGAGGCAAAGGAGAATTACCCGCCGGTGCAGGGCTCTTTCAAGCAGCCCGACTCGGATCAGCAGGCCCTGCACATGCTCAAACTGGTCAAGCGCCTGCGCCACGTGGTGAGGCTGGAGCACAACAGGGGCAAGGTAGGCACCCAGGCCTTTGTGCTGGAAGACCGCCGGCTGGAGCTGCTGCAACTCAAGATTAACCTCTCCAACCTGCTCAAACGCATTCGCATGGCCATCGGCAATCGCGAGACCGCCCTCGCCCGGCAGATGCTGGAAAAGGGTCAGAAGATACTGCGGGATCTGCCCGACAAGGACGAACAGCTGATGCAGGTAGAAGAAACCCTGCAGGAATGGCTGAGGGATCTCGACACCAAACAACTCCAGGCGGTTCAGCAAAAGGAAGAGCAGGAAAACGAAAAGTCCGAGCTCGACATGCTGTTTGAGCCCAAACGCAAATGGTAAGCCCCATGCCTTCCCTCCATGCCCTGCTGGGCAATACCGACGCCTTCTTTGCCGAGCTGGCCAACGGCCTGGCCGACCATGGCCTGCCCGCAACCCTGGGCCCCATGGATCACCTCTGCTACCGCGCCGCCAGCAATGACGAATATATCAGTCTGAAAGACAGGTTATCGGCCCATGGCCAAGTGCTGGTGGAAGGCATGATCGGCGGTCGGCCCATTATCACCTATGCCCTGCACCGGCCGCTGGCCAGCCCCTTTGGCCCCGTACCCTGCCTGGAGCTGGCCGCCCCCAAAGCGGGTAAACGCCACTCAACCGGACTGGAACATGGGGAAATCGTGGTGCCCAACCTCACCGCCCTGCTTGAAACCTACCCGCAGGTGCCCTTTGAGCAAAAGGGCCTGCCCGATGAGCTCACCCTTTCCCTGCCTCCGTTGCAGGTTAAGTTTCACCGCCGGTCTCTGGCCGACACCATTGCCCATGAAATAACCAACGGGCTGGTGGTGCCCGTGCCGAGTGGATATTTTCAGCGGCAGACGCGCGAAGGGTGAGACATATATGTATGTTGGCATAACTAATCGGTTGGCAATCAACGATGTGAATTCCGCCACCAAGGAGCCTGCGGCAGGCTGACATTCGCCAAGGCTCATTCCAGGCTACTGAAGCGTACTGGCCATCTCTCGCCGTTCATGGCCCCTCAGCCGCCAGGCCAGGAAGCCGGTCACCGTCATAACCGCAATCAGGCCCAGGGTGACACCGGGCAAGCCTGCCGCCAGCCAAAAGGGATAGAGATAAAGACCGCCCAGGCTGGCACCGGCGTAGTAAAACACCAGATAAAGGGAGGATGCCAGCGCCCTGTCCTGAGTCACGCTGCGCCCTACCCAGCTGCTGGCACAGGCATGAGACAGGAAAAAGGCAAAGCTGTCTATCAGCAGCGAAGCGATGATCACCGGCAACCGTTCGCTGAGCAGCCCCAGGCTGCCCAGCGCCATGATGCCGATGGCCCCCAGCAGGGTATTGCACAAACCAAACCTGCGAACCAGAACACCGCTTACGCCGGACGCCAGGGTGCCGGTCAGGTAGGTCAGGAACAGCAACCCCAGGGCCGCCGGCGCCAGGGCAATGGGCGGTGCCGACAAGTGAAAGGCCACATAGGTGTACTGATTGAGGAACACCATAAAATTGAGCCCGCCCACCAGATATACCGGCCACAGCAGGGGATTTCGCACATGAGCCAGCAGGGCGGCACTACCCTGCCCCTTTGGTGCCGGCACAAAGCAACGGGACGGGGGCAACAGCCGGGGCAACAGTCCCCACAACAGCAGGCTGATGCCGCTCAGCAACAAAAAGCTGGCCTGCCAGTGCCCGGCCAGCTCGGCCACCAGCCCGCCAAACACCCGCCCGGCAATACCGCCGAGGGAGTTGGCGGCAATGTAAATGCCAATGCTGGTCACCAGCGCCCTGGGGGTAAATTCTTCCCCCATGTAGGCCACCGCCGTGGCCGGCAGGCCCGCCAGAAAAAATCCCTGCAATCCACGCAACAACACCAGGCTGACAAATCCCGGCGCCCAGGCCAGGCTCAACCCCAGCAACAGGGCCACCAGCAGGGTACCCAGCATCACGCGACGGCGACCCAGGCGGTCGGCGATGCGCGCCCAGAACAACAGGCCTGCCGCCAGTCCCAGGGTAGACGCCGACAGTGCCCAGCCAGCCCCCAGCGCCGACAGCGAAAAGTCCCGCGCCAGCCAGGGCAGCAATGGCTGGGCCACGTAGAGGTTGACGAACACCAGCACCGAGCCCAGTCCCAGGGCCAGGGTGGCTCGCCACCAGAGGGCGGTATTCAGATCGGTCATGGCAGGGCTCCGGGAAAATTCCTGTATTGACCTTACGCCGAAGCAGAAAATAAGTTAAATACATTAAAATTATTAATTTCATAAGGTCACGTTATGATTGATCCGCGCTGGTTGCGTCAGTTTGCCGCCGTGGCCCACACCGGCAACATCACGCGGGCCGCCGAGCAGCTGCACCTGGCTCAGCCGGCGGTCACCATGACCATCAAGAAGCTGGAGCACCAGCTGGGACTAACCCTGTTTGAACGCCGTCAGGGCCGGCTTCACCTCACCACCGAAGGCGAGCGCCTGCACGAGCATGCCGAGCGTATTCTGGGCGCCCTGGCACTGGCCGAGCAGGATATGACGGCGCTACATGATCTCAACGCCGGTGAAGTGACCATTGGCATTCCCAGCATGCTGGGCACGTTTTATTTTCCACCACTGCTAATGGCCTTTAAGCATCGCTATGCGGGGCTGAACATTGTGGTTGAAGAAGCCGGCACCCAGAGCCTGCAGGCAAAGTTGCTGACCGGTCGGCTCGGGCTCGGTATTGCGCTGACGGCAGATCTGCCCGCCGGCCTGTGCAGCCAGCCCCTGCTGCGGGAAGAAATGGTGGCGGTGGTGGCGAAGGATCACCCCTTTGCCCGGCACCAACGCCTTGCCCTCGATGATTTTTTGCAGGAGGAGCTGGCGTTGTTTCATCACGGCTTTCACCACCGGGAATACATTGACGACATGGCCCGACAGCGCAATATTCGGCCACGCATCGGCTTTGAGAGCAACCTGATCCCCCTGCTCAAGGCGGTGGTGCGACAGGGCTTTGCGGTGACCTCGTTTTTGCGCATGGCGGTGGAAAACGACGATGATCTGGTGCCCATCTCCTTTGAAACGCCCTATTTTCTCGACCTGTGTCTGGCCTGGCCCGCCGAGCGGCAACTGTCCCGGGCCGAGCAGGCCTTTATCGACTTTATGCGCGAGCAGCCCGCGCACCTTTACAGCCAAGGCGAAGATTCGTTATAACATAACAAATTTAGCCTACCGGAGAATCGAATGAATCTTAAACCCCTGGCCCTGGCCGTTGCCGTACTGCCCCTTACCCTGGCCGCCAACACCCAGCTGGGTGTGCACGAGCATGGCTTTGGCCAACTCAACCTGGCTCAGGACGGCAATCACCTGGTGCTGGAGCTGTTTGCCCCCGCCGCCGACATTGTGGGTTTTGAACATAATCCCACTACCAGCGAAGACAAGGCCGCCTTTGATCACGCCATAAACAAGGCCCGGGATGGCGCCGCGCTGTTCAGCCTGACCCCCACCGCCGGCTGCACCCTGACCGACGTCGCCCATGCCAACGGCGATGAACACCACCACGACGACCATGCCGACCATGATGGCGAACACAAGCATCACCATGATGATGAACATGATGGCGAACATGGCCACAAGGACATCAGCCTGAGTTATCACTACCAGTGCAGCCAGCCCGATGCGCTGTCCGGCATCGAGGTAAGCCTGTTTGAACAGTTCCCCAGCTTTACCCGCATTGAGCTGCAGGGCATTCTGCCAACCGGTCAGGTGGCCGCCACCCTGACCCCGGACCAAGCCCAGGCCAGCTGGTAACATGACTCCGTTGATCGCCATTCGCAATCTGTATTTCGCCTGGCCCGGCCAGCCCGCCCTGCTCAATATTGGCGAGCTGACCCTGGCGCCGGGCGAACGGCTCTTTATCAAGGGCCCAAGCGGCAGCGGCAAGAGCACCCTGCTTGGCCTGCTGGCGGGCATTCACGCCGCCCCCCGCGGATCGCTGCACATTCTCGAGCAGGATCTGGGTGCCCTGTCGGCACACAAGCGGGACCGTTTTCGGGCCGATCACCTGGGTTATATCTTTCAGCAGTTCAACCTGCTGCCCTTTCTCTCTGTAGTGGAAAACGTGACCGCCGCGCTGACCTTTTCACGGTACAAGCGCCGGCGGCTGACCGCCCCCGCCGAGCAGGAAGCCAAACGCCTGCTCGCGGCCCTGCAACTGCCCGACGCGCTGTGGCAACAGCCGGTGCATCAGCTCAGCATCGGCCAGCAGCAGCGGGTGGCCGCCGCCCGGGCCCTGATCGGTCGCCCCGAGCTGGTCATTGCCGATGAGCCCACCTCGGCGCTGGACGCCGACAGTCGCGCCGCCTTTATGGCGCTGCTGTTTGCCGAATGCGACCATCAGGGCAGCGGCCTGGTGTTTGTCAGCCACGATACCGGCCTGGAGCCGTTGTTTTCCCGAGTGGAATCCCTCAAGGCACTGAACGGAGCAACCTCATGCTGAGCCTGGCCTTTAAAAGTTTGTGGTCACGCCGGCTGACCGCCGGCCTGACGGTGCTGGCCATTGCCATCAGCGTGCTGCTGCTGGTGGGCGTCAACAAGGTGCGCACCGAGCTGAAAGACAGCTTTGCCCGCACCATTTCGGGCACCGATCTGATCGTGGGCGCCCGCTCCGGGCAGATAAACCTGTTGCTGTATTCGGTGTTTCGCATCGGCAACCCCACCAACAACATCAGCTGGGAGTCCTACCAGCGCATTCGCCAGCAAAAGGGCGTGGCCTGGACGGTACCGCTGTCGTTGGGCGACTCCCACCAGGGTTACCGGGTGCTGGGCACCAGTGAAGACTATTTTCGTCATTACGCCTATGGCCGGCAGCAATCCCTTGAGCTCGCCAACGGACGCCCCTTTACCGACACCTTTGAGGCGGTGATCGGTGCCGAGGTGGCACGACAGCTCGGCTACCAACTGGGCGACGAGCTGATCATCGCCCACGGCGCCGGCAACACCTCGTTCAGCCTGCACGACGATCTGCCCTTTACCCTGGTGGGCATTCTCGCTCCCACCGGCACGCCGGTAGACAGAACCGTGCATATTCGCCTGGATGGGCTCGAAGCCATTCACCTGGGGTGGCAAAGTGGCCGCCAGACGCAACAACTGACCCCGACCGAGGCCCGCCAGGCCAGCCTTGAACCCGAAGCCATCACCGCCTTTCTGGTGGGGCTGGAAAACCGGGTGCTGGCCTTTGGCCTGCAGCGCAGCATCAACAATTACCGGGCCGAGCCGCTGTCGGCCATTCTGCCCGGCGCCGCCCTGCATGAGTTGTGGAGCATGATGAGCCTGGCGGAGCAGGCCATTGCCTTTATTGCCCTGTTTGTGGTGGTGGCCGGCCTGCTGGGCATGCTCACCACCCTGCTGGCCGGGCTCTCTGCCCGGCGCCGGGAACTGGCCATTTTGCGCGCCCTGGGTGCCGGGCCACGACATCTGTTTGCCCTGCTCACCCTGGAGGCAGCCCTGCTTACCCTGCTTGGCATTGGCCTGGGACTGTTGATACTCTACGGCATTCTGCTGGCGGCCGCGCCCCTGCTGCAGGCCCATTACGGGCTGCTGCTGACGCCGGGGCTGCCAACCATGGATGAGTGGCGCCTGCTGGCGGCCATCTGGGGAGCGGGCATAATTACCGGCCTGCTGCCGGCGGCCCAGGCCTTTCGCTATTCCCTTAACGACGGTATGAGTATCAAGCAGTGAAACTGACACACGCACTGATGGGGCTGGCACTGCTGGCCGGCCCCGCCCTGGCCGATGACTACCAGCTGACCGAGTGGGATGATCTGATCCCGCTGGAAGAGCAGCTGAACCCGCCCCCCTTTCCCGAGGTGGATCACGACGACGAACTCGCCATTCCCCTTCAGCCGGTGGGCAAAGTGGTGCCGGCACTCAATGGCAAAAAGATTCGGTTACCCGGTTTTGTGGTGCCGCTGGAAGGCGACAGCGAAAAGATCACCCAGTTCTTTCTGGTGCCCTATTTCGGCGCCTGCATTCACGTGCCGCCACCGCCCACCAACCAGATTGTCTACGTCAACTATCCCAAGGGCGCCAAAGTGGACGACCTGTGGGATGCGGTCTGGGTAACCGGCACCCTGAGCACGGTAAGTGCCAGCCATGACATTGCCGACGCGGCCTATTCGCTGGAAGGCGTCACCGTCGAACCCTACGATCTGTAAAGACACCGGGCGTCTGCCGCCCGGTGCTTTGCCATATCAATTTCGTTCAATATTTCCCTGCAGCACTCCTGCACACTGGCCCGGCTTTCAACCAGTATGCCAGGAGTATCCATGACCCTTTCCCTGATTTGGCCCATGTCGCTGTTCGCACTGGCCGCCTCCATCTCCCCCGGTCCCGTCAATCTGCTGTGTCTGAGCAGCGGCCTGCATCAGCCGTTAGCACGCGGGCTGCTCCTGGTTACCGGCGCCACCCTGGGGTTCGTCGTGCTGTTTCTGGCCATTGGGCTGGGGTTGCATGGTGTGTTGCAGGAACAGCCAGGCCTGATGCAGTGGCTGCACTGGGCCGGTGTCGGCTTTCTGCTTTACATGAGCATTAAGCTGGCTACCGCCTCAAGTAACCTGCCCGCCAGCGATGCCAGGGTGGCCCCGGGCTTGCTGACAGGAGCCCTGATGCAATGGCTCAATCCCAAGGCCTGGCTGGCATCGGCTTCCGGCATCGCCGTTTATACCGATGGCAGCCTGGCGCAAACCGGGCTGTTCGCCCTGCTCTATCTGCCTATCTGCTGGTGTTCGCTGATGTGCTGGCTGTGGCTGGGCAGCGGCCTGCGCCGCCATATCTCCAGCGCCCGCTGGCTGACCGTGCTGAACCGGCTGATGGCCCTGATGCTGGCCGCCAGTGGCCTCTACTTACTGCGATACTGAGCCGGCGTGGCGGCCACCAGTCGCTTGAAGGTACGCTGAAAATGCGCCTGATCGGAAAACCCCATATTGAGTGCCACCTCGGCGATAGGCACACCCGCCTTCAGTTGCCGCTGGCCATGCTGGACCCGTCGGTTGAGCAGGTAGGCATGGGGCGTAATGCCAAAGTGCTGCCTGAACACACGCACCAGATGGCCGGCGCTGTAGCCGCACTGGCAGCACAGCTCATCGAGTGACACCTCTTCAAGGCTGTGGGCGTCAAGGTAATCGGCCAACTGGCGCAGCCTTTTCGGCACCGGCGCTGGATACGGCACCGAATGTCCTGCCAGATGCTGCATCAGGCTTTCCAGATATTCCACCAGCGCCGTCTGCTTTTGCAGCAACGGCAGCCGGGGGCTCTGCAGACAGGCGGCTAACCGCAAATAGCCATCAAACCAGCGACGCTCGGCCACCACGGCGGTGCTGATGTCCCGCCAGTCTCGATCAGGCAGCAGACCGTTGTCAGCCCGAAGCCGGGTCAGCCAGGCGGTATCCACATACATCATGTAGTAGGCCCAGGGCTTGCCCTCAACGGGATTACAGGCATGCACCCAGTCCGGGTTCATCAATACCAGATTGCCGGCAGCGACACGATAACGGGCCTGGCGATACAAAAAGCTGCTTTCACCTGCAGTAATGGCACCCAGGGACCATTGGGGGTGACTGTGAGCCGCGTAACCGACAGCGCGCCCGTCATCGCTACGGCGCAGCTCTACCTGCGGCATGCGCGCATCCCGCCAGAATACGGGCGTGCTCAAGGCTGCCATCGCGCCTCTTGCACCAGGCTGGCCACCAGTTCGGCCGCCGGCATGGCCCTCGCCCGCGCCGCGCCCTGACCCGCCCAGTGGGCGGCGAAGTCATAGCAGCCCCGGACCACAGCGGCGCCATGCAGCCGCTTGGCCGCGTCATAGGCCACCGGATAGTCGGGCGGAGCTGGCGCCCCGGCCGATTCCGCATAGCGGATAAAGCGGTTAGCCAGCCCTCGCGCCGGACGACCGGAAAGGGTGCGGGTCAGCCGGGTCTGGTTCTCGCTGGCCTCGAGCAATTGCCGCCGGTAGGCGGCACTGGCCGCCGATTCCGGGCAGGCCACAAAGGCGGTACCCAGCTGCACCGCCGCGGCGCCCAAGGCCAGCATGCTTTGCATGTCCTGGCCATCCATGATGCCGCCGGCGGCGATCACCGGCCCACGACATTTCTCAGCCAGCAAGGCCACCAGCTCGGCGGTCGTCCATTGCGAGTCGGAAGCATCGGGGTCAAAAATGCCCCTGTGCCCGCCAGCCTCTATGCCCTGGGCCACAATGCCGTGAATGCCGGCGGCATCAATTTGCCGGGCTTCTTCCAGACTGGTGGCACTGGCCAGGGTGATCACCCCGGCATCGTGCAGCCGGTCGAGCAGTTGCGCAGCGGGCAGGCCGAAGTGAAAACTCACCACGGCCGGACGCAACTCCACCAGCAAATCCTGCATGGGCCGGTTGTGATTGAAACTGGTATAAATTTCTTCCAGCCGGGCCGGCGGCTCTATCCCCTGCTCGGCAAAAAGCGGCGTCAAATACGCCAGCCAGTCGGCTTCGAGTGACGCATTGCGGCGGGCCGGCGCATGGCAGAAGACATTCACGTTGAATGGCCTGTCGGTAAGTCGTTGCGTCTGTTCAATCTGGCGACGGGCCTCACTCACCGAGCTGGCACCGATACCGAGGGAGCCGAGACCACCGGCGTTGGACACGGCGGCGGCAAGCTCGGGCGTGGACACCCCCGCCATCGGGGCCTGAATTAGGGGGTAAGGTATTCCAAGCTGGTGCACAAGCGCGTGGCGTGGTGACATGGGCCTTCCTTTTCCGTCTCGATATGGGGCTTGTTCACCCTATAGCGCCCCACCATGAAAGACAATGGCATTCGAATCTCAAACCACACATCCCTGCCCCGGCTCGCCCTTGGGCAATTACAGCGCCTTTAACATCCAGACGTCGCAGCCACCGTGTTCAGAGGCCAGCAGCGGCTGATCGAGGTGACGAAAACCCAACCGTTCATAAAGGCCAATGGCGTCGGTCATGCTGCTCAGGGTGTCGAGATAACAGGACGAAAACCCCCGCTCCCGGGCAAAGTCCAGACAGGCCACGGCGAGCCGCCGGCCAATGCCGTGGCCCCGGGCCTCGGGCAGCAAGAACAGTTTTTTCAGCTCGCAGATTTTCGAGTCGTTTCTCAGCGGCGCCAGTCCGGCCCCGCCCACCACTCGACCGTTCATCTCCGCCACCAGGTAGCGGCTGTTGCGCTCGGCGGTGTAATGCCGGCTCATGCACTGCACTTCCGCGTCCCCGGGGCCGAACCCTTCGCCCACGGCGCCGAATTCGGCGCCCACGGTGCGAATGATTTGGGCAATGGCGGTATCCTGGTGTGATGCGATGGGCGCCAGGGTAATGACCGGCTGCTGTGGTTGCATATCCTGGCTCCTCAGTGTTTGGCAGGAAAAAACACCGCCAGCCAGAGGGTGATCTCATCGGGGGCGGTATGGCTGACGCGGTGCTTTTGATGGGCGGGTATATGCAGGTGATCGCCGGGCTCAAGCCGCTGCCGGCGGCCATCCTCAAACTCCAGGGTACCGCTGCCGGAGAGCACCAGCACCCATTCGTCTTCGGCTTGATCGTACCAGCCTTCCGCGGGCGAGCTGTGACCACGGGACAAAATGCGCTCGATGCGCACATCAGGGGTGCGCAGCAGCTCGTCAAACCGCTCTTCGGGCAGGCTCGTGGGCAGTGAATGAAACAGGTTGGCCATGGCGGAACTCCTTGCATCTGAGTCCCGCAGGGTAACCGAACAGAGCAGCCCGCGCCAAAGAGATCGACCGCCCCGACGGATCAGGTGTTGGGATCTTCGGAATTCCCCGCCGTGTGCGCCGCGGGGGCGCGGGGCTTGAGCCCAAGAAAAAAGCTCAACAGACCGGCGGCCAGTATCACCAGGGTGATCACCAGCAACTTGGCGTAGCTGTGCTCCACGCCAAACCACGGGCCAATCAGGCTGACATGGCCGCCTTTTTCCAGGAAATACAGCGCGGCGCCGGCCACCGCCAGGACAAAGGTCAGCACAAAGCTCCAGCGCGCCACCTCGCGTCCACCCAGAATGCAGAACAGGATCAGCGGCGTCAGTGCCAGCGACGCGGTGCCGCTCACCGCCACCGCGTCAAACAGGTCCTGGCTGCCGGTAAACACCAGCACCAGGCCACCCAGGGCAAAGCCGGCCATGGCCAGCCGGCCACTGCCGGCGGTGGGCCGGCCCAGCCCCATGTCCATCACCATCAGCTTGGCGGCGCTGGCCAGGGTAGAGTCCAGGGTAGAAGCGGCCGAGATCACCAGCGCCAGTCCCAGCAGCAGCATGGCATGGGTGCCCAGCAGGCGCTGCAGGGCGGGCAGCAATTCCTCTCCATCGGTGGCCTGCAGCCCGGCAAAGACCCCCAGCAGACCAAAGGCCAGGATCAACAGGGCCGACAGCCAGAAGGCATGAATAAAGCTGCGCCGGGTGGTGCCTCGGTCGGCGAGAAAGCCCCTGTCCATCATCACCGGATCGTGCAGCGGGTAACTCAGCACCTGCAGCAGCGCCACCGCCAGTAAGATCCAGCCCGGGCTGGTCCACTCCGGACTGCTGGCCAGCACCGCCGGCCAGCTGAACAAGGGATGCATAAGCGCTTGCAGGGTGAGCAACGCGATCAGCACCAGCAACAACCCCATTTGCAGCACATCGGTGCGCAGCGAGGCCCGCAGCCCGCCGCTCATGGAATAGAGCAGGGTCAGCCCGGCCACCGCCACCATGGCGACGGTGTGGGCCTGGCTGCCGGCCAGACCAAACACCATGCCCACCACCAGCAGGTTGGCAAATACCTCACTGAGCAGCCGCAACGAGATCAGCAGGTTGTAGCAACTCACTCCCACCCGGCCAAAGCGCGCGGCAAGAAAGCCCTGAATGTTGTGGGCCCCGTAGCGATAACGCAGCCGGTCCACAATCAACCAGCCGGTAAGAAATGAGCCGTAATAGGCGCTGTAGGCCAGGGCCCCGGCCACGCCGTAGAAATAACCAAGAATGGCGGCGTTGAGCAGGGAGCGGGCAAAGATCCAGGTAGTAACCTGGGAAAACACCAGGGTCAGCAACCCTGGCGCCCCACCCTGTTCGTTCTGTCCGGCAAAAAAGCCCTCGGCGGTGCGCACCCTGGGGGCCAGCATCAGGCTCAGCAGGCCTACGCCAGCCAGCATGACCACCAGGGCGATAACGGGAAATTCAACCATGACTGACTCCTTGTCTTGCTTGCCATGTAACTGGACGCCGATTTGGCGGTCGGCGTCGCGACGAGGCCACCTGCTTCAGTAGTCGCCTTCGCCCCTGGGTTTATTACATGCCGTCGCCATGCTGGTGGGGCCGCAGGCTCTCGGGCACGCCCCGGTGAGCCATGCCCCCTTCCCGCAACCAGCGCTGGGTGTGCAGCCGGGCCCGGCGCAGTAGCCCGGCGGTCACCGAGAAGTCAAACACCGACACCGCCTGCGGGCACAGCGGCGCCACCACATGAATGTCGGCCCTGTCCTGATAGTGCTCCACGTCACGCACCAGTTGCCACATGCTGAGCAGGTTAAGGGTATGCAGGGCCAGCGAGGCCATGGTCGCCGGCACCGCCGGGCAGGCACAGCCAAACCCGGTGGGCAGCACCACCAGCCGCTCCGCCCCCAGTGCCACGGCGCTGGCGATGGGGGTGTTGCTGGCCACACTGCCGTCCACCAGTGCCTTGCCCGCGATCTCCCGGTGCGGATACACCACCGGAATGGCGGCGCTGGCCAGCAAGGCCTCAAGCAGTGGTCCGTTCGACAGCACGGTTTCCTGCCCGGTAAGCAGCTCGGTGGCCACAATGTGCAGGGGCAGTTCGGTGTCCTCAATGCGGCTCACCGGCAAGCGGCGCTCGAGCAGATGACCCAGGGCGTCGGCCTGCACCAGGTGGTTCTGCCCCAGCAGCAATGACTTGAGCGCGCTGAAGGTATGAATGGGAAACACGTCTTCACTGCGCAGCGCCAGCCAGATGTCGGCCAGCTCTTCAACCCCGCGCCGGTGCGGCCGGGCGGCGAAATAGGCGCCGTTAATGGCCCCCACCGAGGCTCCCACCACCATGTCGGCGCGAAAACCGTGCTCCAGCAGCGCCTGCAGCATGCCCACCTGTACCGCGCCCAGACTGCCGCCACCGGCCAGCACCAGGGCCGTGCTGGCTCCTTTGAAATCCATCATTATGCCTCCTTGGCGCCGCCGTGCCGGCGCGCCAGCAGCAGGTAAAGCGAGGGCACCACAAACAGGGTGAAGAAGGTGCCGATGGCCATGCCCCCCACCAGCACCAGGCCGATGGCGTTGCGGGCTGCCGCGCCGGGCCCGTCCACCAGGATCAGCGGAAAGTGCCCGGCCACGGTGGCGGCCGAGGTCATCAGCACCGGCCGCAGTCGGGTCATGGCCGCCTGCTCGATGGCCTCGGCCTTGGCCCGGCCCTGGCGCTGCAGGCCGTTGGCGAATTCCACGATCAGAATGCCGTTCTTGGCCACCAGTCCCACCAGGGTAACCAGCCCTACCTGAGCATAGATGTTCAGGGTAGTGGTCCAGCCGTCGGTCCAGAACGGCAGATCCGGGTTGGGCATTTTCAGCACCGTAAAAATAAGCGCGCCAAACATCGCCAGGGGCACCGAGCCCAGCAGGATCACCAGGGGATCGCGAAAGGAGTTGAACTGCACCGCCAGCACCAGAAAAATCATCACGATGGCCAGCCCCAGCGCCGGCAGAAACTTGCCCCCTTCGGTGCGCAGCTGACGGGATTCGCCGGTGTAGTTGATGGTGTAATCCGCCGGCAGCAGTTCGCGGGCCGCGTTTTCCAGCGCCGCCAGGCCTTCGTCCAGCCTCCCGGTCAGGCCCGAAAGCTTGATGGCGTTAAGCTGCTGAAAGCGATTGAGGGAGCGCGGCACCGTGCTGTTTTCAAGCCGTGCGATGGCCGACAACGGCACCAGCTGCGCACCCGGCCCGCGCAGGTAAATATCACCCAGCTGCTCCGGGTTGAGCCGCTCGGCCCGCACCAGTTGCGGAATGACCTTGTAGGCGCGACCGTCAATATTGAAACGGTTGACGTAGTTGCCCCCCAGGGCCGCCCCCAGATCCAGGCCCACCTGGCGCTGGGTGAGCCCCAGTGCCGCCAGCTTCTGGTAGTCGAGCACGATCTCGGTCTGGGGCTGGTCGATTTTCAGATCGATCTCCGGCGGAAAGTAAAACAGTCCGCTCTCCATGGCCGCCTGCTGCAATTGCCGGGCATAAACCAGCATGTCGGCGGGCTCGTCGGTGGAGGTGATCACAAACTCCACCGGAAAGTTGCTGCCGCCGGGCAAGGCCGGAGGCTGGGCCACAAACACCTGCAAACCGGGAATGGCGTTCATGCCCGATTGTATCTCCGGCACCATCTCGCGAATGCTGCGTGTGCGCTGATCCCAGGGTTTGACCACCATGCCGCTGAAGCCGCCCACCCCCAGGGCGGCGGCAAAGGGATCCGAGGGCGACAACAAAATCTGAAAGGTCAGCGCCCGCTCCGGCGCCTCGAGAAACACGCGCTCTGCCGCCCGACCAAAATGTACCTTCTGATCCGCCGAAGCGTTGGCGGCGTTGTTGACGATGCCGAACATAAAGCCCTGATCCTCCAGCGGCGCCAGCTCCCTGGGAGAAAACAGGTACATGGGCACCACCAGCAGCCCCAGGCCGCCCCAGAGCACATACACCGCCGTGCGCCGGGCCAATACCTGCGCCAGCCAGCGACCATAGGCCAGTCGCAGCCGGTCAAAGGCGTGGTTGACCCGTCCGGTGAGGCCCCGTTCTTCACGCTCGGCGCTTTTCAGCAGGGCCGCGCTCATGGTGGGCGACAGGGTCAGCGCCACCAGGCCGGAGATGATCACCGCCCCCGCCAGGGTGAGGGCAAATTCCCGAAACAGCGAGCCGGTCAACCCACCCTGCAGTCCCACGGGAATGTACACCGCCGCCAGGGTCATGGTCATGGCGATCACCGGCCCCATCAGCTCCCGAGCGCCGATGAGCGCCGCTTCCTTTGGCGTACGGCCTTCCCGCAAGTGCCGCTCCACGTTTTCCACCATGACGATGGCGTCGTCCACCACCAGTCCTACCGACAGCACGATGGCCAGCAGGGTGAGCAGGTTGAGGGTAAAACCAAACAGCTGCATCAGAAACACGGCGCCGATAAGGGACACCGGAATGGCCACCACCGGCACCAGCACCGAGCGCCAGGAGCCGAGAAATACAAAGATCACCGCCACCACAATCAGCAGGGTTTCCATCAGGGTGCCGACCACCTCACGAATGGCGTTGTCCACGTATTCCGAGGCATCGTAGCCAATTTCCGCCGCCATGCCGGCGGGCAGATCCGCCTTGAGGCTGGCGAGATCGGCGCGCACCCCGGCAATCACCTCGATCACATTGGTATTGGGCAGCGGAAAGATCCCCATAAACACCGCCGTCTGGCCGTTGAAGCTAACCTCGGTGTCGTAGTCTTCCGCCCCCAGCTCCACCCGGGCCACGTCTTCCAGCCGCACCAGGGTGTCACCACTGGCCCTGACCACCAGTTGCCGAAATTGCTCGGGGCGGTGCAGATCGGTGTTGGCGGTGAGATAGACCTGCACCAGGGCGCCCTTGGTGCTGCCCACCGCCGACAGAAAATTGTTGGCGGCCAGGGCCTGGCTCACCTCGGCGGGGCTGATGCCCAGGGCCGCCAGCCGCTCGGGTTGCAGCCACACCCGCATGGCAAAGGTGCGGGCGCCGAAGATCTCGGCCCGCTGCACCCCGGGCAAGGCCGCCAGCCTGGGCTGCACCATGCGCACCAGATAGTCGGTAATCTCGCTCTGGGACAGCCGCTCGGAAGAAAAACTCAGATAGGCGGCGGCAAACTCGGAGTCTGCCGACTGCACGCTGATGGCGGGCACCTCGGCCTCGGCGGGCAACTGGTTGCGTACCTCGTTGACCTTGGCGGTAATGTCGGCCAGGGCCTGGGTGGGCGGGTAGTTGAGCTTGAGCCGGGCGGTGACCAGGGACAGGCCCAGCAGACTCTTGGACTCCACATAATCAATGCCGTCGGCAGACGCGATGGCCCCTTCAATGGCAGTGGTGACAAAGCCGCGCACCACTTCGGCACTGGCACCCACGTAAGGGGTGGCCACGATCACCGAGGCGTTCTCGCTTTCGGGATATTGGCGTACGCTGAGCGACCACCAGGCCTGGGCCCCGGCAATCACGATGATCAGGCTGACCACCAGGGCCAGCACCGGGCGTCGCACGAACAAGTCGGTAAAGGCGGGCATCAGCTGTTGTCCGGTTGCGGATCAAGGGAGAAGTCCGGCGCCAGCCGGTTGTCGACTTCCACCGCCATGCCGGGGAACAGCTTGAACACACCGGATGACACCACCCGCTCGCCGGCGCTGACCCCCTCGCTCAACGCCACAAAATCCCCCAGCCGCCGTCCCAGCCGCACCGGCTGGTGGCGCAGCACAGCCCCATCGCCGTCGCCGCGTTCAATCACCAGCACCGCATCGCCCTCGGGACCGTGGATCACCGCCGTAAGCGGCACCAGCAGGAGTGACTGCACCGGCGGCTGGGCCATGGTCAGCTGCACGAACATGCCCGGACGCAAACGCTCATCGGGATTGCTCAGGCTGGCCTGCACCCGCACGCTGCGACTGACGGCATCCAGTTCGGGATCAAAGGCGCTGACCTTGCCTTCAAAGGTCATGCCGGGCCAGGCATCGGCGGTGATCGCCACCGGCAGCCCGATGCGCAGCCCCGCCAGACGCTGCTGCGGCAGGGAAAAGTCCACCAGTACCGAATCCAGGCGTTGCAACGACACCACAGGAGTGCCCTTGTCGAGAAACTGGCCGGGGCTGGTGCGGCGAATGCCGAGCCGGCCGGCAAAGGGCGCGCGCAGCATTTTTTTGGCAATCTGCGCCTCGATCAGCCGTTGGCGGGCGCGGGCCTGGCGGTAACGGCTTTCGGCCTCGTCGAGCTCCCCCTGGGCCAGGCTGCCGCTTTGCCGCAGCGCCCGGGCCCGGCGCAACGACAGTCGCGCCAGCTCGGCGGCTGCGGCGGCCTCCTGCAGCTGCGCCTGTTCAATGTCGTCATTCAGGCGCAGCAACACCTCACCGGCCTCAACCCTGGCCCCCGGGGCAAAGGCCACCTCGGCCACCACGCCCTCGGCCTCGGTGCGCAGCACCGCCCCCTGCAGCGTTGACACCGTGCCCACCGCCGTTACCTGCGGCTGCCATTGATGCTCGCGCACCGCCATGGCGGTGACCCGCTCCGGCGGTATCACCATGTTTTCGGCGACCTCGGCCATGGCACCGAACTGGGCGAGTTTGATCAGCACCAGCAGGCCGGCGATGGGCAACAGCGCCAGCAGGCCGGCCAGACTCCAGGCTAGGCGTGTGCGCATGATCTCTCCCCGGTAAAACAAACGACTAGTATCAAGTCTAGCCGTAAGAATTCGGCCCTCCGCTTCGACTGCACGGTAAACGGGCTTAAGGAAATCCAACCATGAAAAAAATACTGTTGCTGGCACTGGTTGTGCTGCTGATACTCGCCTTTTTCATCCTGGATCTGGATCGCTGGCTCACCCTGGATGCGCTCAAGCAACACCAGGCCGCCATTGCCGGCGTGCGTGCCGAATCACCCTGGCTGATGGCCGGCGGCTTTTTCCTGCTCTATGTGCTGATGGCGGCGTTATCACTGCCCGGCGCCGCCGTCATGACCCTGGCTGCCGGTGCCCTGTTCGGTATTGTTGAGGGGCTGGTGCTGGTATCGTTCGCCTCCAGCCTCGGCGCCACCCTGGCTTTTCTGGTGGCACGCTTTCTGTTGCGTGAACAGGTGCAGGGACGCTTTGGCAACCGGCTACAGGCCATTAACAGAGGCATTGAAAAAGACGGTGCCTTTTACCTTTTTACCCTCAGGCTGGTGCCGGTGTTTCCATTTTTTGTGATCAACCTGGTAATGGGGCTCACCCCCCTGGCCATTCGCACCTTTTACTGGGTCAGCCAGCTCGGCATGTTGCCCGGCACCCTGGTGTATGTGAATGCCGGGACCCAGCTGGCCGCCATTGAGCAGCCCGGCGACATTCTCTCGCCCATGCTGCTGGGATCCTTTGCCCTGCTGGGGCTGTTCCCCTGGCTGGCCCGTCTGGTGCTACAACGGGTACGGCGCCACCGGGCCCTGAAAGGCCATACCCCACCCCGGCGCTTCGATCGCAACCTGATCGTCATCGGTGCCGGTGCCGCCGGCCTGGTCAGCTCCTATATCGCCGCCACGGTCAAGGCCAGGGTCACCCTGATTGAAGCCGGCGACATGGGCGGTGATTGCCTCAACACCGGCTGCGTGCCCAGCAAGGCGTTGATAAAAAGCGCACGAGTGGCCCACCAGCTGCGCCATGCCGACCGTTACGGCCTGAACGCCGGCGAGCCCAGTTTCAGCTTTACACGAGTCATGGCCCGCGTTGGGCGCATTATCGACAAGGTGGCGCCTCACGACAGCGTGGAGCGATATACCGCTCTTGGCGTGGAGGTGGTCAAAGGCTACGGCAGGCTGGTCGATCCCTGGACGGTGGAGATCATCACCGCCGAAGGCCAGACGCAGCGGCTCAGCAGCCGCAGCATCATTATCGCCGCCGGCGCCGAGCCGCTGGTGCCAAATCTGCCGGGCCTGAAAGAGGTGAACTACCTCACCAGCGATACCCTGTGGCAGGCCATGCGTGAGCGGGAAACGCCGCCGGCACGGCTGCTGGTGCTGGGCGGCGGCCCCATCGGCTGCGAACTGGCCCAGGCCTTTGCCCGGCTGGGCTCAAGGGTTGTCCTGGTGCAGCGCAATGCGCGGCTGATGCCAAAGGAAGACTCGGAAGTGAGCGAATGGGTGAAACGTACCCTTGTCGCCGACGGCGTGCAGGTGCTGACCGGATGTGATGTGGACCATGTTGAAACCAACGGTACCGGAATGCGGCTGCATGCTCGGCAGGACGACAGTGCCATCGAGATTGATGCTGACACACTGCTGCTGGCCCTGGGCCGCCGCGCCCGGCTGGCGGGGTACGGCCTGCAGGAACTGGGCATTCCCGCCGAGCGCACCATAGACACCAATGAATACCTGGAAACCCTGTATCCCAATATTTACGCCGCCGGCGATGTGGCCGGCCCCTATCAGTTCACCCACACCGCCGCCCACATGGCCTGGTATGCCAGCGTGAACGCCCTGTTTGGCCAGTTCAAACGCTTTGCCGTGGATTACCGGGTTATTCCCTGGTGTACCTTTGTCGATCCGGAGGTGGCCCGGGTGGGCCTGAATGAGCAAGAGGCCAAGCAACGAGGCCTGGCCTTTGACGTCACCCGCTTTGACCTGGAGGAGCTCGACAGGGCCATTACCGACGGCGCCGAGCAGGGCTTTATCAAGGTGCTCACCGAGCCCGGCCGGGACCGCATTCTGGGCGTGACCATAGTGGCCGAACACGCCGGTGAGCTGCTGGCGGAATACGTGCTCGCCATGAAGCACAACCTTGGCCTCAACAAAATACTGGGTACCATTCACGTCTACCCCACCCTGGCAGAAGCCAACAAGTATGCCGCCGGCGAGTGGAAACGGGCCCATGCCCCCGAGCGGCTGCTGGCCTGGCTGGCCCGCTACCACAGCTGGCGGCTGGGCTGACGGCGGTGCTCAGGCCACCAAGGTCACCGGCAGATTGATATGATAGCCCTTGCCATAAACGGCCTTGATGCTGAGCTCGCTGCCAATGCGCTTCAGCTTGCGCCTGAGGCGATACATCAGGGTTTCCAGCCGGTGGCCGTCGTATTCGTAATCGCTGTAGCCAAGCGAAGCTATCAGGTGTCCCTTGCTGACCGGATTCAAGGGTTGCCGTATTAGCTCCCTGAGCACGCTGAACTCCTGGGGTGTGAGGGCGATTTCGCCACCGTCGGGCACGAACAGGCACTGGCGGCCGATGGACAGCGCCGGCATGTTTTCCGTCTTCGGAGTAACGGATGACCGCCGCAGCACGGCACACAAATTGGCCAGCACTTCATCGGCCATCACGGGTTTGGTCAGGTAGCAATCCGCCCCGTCCAGTAAGCCCTTTACGCGAAACTGGCGCTGCACCATGCCGGTTAGCATGATGATGCCGGTAAACGGCAAGCGCCTTCTGATCGCCGTAAGCGCCTCAATGCCGCAACCGTCGGGTAGCCGGGCATCCAGCACAATGGCATGGGGCGTGACATGATTGAGGTTGTGCCACAAAGCCTGCAAGGAATGACAGACTGATACGGCGTAGCCGGCCGCTTCCAGCGTATCACTCAGGATCTGGCTCCAGTCTGCGTCGTCTTCAACAACCAGTATATTCATGGTATCCGCCGAAATGGACCTGATTCAGGTAACGGATCCTATCATTGGCTGTTCCGATTGAGACAGGCTGTTTGTGACGATAGCCTCACAAAACCGCAGCACAAAGGTATTGCCGCTGTCAGGGGAATAAAAAAATTCAATCTGCCCGTCAAGAGACTCCACCGCTTCCCATGTCAGGGTCAGGCCCACCCCCTTGTTGAGTCGTTGAATGCCCGGCCCGTCGTCACATACCTGAATCAACAACTGGTCCTTTTCCTGCCAGCCACGGACCTCGCAATGGGTGCCCTCAGGGGCATGCCTGATGACGTTACTGATCAGGTTGCCGACGATCATTTCCATTATGCCGGCATTGAGGCGACAGGGCAGCGCGGAAACCGGCGTCAGGCTTATTTCATGACGGTCGCTGGCAAACTGATAATGGGCAACCACGGCCTCAAGGACATCGGCAATATCCGTTGGTGCACCGTCATCCCTGGCGACATCAAGTTTGAAATGCATATCGACATATTGATCGATCAGCTGTTCCAGCCGAAAGAACTGATGCCGAATCACGCGCATGCTTTCGGGCTTGCCCGCATCGTCTTGTTCCAGCGCGTGCCCGATAACGCTGACCGGCATCCTGAAATCATGCGTCAGCAGCTTGAAAAAACGGGCCTGCAGTTCTCGCAACCGCATCTCAAATTTCAGTTTGATATCCATTTTTTCAAGGCGGACGGAGTCCGCCTTCAGGTGCTTTACGCGGGCCAGTACCGCCAGATAAATAAGCAAAGCATGGATCACGATGGTGACATTGATTGCAAACAGCGAAAAGGCTCCCAGTGACACCACACCAAAACTGGCCAGAATTCGAATCACCGAGGAAACATTGTGCGCCACAAAGGCCAGCAGATATATTTGCGCCGCCCTTTCCCCCTTAAAAGAAAGCACGGCCGTCATCAAGGTCATAAAGAGGATTAGCAGCAGAAAGACAACCTGCAGACTGGCCGACACCAGGGAGTAATGACCGGCCCACAGCAGGCACAGCAGCCCGGCGACCATTATCAGGCCGCCGGCGCGCAGCCATCGCCATAACCGTGGGTAATGAATATGAAGATTGGTAATACGGATCAGCTCAATGCCAGACACCAGGGTAAGCATCATCATCAATGCCATGACATCCAGCTGAGGCACCGACTCAAACCAGAATCCCAGGTATTTCGCCCAGCCCTGCGCAATAAAATGAATGCAGCTGCTTGCCAGAACATAAAGCGAATACACCAGATACACACTTTCCCGCAGCACCAGGCCGGTCAGCAGCGTAATCAGTACCATCATGCCCAGGGAGCCATACAGCAGCATAAAGCCAATGGCCGAAGTAATGTCTTTCTGGTAATAGGCTTCCTGCGTGTAGAACGACAACTGCAGGGCCTTGGCGGAACGGCTGTCCAGGGTCAGCAAAAAATGGTGCTCTCCTGCGCCAGCAAGGCGTACATCAAAGGCGGCGTGCCTGAATACCTGATGATTCCCGCCGGCGGCAACATCGAGGCCCTGAGTTTGTTCAATATATTGTTCGTGCTTTGCCCCTGGCCTTGCAAGCAATGGGCGCAGCGTTACCTTTTCGAGAAAGGTCGGTGACACCTCAATAATCTGTTGAAGATGATCCCGTTCGGTGTGCAAGGTCAAAAGAAAAAAGGCCGGCTGCGAAGTAAAGCCGGCCGACCATGGCAATGTTAGCGGAGACGCCGGCAGCGCCCTTATTTGGGATAAAGTAAGCGGGGCCGTCGGCAAATAATCGACATGGAGTTGTTCAATCTGGTAACACAGGTTGACACAGTCACCCTGGTGGAAGGACGCCTCGGCGTGAATAAAAAAAGAGGGGCAGCTCAGCATGACAACGAACAATATTCGCCGCCATATCGCTGGCAAATATTGTCTTCCCGGCCGACCTGCCGAGGGCGTCGTTGCCATGAAGGATCCTTTCTTGCCGAATGGAAATGGGCAGGAATTCTAACCAGCACCAAAGGCAAAGAAAAGCGTTATCCAGCAACCGGTTGCTCCTCCCGATTAACAACCGTTACGGTATGAGAAGGTGCCGCTAACGCCCCGGCACTCTCCCCTGATCCCGAATTACCCAGCACCAGCGTCTCGGGGGCCGAAGGCCTGCCCAGTAAATAGCCCTGCAGGGAATGACAGCCGAGCTCGGCCAGCAATGCCTGTTGCTCTCGGGTTTCCACTCCTTCGGCCACCACCTTCATATTGAGCGTTTTTCCCAGGGCAATCACGGCCCGAACTATGGCTTCGTCATCACTGCCCCGCTTCAGCTCCCGCACAAATCCCCTGTCTATTTTCAGCTCATTGGCCGGCAACCGCTTGAGGTAGAGCAGGCTGGAATAGCCGGAGCCGAAGTCATCGATGGAAATGGACACGCCCAGCGCAGACAACCGGTTCAACACGCTGAAGCTCTCCTCCGCATCGCCCATGGCCGTGGACTCGGTAATTTCCAGAACCAGCCGGGACGGCGGCAGTGCATGGCGCTCCAGTGCCAGGCGTACCTCATTCACCAGGCTGCTGCTGCCCAGTTGCACCGTCGACAAGTTCACCGCCACGGTCAGCTCTTCGTGGCCAAGCTCACTCCAGACTTTTATCTGCCGGCAGGCCTGATCAAGTACCCAGTTGCCGATTTCGATGATCATGCCCGAGCTTTCCGCCAGGGGCAGAAAGCGATCCGGAGACAACAAACCGTGCTGGGGGTGATGCCAGCGCAACAGGGCCTCCATGCCCGAAACAGGGCCATCCGGCGCCTTTACCTTGGGTTGATAATGCAGCACAAACTCGTGACGCTGAATGGCCAGGCGCAAATCCTGCTTGAGCTGCATCTGCAGGTGCACCTCGGCATTCATTCTGCGTTCAAAGAAACGATAGCCATTGCGGCCCTGTTTTTTGACGTGATACATGGCGGCGTCGGCGTTAACCATCAGCTCGTGCCCGCTGTGTCCGTCCTGCGGATAAATGGCGATACCGATGCTGACCGACACATGCAACAGCAGGTTGGCGATTTCACAGGGTTGCTCAATGGTGTCGATCAGGCGCTGCGCCAGCACCGCCGAGTTTTCCGGTGAATCCGGCTCCATCAGCAAGACAAACTCGTCCCCGCCCAGCCTGGCGATGGTGTCTTCCTCACGCTTGATCGCACTCAGGCGGTGGGCAATCTCCCTTAGCAGCAGGTCGCCCACATGATGGCCGTGCATGTCATTGACGGCCTTGAAGCCATCCAGGTCGAGAAAAAGAATCGCGAACCCGCCCTTCTTGCGCTCGGCGCGATATATGGCCTGGTCAATGCGATCATTGAGCAGAATACGGTTTGGCAACATGGTCAGGTTGTCATGCAGCGCCAGCTTGATCAGCTCGTTATTGGCCTCATCAAGGGAGCTGGCCAGCTTGTTGGTGCGCACATCGAGCATGGACACGATCAGGGCAATGGCAAACACCGCCATGCTGACAATAATGACCAGCACCGCCAGCCATTTGTTGTCGATGCCACTGTTGGCGGCGCCACAAAAACTGTTCAGCGGAAAACGCGAGGCTGCCATCCCGGTATAGTGCATTCCCACAATGGCGCAGCCCATCACCATGGCTGCGCCCAGGCGGGTAAAGCTGGCGTTGGTTTGCTTGCGCAGGCTGAATCCCAGCCACAGGGCGCCCAGGGAAGCCAGAATGGCCACCAACACCGACAACGCAAATATCCAGGGATCATACACAATGCGCGGCGTCATCAGCATGGCTTCCATGCCGGAATAATGCATGCTGGCAATACCCAGCCCCATGATGATGCCGCCGACCACCAGCCGGGGCCAGGGCAGTGACTCCTGACTGACCAAATGCAGCGCAAACGCGGAAGACACGATGGCTATCACCAGTGACAGCAGGGTAATGGCCACGTCATAGCCGAGCGCAATCGGCAGGCGGAATGCGAGCATGCCGATAAAGTGCATGGACCAGATGCCAAAGCCCATGACAAAAGAGCCACCCACCAGCCACAGTCGGGCCCCCCTGCCCGATGAGCTGGATACCCTGCCGGCCATGTTCAATGCGGTGTAGGAGGCCAAAATGGCGACGACCACGGAGCACAGCACCAGTATCTGGTTGTAACTGCTTGCAAGCATCTTAATCAGCCACCGCTAAAAAGGTTGTGTGCCGGGGAAAGGGCCTTGCCCCTCGCTTAAAACATGGGCTGTCGGCGATAACTGAAAAACCAGGAAGCATGCTACCCCACCTGTTCAACCGCGCAGACAACCCGCCTTGCTCCGGACAATAGCGCATCAAACCTCACATTTTCCAGCGAAATATGCTAACCAGCCGTATCGAAGCAGGACTGGATCTCACCTATGGTGGTCATCACGTCCTGGGTTATTTTCTGGTTTCGGCTGACGATGGCTGCCACCGCTTCCGTGGCGGCGGAGGTTCTGGCCGCGAGCTGGAGAACCTCACCGTACCGTCTTCCGCAATATTGAACCGCACCGGGGCCACTTTCCCCCTTGGGGTTGGTAGCGGACGATGCTAACAAAATACACAGCCGGAAAGCTCACCAAAGCTCACTGCCCCGGCGGTTTCCACCATGACCGGCGGCCGTTGTGTGACAGGTGCAACGGACTCAGGGAAGTAACAGAATAAAGGAATGAGGCAACGCTCGCAGGCAGGCAAAAAAAAGGAGCCTTACGGCTCCTTGTTCGGCTTCACGCTGTCGCCGGGGGCATTTTACCAGCCGGTGACTTCGCGCAGGGCGGAGCCGATGTCGGCCAGGGAGCGTACGGTTTTCACACCGGCGTCCTGCAGGGCGACAAACTTTTCGTCAGCGGTGCCCTTGCCGCCGGAGATAATGGCGCCGGCATGGCCCATGCGCTTGCCCGGGGGGGCGGTCACACCGGCAATGTAGGACACCACCGGCTTGGTGACGTTGGCCTTGATGAAGGCGGCGGCTTCTTCTTCGGCGGTGCCGCCGATTTCACCGATCATCACGATGGCTTCGGTTTCCGGATCTTCCTGGAACAGCTTCAGAATATCGATGAAGTTGGAGCCAGGAATGGGGTCGCCGCCGATGCCCACACAGCTGGACTGGCCAAAGCCTTCGTCGGTGGTCTGCTTGACCGCTTCATAAGTCAGGGTGCCGGAGCGGGACACGATGCCCACCTTGCCCTTCTTGTGAATATGGCCGGGCATGATGCCGATCTTGCACTCGTCGGGGGTGATCACGCCGGGGCAGTTGGGGCCGATCATGCGCACGCCGGCTTCGTCCAGCTTCACTTTCACGTCCAGCATGTCGAGGGTAGGAATGCCCTCGGTGATGGTCACGATCAGCTCAATGCCGGCGTCAATGGCTTCCAGAATGGCGTCCTTGCAGAAGGCAGCCGGTACGTAGATCACGGTAGCGGTGGCGCCGGTGGCTTCCACGGCTTCGCGCACGGTGTTGAACACCGGCAGACCCAGATGGGTAGTGCCGCCCTTGCCCGGGGACACGCCGCCGACCATTTGCGTACCGTACTCAATGGCTTGCTCGGAGTGGAAGGTACCCTGACCGCCAGTGAAGCCCTGGCAGATGACCTTGGTGTCTTTGTTGATCAGAATGCTCATGCTGTTATTTCCCCTGTGCGGCGTTGACGACCTGAACCGCGGCATCGGTCAGGCTGGTGGCGGCGATGATGTTGAGGCCGGACTCGTCCAGCTTGGCGGTGCCGGCTTCGGCATTGTTGCCTTCCAGACGCACCACCACGGGCACTTTCACGCCCACTTCCTTCACCGCACCGATAATGCCTTCGGCGATCATGTCACAGCGTACAATGCCGCCGAAAATGTTCACCAGCACCGCTTTGACATTGCTGTCGGAGAGAATAATCTTGAACGCTTCGGTTACCCGCTCCTTGGTGGCGCCACCGCCCACGTCCAGGAAGTTGGCGGGAGAACCGCCGTGCAGGTTGACGATGTCCATGGTACCCATGGCCAGACCGGCGCCGTTAACCATGCAGCCGATGTTGCCGTCCAGCGCCACGTAGTTCAGCTCCCACTTGGCGGCGTGGGCTTCACGGGCGTCGTCCTGGGACGGATCGTGCATCTCACGCAGCTTGGGCTGACGGTAGAGGGCGTTGGAGTCGATGTTGATCTTGCCGTCCAGGCAATGCAGGTTGCCGGCCTCGGTGATCACCAGGGGGTTGATTTCGAGCAGGGCGAAATCGTAGTCCAGGAACATCTGTCCCAGACCGAGGAAAATTTTGGTGAACTGCTTGATCTGGTCGCCTTTCAGGCCCAGTTTGAATGCCAGTTCACGACCCTGGTAGGGCTGCGGGCCCACCAGAGGATCGATGGCAGCCTTGTGGATGAGTTCGGGGGTCTCTTCGGCCACCTTCTCAATTTCCACGCCACCTTCGGTTGATGCCATGAACACCACACGACGGGTACCACGGTCAACAACCGCGCCCAGGTAGAGTTCTTTGTCGATGTCAGTACAGGATTCCACCAGGATCTTGGCGACCGGTTGTCCCTTAGCGTCGGTCTGGTAGGTTACCAGATTCTTGCCCAGCCAATGCTCCGCGAACTCGCGGATCTCTTCCTTGCTCTTGGCCAGCTTGACGCCGCCTGCCTTGCCGCGACCACCGGCATGGACCTGACATTTAACCACCCACATGTTGCCGCCGATCTTGCTGGCCGCCTCTACCGCTTCCTGCGGGTTGTCACATGCGTAGCCTTCGGATACGGGCAGACCGTATTCGGCGAACAGCTGTTTTGCCTGATATTCATGCAAATTCATGTTGTGTTTCCGTTGTTGTGTTGGGTTCAGGGCATAATAAGGGCGGGAACCAGCCCGCCCTTTTTTAGTTATTGTTGGCTTACACGTCCAGCAGCAGACGGGTCGGGTCTTCCAACAGCTCCTTGATGGACACCAGGAAGCCAACCGACTCGCGGCCGTCGATCAGACGGTGATCGTAAGACAGAGCCAGGTACATCATCGGCAGGATTTCCACCTTGCCGTCTACCGCCATGGGACGATCCTGGATTTTGTGCATACCCAGAATGGCGCTTTGCGGCGGGTTGATGATGGGGGTAGACATCAAGGAGCCGAACACACCACCATTGGTGATGGTGAAGTTACCGCCGGTCATGTCATCCACGGTCAGCTTGCCATCACGGCCCTTGATGGCCAGATCCTTGATGCTCTTCTCGATGTCGGCCAGGCTCAGGCGATCACAATCGCGCAGTACCGGGGTAACCAGGCCACGAGGCGTGGACACGGCGATGCTGACATCAAAGTAGTTGTGGTAAACGATATCGCTACCATCGATGGAGGCGTTCACTTCCGGGTAACGCTTGAGTGACTCCACTACCGCCTTCACGTAGAAGGACATAAAGCCCAGGCGAATGCCGTGGCGTTTCTCAAAGATGTCCTGATACTGCTTGCGCAGTTCCATGATCGGCTTCATGTTGACCTCATTGAAGGTGGTCAGCATGGCGGTGGTGTTCTTGGCTTCCAGCAGACGCTCGGCCACGCGCTTGCGCAGACGGGTCATGGGAACACGCTTCTCTTCGCGCGCGCCGGCAGGCACCAGCGGCGCTTCGGCCTTGGCTGCCGCCGGCTTGTCGGCGGTCTTGGCCTGACCGGCGCCCTTGATAAAGGCTTCCACGTCTTCCTTGGTGATGCGGCCGCCCTTGCCGGAGCCGGACAGCTTGCTCACATCAATGTTGTGCTCGGCCACCAGGCGGCGTACCGCCGGGCTCAGATCGTCGCTGTCGGCGGCGTCAGCCTTGGCCTCGGTCTTGGCTTCACCATTGGTGGCGGCGGGCTTTTCCTTGGTCTCTTCGCCGGCCTTGGCGCCCTGCTTGAGCTTGCCAATCACCTGCTGGCCCAGCACGGTGGCGCCGGCGTCTTCCATAATGGCTTCCAGAATACCGGCCTCGGGGGCCGGTACTTCCAGTACCACCTTGTCGGTTTCGATATCGACGATCACTTCGTCGCGCTCTACGCTGTCGCCAGGCTGCTTGTGCCAGGTGGCGATAGTGGCGTCGGCAACGGATTCGGGGAGGTCGGGAACCTTGATTTCGATGCTCATCAATATGTCCTTAGTGCATTAAGCTTTGGTCAACGTCAGTGCGTCTTCCACCAACGCCTTTTGTTGTTGTAAGTGAACCGAGGGGTGACCCACTGCCGGAGAAGCAGAGGCTTCACGGCCGGCGTAGCTCAGTTTGGCGCCTTCCGGAATGGCAGCCCGGAAATGATGCTGGCTGCAGTACCAGGCGCCCTGGTTTTGCGGCTCTTCCTGACACCAGACGAAGTCCTGCACGTGCTGGTAGTCGGCCAGAATTGCGGCAACCTCTTCCTGAGGGAACGGGTACAGCTGCTCGATCCGAATGATGGCCACATCGGTCTGTTCGTTCTTGCGACGCGCTTCGAGCAAATCGTAATACACCTTGCCGGCACAAAGAATCACACGCTTGACGCCTTTGGGATCCAGATCATCAATTTCGCCGATGGCGTTCTGGAAGGTGCCGTTGGCCAGGGTTTCCAGCTCGGAAACGGCCAGCGGATGGCGCAGCAGCGACTTCGGCGTCATCACCACCAGCGGGCGACGCATGGGGCGCAGCACCTGGCGACGCAGCATGTGGAACACCTGGGCCGGCGTGGTGGGCACACACACCTGCATGTTGTGCTCGGCGCACAGCTGCAGATAGCGCTCAAGGCGGGCACTGGAGTGCTCGGGGCCCTGGCCTTCGTAGCCATGAGGCAGCAGCAGGGTCAAACCGCACATGCGGCCCCATTTCTGCTCGCCGGCGGCGAGGAACTGGTCGATCACCACCTGGGCACCGTTGGCGAAGTCACCGAACTGGGCTTCCCAGACGGTGAGACCCACGGGCTCGGCGGTGGCGTAACCATATTCAAAGGCCATGACCGCTTCTTCGCTCAGTACCGAGTCGTATACCTGGAACTGACCCTGATCTTCCGACAGGTAGCACAGCGGGGTATAGATGCTGGCATCGTTCTGGTTGTGCAATACCGCATGGCGGTGGAAGAAGGTACCCCGGCCGGAATCCTGACCGGTGAGACGCACTTCGTAACCGTTGTCACACAGGGTGGCGTAAGCCAGTGTCTCGGCAAAACCCCAGTCCGCCAGCTTCTCGCCCCGAGCCATGCGCTTGCGGTCTTCATAAATCTTGGACACCTGGCGCTGCAGGGTGTGGGTTTCCGGATAACGGGTCAGCCGGTCTGCCAGATCCTTGAGCCTGTCCATACCATAGGTAGAGTCCCAGGCCATGTCCCACTCGTGACCCAGATAGGGTGACCAGTCGACGGAATGCTTCTGCATCGGCCGCCATTCCTTGACCACACACTCACCGTGATCCAGGGCGTCGCGGTATTCGTTGATCATGGAGGTGACTTCTTCTGCCGACACCGTGCCCTTGTCAATCAGCTTGTCCGCGTAAATCTTGCGCGGCGTGGGGTGCTTCTTGATCTTCTGGTACATCAGCGGCTGGGTAGCGCTCGGCTCGTCGGCCTCGTTGTGACCATGACGACGGTAACACACCAGATCGATCACCACGTCGCGACCGAACTCGTTACGGAAGTCCAGTGCCAGCTGAGTCACCTGTACCACGGCTTCCGGATCATCCGCGTTCACGTGGAAAATCGGCGCCTGCACCATCTTGGCGATGTCGGTACAGTATTCGGTAGAACGGGTATCGCGCGGGTTGGAGGTAGTAAAGCCAACCTGGTTGTTGATCACGATACGCACGGTGCCGCCCACCCCGTAGCCCCGGGTCAGCGACATATTAAAGGTTTCAGCCACCACGCCCTGGCCGATAAAGGCCGAGTCGCCGTGAATGGTGATCGGCAGTACCTGACGGCCGTCCGGGTTCTCAAGCCGATCCATCCGCGCGCGCACCGAGCCCATGACCACAGGGTTGACGATTTCCAGGTGTGACGGGTTAAACGCCAGCGCCAGGTGAACCGGACCACCCGGGGTGTCAAAGTCGGAGCTGAAGCCCATGTGGTATTTCACGTCACCGGAGCTGTTGGTGTCATGCTTGCCGGCAAAGGCATCAAACAGGTCTTGCGGGCGTTTACCCAGCACGTTGACCAGCATGTTCAGACGGCCCCGGTGGGCCATGCCGATCACCACTTCACGACCGCCCTTTTCACCGAAACGGCGAATCAGTTCCTTGGTCATGGGGATCAGGGCGTCGCCGCCTTCCAGGGAGAAACGCTTGGCGCCTGGGAACTTGGCACCCAGGTATTTTTCCAGGCCTTCGGCGGCAGTCAGGCTGTCGAGGAAGCGTTGCTTGTCTTCGGTGCTGTACTGAGGTTCACCCACCACAGGCTCAAGCCGGCTCTGAATCCAGCGCTTTTCCTCGGTGCTGGTGATGTGCATGTATTCCGCACCCACGGAGCCGCAGTAGGTTTTTTTCAGCGCCGTAACCAGATCCTTCAGCTTCATGGTCTCGGTGCCGATGGCATAGGAGCCCACGTTGAAGGTGGCGTCGAGATCGGCACCGGTCAGGTTGTGAAAAGCCGGATCCAGTTCGGCTACGGTTTCACGGTTCCACAGATCAAGCGGATCGAGCCGGGCGTTCTGATGGCCGCGAAAACGATAGGCGTTGATAAGCTGCAACACCTTGACCTGTTTGGCATCGGTATGCGGATCGCTCACCGGGGTGGCATAGCGGGAGGTATCCTTGGCGAGGCGACGGAAATAGTCCCTTACCTGTGAATGGGGCTGATCCTGCACCGGGGCCTCGGCGGCTGGCAGGCCGTCAAACACGGTGCGCCATTCGTCGGATACGGAGTCGGGATCGGCCAGGTAGGCCTCGTACAGGTCTTCTACATAGGTCGCATTGGCACCGGCCAGGTGAGAAGAGTCCAGCCAGGCTTGCATTACGCCATTGTGCATCATTATCCCTTTTTAACTTCGCGACAGGGCTACTGTCGTTCTGGTCGTCGAGTCAAATGCCGCCCTTGCGGGCGGCGGGCTGTTAGTCGGGACGGTTACACTGCCCGTTTCAGCAGCATGGACTTGATGTTACCAATGGCCTTGGTGGGGTTCAGGCCCTTGGGACACACGTTTACGCAGTTCATGATGCCGTGGCAGCGGAACACGCTGAAGGCGTCATCCAGATTGGACAAGCGCTCATCGGTGGCGGTATCGCGGCTGTCGATAAGCCAGCGATAGGCGGCCAGCAGGCCGGCCGGGCCGATGAACTTGTCCGGGTTCCACCAGAAGGACGGGCAAGAGGTGGAGCAGCAGGCGCACAGAATGCACTCATACAGCCCATCCAGCTTGGACCGTTCTTCCGGTGACTGCAGGCGCTCCCTCGCCGGCGGTTGTTTGTCTTCGGCAATGAGGAAGGGCTTGACCTTCTCCCACTGGGTGTAGAACTGGGTCATGTCGACCACCAGATCACGCACCACAGGCAGGCCGGGCAGCGGGCGAATCACCACCTTGTTGTCCTTGCCGAGCAGGTCGGACAACGGGGTGATACAGGCCAGGCCATTCTTGCCGTTCATGTTGAGGCCGTCCGAGCCGCACACACCTTCACGGCAGGAGCGACGGAACGCCAGGCTTGGCTCCTGCTCCTTGAGCTGCAGCAGGGCATCGAGCACCATCATGTCAGAGCCTTCGGGAATATCCATCCGATAGTCTTTCATGTAGGGCTTGGCGTCGGTCTCGGGATTGTAACGATATACGGAAACAGTTACTTGCATCTTCACTCCCCTCCCCTTAGTAGGTCCGCACTTTCGGCGGAAACGCTTCACGAGTCACCGGCGCCATGTTCACTTCACGACGGCTCATGGACTCGGACTCGGGGTTGTACAACGAGTGGCACAGCCAGTTTGCGTCATCCCGGTCAGGGAAGTCGAAACGGGTATGGGCACCACGGCTTTCGGTCCGGAAGTTCGCGGCCACGGCGGTGGCGTAGGCGGTTTCCATCAGGTTATCGAGCTCCAGACACTCGATGCGCTGGGTGTTGAAGTCACGGCTGGTGTCATCCAGACGGGCAGACTTCAGCCGCTCGCGAATTTCCTTCAGTTCAGCCAGACCGGACGCCATGGCATCGCCTTCCCGGAATACGGAGAAGTTGTTCTGCATGCAGCGCTGCAGGTCTTTCTTGATTTGTACCGGGTCTTCGCCGTTGCGAGTGCTTTCCCAGCGGTTGTAGCGGGACAGGGACTCTTCCAGATCGGACTCGGAAGCCGCACGGCTGTCACCCAGCTGGTTCAGGGCTTCGTTCAGGTGGCGACCCACGGCACGACCGAATACCACCAGGTCGAGCAGCGAGTTGCCGCCCAGGCGGTTGGCACCGTGTACGGATACACAGGCGATCTCACCCACAGCGAACAGGCCTTTCACCGGCACGTCGTTGCCATTGGCATCCTGCTTCAGGGCCTGGCCGTGAACGTTGGTGGGAATGCCGCCCATCATGTAGTGACAGGTAGGAATAACCGGAATCGGCTCTTTCACCGGATCGACGTGGGCAAAGGTGCGAGACAGCTCGCAGATGCCCGGCAGGCGGCTTTCCAGCACGTCCTGACCCAGGTGATCCAGCTTCAGCTTGATGTGCGGACCCCAGGGGCCATCACAGCCGCGGCCTTCGCGGATTTCGATCATCATGGAGCGGGCCACCACGTCACGACCGGCCAGGTCCTTGGCGTTGGGGGCATAACGCTCCATAAAGCGCTCGCCGTCCTTGTTCAGCAGGTAACCGCCCTCACCCCGGCAACCTTCGGTTACCAGTACGCCGGCGCCGGCGATACCGGTGGGGTGGAACTGCCACATTTCCATGTCCTGTACCGGCACGCCGGCACGCAGCGCCATACCGACACCGTCACCGGTGTTGATGTGGGCGTTGGTGGTGGACTGGAAGATACGACCGGCACCGCCGGTAGCCAGAATGGTGGCCTTGGCCTTGAAGTAGACCACTTCACCGGTTTCGATGTCGATGGCGGTACAACCCACCACGTCGCCGTCCTGGTTCTTCACCAGATCCAGTGCGTACCACTCGGAAAATACCGTGGTCTTGTGCTTGACGTTTTGCTGGTACAGGGTGTGCAGCAGGGCGTGACCGGTACGGTCAGAAGCCGCCGCGGTGCGGGCCGCCTGCTCGCCACCAAAGGCCTTGGACTGGCCGCCGAAGGGGCGCTGATAGACCTTGCCGTTGTCGAAACGGGAGAACGGCAGACCCATTTTTTCCAGCTCCAGAATGGCTTCGGGGCCGGTCTGGCACATAAATTCAATGGCGTCCTGGTCACCGATGTAGTCGGAGCCCTTGACGGTGTCGTACATGTGCCATTCCCAGTTGTCGTCGTGGGCATTGCCCAGCGCAACCGTGATGCCCCCTTGAGCGGACACGGTATGAGAACGGGTCGGAAATACCTTGGACAACAGCGCACAGCTCTTGCCCGATTCAGCAATCTGAAGGGCGGCGCGCATGCCGGCACCGCCGGCGCCGATTACCACGGCGTCGAATTCTCGAATAGCAATAGTCACCTTAAACACCCCACAAAACAACGATACCGGTCAGCAGATAGGACAGCAGCAATACCACCACGGCGAACTGGGCGAGGCCCCGCCACAGTGCCGGCTTGACGTAGTCCGACAGCACCTGCCAGGCGCCAATCCAGCCGTGCATCAGCACGCTGAACAGGGCCAGCAGGGTAAACACCCGAGTGAAGGTGCCTTCAAAAAAGCCGGTCCAGCTGGCGTATGTGATGTCGTTAAAGGCGATAAAGCCGACCAGATACAGGGTGTACAGGGTCAGGATGACAGCAGTCGCACGCAGCAGCAGGAAATCATGCACGCCGCTACGACCAAAGGATGCAGAATTGGTTACCATACCAGTACCCCCGCCAGCAGTGACAGAACGATGGTCACACCAAATGCCACCTTGGCACTCAGCGCTCCCGATTCAAGCTCCTCGCAATAGCCCAGATCCATAATGAGGTGGCGAATGCCGCCTACAATGTGGTAGGCCAATGCGGTCAGCACACCCCAGAGGATGAAGCCGACAAAGAAGCCATCCATGATTTCCACCACGGCGTTAAAGCCCTGCTCGGACGAGAGCGACTCGCTGAGCAGCCACAGCAGAATGGCCAGCGCAAACAGGGTGATTACGCCGGATACCCGGTGGAGAATGGAAGAGATGGCGGCAACGGGCTGGCGAATAGTCCGTAGGTCGAGGTTTACAGGTCTCTGTTTTTTAGTCACAGTCTTGCCCACTAGCTCGATTGAGCACGTTAGTTATTGTTTTGACAGACATTACCCGGATATACGGACTGAGGTCACTACCGAGAACAAGCTGCTTTTGCTGCTCCGCCCGCGGCAGGCTGAAACAGCGAAAGCAGTACGACTGCGGCCTGGCCACAACTGCGTCCTTATACCCTCGGGAAGCCAGTATAAGGAGGGAATCAACAAATACAACGAAGCACCTGAATCAATTGCCAATTCTGTAAAGTTGATCGCACAACGGGGTTAACCAAGTGTTGCCCGCCAGCGGTAAAATTGACATTGCTCACCGCTTTAGTTTTCAATATGTCGGCACCATGGAGGCCGGAACAGTTAAAATGACGACTGTTCCCTGCATAAGCGCCTAATCCATGGGCCTAATTATAAAAGCAAAGGAGACGTGCTATGGCTGACCAAAAGGCCACTCTGCATCTGCCCGGCAAGGAACCCATCGAGCTTCCTATCGCCTCCGGCACCGCTGGCTATGATGTGATCGATATCAGTACCCTCGGCTCACACGGTTATTTCACTTATGACCCCGGCTTCCTGGCAACCGCTTCCTGCCAGTCCGAGATCACCTACATCGACGGTGATAAGGGTGTGTTGCTGCATCGGGGTTACCCCATCGAGCAACTTGCCCAGGACGCCAGCTACCTGGAAGTATGCTATCTGCTGTTATACGGCGAAGCCCCTACCGCCAAACAGTATGAGCAGTTCAGCCGCGACATCATGCGCCACACCATGGTGCACGAGCAGCTGTCCTCCTTCTTCAAGGGCTACCGCCGCGACGCCCACCCCATGGCCATCGTCTGTGGTGTGATCGCCGGCCTGTCGGCCTTCTACCACGACCCCATGGATATCAATGATCCTAAGCATCGCGAACTGGCCGCCCAGCGCCTGATCGCCAAGCTGCCGACCATTTCCGCCATGGCGTACAAATACTCCGTGGGTCAGCCGTTCGTGTATCCGCGCAACGAGCTGAGCTACGCCGGCAACTTCCTGCAAATGATGTTTGCCGTGCCCTGTGAAGACTACAAGGTCAACCCCGTGGTGGAAAAAGCCATGGACCGCATCTTTACCCTGCATGCGGATCATGAGCAGAACGCCTCCACCTCCACCGTGCGTCTGTCCGGCTCCAGTGGTGCCAACCCGTTCGCCTGTATTGCGGCGGGCATCGCGTCCCTGTGGGGACCGGCTCACGGCGGCGCCAACGAGGCCTGCCTGCGCATGCTGGAAGAGATCGGCTCCGTGGATCGTATCCCCGAGTTTATCGAGCGCGCCAAGGACAAGGACGACCCCTTCCGTCTGATGGGCTTTGGTCACCGGGTATACAAGAACTTCGATCCCCGTGCCAAGGTCATGCGTGAAACCTGTCACGAAGTGCTGGACGATCTCAAGATTGAAGATCCGCTGCTGGACGTGGCCATGGAGCTGGAGCGCATCGCGCTGTCCGACGAATACTTCGTGGAGCGCAAGCTGTACCCGAACGTGGACTTCTACTCCGGTATCATTCTGAAGGCCATCGGCATTCCCACCAGCATGTTCACCGTGATTTTCGCCCTGGCTCGCACCGTGGGCTGGATGTCACACTGGAACGAGATGATGTCCGATCCCAAGCAGAAGATCGGCCGTCCGCGCCAGCTGTACACCGGCGCCGCCGAGCGCGAGTTCAAGACCCAGGTGGCCGACAAGTAACCCTTGCGCACCCTGTGAAAAGGCCGGCATATGCCGGCCTTTTTTATGCCTGCTCACCGCCAGGTGATGAATGCAAGAAAACAAAAAAGGCGCCGAAGCGCCTTTTTTCATTCAGCCGTGATTACTTGGCCGGGGAAGAAAACTTGGTCATAAAGCTTTCGGCCTTTTCCACCATGGCGGTGGAGCCCACAAAGTACGGGGTGCGCTGATGCAGCTCGGTGGGCTTTATCTCCATGATGCGCTGAAAACCGTCAGAGGCCTTGCCGCCGGCCTGCTCGGCCAGGAACGCCAGGGGGTTGCACTCGTACAGCAGGCGCAGCTTGCCGTTGGGGGCACTGGTGCCGGACGGGTAGATGTAAATGCCGCCCTTGAGCATATTGCGGTGAAAGTCGGACACCAGAGAGCCGATATAGCGCGAGGTGTAGGGGCGCTTGGTGGTTTCGTCCTGCTCCTGGCAGTACTTGAGGTACTTCTTCACCCCTTCAGGGAACTTGATGTAGTTGCCCTCGTTGATGGAGTAGATTTTGCCTTCCTCGGGAATACGAATGTTCTCGTGGGACAGACAGAAGGAGCCCAGGGACGGATCATAGGTGAAACCGTGCACGCCGTTACCGGTGGTGTACACCAGCATGGTGGAAGAGCCGTACACTACGTAGCCGGCGGCCACCTGGTTTACCCCCGGCTGCAGAAAGTCTTCCATAACCACGGGAGTGCCCGGCTCGCTGACGCGACGGTAGATGGAGAAAATGGTGCCCACGGACACGTTCACGTCGATATTGGAGGAGCCGTCGAGCGGGTCCATCAGCACCACGTATTTGGCGTCGCTGCGCTTGGCGCTGTCGAAGCAGACGAAGTAATCTTCCTCTTCCGAGGCAATGCCGCACACCTCTCCCCGGGCTTCCAGGGCCGCCTTGAACTTGTCATTGGCGAACACATCCAGCTTCTGCTGCACTTCCCCCTGCACGTTTTCGCTGCCGTTGCTGCCACCGATAATGTCGGTGACCAGGCCGGCCCGGTTGATTTCGCGGTTAACGATTTTGGCGGCGCGACGAATGGATGACAGCAGCGATGTCAGCTCACCGGTGGCGCTGGGGTGTTCGGACTGTGTCTTGACGATGTATTCACCCAGGGTAATCATACTTTTCCTCGAACGTTTCCTTGTGAGGACGGCATCGCCGTCCCGTTTACGGGGCAATGTACCCGTTTAACTTTTTTTTTGCAGTTAATTTAGTGTGCAAAGCAAGCTGACGAAATCAGCCTCGAGCCAGCCGCCGGCGTACCGCCTCCAGATCCGCCGGGGTATCAACACCCGCCGGGGGCACTTCACCGGCCACGCCCAGGGCGATGCGCTCGCCATGCCAGAGCACCCTGAGCTGCTCCAGCTTTTCCAGCTGCTCCAGCGGCCCCGCCGGCAGCGCGACGTAGCGGCGAATAAAGCCCGCCCGATAAGCATAGATGCCGATATGGCGCAGGCAGTGATCCAGGCTGGGCTTGTCTTCACCCATACCGTCCCGGTCAAAGGGAATGGCCGCCCGACTGAAGTACAGCGCCTGACCGTGCAGGCTGTGCACCACCTTGACCACATTGGGATCAGTAAGCTCTTCGGCATTCTGCAGCGGCGTGGCCAGGGTGGCCATGGGCGCATCGCTGGCGGCCAGCAGGCCGGCCACCTGATCCACCAGCGCCGGCGGCAGCAAGGGCTCGTCACCCTGCACGTTAACCACGATGTCATCGGCCGCAAGTTGCAGCTGCTCCACCACTTCCGCCAGCCGTTCGGTGCCCGACTCGTGGTGAGTGCCGGTCAGGCACACCTCCACCTTGCACTCGGCCAGGGCGTCCTGAATGCGCCGATCATCGGTGGCCACCACCACTCTGTGTGCACCGCTTTTCAGCGCCTGCTCGGCCACCCAGCGAATCATCGGCTTGCCGTGAATGTCGGCCAGGGGCTTGCCCGGCAGCCGGGTAGACTGCATGCGGGCGGGAATAACGACGATAAAACTCATCCCGGCAGCTCGTCCAGATCCAGCTTGCGGGCGCGGTTTTCCAGCAGCACCGGTATGTTTTCGGTGATCGGGTAGGCCAGACGGTCAAAACGACACACCAGCTCGTTGTGCTCCCGATCCAGTTGCAGCTTGCCCTTGCACACCGGGCAGGCAATGATTTCCACCAGTTTGGCGTCAATCGCCATGATTCAGCTCCTTCAGTCTGCTTGACAGCATGTGTTCAAATTCGGTTGGCAGGCACGCATTTACCGGCAAATACCAGCCGTTGTCGTGGCCACCGGGCCACTTGACCGCGTCCTTCTCGGTCATCAGCAGGGGGGCATCTGCAAGCCCCGCCAGCTGCGCCGGGCTGACCGCCTTGTGGTCGGCCAGCGCCAGCTGTTTGTCCAGTATAAAACCCTGCTCATTCAGGGTGGTAAAAAAACGGGGGGGATGACCAATGCCGGCCATGGCGTGCACCCGCGTCCCCGGCGCCGGCGGCTCGCCGGTTGCGCTCACCGGCTGCAATTCGCCGGGAGCCAGGGTCATGGCATATTCGCCGGCGTCACCGGGACCGCCGTTATTGATCACCGCATCCACGCTAGCGAGGCGCCATTTTCCTTCTCGCAGCGGCCCCATGGGCAGCAGCCTGCCATTGCCAAAGCGACGCTTGCCGTCCACCACCACCAGCTCGATATCGCGGGCCAGCGCATAGTGCTGCAGGCCGTCGTCGCTGATGATGATGTCGGCCCCCAGGCCGGCAAGGGTTGCCGCCGCCTCGGCCCGTTTCGGCCCCACCACCACGGGGCAGCCGGTCCGTTTGAAGATAAGCACCGGCTCGTCCCCGGCCTGCTCTGCCCTGGTCGTGTTGCTCAGCACCAGCGGATAGTGGTCACTGTTGCCGCCATAACCCCGGCTGATCACACCGGGGTTATAACCCTGCTTCCGCAGCCATTCCACCAGCCAGATCACCATGGGGGTCTTGCCGTTGCCGCCCACGGTCAGGTTGCCCACCACGATCACCGGCACCGGCGCCCGCCAGGCACGCTTGATGCCAAGGGCAAACAGCCGCCGGCGCAGGGCGCTTACCAGCCCGAACAACAGGCTGAACGGCCACAGCAACCACAACCAAGTCGCCCCCCGGTACCAGGCCTGCATCAGGCGTCGCCGAACTGAATGCTTCTGAGCTGGGCGTAGGCACCATTGCGCGCCATCAGCTCGGCATGGTTGCCGCGCTCCACGATACGGCCTTCGTCGATCACCAGGATCTCGTCGGCATTTTCGATGGTGGACAGCCGGTGGGCAATCACCAGGGCGGTCCTGTCCTTGCGCAGCTCATCCAGCGCCGCCTGAATGTGGCGCTCGGACTCGGTATCCAGCGCCGAAGTGGCTTCATCCAGGATCAGCAGGGGCGCATTGCGCAGCAACGCCCGGGCAATGGCGATGCGCTGGCGCTGGCCGCCGGACAGGCTGGCGCCGTTTTCACCAATCACGGTGTCATACCCCTGCTCCAGCTTGCTGATGAACTCATCGGCGTAGGCCACCTTCGCCGCCGCCTCGATTTGCTCGCGGCTGTACTGCCCCTGGGCGGCATAGGCGATGTTATTGGCAATGGTGTCGTTGAACAGGTGCACATGCTGGGACACCAGGGCGAACTGGCGACGCAGATCACTCAGCTTGTAATCCTGAATATTGACGCCGTCGAGGCGAATTTCGCCGTCATGAATGTCGTAGAAACGGGTGAGCAGGCTGGCAATGGTGCTCTTGCCCGAGCCGGAGCGGCCCACCAGGGCAATGGTCTTGCCCGGCTCCAGGATGAAGCTGACGTCCTTGAGTGCCGCCGCTTCCTTGGTGGGGTAACGGAAGGTGACCTTGTCGAACTCTATTTGGCCCTGGGCCCGCTGCAGTGGCCGAGTGCCGTTATCGGGCTCGGCGTCGCTGTCGAGCAGCTCAAACAGGCTCTGGCAGGCGGCAATGCCGCGCTGATAGGGGCCGTTGATCTGAGTCAGGCTCTTGAGCGGACGCATCAGCATCATCATGGAGGTGACGATCACGGTAAAGGTGCCCGGGGTCAACTGCTCCTGCATGCCGTCAAAGCTGGCCACATACAGCAGAATGGCCAGGGCGGTGGAGGCGATCACCTGCACCAGGGGGGTGCCCACGGCATCGGCGGCCACCATTTTCATGTTCTGCTGGCGTACCTTGTTGCTCACCTTGAAGAAGCGGCCGCTTTCCACTTGCTGGCCGTTGAACATCAGCACTTCCTTGTGGCCCTTGAGCATCTGCTCGGTGCTGCTGGTGATGTTGCCCATGGCCGCCTGCATGCCCTTGCTGATGCGGCGAAAACGACGGCTGATCACCGCTATCATGACGCCCACCACGGGGCCGACCACAAAGAAAATCAGCGACAGCTGCCAGGAGTGATAGAACATCAGGCCCAGCAGGCCGATAACGGTGGCGCCTTCACGCACCAGGGTAACCAGGGTGGAGCTGGCCGCCGACGACACCTGGGAAGCGTCGTAGGTCACCTTGGACAGCAGGTTGCCGGTGTTGTGCTTGTCAAAAAACGCCACCGGCATGGCCATCAGCTTGTCGAACACCTGCTGCTGCAGGGACATCACCACATGGTTGCCCACCCAGGCCATGCAGTATCCCGAGAGAAAGGTACAGAGGCCACGCAGGAATACGATGCCAATCACGAAAAACGGCATCCACTTGAGCACCGCCGGATTGTCACCGGTCAGGCCATCGTCGATCAGCGGCTTGATGGAATAGACAAAGGTGGTATCGACGGCGGCATAGCCGGCCATGCCGATAATGGCCGCCACCAGGCCGAGCTTGCGCTCCTTTACATAGGCCAGCAGGCGCTTGAGCACCGGCCAGGATGAGGAGTGTGCGTCTTGGGACATAAGGTCTCTGCCGTAAAAAACGAGGCGCTATTCTAACGGCTTGGGTTGGATCCCGCCAGTTTCACGCCAGGCGGCCAGCCGATGATACCAGGGACCGGGCCGGTCATGGCCCACTCGCCGCCAGCTGGGCCCATTTGCAACCAGGTGGATCAGCCCCTGTTCGCCGGTCACCACTTGGGTCACGCCCGCCTGCCGATAGCGGGCCACCACCTCCGGGGCCGGAAAGCCCCAGCGATTGGCGAAACCGGCGGTATGCACCACCCAGTCCGGCGCCACCGCCGTAATAAACCCCTGGTGCGACGAGCTGCGGCTGCCGTGATGAGGGCTCAGCAACAGTTGAGCCTTGAGCGGCACACGGCGGGCCAGCAAGCCGTGCTCGGCGGCCTGTTCAATATCGCCGGTGAGCAGCACCGACAGCACGCCGTCGGAAATATGCAGCACGCAGGAGTCGTTATTGCGGTGCCCGCCCGGCGTGACCGGCCACAGCATGCGCAGGGTGAGCCGGCCCCACTGCCGCTGTTGGCCGGCCCGGCAGGGCATGCCCCGGGGCCAGGCTCCCCAGCGGTGGCGCACCGGCATTTGTGTGGCCAGGTAATCGCGGTTGGCGCTGTGATCACTGTCGTCATGGCTGATCACCAGGTAGTCCAGCGCATCGATGCCCAGCCGGTGAAACAACGGCAAAATCACCCCGTCCGCCATGTTGAACCCCGAGCGAAAACGGTTGCCGGTGTCATACAACAACGCCCGCTGGCCCTGGGTCACCAGCACCGACAACCCCTGCCCCACATCCAGTACCCGCACCTGCCAGGCCGGCCCGGGCCAGAGCCACAACAGCGCCAGCCAGCCCAGGGCCAGCCCGAGGGAACGGGCTTGAGGCAGCAACGCCAGCAGGGGCAGCAACAACGCCAGCCACACCACGGCCTGAGCAAAGGCCGGCAGCACCATCCAGGGCGACGCCTGGGCGGCCAGCCAGTGCAACCCGCCCATCAGCGGCCCAAAGAGCCCGTTCAGCACGCCGAATACCGGCGCCGCCACCACAGGACTCAATAACAGCAGGCCACAGCCCAGCAATAACAGCGGAATCAACAGCAGTGAAAACAGCGGAATCAGCACCACGTTCACCGGCACCGACAGCCAGCTCAGGCCGCCAAACAGTCCCATCACCAGGGGCAGCAACACCAGTCCCAGCCCGATTTGCAGCCGGAATAACCCTTGGCGGCGCAGGCCCGCCGCCAACAACAACAGGGCCGCCACCGCCCCCGCCGACAACCAGAAGCCCTGATTCAGGGCCAGCCAGGGGTTCACCAGCAACAACAGGGTCATGGTCAGCAACAAAATGCGCCGGCCACTCCACAATCGCCCCCAGGCCATCAATCCCAGCCAGATCACCAGCATCAGCAGGGCCCGCTGGGTGGCCACGCCAAACCCGGCCAGCCAGGCATAGCCCGTGGCCAGCATCAGGGCGACCAGCAGGCCGGCGGTGGTATGGCCGCACCAACGCGCGGCCAACCAGCCCAACCCCGCCACCAGACCAATGTGTAGCCCGGAAATGGCAAACAAATGGCTGACCCCAAGGTCCCGCAGCATGTTCCAGTCGCTCGGGCGTAGCTCACCACGCTCGCCAAAGCTCAGGGCTCGCAGCCAGGGCCGGGCCGACAGCCCCTGAGTGGCCTTGTCAAAACGGGCCAGCAGGCGATCCCGGGCACCGATGGCGGCCGGCTGGTGAGTGAGGGTGCCGGTAAGATAACCCCGCGCGGTAATGCCCTGCCCCAACAGCCAGCGGGCACTATTGAAACTGCCCGGATTGGACAGGGCATGGGGCACATACAGATGGGTGACGGCACTCAAACCGTCGCCCCGGGACGGTGCCGGCGCACTGCCGTACCAGCTCAGCAATACCCGCGGCGCGGGCAAAAGTGCTTGACCATCGAGGTGGGTCAGGCCGACAATCAGCCGGCTGGTGCCGTCGTGCCGGGGCTGAACCTCGACTACACTGCCCATGATGATCTGACTGCGTTCGCCCACCCCAGGTAACTGAAGCCAGGCCAACTGCCAGTGACTGACACACAATACCCAGACAAATCCCAGCAACCAGCCGGCCAGTGCGGGTCGGGAGTGCCAGCAGATAACACCGATTATCGCCAGCGGTAACCACGCATCCCGGGCCGGTAACCAGGGCCACAACAGGGTGCTGGAGACACCGGCGCAGAAGAAGAACAGCCGCTTGTCCATCCGGTAAGTATTGCGGACCTGGAGCAGATGCCAAGAAAGATCCTGAAACGCCTGATGCCCGAACACGGGGCCATCAGAAACCACAAATACCTGAGCCTGTTTGGCAACCGGCTGCACGACACCAACCTCTGGCACCTGAACCGCCATTCGGCCGCCGGCGCCTTTGCGGTGGGCCTGTTTTGTGCCTGGCTGCCCATTCCCTTTCAGATGGTGGTGGCCGCCGGCGGTGCCATGCTGTTCAGAGTGAACCTGCCGCTGTCGGCGGTGCTGGTGTGGTTTACCAACCCGCTGACCATGCCCCCCATGTTTTATTTCGCCTACCGGCTGGGCTCCTTCCTGCTCAACCGGCCGCCCCATTACGAACATTTTGAAGTCAGCCTGAGCTGGCTGGCCGATGCCATGACCACCGCCGGTCCCCCTTTTCTGGTGGGCAGCCTGGTGCTGGGACTGGTGAGTTCGGCCATTGGCTATATGCTGATCCACGCGCTGTGGCGCTGGTCGGTATCGCGCCAGTGGAAACGACGGCGTCAGGGGCGCTGATGCTGCGCCAATGGGTTCGGGGCAAAATGCCCAGTCAGGAGACCCTGCGCCAGCATCGAATGCTGCGACTGTTTGGCGAGCGCCTGCTCGACCCCGACTACTGGTTCTGTAACCGCCATTCCGCCGCCGTGGCGGTGGCCGCCGGCCTCTTTGCCGCCTGGCTGCCGCTGCCCATGCATACCCTGGTGGCCATTGCCCTGGCCCTGCTGATGCGTGGCTACCTGCCACTGGCCATTGCCATGGTGTGGGTCAACAACCCGCTCACCATTGCCCCCATGTTTTATTTTGCCTACCGGCTCGGCCTGCAGTTGCTGGGCCAGCCCGATGTGGAGCTTTCCGACGCCCTGTCGCTGGAGCAGGAAGCCCTGGCCGTGGCCCTGCCGCTGTTCACCGGATGCCTGCTGCTGGCCCTGGCGTCCGCCGCCCTGGGCTGGGTGATCACCCGGCTGGGCTGGCGCTGGAAGGTACAACTGGCGTGGCTAAGGCGTCATCAGCGGCGCGAGCCGTGAGGTGTTGGAGTAAAAGGTCAGTGCATAGGTGCTGCTTTGGATGACGCAGATGTCTTTGGCGCTAATGCAGACGAGCTGCCCGGGCTTCATGTTGCCCAAGAGCCACTCGTTCCCATGCTGCGTGGGAATGCCTATCTGATCTGAACCTTTCTGCTCAGGTATACACTCCCACGCCGAAGCGTGGGAGCGAGATAACGGCGAGAGCCGTGAACGGAGCTCTGGAGTGCCTTAGGTTGGCGATGAGCGCAGCGAATCCCAACACAAAGGCGGCTGCGGCATGTTGGAATTCGCTCCGCTCATTCCAACCTACGTCCTATGTGTTACGCCTCACCCAGCAGTTGGCGGGGCAGCAGTCGTCCTGCGCGCCAGGCGGGGTAAAGGGTGGCGATAAAGATCAGCACCAGGGCCGAGCCGGTCACCAGCCAGAGATCCGCCCAGTGGAACTCGGTGGGAATAAAGTCGATAAAATACACCTCGGGATTGAGCACGCGGTGGCCGGTGAGGCGCTCAAAGCCTGCCACCAGCCCCGACAGCCGGTTGGCCAGCAGCGCGCCAAGCAGGCCGCCCGCCAACACGCCCACCACGCCGTTCAGCATGCCCTGCACCACAAAGGCGCCACGGATCTGCCAGGGGCCGGCCCCCATGGTCTTGAGAATAGCGATGTCACCCTTCTTCTCGTTCACCGCCATCACCAGGGTAGAGACGATATTAAAGCTGGCCACCGCCATCACCAGCAGCAGCACCACTATCATCAGGGTGCGCACCAGCTGAATGTCCCGGTAGATATTGCCCTGACTGTTCATCCAGCTGTTCACGTAAAAGCCCGCCGGCAACGGCATGGCCGCATCAAAGCTGATGCGGTCGGCACGCAGCACGTCATCGACCTTTAAATGAAAGCCACTGACCCTGTCGTCCAGCTCGCGCAGCTCCTGGGCGTCCCGAATGTGGGTGTAACCCAGCACGGTGTCGAGCTGGCCGCCCAGGCGCAACACTCCCACCAGGGTAAAGGCATGACGGCGGGGCGAACCAAAGCCCTGCTCGCCGGGCGACGGCAACAGCAGTGACACCGTATCCCCCACCTGCAGGCTGAGCTTGTCGGCTATGGCCTGCCCCAGAATAATGCCCCGTTCGCCGGGTTTGAGTGCGTCCAGGTTGCCGCCGTCCAGATAGGGCCCCAGCGCCGAAATGCGCATCTCCCGCTCGGGATCCACGCCCTGCAGCTGCACCGCCTTTAGGGTAGAGCCCCGGCTCAACAGGCCTTCCAGCGGCACAAAGGGTGCCACTGCCTGCACACCGGGGGCGGCTTCAAGGCTGGACTGCATGCCTTGCCAGCCGGTCAGTGGGCCATCGGCGGCATACAGCTGGCCATGGGGCAACACCGACAGAATGCGGCTTTCCAGCTCACGCTGAAAGCCGTTCATGGCCGACAGCCCCAGGATCAGCGCGCTCACGCCAATGGCAATGCCAAGAATGGACGCCACCGAAATAAAGGAAATAAAGCGGTTGCGCCGCCGCGCCCGGCTAAAACGCCAGCCCAGGTAAACCGGTAACGGCCGAAACATCACTGCTCCTCCAGGTGGCCATCCACCAGCCGGGTCTGCCGATTCAGCCGCCCGGCCAGCGCCAGATCATGGGTGACCACCACCAGGCCGGTGCCCAGCTCGCTCTGCAGCTCCGCCAGCAGTTCAAACACATCCGCCGCGCTGTGGGCATCCAGGTTGCCGGTGGGCTCATCGGCCAGCACCAGCCGAGGGTTGTTCACCAGGGCCCGGGCAATGGCCACCCGCTGGCGCTCGCCGCCGGAGAGCTGACCGGGTCTGTGCTCAAGCCGGTGCGCCAGCCCCACTCGGCCCAGCAGCTGTTCGGCCCGAGCCTTGGCCTCGGCCACCGGACAACCGGCAATCAGCAGCGGCATGGCGGCATTTTCCAGGGCGCTGAACTCCCCCAGCAGATGGTGAAACTGGTACACGAAGCCCAGCTTCTGATTGCGAAAACGGGCCTGGGCCCGCGCCGGCAACTGATGCAGGTCTTCCCCTTCCACCAGCACTCGGCCAGTGGTGGGCGAATCAAGGCTGCCCAGCAGGTGCAGCAGGGTGCTCTTGCCCGAGCCCGAGCTGCCCACCACCGCCAGGCTTTCCCCGGCGTTCAGCGCCAGGCTCACCCCGTGCAATATGCTGACCGAGCGCTCGCCGTCACGATGGGTTTTGGTCAGGTTCTCTACCGTCAACAACGGATTACTCATAGCGCAGGGCCTCGGCAGGTTGCACCCGGGACGCCCGCCAGGCCGGATACAGGCTGGCCAGCACACACAGGGCAAGGGTGGAAAACAAAATGGTGACGAGCTGGGCAGGCAGCAGCAGCACCGGCAGCTGGCTGCCACCGGCGGACGAATAGAAGTTGATGCCAAGCACATTGAGCACCGCATCCAGATTCAGGGTCAGCAGCAACCCCAGGCCAAAGCCCAGCAGGCTGCCCAACACGCCGCTAAAGCCCCCCTGAATCATGAACACCGCCATCACACGTTGGCGGCTCAGGCCCAGGGTTTGCAGCATGGCGATTTCGGCTTCCTTGTCGGTCACCACCATCACCATGGCGGAAAGAATGTTAAAGGCCGCCACCAGAATGATCAGCGCCAGCATCAGGCTCATCAGCCGTTTTTCCATGGCCACCGCCTGAAACAGCTCGCCCCGGCTGTGCTGCCAGGTTTCATATTTAAGCGTGCCATCAAGCGCTGGCAACGCGGCCAGCTCAAAGGGATCGTTCAGCCACAGTCTGAGCCCCGAGGCCTGCTCAGGCTGGTAACGCAGCAGCCGGCCGGCGTCTTCGATGCGGGCCAGGGCCACCTGGCGATCCACGTCGTGCCCGGTGACAAAGGTGCCCACCACGGTAAACAACCGCTGACTGGGCACGCGCCCAAGGGGGGTAAAGCGACTGCCCTCGGTCACCGTGACCCGCACCTTGTCGCCGGGGCCTACTTTCAGCTCCCGGGCCAGCCCCGCCCCCAGCACCAGGCTGTAGGGCAAATCACGAAAATAGCCGAGCGTCTGCTTGTCCAGCGCGCCCAACAGGCGATCCGCCTCGTTGGCGGGATCCACCCCATAAAGCTCGGCGCCGGTCAGCGCCCCCGGCCCCTGCACCATGGCTTCGGCGCTGATAAAGGGACTGGTCGCCACCACTTCGGGCACGGCGGCAAAGCGCGCCGCCTGCGACTCGGGATCGTTCAGGCGGCGGGCATCATTGGTCACCAGGGCGTGGGGAATGACCCCCAGCAGGTTGCTTTTCAGCTGCTGCTCAAAGCCGTTCATCACCGAGGACACCAGCATCAGCGCCGCCACCCCCAGCAAAATGCCGATGGTGGAAAAGCCGGAAACAAAGGAGGCAAAGCTGCGCCGCCCCCGGGCCCCGGCATAGCGCAGGCCCAGCATCAGCGTCAGGGGTTGAAACATGGCATAATCATCCGTTTTTCAAAGGGTTTTACGTCACCCGCAAGTTGCGGAATAATAAAGGCTTGTGACAGGCGCAACAAGAGCAGCGAAGCATGGCGAACCCTTATTTCAGCGTGGAATACAGTGCCCAGGTGAACCTGATCCCTCTACAGCAGGGCGACACCGTGCCCGAGGTGGTCGATCTCGAGGCCGACATTCCGGCACCGTTTCGGCTGATCAGCGAAGTCACCCGCATCGACACCAACCAGGCACGGCTGCTACGCAACCTCGACGAACACGCCAGCGAGCTGGTGGAGATCATCAACCAGCAGTCCCGCAAAATCGATCTGGTGCTGAGCCATGTGCTGGCAGGCCAGGATGACCCGGACTGCCGCTACCGCACCCTCACCCTCGGCGGCGGTGGCTTTCGGTTTGAATCGCGACACCCCATGACCGACGGCCAGACGGTGCGGGTAAAACTGTTCCTGCCCGAACACTCGGTGGCGGTGTATGCCTACGGCGAGGTGCATGCGGAGGAACAGCGCGGCCACTATCGCTGCGACTTTACCGTGATCCGCGAGCAGGACAGAGACGCCCTGATCCGCGCCAGCCTGCAACAACAGGCCAAACAACTTAAAGCCCGCGCCGAGCAGCGCGCCCAACAGAACGACAAGCCCGCCTCATGATTGACATTTCCAGCCCCACTCCCAAGCCCAGGGCCAGCCTGGGCGGCCTGATCGGCAGTAGCCTGGCCCTGGCCATTGCCGGCCAGGTTAAACGGCAATCCCAGCGCGTGTTGCTGGTGGTGCCCGACACCCCCACCGCCCTGCGCCTGGAGCAGGAAGTACGCCACCTGCTGAACGATGCCAGCCTGCCGGTGCAGCTGCTGCCCGACTGGGAAACCCTGCCCTTTGATCAGTTCTCGCCGCACCAGGACATTATCTCTCAGCGGCTGGAAACCCTCTACGGCCTGCCGGCGTTGAGCCGGGGCCTGCTGATTGTGCCGGTCACCACCCTGATGCTGCGCACCCCGCCGCGAGACTGGCTGGAGCAGAACAGCCTGCTGCTGAAGGTGGGCGACCGGCTCGATTTGCATCATTTGCGCCAGCGCCTGGAGCAGGCCGGCTACCGCGCCGTGGAGCAGGTGCTGGAGCACGGTGAATTCGCCGCCCGCGGCGCCCTGCTCGACCTGTTCCCCATGGGCGCCGAGGAGCCGGTGCGCATCGACTTTTTTGATGATGAAATCGACACTCTGCGCCCCTTTGATCCCGACACCCAGCGCTCCCGCGACAAGGTGCAGGAAGTGCGGCTGCTGCCGGCCCGGGAGTTCCCCACCGACAGCGCCGCCATTGAGCGCTTTCGCGGCCAGTATAGAGAGCGCTTTGCCCTGCGCAACGAGCCGGAGTCGCTTTATCACCGCGTGAGCCAGGGCCAGCTGCCGCCGGGCATTGAATATTATTTCCCGCTGTTTTTTGAACAGACCCAGACCCTGTTCGACGCCCTGCCCGAGACCATGCAGGTGCTGGCGGTGGGCGACATGGAGCCGGCCGCCCAGGATTTCTGGCGGGATGTAAACGAGCGTTATGAAGACCGCCGCCACGATCTGCTGCGGCCGCTGCTGGCCCCCGACGAGCTCTATTTAAAGCCCGATGCCCTGATGCACCAGCTCAATCGCTGGCCCCGGCTGCAACTGAGCCAGGAGCCGGTGCTGGAAAAAGGCGATCGGGTCAATGCGCCGGTGCGGGTGCTGCCCGAGCTGGAGGTAGAGCACCAGAAAACCGAGCCCCTGGCGCGACTGCTTGGCTTTTGCCAGCAGTTTGCCGGGCGCGTTCTGTTCTCGGTGGAAAGCGCCGGTCGCCGTGAGGCCCTGACCGAACTGCTGGCGGGCTCACCGCTGAAGTTCACGCCGGTCGACAGCCTGAACGACTTTGCCCGCGGTAAAGAAAAGATTGGCCTGGTGGTGGGGCCGCTGGCCCAGGGCTTTGTGCTGAATGAGGAATTTGCGCTGATCTGCGAGGGCGATCTGCTCGGCGGCCGGGTCATTCAGCGCCGGCGGCGGGAAAAATCCGCCAGCCTGAGCCCGGACACCCTGATCCGCAACCTGGCGGAGCTCTCCATCGGCCAGCCGGTGGTGCACCTGGATCACGGCGTGGGCCGCTATATGGGCCTGCAGACCTTGAACGCCGGCGGCATGAAGTCGGAATACCTGACCCTGGAATATGCCGGCGGCGACAAGCTCTATGTGCCGGTCACCGCCCTGCACCTGGTGGGCCGCTATAGTGGCGCCGACGACCCCACCCTGAACCGTCTGGGTAACGACGCCTGGGCCAAGGCCAAGCGCAAGGCCGCCGAAAAGGTGCGCGACGTGGCTGCCGAGCTGCTCGATGTGTACGCCCGGCGGGCCGCCAAACCGGGCCAGGCCATTGCCCACGACAAAAGCGCCTACCGCCAGTTCTGCGACGCCTTTCCCTTTGAGGAAACCGACGATCAACTCAAAGCCATTAATGCCGTGCTCACCGACATGACCCAACCCAAGGCCATGGACCGGCTGGTGTGCGGCGACGTGGGCTTTGGCAAGACCGAAGTGGCCATGCGCGCCGCCTTTGTGGCGGTGCACGGCGGCAAGCAGGTGTCGGTGCTGGTGCCCACCACCCTGCTGGCGCAACAGCATTACGACAACTTTCGCGACCGCTTTGCCAACTGGCCGGTCAAGGTGGAGCTTATCAGCCGCTTCAAGACCGGCAAGGAGCAAGACAAGGCCCTGGAAGGAATGGCGGACGGCAGCATCGACATTGTCATTGGCACCCACAAGCTGCTGAGCCAGGACGTGCGCTTTAAAGACCTCGGCCTGCTGATCGTGGACGAAGAGCACCGCTTTGGCGTGCGCCAGAAAGACAAGATCAAGGCCCTGCGCGCCGACGTGGACATTTTAACGCTCACCGCCACCCCCATTCCCCGCACCCTGAACATGGCCATGGGCGGCATGCGCGACTTGTCCATTATCGCCACCCCGCCGGCCAAACGGCTGGCGGTAAAGACCTTTGTGCGCGAGTCGGACGCCACCGTGATCCGCGAGGCCATTTTGCGGGAGCTCAAGCGGGGTGGTCAGGTCTATTACCTGCACAACGAGGTGCAGACCATCGAAAACAGCCTGGACGCCCTGCGCACCCTGGTGCCCGAGGCCCGCATTGGCATCGCCCACGGCCAGATGCGCGAGCGCGAGCTGGAAAAGGTGATGTCGGACTTCTACCACCAGCGCTTTAACGTGCTGCTGTGCTCCACCATTATTGAAACCGGCATCGACGTGCCCAGCGCCAACACCATTATCATGGACCGGGCCGACAAGCTGGGCCTGGCCCAGCTGCACCAACTGCGCGGCCGGGTGGGACGCTCCCACCACCAGGCCTATGCCTATTTGCTCACCCCCCACCCCAAGCGCATGACCACGGACGCCAAAAAGCGGCTCGAGGCCATTGCCGCGCTGGAAGATCTGGGCGCCGGTTTTGCCCTGGCCACCCATGACCTGGAAATTCGTGGCGCCGGCGAGCTGCTGGGCGACGAGCAAAGCGGCCAGATCACCGCCATTGGCTTCAGCCTTTACATGGAGATGCTGGAGCAGGCGGTGAAGGCGCTGCAGTCGGGCAAGGAGCCGGCGCTGGATCAGCTGCTGGGCAGCCAGACCGAAATTGAACTGCGCCTGCCCGCCCTGCTGCCGGACGACTACATTCCCGACGTGAACATGCGTCTTTCCATGTACAAGCGCATTGCCGCCGCCGAACACGACGCTGCCCTGCGCGAGCTGCAGGTGGAGCTGATAGACCGCTTTGGCCTGCTGCCCGAGCCGGGCAAGAATCTGATTGCCCTCTCCGCCCTCAAGGCAAAGGCCAGCGGCCTTGGCATTGAGAAAATTGACGCCGGCCCTCAAGGGGGCACCATCAGCTTTGGCCAGGACGCCAGGGTCGACCCCGGCTATCTGGTAGGCCTGTTGCAAAGCCAGCCTCGCATCTACAAAATGGAGGGGCCGAGCAAACTGCGCTTTGCCATTCCAAGCCATGATGCCAAGGCCCGGCTGGCCCTGGTGGGCGACATGCTCAATGAATTTGCCGCGCATCAGGCCTGATGCGCGCTCCCACGGACGGGACTCAACATAACAGCGCCGGCCACGCCGGCGCCAAACCATCATCCTGACCGAGACGTAATGAATACAACATCTTGCGCCGCTTTTGCCCAGCGCCCGCTGAGGGTTGGCATTCTGGGAGGCGGCATTGCCGGCGCCACAGTAGCACTGCGACTGACCGACATGGGCATTCACACCCTGCTGCTGGAAAGCGGCACCGGCCTGGTAAACGGCCCCCCCATCTGCCACCTGCATGCCGGAGGCAACCTCTACCGGGAAATCAGCGACGAGCAGTGCCTGACCCTGCTGCGCCAGTCCATTGCCTCGGTGCGGGCCTACCCCCACAGCATTAACCGCCGCCCGACCGTGATTGCGGTGCCGGTGACCGATGCGGGTGATCCCGAGGCCCTGCTGCCCCGGCTGCGCCAGGTGACACGGGAATATCAATTGCTGGTGAACGAAGATCCCGCCAACCGCGTGCTGGGCGAGCCGGACGATTACTACCGCTGTTATCACCGGGAAGAGTTCGAAGCCCTGGCCAGCCGGCCGCTGCCGGATCGGGCACAGACTCACGACGACTGGATGATTCCGCTGGCACGGCAGCTGGATGCCAGCCAGCTCAAGTTTCCGCTGATCCTGGTGCAGGAATACGGCTGGAGCCTGTTTCGCATGGCCGCCACCGCTACCCTGGCCTTAAGCGAATCGCCCCTGTGCGACCTGCGCCTGAACACGCGGGCCACTCGCCTTGAGCAGCACGAATGCAGCTGGCACGTGCAGAGCGTGGGCCCCGGCGGCGAGCGGGTGGATGAAGTGGACTTTCTGGTGAACGCCTGCGGCTTTCGCACCGGCCTGGTGGACGACATGGCCGGCTACCGGCGCGAGCGGTTGGTGGAATACAAGGCCGCCTACCTGGCTCGCTGGCCCGGCGCCGCCGACTGGCCCGAGGTGATTTTTCACGGCGAGCGCGGCACCCCCCAGGGCATGGCCCAGCTCACCCCCTACCCCGGTGGCCTGTTTCAGCTGCACGGCATGACCGACAGCATCACCCTGTTCAAAAACGGCCTGGTGGCCAGCCCCGAGCACAGTGCCCAGCCGCGCCTGCCCGACGCCTATCGCCACCAGCTGGATAATGGCTGGAGCCTGAACGACACCGAGGCCCGCACTCGGCGCGCCATCGATCACTTGGCCCGGCTGCTGCCGGATTTTGCCCGCGCCACCCCGGCCGGCAAGCCATTGTTTGGCGCCCAACAAATTCCGGGCAGCGATCCCAAACTGCGCGCCGCCGATGTCTCTTTTGAGGGACACCACTACGCCCGGGTGGAAATTGTGAAGGCCAGCTCCGCCCTCACCGCCGCCGACCGCATTGTGGCCAAGCTCACCGAGCTGGGCTGGCTCACAAGCCAGGGCCCGCTTAGCCCGGATCTGGCGCTGAGCCAACGACAAAGCGCCGCCGAGGTGGAAAGCATCGCCATCAGGCTTGCCGAGGCCCGCGGCTACCCCAGAGAGCTGGCCGAAAACGGCTGGTAACCCACCGTCGCTCCCGCCTTTTCTCCGTCACTCCCGCGAAGGCGGGAGCCCAGGGCAGAACGTAGGCTGGAATGAGCGCAGCGAATTCCAACATTCCACCGCCTCCTGCGTGTTGCGATTCGCTTCGCTCATCGGCAACCTACCCCTGCTTACCCACCCCTTCAATCGTCGCTCCCGCAATGGCGGGAGCCCAGGGCAGAACGTAGGTTGGAATGAGCGCAGCGAGTTCCGACATTACAGCGCCGCCTCCTTCCGCCCAAAAAACAAGAGCCCCGTCACAAAATCTGCTAAATTACCCGCCCCTGACTGACAGCACGAAAAGGAGTATCAATGCGCAGTCACCCGTTGCGGGAGCAAATTATTGCCGAGGTGCACGCCCGGCCCTTTCAGGAACTGCAGGGCCCGCTGGGCATGCGCCATATTGCGGTTACCTACGATGACGTTCCGCTGAGCGAAATAAAAGCCAGCGTGGCCCGGCTGAGCGACCTGCTGCAACTGCGGGAAACCACCGGCAAATCGCGCTTCTGGCAGGGCGAGAACGACCAGCTGACCCTGCGTTTTGAGGCCCACCACGAGTTCTATACCCTTACCCTGACCGCCCTTAACCGGCTGGAGCTGCCGCAACTGCCGCAAGACTGGCTGGATTCCGCGCCGGGCAGCTTTTTGTGTGGCGCCGAAATTCTGTTTCGCGATCACCAAAGCGAGGCAAACGAGCAGGCCTGGCTGGAACAGCATTTTGGCGAGCACCAGGTCAACAGCTCGCTGGTGATGTCGAAGGTGGGCCAGATCTGGACCGACTTCTACCCACGGGAAGACAGCGGCCTGGTGCGGGTGCTGGTGGAAGACCGGGGCCTGCAACTGCGCCAGGCCGGCCGCCTGCTGCAACGCATTTACGAAATAGAAACCTACCGCCATATTGCCCTGCTGGCCCTGCCTCTGGCCAACAAGGTGGTGCCGGTGATCAACCAGCTGGAAAACGAGCTGGTGGAGCTCTCTACCCGAGTGGCAACGGAAGAGCCTTCAAAACTGCTGCACCAGCTCATGGATCTGGCCGAGCGGCTGGAAGCGCTCTCGGCCCAGACCTCCAACCGTTTCTCGGCGGCGGAGGCCTACTTTACCCTGGTCAACAAGCGCATTGCCGAGCTGCGGGAAACCCGCATAGAAGGCCGCCAGACCGTGGAGCAGTTTATGGACAGGCGGCTCGACCCGGCCACCCGCACCTGCCGCGCCGCCGGCCAGCGCATTGAGCAGCTTTCCCGCCGGCTGGCCCGCACCACTCAATTGGTGCGCTCCCAGGTGGATCTGTCGGTGGAGCAGCAAAACCGCGACATGCTCAGCAGCCTGAGCAAACGCGCCGGTGAACAACTGCGGCTTCAGGCCAAACTGGAAAGCTTCTCCATTATCGTGGTGACCTACTACGCCTTTGACCTGCTCGACCGCACCCTGCGCAACCTGGTGGAAAACGAAGAATACCGCCACCTGATGGAAGCAGGGTTAAGCATCTCGGTGCCCTTTATCGCCCTGCTGCTCTGGCTCTATATACGCCGCCTGCTGCGTGGCGTGGGGGAAGACTGATTACCACGCCGTAACCTGAAGCACAGCAAGGTGTCTGACAATCCGTGCAAAATCGTCGGGCACCGTAACCACTCCAGCGACACGCCGTGAATCCCTCCCTGGAGGCTCCGCTGCGCCATCCATGGCGCAGAGGGTACGCTGGAGCGGCTTACTCTGCCCTCCTCAGCTGACAGCTAGATCGCCTGTAGGCGCCGACCACACTTCACATACAACCCCAACCGCTCACAAAACCACCACTTAGGCAGTTTGCATCTCACTTAAACCTTTTTGCAATTGCCCTACCGACTTCCAGCAGCCAGAATAGACGCGTTTGAAAACTGTGTTGGTAAGCTTGGTGGCCTTGCACCCACCGGCGGTAGCGTGGGTGAACACCAGCAAGAACAGCTCTGGTAGCTGCTGCTTTAGCCGGCAGAGCCTGCGCAGCAGGCTGAAAAGGCACAGTATCAACAAAAGCGATGCACGTTATTCCGCATATGCTAAAAATAAAACCTGTTGAACTCAATACGTTAGCAAACACATGTCGTTGGTAGTGCGCACGTTCAGGAACATATATGCGCATGCACGTTATTTCCCTGCCACTTACTGCCGACGCATGCCATAACTTATTGATAAAGATAAAGTTATAGTGAATCACTCAAAATCTGCACATTAACATATATGAGCGTGCGCATTATTATAATGTTAAGCGCAAGGAGAATTCATGAGTCTGAATGAAGCAAAGAATAGAATTGATCTTCTAAATCATTTTGATTATTCGTTAAGGCTCTTTGAGAGCAATTACCAAGAGCTTATCTCTGTAATAAACATCATGACTGATGAAAGAGTAGGACTTGAGTTGTTTGCAGTGATAAATCGTTGGAAATTGGATGAGGTGTTAACTCACCTTGGGTTTAAACTTCACAATTACGTTTGTGCCGCAAAATCTTTAGTTGATCACTCCAGAGTACTGTATCGGCGTGTTTATACGGAAAAAGCTCCTAAGTTTGACGATTATGAAGCAGAAGTAAAGGCACGCTTTGAGGAGAACTCTTTAAGTAAGTTTGTTGAGTTTCTAAGAACCTATTGCCAGCATGAAAAGCTACCATCTATTGGCTCCTCTATGAGTTTTGACTCTCATTCTGATGAAGGATTTATCTTTACCGTTACTGCTAGTTCTTCTGAACTGCTCAAATCTAGCAGTATTAAATCACAGGCAAAAAAATTCATCAGAGAACAAGATGGTGACATCAATGTAAGGAAGGTGATTGATAGCTACCATACCCAAGTTACAGAGTTCTATCAGTGGGTAAGAGCTAGGCAGCAGGAGCTTCACAGTCAAGATCTTTTGATCGTTGATAGGTATTATCAGGAAGAACGCATCAAAGCTATTAATAATTTTATAGATTCATATCCTATATACGAAAAATCAGGCACAGTAAAAGAACAGCTATGCACGATTTTATCCCGTGATACTTACAGAGAACTTGAACAATACAAAGATGATGAAGTTAAGTGGTTGGAATGTGCGATAGCTGTAATAGAAGGCGATGTTGTGCTTCCTGATGCTATAAAAACATCGCTGAGAAGTAAGTCGAAAGAAAGCACTTAACAAGTCAATCAACTTCGCGCCTTCGGCGCCGGACAGCTAAAAGCGTGGCTTCGCCACAACGCTGCCGGTTATTGAGGCGTTAAGTGTCAAAGGGTAATCCGGCACATCATGGAGGATTTATGTCACATAAAATTTCAATTGTAGAAATAAAGAATTATAAATCTATAGTTAATGCCGAATTAAAATTATCTAGTTTTACTCCCCTCGTTGGCTATAACAATGCTGGTAAATCCAATTGCTTGTCCGCAATTCAATGGATATTAAAAAAATCCAGTTTGTCTGATAAAGAATTTTTTGATTCTTCACAGCCCGTTGAAGTAATAGCTACAATAAATGGTGTTTCCCAAGCACTTCTCGATTTAATGCCCCCTAGACAAAAAAGCTCAATCCAAAACTATGTTCAGAACGAAACCTTAAAAATAAGACGAGTCCAAGAAACTCCTAATGCAAAGGTTGCCGAAATTAGAATTTCAGTTTGGGATGACTCCGCGAATGACTGGGCTGTAAATCCAACAGGCCTAGATAATGCTTTAAGTGTATTGCTTCCTGAACCTATAAGAATAGGAGCAATGGAAAATGCAGCGGAAGATGCGTCCAAAGCAAAAACCTCTACAACAATAGGCAAGTTGCTCGGTGAGTTTTTAACTCCTGTCAAAACAGCTCATGAAGCAGACTTAAACCAACATCTAAACGAAGTAGGTAGAAGAATATCGTCAGATGGTGATATGAGATTTTCTGAGTTATCAATTATTGATCAAAACGTGAACTCAAGAGTTAATGATTTATTTCCTGGAATGAGTGTTAAGTTACATTTTGATACACCAAAGATTGATGACTTGATCAAAGCTGGCACATTGAAAGTATTTGAGGGCGCTGGCAATGGCCGAGATTTTTCTTCATATGGTCATGGGGCGCAACGCTCAATCCAGATGGCTTTAGTTCAGTATCTTGCTGAAATAAAGAGAAGCAATAATAGCACTGCTTCAACTACGCTACTTCTTATTGACGAGCCTGAATTATACCTACACCCATTTGCTATCGAACAGGTTAGAGAGGCATTGGTAGCTTTATCTTTAAGTGGTTATCAAGTTTTAATATCTACCCATTCGGCTCAAATGATAACTCCTGAGTTAGCTGAACACACTTTGTTAATAAGAAAAAGTGATGTATTAGGTACACATTCAAGACTAAGGCTAGCTGACGCTATCCAATCTGTAGTACCTAATTCGACTCATCAAATGGAACAGTTATTTAATTTAGCGCATTCAAGCCAGCTATTGTTTGCTGAAAATGTAGTTTTAACCGAGGGGAAAACGGAGTTGCGTTTGTTGCCCTTCCTATTTAAAAACATAGCAAGTTTAACAATGGGGCAAGAGAAGCATGCTCTCGTAGCACAAAGTGGGGTCAATGATACTAAAAAATCATTGGAAATCTTAACTGCAATGGATTTGCCATCGAAAGCGATTTGTGATTTAGATTATTGTTTTAATGGTGCAGTGAGAGATGGTTTCCTGCTGTCTACAGACCAAGATTTGTTGAGCTTAAAAGCACTACTTCCAAGCTTAGTTCAATCTCATGGAGTTACCCTTAATGGTAATGGTTTACCTAAGAGTAATAATACCATTACTGCTGCGGGAGCTTATGAAGTCTTAGCTAATGACCAAGCCGCAATTCCATTAATTGAGTCTCTACATACAAAAATGAAAGCTCAAAATATATGGGTGTGGAAAAAAGGCGCTATTGAAGCTCATATCGGCACTCCGAATAAAACAGAAAGTGCGTGGGCACAATTTAAAAGCGATGTTATGACAAACGGTTTGTCTCAAACATGCAGTGACCATCAAAGCTTATTAGATCTTGTTGAATGGTTGCGCAATTGACACTTAACAAAGCAAGGCAGTCGGATGTTTCGCACCGCTGCTTGCGGCGTTATACAATTTAAGGAGGAACAATGATGTTAATATATGGAATTAAAGAACGATTAAACCCAATAAAAGCTCAGTTATCCGATGTAATTCAGCAGTCTATGTCTCAAGTTTTGAATTTACCAGAGAGCAAACGTGCCCATCGGATTATTCCTCTTGATAAATCCGACTTCTATTATCCAGATGACCGAACAGATGCTTACACGGCAATTGAAATTAACATAATGGAAGGGCGCAAGATTGAAACTAAAAAAGCCCTAATCAAAGCACTATTCGCAAATATTGAATCAACAGTTGGTATCTCACCGGTAGATATCGAGATTACCATCAAGGAGCAACCACCACATTGCTGGGGCTTTCGTGGCATGACAGGCGATGATGTCAAAGACTTAACCTACAAGGTCAAGGTGTAAGTTAAAGTATCGAAGGTCATGACATATAACAAGGCGTTTAAGGAAAATTCTGAAATTCACCTATCCCAACGGACACACCTTAATAAGGAAGTGCAAGCTTCACTTGGAGACCGCCGTACCCGACACTTAAGGAACCGGTGCCGCAAAGTTATCAGATCACATTTACCACTCCGTCATTCGCCAAGCCATAAAATAAAAAAGGAATTGAAGTGGATTTTATTAGCATTTTTTCAAGTTATATGACACACGTCTGGTATGTCCTTCCGGTATTGTTACTGGTAACTTTCTTTAAAGGCCCCTGGTTCAAGGGCGCATTCGGCGAGTTTTTTGTTAACCGCATGCTGTCCCGTCTGCCCGGCAATGAATATACCCTGCTAAAAAATATCACCCTGCCCACCGAGGATGGTACCACCCAGATCGATCATGTGCTGGTGTCCGAGTTTGGCATTTTCGTGGTGGAAACCAAGAACATGAAAGGCTGGATTTTCGGTTCGACCCAGCAAAAGCAATGGACTCAGAAAATTTACCGCCATACCTCCAAATTTCAGAATCCGCTGCATCAGAACTACAAACACACCAAAACCCTGGAGTCGGTGCTGAATATGTCCCCGGAGCATATTCATTCGCTGATCGTGTTTGTCGGCGACAGCACCTTCAAGACCGAGATGCCGCCCAATGTTACCTATTGCCGGGGAGGCCTCGACTTTATTCGCTCGTTCACCCAACGGGTGTTGAGCAGGCAGGACGTCATGGAGGCAATTGCCCTGTTGGAAGAAATCAAGCTCAAACCCGGCCTGGCGACCGCGCTCAAACACAAAAAACATGTAAGGGACATTGTGGCCGGCAAGGCCGCCGAACCGGCCTGCCCGCGCTGTGGTGCCGGTATGCTGCTGCGGGAAAGCAAGCGGGGCGCCAATGCCGGTGAACCGTTCTGGGGTTGTTCGCAGTTTCCCAAATGCCGGGCGGTGGTAAAACCAACCCGATAGCATACTCATTTCCCCCTTTTCTTCTCCCCGAAACGTGCTGGTGAAAAGTGTATTAAAAGATTGGCGGTGAATTATCACTGAACACTGTAATAACGGTGATGAAGCCTCCGAATCGGATTGTTTTGCCATATACCGTTTTTGCTCAGTCGCTCACTTCGGGATGTGTCCTGCTCTGATACTCGGGCAACTGCGCTCTTAATCCTCGAAAGGTGTTGAATGCACTGGTCACCGAGAGCTTGTTGGTCATCCAGTCAGGTAAATTGCCGCCGGGATCGGCAAACGCAATATATTCGATATGGGTCAGCCCATTGGTCAGTTTTGCCAGTGTCCAGGTGGCTTTCACGGCTTTTATTCGAATGTAACCTGGTTGCCGTGGATAGGCATGGGAGGCGCCCTCAATGGTCAACACCAGGGCACCCGGCGGTTGGTCAAACCTTGAATAGGTGACCATATCCCGGTCCTGCACCGGCCAGGGGGCCCGAAAGCGGGTATAAACAATGTTCTCATTGGGCGAAATCTGTTCAAGTACCCGGCTTGAGGAGACGTTGTCTATCCAGTTGGGAATATTTGCGCTGTCTTCCAGCAGTGCCATAAAGGCACCGTAACGGGTAGTTACAAACATTTGAGCACGGATCTCCACCAGACCATCCCGATGGTGCCGGGTGTGAATGGTAATGCCGTCCTGATTTTTGGCCATTTCCCAGCGCTGGGGCTGTGAGTCGTCTGCGGCGCCAGAAAAAACCGCGACCAAAGAAAGCGTCAGTAGCCAGCGTGCCAGCATGCTTGCCCCTTATCACTTATCACCTCTGGGCCGGTTAGCGGCCCTGTCTCTGCTTAGCTTAGGGTGAAAACGGGCCGAGTAACCGCTTTGAATAAGATGATGCGGTGGCAGCGGCTTCAAACCAATTTGGGCAGCCCGGAATGAGTATCATGGGCTGAGGCATTCAGCATACAATTCGGGCTTGCTGCTAAGCACGCTTCTAAGCTTCCAAGGTGCTTTCATTTTTCGTAGAGGAAACCATGAATCATCATCGCTACAGAATCAGGGTCATGAACCGGGAAGAGGTCAACCTTGCGATCGAATGGGCCGCAGAGGAAGGCTGGAACCCCGGCCTTCACGATGCCCAGTGCTATTTTTCGGCCGACCCTCATGGTTTTCTCATCGGCCTGCTGGACGATGAGCCCATTGCCACCCTATCGGTGATTAAATATGACGACTCATTTGGCTTTCTTGGCTTTTATATCGTCAAGCCCGAATACCGGGGAAAAGGTCATGGCATTGAGATTTGGAAGGCAGGCATTAACTACCTTCAGGACCTGAACATCGGCCTGGACGGTGTGGTTGAACAGCAGGAAAACTACAGGAAATCCGGTTTCAAACTGGCCTATCGCAACATCCGCTACCAAGGCGTTGGGGGTGGTGATCAGCCCCGGCACTCGGGAGTTGTTGAACTGTCTACCCTGCCTTTCGACATGATTGAGGCCTATGACCAGCCTTTTTCCCTGCCAACAGGGCGCAGTTCACGCGCGCCTGGATAAGCCAGCCGGATTGTCATGCCCTTGGCATCATGCAGAATGGCACACTCTCTGGCTACGGTGTGATAAGAAAATGCCGAGATGGCTACAAAATAGGCCCCCTAATGGCGAACAGCCCCGAACTGGCAGAATCACTTTTCCTCGCTTTAAAAGCCCATACTGCTTCGTCAGAACACATTTACCTCGATGTGCCAGAAACCAATCAGGCGGCGGTTACATTGGCCGAGAAGCATGGCATGAAGGTGTCGTTCGAAACCGCCAGAATGTATACCGGCGCCATTCCCGATATACCTTTGCATCGGCTTTTTGGTGTGACCTCTTTTGAAATCGGATGATCGAAGCAGCGCGACTATCCAACAAGGCTACAGGGCGGCATCGTTGCCGGGCGTGAAGCTGCTCTGGTTAATGGGAACAGCTGCAACAACAGCGTAAAATGGTGATGGATGCTTCATTACCCCGGGTAAGATCATGCTCAAGCTTTTTACAAAACTGGCGTTGTTGCTGCTGGCCTGTGTGTGCGCCGGGGCACTGGTGCAGCAGACCACGCTGTCGGCGCTGGCACTCACCCGCGTCGATCCCCTGCCCCACACTCAGCAGCTGGTGGCCGAGGCCCGTTACGCCGAGGCGGCGGATTATCTCGGCTTTTTTATGGAATACGACTATGTGAGCTCAAACCCCCAGGCTCGAGCGCTGCATAACGAGATTGCCCGCCAGCGGGAGAGCTGGCGTTATCGGTTTGAAAAACTGAGCGAGGGGCTGGTGCTGGGCACCAGCGACGAGACCATCGGCATGGCGGCGGCGGTGGCCACCGACTTTCTGGTGATCGGAGATATTCGGGATCTCACCCATCAGGGCATTCACCTCGCCAGGGGCGAAGAAGTGGACGAAGTACTGGTGGCACTCTCTACCCTGGGGCTGCTGGCCACCACGGCCCAGCTGGCAAGTGGTGCCGGCACCCTGGCCACGGCCGGTGCCGCCGCCCCTGCCACCGCGGGGGCCACCGTGGCCAAAAGCGGTATCGTCGCGCTAAAAACCGCCCGCCGGCTGGGCAGCCTGCCTCCCTGGCTGGGCAAAACCCTGGTGCGGGCGGCCAGAACGGCCAGGCAGTCCAAAAGTGTAAGCAGGCTGGGAGACGTGTTTTCCCATGTCTCCACCCTGGCGCGCACTCGTGGTGGCTTTCGGCTGCTGGCCAGCACCCGCAATGCCGACGAACTGGCCACCATGGCCCGCTTCGCCCGCACCTTTGGCCACCACAGCCGGCCCCTTTACCGGCTGGGTGGCGATCTGGCCGTGAGCCTGGCCGCCACCACCGGCAAACAGACCATCAAGCTGGCGGCCACCTTTGGCAAGGGCGGGCTCAGGCTGCTGAACCGGGTTGGCGCGGTCAGGTTCACCAAAATTGCCAGCCGCAGCGCCAAGATGGTCTACAAGGGCGAGCTGCTGCGCCTGCTGGCTCAATCGCTGTTTCGCCTGCCGCCCTGGCTGCTGGGACTGATGATGGTGCCGGCCCTGCTGTTCTGCCCGCCCTGGCGCTGGCTGCTGCGCCTTGGCAGGCGCCGGCGCGCCGCTCGCGGCTATTCGTATGAATAATGCCCAACCCCGCCATCAGCGGGGTTGGGCATTATTAACGCTAGTTTCAATCTGTTTACTGCATGGTGGCGGCGGTCACGCCTGTTCCGGCACCGGCTTTACTAGCGGCACACTCACCCTGTTAACCTGATCGGTGCTTGCCGCAATGCTGTGCATCGTCTGTATCTCCGCCGCACTGAGGTGCGCGTAATCCTTGCGCATATAGCCGATGGTTTTATACAGCATATAAGACGTCAGCAGCAGAATGGGCAATGCAAAGATCAGGATCGCCGACTGCATCGACTGCACCGGGGCATCCACGATAATGAAAATGGCCGGCAGCGCCACAATCACCAGGCACCAGAACATCTTCAGGTAGGTCGACGGGTTGTTATTCTCGTCCAGCCTGTCCTGAGTATTGCAAGACACGGTAAATACCGAGCCGTCCAGGGTGGTGACCAGCAGCAGGAAGGTGGCAATAATAAACACCACCAGGATCACCGAAGACAGCGGCAAGGTCTCCAGCGCACTGACAATCGCTTCGCTGGCCTGCCCGTCGGTCACCATCTGGCTGATATTGACCTTGCCGTCGAGCTCCGTTTTCATCATAAAGGAGCCAACCACCGAGAACAGGGTTGCAATGCCGGCGGTGCCTCCCCCAATCATGCACACAATCACCTCACGAATGGTGCGCCCCCTGGATACCTTGGTAACAAACACACACATCAGCGGAATGAAGATCATCCAATATGCCCAGAAATAGGCCGTCCAGGACTGGGGAAACTTGGCTTCGTTGATGGCATCGGTATACAGGCTCATCATGATGAAATTCTGCGCCCACAGGGCAATGGACGAGCTGGTGTTTTCAACAATGAACTGGGTCGGCCCCAGCAGCAGCACATACAGAACCAGGGCGACAACAAAATAGGTGCCATTTTCGCTTATCTTCTGCATGCCTTTTTCAATGCCAAAGAACGAGCTGGTCACCAGAAGCACGGCCACAATGGCGAGCATCAGCAGCTTCAGGAACAGGGTATTCTCAACACCAAACAGCAGTGACACCGCGGCCGAAATGATCGGCACCCCGAGTGACAGCACGATCAGCAGGCCAAAGATCAGTGCGATGGGATACATCACCTCAATCAGCCGGCCCATAACCCTGGCGGTGGTTTTGTTTTTTATCATCGACATGACAATGTCGCTGATTTTGAGCGAGCCGTTCTTGCGAATATAGAAGGAATACATCACCGGAATGGCGGTAATGGCATAGATCGCCCAGGCAATCACGCCCCAGTGATGCAGGCTGTAGGTAACCGCCCATTCGGACGCCGTTACCGATCCGGCCTCAATGGCAAACGGGGGCGTCTTGATATAATAAGACCATTCCAGAAAGGCCCAATAGATGGTGCCCGAGCCCACTCCCGCCAGCGCCATCATGGCGATATAGGAGAAGGTTGAAAACTCGGGTTTTTCGTTACCCATTCGAATATGGCCATATTTGCTGAAAACAAAAAAGGCCGCCAGAATAACCAGCCCAAAGGCAAACCAGAGAATCGGTGTGCCAAAGTTATAGGCAATCAGTGTAAATATGTCTCCGGCAACCTTGATGGCCTGTTCCGGATTGGTCAGAAAGAACATGGATATTGCAGAAACAATAACCAGCGAGATAGCAATAGTAACCCGGTCGAAGTTACTTTTTCCCATTGTAGCTTTCATTATCTTTGTCCCATTTATCATTAACCCGCCCAACAACCCCGAATGGCAATATCATTTGAACAGATTGATACTTGCCGGTTACATGCCGGGCTCAAGACGGGTTAATAAAAACCACTTCCACATTGTTGCGGGAGCGTTCCATTATTTACCCAAGATACGACGCTTATTACTCGAAAGCATAATGTCCTATCGCGTTTTCCCGAACAATGTCCCAGTCCATCTCAATGCCCAGGCCTGGTTTCGTTGGTGCATGAACGAATCCTTCCTTGTCGGTACGAATCACGTCTTTGGAGCCCAGCTCGAAGTTTTCATAGGGGTAGGCCTGCTCAAAGAACCGGCAGTTGTTATGGGCCAGTGCCACATGCAGATTGGCCGCCTGGGTCACGGTATAGCCCCAGCTTTGTATCTCCAGGTTTTTGCCGTGGGCCTCGGCCAGGGCAAAACACTTGTTGAGCGGCGTGATGCCACCGCACACGGTGGCGTCCTGGCGCACGTCGGACCACATATTATTGGCCAGGGCATAGGCCACTTCCTGCAGGGTCAGCAGGCAGTTGCCATGGCTGGAAATTTCCAGGTTGGTGTCTTTAACCAGACGCTGATAGGTGGCGTAGTCATAATCGGAAACCGGTGCCTCAAACCATGCCCAGCCGTATTCATCCAGCAGGCGGGCCATTTTTATGGCCTCCTGCTGGTTATAGAAGGTCGCCGTGTCCAGCATCAGGGCAATGCCGGCATCCTTGTATCGGGCCTGTACCGCCTTGACCAGTTTCAGATCTTTTTCATATACGCAGTAGCAATGCAGTTTGATGGCCTTAAAGCCGTGTTCAATGCAGCCGTCGATAAACGGGAAGTATTCTTCCACCGTATCAAACATGGGGGTGGACGCATAAGAGAGCATTTTGTTACGGGCGCCGCCCAGCATCATATACAGGGGCATGCCGGCTTTTTTGCCCTTGATATCCCAGGCGGCAATATCAATCGGTGACTTGGCGACCAGTCCGCCCCAGGAGCAGCGGTTCATCAGCCAGCCATGAAGCGCTTCGGTCATCAGGGCATTTTTCCCGATAAGCCCGGGCACTATGGTGCGCATGGCCTCGAGAATACAGCGGTCAAAGTCATTTTCCGTGTAGCTGATGGTGGCCCCCACCCCTTCGGTGCCATCTTCGGTGATCAGCCGCACCAGGTTGTTGGTGTAGATCAGCGGCTCCTGGTTATCGGCCCAGGGCAAATGGGCGGCATTGCGATCCGCAACGGCATATATCTCGACGCGCTTGATAATGGACTCTTTCATAACCATTCCTCGTTTTACAGTTTGCTGCCGTTGGCAATCATGACATTGCGGATTTCATCAACGGGGAGTTCCCGAATGCGGATGCCCTCGTCGATGGCCTTTACCACGGCAATGCCCGCCGCATGCCCATACTCAAAACATTGGGCCGTCACACGCGCGGAGGCAAGTGCCTCGTGCTCGGCACTCAGGCAGCGGCCGGCCACAATGATGTTCTCTCCCACCACCGGAACCAGGGTGTTGAAGGGAACGTCATAGTAATCATTGAGCAACCAGTGCAGTTTTGGCTTGTCACCGGAATGCAGTTCAATGGGCCAGGGCGTGCGGCAGATGCTGTCTTCCCGCTTGCGGCAATTCACCACATCGTCGTTGCTCAGTGTTTCCACCCCCACAATGGAGCGGGTCTGGCGAATGCCAACCTCAACGCCGGTATCCACCACATAGGCGTTTTCACAGCCGGGCACATAGTGGTTGAGGAATTTGGCATAGCTGCGAACCTGGCGGCGGCCGAATACTTCGGCTTCGGTAAAGTCCTTGGGATCAATCACGTTCAGCATGCGGCCATCCTGTCCGGCCAGCCGCGTGGCATTGACCATCAACTCTCCGGGCCGGGTGGTCGGAAACATCCAGATTTTATGGCGCGGCAGGTCATAGTCGTCGGTCTGGTTGGCCGCCACGATGTTCTCGGTAACCTTGGGCGGACAGATGGTGTCTTCACCGTAATAGGCGAGGTATTTCTCCATATCGACACCGGCAATGCGAAAGAACATGGTCGGGTTCTGAATGCGGCCGTTGTCGCCAAAGTAATAGTCCATGCCCGCTCGGGCGATCAGGGCGGCGTCGCCCGATGCATCCACTATCATCTTGGCGAGGATCACGCTCTGGCCGGCGTTGGACTCGATCACCACGCCCTTAAAGGCATCCCCATTCATGATCACTCCGGTCACCGCGGTGTGAAACAGGGTGGTTACACCGGCCTGCTCCAGAAAGTTGTCGGCCACCTCACGCCACATCAGGGGATCATGGGTCACGGTATAGGTCTTGCCGTAGCGCTGGGGCCCGGTCACTCCTCCTTTGTCGGCCAGCGCCTGGCGAAAACGCTCGGTAAAGCCAAATACCACCTGTTCCGGCTGTGCATCGGGGTTGTCACTAGCCATAAACATGCCGCAAATGGTGCCCGACAGCCCGGCCACGGCGGCGCCGCCACAAAAGCCGTATTTCTCAATAAGCCAAGTGCGCTTGCCCATGCGGCTTGCGGTTTCCGACGCCGCCACGCCGGCGGCCCCCCCACCGATCACCAGCACATCCACTTCCGCCAGGACCGGCAGATCCGGCACCGCTTCAAACCGCTGAACAATTTTCCAATCTTTCATGACGATCCCTCTGATAGACTTGTGGTCACCAACTGATATATCAGTGATATGATCACAATATATACAGGATCTTTCTGTAGCGCAACAGTTAACGCATTGTGATATGATGTGGCATCCCTTGCTCGCGGGGAGCGCGCTTACCCACATTTTCCTGGGAGAACGAGATGGCAATGACACCGGTGTCGGTTAACAAGACAGAGGCCGCCTACAACCTGTTGGAACGCATGATTATTTTTCGCGAGCTGGAGCCGGGCAGCATGGTCAGTGAAAAGCAGCTCGCCGAAAGCCTGGGGCTTGGCAGAACACCGGTGCGGGAAGCGCTGCAGCGGCTGTCTTATGAACGAATGGCGGAAATTCACCCTCGTCGCGGCATTCAGATTCCGGCCATTTCGGTGGAAAGCCAGCTCAAGATCCTGGAAGTACGCCGGGATATTGAGGCACTGTGTGTCAGCTATGCGGCATCCCGTGCAACGGTGCAGGAAAAGCAACAAATGCTTGAACTGGCGTCGAACCTGGAAGCCTGTGCACAACACCAGGACGATCTCACCTTTTCCAGCCTGCTCAAGCAAATTCACAGCCTGCTGGTCAAGGCGGCAAACAACGAATACCTGCAGCTTGCCATGGCCCCGTTGCAGGGCCTTTCACGCCGGTTCTGGTTTGCCTATAAAAATGACCACTCGGATCTGGCACAAGCCTCGGCACTGCATGCGGCCATACTCAGGGCCGTTAGCCATACCGATGCCAAGGAGGCCGTGGCCGCCTCCCACCGGCTGAACGACTATCTGACCGACATGGCCTACCGCAGCCTGACGGCCAGGAAATAGTGGGGCCTTGCCCGAGCCAGGCACAAAAAACAGGCCGGGGTGAACCACCCCGGCCTGTTTTGATTAATGATGCCCGATTACATATCAAGCCTGTTCAGCAGCCTCACCTTGATAGCGTCTTCATCGATCAGCTCAAACACCCTGGGTCGAATCTCACTCACCCACCATTCGTTGTAGGTTTCCTTGTGCATACGCTGCCGCGACGCCTCGTCGTCAAACTCCCTAAGCCACACAAAGTAATCCCGCTCATCTGAGCCTCGGTGCACATAGGTGTCAAGAATGACCATGCCTTTTGAACGCTGGTAAGGCAGCAGTTCGTCACGCATCCAGTTCAGCCACTGTTCTGTCTTGCCCTTCTTGATGCGGTACTCACGCAGTTCAACAATTTTCAACTTGCTCTCCACTGGGTGTTGCCGGGCCTGTCGGCTGGTGGAATGAGCCAGGCTGTCATACCGGTGCTCATTTTCCGGGCCGGTTACGTTCAATCACGGTAATGGATATTGCCAGAAACAGAATGTCTTTCACCAGGAAAAAGTTCGTGATCAAAATACCGTCAGACAGCTTCCAGGTATTCGGCGTGGTGAGCAGGAAGCTCAGCGTGGTCACAAAGATTGCCGCGGCCGCAATGCCCGAATAATACGCCAATTTGGTGTTTTTAAACCCCGCAATCAGGCCAATGGCGACCACGATCTCCGCGGCACCAATCAGGTTCGACACCGCCTGAACGGAAAACAGCTCATAAAGCCAGCCCATGGCAGGGTGGTTGACCACCAGCGGCTCGATGAGTTTGGCCTCGGTGGGGGTGAATTTGTATATGCCTATCCAGGCGAGCACCAGCGCCACACCAACAACCCCCAGACAGTACCCGATGTTACCTTGTTTTAAACCAGCAGTTTGAGCGTGCATGCTAATACTCCAATACGTTGAATGGTCGGTTCAGACCGAAACAGCTTGCGAAAGACGTGTGCGTAAGAATTTCTCACAAGGCATTCAGGGTGATTTTAAAATGCGCCATTTTGCTTTGTTGAAACATGGCGCGGGAGTTTGTCGCGCACGATGCGAGGTTTATTACAGAAAAATGTGGCTGCATGGATCGGCAGGCAAAGCCGGCCCAGTAGATGCGCGCCCTGCCGCGCAATAAAGCCACGAGCAATGAACATCAGGCAACCCCGGTCGGCGGTAATGGGGTAACCTGTGCCGCCGTCGACATAACATAGGCGCCGTGGCGCTGATCGCCATCGGCCAGAGGATCTGAATGACAAGCACAAGAAAACTTCATCGCCTGCTGGGCTGGCTGTTGTTGCTACCGCTGTTTGGCTGGGCACTGACCGGCATGGTGTTTTTTATCAAACCCGGATACCAGGACGCCTATGAACAGCTCGCGGTGAGAACCTACCCGCTGCAGCAAGGCACGACCCTCTTGCCCGAGGCGGACTGGCAACAGGTGAAGCTGGTAAGAACGGTGCTGGGCCGGCACATGCTGGTGCAGCACGAAGGCCGGTGGCTGCACCTGCGGCCAACTAGCCATGCCCCTTTTGCGTTGCCCGATGAGGCCGGCATCCGGTTGCTGCTGCAGGATGCCATGGCGGCCAATCCGGCCCGCTACGGCCAGATAGTTGAGCTGAATGGTACCGATGCCCGTACCAGCACCGGAGTGAACATCAGCCTGAACTGGAACACCCTCACCCTGCGGCAGGAAGGCAGGGACACTCGGCTTATCAATGGGTTATATCGAGTCCATTACCTGCAATGGCTGCCATCGAAGGAACTGAACCAAGGACTGGGCATGTTGGGGCTGCTGTTGTTGTTGCTGATGGCATTGCTGGGGCTGCGGCTGTGCTGGCGGCGATCGCCCTAACACAAAAACAGGGGCCGGATGGCCCCTGTTGTGGCTTCAATAAGCCCCTTCGCTATAGATCAATTCATAGCTGTGGCTGTAGATTTCCACAATGTTGCCGAACGGGTCTTCCATATAAATCATGCGGTAGGGCTTTTTGCCCGGGTAGTAATAGCGCGGTTTTTCCATGCGCGCCTTGCCACCGGCGGCCACGATGCGCTCGGCCAGGCCTTCCACGTCCGGGTCCTGCACACAGAAATGGAACACGCCGGTTTTCCAGTATTCAAAGTTGTTCTCGGGGTTTTGCTGATCGCGGAACTGGAACAGCTCCACGCCCACGCGGTCACCGGTAGACAGGTGGGCGATGCGAAAGCTGCCCCAGCCCGGGCCGAACACGTCGGTGCACATTTCGCCGATGGCGCTGTCGTCTTCCGTTATCTCGGTGGGCTTCATGATCAGGTACCAGCCCATCACCTGAGTGTAAAACTCCACCGCCTTATCGAGATCCGGCACCGAAATGCCGATGTGGGAAAAGTTTCTTGGATATACCTTGCTCATTGCGCTCACCTCGCTCGTTGTGGTTGAGATAAGCTTACGCCGGTGATTTAATCATTAAAAATTATCGTTTTTTATCATTATGAGTATATTTTGTGATGATTAATCTGGTGTGGCTGCGCAGTTTTTGCACCCTGGTGGAGGTGGGGCATTTCACCCGCACCGCCGAGCGGTTGCACATGACCCAGTCGGGGGTCAGCCAGCATGTACGCAAACTGGAAGAGCATCTGGGGGTGGCGCTGCTGGTACGCCAGGGCAAGGGGTTTACCCTGACCCACGCCGGCGAGCGGCTGTATGAGCGGGCCGGGGAAATTTTGCAGTCGGTATCGGGGCTGGAGCAGCATGTGGGGCAGGATCCGGCCTTTGAGGGGCTGGTGCGCGTCATGTCGCCGGGCAGCGTGGGCCTGAAACTTTACCCTCAGCTGCTGGCATTGCAACGCCGGCACCCCAGACTGGTGATCGACTATCGTTTTGCCCCCAATGCCAGTGTGGAGCAGGCGGTGGCCGGTCACAGCGTGGATCTGGGGCTGATGACCCGCCCTTCAAACCATGAGGCGGTGCAGTGCCGGGCCATGGCCGAAGAAGCATTGCTGCTGGTGACCCCGGCCGGTATGACCACGCCGGACTGGTCCAGCCTGCTGGCACTTGGCTTTATCGATCATCCGGACGGCGCCCACCATGCCGGCCTGTTACTCGGGGCCAACTATCCCGAATTTGAACATGTGGGCCAGTTCGCCAAAACCGGCTTCTCCAACCAGATTGGGCTTATTCTGGCGCCGGTCAGCCTGGGGCTGGGCTTTACCGTGCTGCCGGCACACGCGGTGTCGGCCTTTGCACAACCGGCGTTGATCCAAGCCCATGCCCTGCCCCATCCGGTGAGCGAAACCATCTATGCCGCCACTCACCGCCACCGGCCCATGCCCAACCGGGTGGGCACGGTGCTGGCCCTGGCCGGCAAGCAGCTGTAGCCGGTTTATTCCTTGAGAGCCACGGCCGCAGGCACCACTGGCTGTGGGCTTACTTGTCCTTGCCTCTGGTCAACTTGTCGAGATACCCCATGGCAAAGGCCGAAAGCACAAAGGTAATGTGGATCAGCAAATACCACAGGATCTTCTCGTTGGCGATATTCTCGGTGTTCATAAACACCTTCAGCAGGTGAATGGACGAAATGGCCACAATGGACGCCGCCACCTTGTTCTTGAGCGAGCCGGCATCCAGCTTGCCCAGCCAGCCCAGTTTGTCGTCGTCCTCATCCACATCCAGCTGGGAAACAAAATTCTCGTAGCCCGAAAACATCACCATGATGATCAGGCCTCCCACCAGGGTAATGTCGATCAGCGACAGGGTGACCAGCACCAGATCCACTTCCTTCATCTGCAGCACATTGGGCAGAATGTGAAAAATTTCCTGAAAAAACTTGATGCCCAGTGCCAGCAATACCAGGCTCAGCCCCAGGTAAATGGGCGCCATGATCCAGCGGGACGCATACATCAGCTTTTCTATCAGTCTTTCCATTGTTGTTTTACCTGTATTTGCCTTGTTGTTTTCGTTTTTGGCCAGCGCGGTCGGCACACCATCAAAAACAGCTCCTTAAGGAGCTGTTTTTCTGAGTATTGATCGTCTGAATGGCTCAGCCGATGGCCGAAAGTACCATAAAGGTGCCGGCAATGGCAGTGCCCGAGCGCGGACAGCCCGCCCTGGGCCGGCCCCCATATGCGGCCTCAGTAATCAAATCCTGCCTGGGCCTTTACGCCGGCTTCAAAGGCGTGCTTGACCGACTGCACTTCACTTACGGTGTCGGCCAGTTCAATAATGGCGCGGTGGCAGCCGCGACCGGTGATCAACACATGCTGGTGGGCCGGGCGTTTTTTCAGGGCGGTCAGCACCCGCTCCAGATCCAGATAGTGATAGGCCACCATGTAGGTGAGCTCGTCGAGCAACACCAGATCGATGCTGGGGTCGGCCAGCATTTTTTCCGCCGGCAACCAGGTCTGCTCGCAGGCGGCCATGTCTTTTTCCCGGTTCTGGGTTTCCCAGGTAAACCCGGTGTTCATCACCACAAAGGGCACGCCCACCTGTTGCAGCAGGTTGCGCTCGCCGCAGTCCCAGCCGCCCTTGATAAACTGCACTACGGCGGCCTTTTTGCCATGCCCCACGGCCCGGGTGACCGTGCCAAAGCCGGCGGTGCTCTTGCCCTTGCCGTTGCCGGTGATCACCATGAGTACACCGCGCTCCTCGGTGGCGGCAGCCACCTTGGCGTCTACCGCTTCCTTTACCTTCTGCTGGCGCTGCTGATGGCGTTCGGCCTTTATCTGCTCGCGTTCCTGGTCATGGTTGCTCATGATCGTTTCCTTGTTGCGTCGTCGGTTGCATCAGTTGTTCAAGTAAGTACAGATCGAGGTGCTGCTCAAGGGTATCGGCCAGCCGGTTGAGGCTGGCTTCGCGCTCGGTTTCCAGCGCCACCGCCTGCCGGCTGTGATTCAAGCCGGCCCAGGCCAGCAGCTGATTGCAGGCCTCCACGCCGTCAAACAGGCCGTGCAGGTAGGTGCCGAGAATCTGGTTATCGGCACAGATCATGCCATCCGGCCGGGGCGAGTCACCCTCGCCGATCAGGGTGAACGGCGCCCGGTGCGCAGCCTGTGCCTCGCTTCGGCCGCAATGAATTTCGTAGCCGTGCACGGCGCAGGACTCACCTTCAAGGTGCAGGGTGCCGGTCACGTTGCGCAGCTGCTTGCCGGCCTCGAGCCGCGTGGTCATGGGCAAGTAGCCCAGGCCGGCGCTGCTGCCGGCGGCACTTTCCAGCCCGAGCGGATCGTCAATCCGTTCTCCCAGCATCTGGTAGCCGCCACAGATGCCGATGAGTTTGCCGCCGAAGCGCAGGTGACGATCCAGCCACGGCTTCCAGCCATTGGCCAGCAGCGTGGCCAAATCGTCGCGCACCGCCTTGCTGCCGGGCAAAATCACCAGATCCGCCGGTGGGCACTGTGCCGGTTTTGAACCGGCGTGCACCAGGGTAAGCTGCACCCGCGGGTGCAGGCGCAGGGCGTCAAGATCGGTGTGATTGCTGATGCGCGGGGTCACCACCGCCAGCACGTTGAGCGGCCGCTCATCGCCGCCGGCCGAGGCGTGCCGGACAATGGCGTCTTCGGCGTCCAGCACCAGGTTGTCGAGGTAGGGCACCACGCCCAGCACCGGCTTGTTGGTGAGCTCCTCGATCATGGTCAGGCCACTTTCCAGCAGGCGAATATCGCCGCGAAACCGGTTGATCACCAGCCCCTTGACTCGCGCCCTCTCCGCCTCGCTCAGCAGCATCAGGGTGCCGTAAAGCTGGGCAAACACACCCCCCTTGTCGATATCGGCCACCAGGATCACCGGGCAGTCGGCGGCCTCGGCAAAGCCCATGTTGGCAATGTCGTTGTCGCGCAGGTTAATCTCAGCCGGGCTGCCCGCGCCTTCCACCAGTACCCGCTGGTAGCCGGCCCGCAGCCGCTCAAAGGAGTCGAGCACCGCCGTCATGACCTTTTGTTTGTAGTGACGGGCGCCGGGGCCGAAAAAGTCTTTCGCTTCCACCACCGACAGTGCCCTGCCCTGCACGACCACCTGGGCACTGGTATCGCTCTGGGGCTTGAGCAGTACCGGGTTGAAATCGCTATGGGCCGGCACGCCGCAGGCCACCGCCTGCAATGCCTGGGCCCGGCCAATTTCCCCGCCGTCCTGAGTAACGGCGCTGTTCAACGCCATGTTCTGGGGCTTGAACGGCGCCACACGCAGGCCGCGTCGGGCAAATACGCGGCACAGTCCGGCCACCAGGGTGGTTTTGCCGGCATCGGAGGCGGTGCCCTGCACCATCAGGGTGAGAGCCGGGGGTTGGGATCTGGGCATGGCTGGAACGGGCTGGTTTGAAACTGGCGAGCACCTTAGCACGAATGGGAGTGGCACTTAAGGTGTGAAGCGCGATGCCGGCCTCACGGCCGGCATGATATGACCGATTACTGCACGGGCTTGAGGATCTTGGGGTTGGAGTTGCCCCAGACGGTATAGAGATCCGCCAGCAGGGCGCCATTGGCGTCTTCCAGCTCGGACTGAGTCACTTCCGCCTCGCCCTGCTTGCCGAACAGCACCACTTCATCGCCGGGTTTGACACCGGGAATGTCGGTCACGTCGATCATGGTGGTGTTCATCGACACCTTGCCCACCACAGGGGCACGATGGCCGTTCACCACCACATAGGCGTTGTTGGTAAACACGCGGCGATAGCCATCGGAATAGCCCATGGGCAGGTTGGCCAGCAGGGAGTCGCGCTTCAGGGTAAGGGTGCCGTCATAGCCGACCTTGCTGCCCGCCGGATAATCATTCACCGAAGCCACCCGGGTCTTGAACGACATCACCTTTTTGTATTCGGTGTAGCTGGGCAGGGTGTCGCCGTAGATGATGCCACCCGGGCGCACCATGTCGAGCCGGGCTTCCGGCACTTCCAGGGTGGTAAAGGAGTTGGCGGCATGCAGGGTGAGCTTGCTGCGATCCAGCTCGCCGTGTTCAATCAGCCAGGCCGCCTGCTCGTTGAATTTGGCCAGGCCGGCGCGCACGAAGTCGGCCTCTTCATACTGAAAATGGGTCATGATGCCCACCAGCTCGAGATCGGGTACCGCCAGCAGATCCAGCGCCTCCTGCTTGCCGGCCTCGGTGGCCAGCTCCAGGCCATTACGACTCATGCCACCGGCGTTCAGCCCCAGGTGATAGCGCAGGGTCTTGCCCGCGGCACTGGCCAGCTCGGCCGCTTCCCGGGCCGCCGACACATCGCCAAAGAGCTCTTCCATGTCATATTGCAGACCGTCGCGCACCTCCGCCGGCGTGCCGCTGCGCACTCTCAGAATGCGCCCTTCATAGCCGCTTTCCCGCACCACTCGGGCCTCTTCATTGCTGGTGATACCCACGCAGGGAATGCCGGCGGCAATGACGGAAGGCATCAGGTTGGCAATGCCGTGGCCGTAGGCATCGGCCTTCATGATGGCGCAAATCTGCGATTCACCGTTGAGCAGGGTTTGCAGGGTACGAATATTGTGCTCAAACGCGGCCTGATCCACCTCAATCCAGGCATTGGTGGTCTGCTGAATGGCATGGCTGGTATTCAGACCGGACACCGGCAACTCGGGAGCGGCACTGGCGGTATGGCTGAGACAGGCGGCCAGGGTGAGGGCCAGCACGGTGGGGGTTGTTTTCATCAAGTCACTCCTTGTTATGTGATGAATCGCCACTATACAAGGAGTCGAGTGAAGCTTTACAGCAAAAATTACATTTTTGTTAAAATTTAATTTGGCTGTTCGATCTTAAGTCAGTGTCAGCCACCATAAAAATAACAAGATTCGGAATATTTACGCACACGCTTGCCGATTTCCGTGTCCTCAGGGTGCCCTGCAGCGCGAGCCTGACCCCGGGCCGGTGGGGCTCGCCGGCTCATTTCAACCTGCCCTCGGCGTATGCCGCGGTGGGCGTGACGACAGGTCAAAATGCACACGGCGAACCCCGGCATGGCTCAGTGCAGTTTCAGTCGCGGGCGCAAAAAGCGGTTAATGCGACCCACCAGCATCATCAGGCCGGTGCGGGTATAGCCGTGCAGCGCCACCTGGTGCATGCGATACAACGACACATACACGGTACGGGCGATGCGGCCTTCCACCATCATGGAGCCACGCATCAGGTTGCCCATCAGGGAGCCTACGGTACTGTAGCGACTCAGGTTTACCAGGGAGCCGTGATCCTTGTACACATAGGGCTTGAGCGCCTTGCCATTGAGGCTGGCAATAATGTTGTCATAGGCCAGGCTGGCCATTTGGTGAGCCGATTGGGCCCGGGGCGGCACCGCCTTGCCGTCGCTCTGCAGGCAATAGGCGCAATCGCCGATCACGAAAATGCTGTCGTCGCGGGTGGTCTGCAGGGTGTCCCTGACCGCCAGCTGGTTGATGCGGTTGGTCTCGAGCCCGGCAATGTCTTTCATAAAGTCGGGCGCCTTGATGCCGGCGGCCCACACCATGAGGTTGGCGGGGATCAGCTCGTCATCCTTGGTTTTCAGGCCTTCGGCGGTGGCTTCCACCACCATGGTGCCCACCCGCACATCCACCCCCAGCTCGCGCAGCTCCTTGTGCGCCATGGCGGAAATACGCTCGGGCAGGGCCGGCAGAATGCGCGGACCGGCTTCCACCAGGGTCAGACGCAGGCAGTCGCGGGTCAGTTTCCTGAAGCCGTAGGCGCCCAGGTGCTCCACGGCGTTATATAGCTCGGCGGAGAGCTCCACGCCGGTGGCGCCGCCCCCCACAATGGCGATGTCCACCTTTTCGTCCACGGTATCGCTCTCGGCGTATTGCAGAAAGCGGTTCATCATCTCGTCGTGAAAGCGTTCTGCCTGCTGGGGGCTGTCGAGGAAAATGCAGTGGTCGCGCACGCCTCGCGTACCGAAATCGTTCGATACCGAGCCAATGGCCATCACCAGAATGTCGTAACTCAGGCTGCGCTCGCCCACCACCTGCTTGCCGTTGTCATCGGCCAGCGGCGCCAGTTTGATCTGCTTGTTGTCACGGTCGATGTCAATCAGGGTGCCCAGGTGAAAGCTGAAGCCGTGGTTGTGCGCCTGAGAGCGATAGCTCAGGCCGTCGATGCCGGTGTCCATGGCGCCGGTGGCCACTTCGTGCAACAGTGGTTTCCACAGGTGGGTTCGGTTGCGATCCACCAAAATCACTTCGGCCTTGCCCTTGCGCCCCAGCTGTCGACCCAGTTTGGTTGCCAGCTCAAGACCGCCGGCGCCACCGCCGACCACGATGATGCGTGTCATTGTTCTAACCTCGTTAAGAATGAAAAAAACCTGCGGCTATGGCCTGTCCATAGCGGCAGATTCTTGCGTTGCCGCCTCGGTGGAGGCGGCATCCATTGTAAAAGTTGCAAGTAATTCCACAACTTTATTTTTACATAAAAATAACTGTCGGCTTAATCATTCCAGCCGTGCTCGACACCCAGGCGCCGCAGCCGGTCGGCAGCCTCGCGCCAGCGGCGGCTGCCATACAGGTGTGCCGGGCCGGCATTGTCCTTTTTACGCAACGGTGACAGGTCGCGCTGCAGATCGTGAGGCAGGCTGTCGATAATGCTTACCGCCCCGGCCCGGTGGTTACAGGCCAGCAACAGATCACAGCCCGCCGCCAGGGCCTGGCGCGCGCGTTCGGCATAGCCGCCGGCCACGGCGGCCCCCTCCATGGTGAGATCGTCACTGAAGATAAGGCCGTCAAAGCCCAAGCGGCGGCGCAGCACCTCCTTCAGCCAGAATTCGGAAAAGCCCGCCGGTCGTTCGTCCACCTTGTTGTAAATCACATGGGCGGGCATCACGCCCTGAATGACTCCCTGTGCGAACAACGCCTTGAACGGCACCAAATCGGCCCGCTCAATCTCGGAAAGCGGGCGCTCGTCCACCGGGCTCTCCTTGTGGGAGTCGGCGCGCACGCTGCCGTGCCCGGGAAAATGCTTGGCCACCGCCGCCATGCCGGCGTCCTTCATGCCGGTAATAAAGGCGCCGGCGTGATCGATGACGGGCTGCGGATCGGTACCAAAGCTGCGATCGCCAATGACTTCGCTGCCCCGCTCCAGATCGAGCACGGGGGCAAAGCTGAGATCAATGTCGTGGGCCAGCAATTCGGCGGCCATCAGCCAGCCGGCGTCCGCCAACAGGCCGTGCCGTTCGGGGTGACTCAGCGCGGCCAGTTTGCTCGGCGCCGGCAGCGGGAAAAACCCGTTGCGAAAGCGCTGCACCCGGCCGCCTTCGTGATCCACGGTAAGCAGCAGGCCGGGTTTAACCGCTCGAATGCTGCGCACCAGGGCGGTGAGCTGGTCGCGATCATGATAATTTCTGCCGAAAAATATCACCCCGCCCACCGTCGGGTGCGCCAGCAGCTCGCGCTCTTCCGCATCGAGCTCACAGCCGTGTACATCGAGAATAAAGGGACCCATGTTTGCTCCGGGGCCGCCATGCGGCCGTGTTGATATTGTGAAAGTCATATGAAGAAGACCTGAACGGTTACCCCAGGGAGAGAAGCAACCGCGCCCGGGCCCGTTCCAGCCACACCTGATATTCCGCCCCGCCGCTGTGCTGATGCTGCACCAGCGCCCACAGCAGGGTAAGCAGCTGCACCCAGGGCACACGGGCGCGCAACCGGGCCATCGTCATATCACCGCCGGCGGCCCGATACCGGGCCAGCAGCTCGGTGCAGCCTTCTTCATTCAGGCCCCTGTCGTCGGCGATCACCGCCAGCTCAAAGGCCGGATCCGCCAGGCAGGCGTACTCCCAGTCCACCAGCCAGGGCCGTGCGCCGATGAGGTTGCCGGCGGTCAGGTCACAATGGCACAGGGCGGGCACAAAGCCCGGGGAAAGCGCAGGGTTATCAAAATGGGCCAGCAGGGGAGCCAGCCAGGATGGCGCTGCGCTCAGTTGCCTGCGGTAATGCCGTGCCTGTTCGAATAAATTGAGCACCGGCAGGCCCGCCGGAACCAGTTGGTGCAGCCGCGCCACCCTGGGCATCAGGCTGGCCAGCGTTCCCGGCCGTTGCCGCCAGTCCGGCTCGTCGAGCCAGTCCAGCACCAGGATGCCCCGCTTCGGGTCACAATAGCGCATGGCCGGGGCCAGGCCGGCCTCGGCCGCCGCTTGATGGGCAATGCGTTCATGGCGACGGTCAATACCCAGCTCCTGCGGGTGCGGACACCCCCATCGCAGCCAGTAACGCCCCTGCCCCGTCGTCAGCCGGTAGCTACGGTTGGTCAGCCCGCCGCTCAGGGGCGTCAGGCTGCCGTGCAACCAGGGTGGCAAGTGGTGAAGGACGTCAGCGTCCACTGACGCTGTCGGACCACAGCACTTCGCCGCTGGCCAGCTCCATCAGCTGGGCGCGCAGGCTAAAGCCGCCGCCGGCCCGGTGCAGGCTGCCGGACAACAGATAATCGGCCCCGCTCTGCTTGCCCAGGCGCACCAGCGAGGCCATGTCGGCCCGGCCACTCTGAAACGCCAGCTGCTGGCGCAGGCTGTTCACCTCAGGCCCGCTGACAAAATTGAGCGAACCGCTGAGCCGGGCCTGCAGCCGCTCGGTCAGGCCGCGCGTGTCCACCGGACTGCCGGCCTGGTTGCGAATGTCGTCCAGCAACACCGGGCCGTTGACCTCATTGATAACGGCGCTGGCAGCGAGCCGGGCGGCCAGGCTGTCGGCCAGGCGTTCCATGCTGGCATTGTTGGCTTCCGGCAGCGGCGCGGGCGGCGCCTCGGGCAGCTCAATCACCGGGGGCTGAGGCGCGGGGGCCGGCAGCATGGGCGGTTGCGGCTCCGGGGTGACCGGCGTCACCGGGGCCGGTTGGGACGAATAGGGATTGGGCAGGGTACAGGCGCTCAGCGCCAGCGCCGCCGAGGCCAGGGTGGCAATGCGAAACGGTGTCATCACGGCTCCTTATTGCGCCAGCATGGGGCCCAGCGGACGGCCGCCCAGCAGGTGCATGTGAATGTGATACACCTCCTGACCGCCATGGCGGTTGCAGTTCACCATCAGGCGGTAGCCGTCTTCGGCAATGCCCGCCTCGGCGGCCAGCTTGCGGGCCACGGTAAACAGCCGGCCCAGTGCCTGTTCGTGTTCGGCCTCCACCTCGTTGACGGTGGGAATGACCACATTGGGAATGATCAGAATATGGGTGGGCGCCTTGGGGGAAATGTCACGAAAGGCGGTGACCAGTTCGTCCTGGTACAGGATGTCGGCGGGAATTTCCTTGCGAATGATTTTGCTGAAAATGGTCTCTTCTGCCATAACCTGTCTCCTTGTAAGAATCCTCTGCCGGCATGGGCAGGCGCGGCTATTATAGCTTGCCGGGCCGCCAAGTGAATGGGTAAGCCCTTGATCGCAAAACCTCATCGGCGTCGACCGCGATGGCCGCCACAACCTCGACTGAACAAAATAGCGGCGATTGAACCCGGCTGGGTATTTGCGGTGTTGACAGCACCGGCCGGCTTTTCTATTATGCGCCCCGTCATCACGAATGACGTTCTCGGCGTGTAGCGCAGCCTGGTAGCGCACTGTCATGGGGTGTCAGGGGTCGGAGGTTCAAATCCTCTCACGCCGACCAAATCATCCTCAAAAAGCCCACCGCATATTGCGGTGGGCTTTTTGCATTTAACGCCTTGTTACTTTCTTTGGGAGCCATGCCCAAAGCCCGTCCATGCTTTTTTGCTTTTCGGCGTTAGCCACTCAAGTCCGAATTCATTCGCCAGCCTTTGTCCGTTGCCTTGCAGGAATGGATTCAAGCCACACCAATATCCTATACACTCAGGGCGTTGTTTTCTTTAAACGAGGCATATCATGGCGAGGATCAGACAAAAGACCCTGGCGCTGGCGCTGGCCGGCGTGATGACCACTCAGCTTGCCGCCTGCGGCACCGTGTTTTACCCCGAGCGCAAGGGCCAGCGCAGCGGCCGCATCGACCCCGTGGTGGCCATTGCCAACGGCGTGGGCCTGTTGTTTTTCCTGGTGCCCGGGGTGATCGCCTTTGCGGTAGACTTCTCCAACGGCACCATCTATCTGCCCGGCGGCCGTGCCGAACATCACCCTGAGCTAACCCCCGACAACATCAATCAGGCCCTGTATGCCGCCACCGGCAAGCAGGTAGACTGGACCCAGCAGGACATTACCGTCTCCTCACTGCAGGACGGCGCAGCCCTCACCGGCCTTGAGCTGGCTCCCGCCCGGGGCTGACCCTCGAGCAGGTACGGGCGTGGCCATTACCACCGGCCTCGCCCTGGCCCTTTGCCAAGGCGAAGGTGACCACTTCCGCCGCCACCACGCCCACGGCAACACCAGGTCTCAATAAGCCCCACCAATGGCGGGGCGCAAATTGTCATACAGGGGAACAAAGTTGTTGAGCCGGCCGGCGCTCATGCTGTCATCCACCTGCGCCAGGTGGTTGAGCGCCCGGCCTATGCTGGCCTTGCGCAGCAGCACCACGTTCGGATAAAGCCGCCGGGCTTCCGCCAGCAACGCCTCTGCCCGAGCTTCCTCATTGGCCCGCACCAGTGCCAGATAGGCGTTGTAATAAATGCCCGCCCTTGGGGTGTGCTGTAAAAACCGCCGCGCCCAGCTCACATAATCCAGCAGTGCGGCGTTGTCGCCCCTCAGCAGGGCCGCTTCCAGCTGGCTGTGATGACGGTAAAAGGCGGCGCGATCGTGCCAGATTAGCGGATTCAGCACGCGTTGCAGATCACCGCTGCGCTCGCTCTGGCGGGCAAAGGCGGTGATCTGCTGGCTGGCCACCAGGCCGGTGGCCATAAACAGCACCATCCCCAGGCCCCAGGCCCTCACCGGCCAGCGGCTCCAGGACGGTGGCGCCGGCAACAGCACGCGACGGCCGTGCTCGGCGTCAATCACAAACAGCAGCGTCAGTACCATGAACCAGTGCGGCAGCGAATGATAGACCGGAAATTCGGTCTGGCTGTGCACAAACACCGGCATCAGTATGCCGGCCCAGGCCATGGCCCGGGTCAGCGGCACCTGATGCAACAGCCTGAGCACCAGCCACACCATCAGCACCAGCCCCATCAGCGGCGCCAGACCGCCTTCGATGGCCCAATAAAGAAACTCGTTATGGGGGTGGCCCATTTCCGTGAACAGCGGCTGGGCACCGGGGGTCTGCTCCCGCCACAAGGCGTAGGTGCGGTAAAAGGCCGACTCAAAACTGCCATAGCCGTAACCGGTCCAGGGCTTTTCCAGCCACATGCGCAGGCCGTGCGCATAGATGTCGAAGCGGCCATCGGCCTGGGTATAGATGTCGAGGCTGCGCTTGCTCATGTCAAATACATCCAGTCCGAACACCCCGGTGACCACCCCCAGGGGGATCAGCACCAGGCTGGCCAGCAAGCGCTTGGATCGGTTTTTGGCCAGGGTTTGCCACAGCAGCGGCAGCAACATCAGCAACCCCAGCAACAGGCCCAACTGCCCGGCCCGGGACTGCAACAGCACCACCAGCATGGCACCGGCGCCAAGCACGGCGGCAAACCAGCATGAGCGCAGCAAAAAGGGTCGCCAGGGCGACTTGGCCTCGTTCAGCCACAAATACACCGCCAGCACCATGCCGGTGGCCACAAAGCTCGCCATCACGTTGCGGTGCTGAAAAATGCCGTAAGGGGAACGCACCTGAGTGTTGTAGCCAAACACATTGCCCGGCTCCAGCACAAAGAACTGGGCCAGCCCCAGCAGCATCTCCACGCTCACCGCCAGCAGCAGGCAGTAAAGCAGATAGCGCCGGCCCCTATCGCTGAACCGGCATTGCTGCAGGGCCAGGTAGAACAGCAGGCCACCGGCCAGCCCCAGCATGCGCGGCAGGGCCTGACCGGCCACCGAGTTGTTGTGCCAGTAGAAAAACGGCAGCCACAGCAGCACGCTGGCAGCCACCAGCCCCAGCCAGAAACGGCTGGTCAGCAGCCGCCGGCGATGCCAGTGCCACAGTCCCAGGGTGGTCATCAGCCCGACAAACAGCCAGCCGATGATATTGAACGGCAGCTGCAGGCCGGTGCCAAACAGGTGCGGAAGGTAAAGATGCATGCCAAACAGGGCGTAGACCGCCACACACACCAGCATGGTGCGGGCCAGACGCTCCTGTTTCAGCAGTTGCACGGACATCATGATGGGTAAATACTCGCGGGCCGTTTGGCGGTAACAGAACCCCTACTTTACCCAAGGCCGGGTAAAAAAGCATGAGGACGAGTGCGGCCTGCGGGCAAAATTCGCCGCGACGGACAACACGGCCAAAAAGGGAGCGAAGTCCTGTTAAAGCATGGACTCCGCCCCTTGAGCTTAGAACTCGAACTTGTAGAACAGATCGATGGCCTGGCTCAGGCCACTGGTGGCCTGCAGGTAGAGCCGGGGCAACAGCTCGTAACGCAGGCGCAGCTCGCCGATGGAAGAAAACACGCCCACGCCGTAACCAATCTGCAGCCCGGGCAGCACATAGGCACTGATGTTGACCGCGGTGCTTTCCCCCGAGCCGCTGGTGTCGAGCACCACGTCCTGAAAGCCCAGGGCCTCGCCCACACCGGACACCAGGCCGCCCACCTTGCCCACACCGGCGCCCAGCAGCATGGACTGCACCAGGGCGTTGCCGTCGGTGCCGTCGCCGCCTTCCAGGCCCCGGCCACGCAACAGCCAGGACAGCTGCTCGGCCTGAGGCATGCCCGGCTCGGAGAACACCTCAAGCTCGGGCTGGGCGGCGCTACCCGAGACCCGCACCCCGACGGTAATGCTGCTGTCGGCCATGGCAGAAGGATTGCGAATGGCTTCCACATTCAGGTTGGGCTGATCCAGCGGGCCGCTGAACAGTATGCTGCCCTCGCGGATCAGCAGGTTCTGGCCATAGGCCTTGAAGCGGCCGTCCACCAGGCGGATTTCACCATTGGCACGCATGCTGCGTCCCGGTGGCTGCACAATGCGCAACTGCCCTTCCAGCCGAGTGTTCAGGCCAAACGCCTTGAGCCGCACGTCCTCCGCCAGCCGCACCCGTACGCGAATGTCCATGGGCAGGGCGGTGCGGGTTTCCGGCACCATGCCGGACGGCTGAATAATGACCACGTCGGAGGACTTCTTCACCGCGCTTTCGGGCAGCTCCTGCACCTCAATGCGTGCCCAGGGGATCAGAATCTCCCCCCGCACCCGCGCCTGCTCGCCCAGGGAGATCTGCAGATCCGGATTAACCCTGACCCGACCGAGGCCGGGGTAGCTGGCTTCCAGCTCGCTGCCCTTGAGCCTGACTTCGCCGCTTACCGGCAGCTGGCTCCAGTCCAGCTCGCCGCTGATATTGAGCGGGCCGTCACCCACCCGCAGGCTGCCATCTATGGTGGCGCGGTTACCCTGCACCGCCAGCCGGGTGGTGAGATCCCGCACCTTCACCATGTCGGCGCTGGTGTCCACCTCACCACCGCTCAGGGTAATGTCGCCATACATCAGCGGCTTGGCCAGGGTGCCGTCCAGGCGGGTCTGTCCGGCCAGGGTGCCCTGCAGCCGGGCGACCTCGGGCAGCAGCGGTGCCAGCCAGTCGAGGCGCAGGCCAACGATGGACAGCTCGCCGCCCAGGGCCCGCCGGCCGGCCAGATCGCTCACCCGGGTATCCAGCCGCAGCCGGCCCAGGGGCTGAGAGTCGAATTCCAGCTCCGCCACCAGGCGATTGTTGACCACCTCGCTCTGCAAACGCAGCCGGTCATAGCCCAGCCGAGTGTCGCCGCTGACAAAGGTGCCCGGCGTGGTGCCGATGCGGGCATTGACCCTGGGGGCCTCGCCCTGCTTCCAGCTGGCATCCAGGCGGCCGTCCAGCACCGCCTCCCAGGCAAAGTCTTCCGGCAGAAACGGCTTGAGCCGGGCCAGGTTGAAGTCGCGAATATCGAGCCCGGCCCGGCCACGTTCACCACTGGCGCTGATCTCATCCAGGCACACGGCGGCGCCGTTGGAACGCCAGCAATGGGCGGCGGCGGTAAACACGCCCTCGGGCTGACGCCAGGCCAGGGCTACCGGCTCCTGCAATTGCCAGGCTTCCAGCGGCGTATTCAGCTCGCCCCGCTGCAGCCGGCCGCGCCAGCCGTCCTTGCCCATGGCGCCGGTCAGCGCCAGATCCAGCGCCAGGGGATCGCCATCGGCGGTCAGGGTCAGGCGGTGGGCATCCTTGTCGCCGTCGGCGTTGAGCGCCAGATCGTCAAAGCGCATCCCGCCGGCATTCAGCCGGACCACGGTCAGGCTCAGCTCGCCAGCGGGGGCCTCGCCCAGGGTCAGCCTGGTGTTAAGCTTCAGGCCACGGGCCTGAGTGTCGTTGAAGCCGGCGCGCTCGCCGGCCAGGCTGGCCCGCACCGCCGGGGCCGCCCGCGGCCCGCTCACATCAAAGTTGCCGGCAATGTCCCCATACAAGCCGGGGGCGTAGACCGCCAGATCCGGTGCCGTCAGCCGGCCATTGAGATCCCAGCGATCATCAATGCGCCCCGACACCGCCAAGCGATTGTTGCCGTTGGTCAGCACCAGATCCTCCACCTGCCCGGCCAGATCCTGGTCAAGTCGTATTTGGCCGGTCAGCGACAACGGATGGTTGCGCAGCACACCCTTGACCTCGGGGCCGGCCTCCAGCCGCCACTGGTTACCGTTCAGGGTAAAGCGGCTGTCGATACGGCCATTGAGGCGACCTTCAAAGCCTTCGGCAAAGGCACCGGGATCCACTTCGTTCAGGGTCAACTCGCCCTGCCAGCGCACGCCGTCGGCCCAGCCGATATCACCGGTGAGTTGAGTTTCGCCCTGAGGCAACACCAGGGTCAGGGGCTCGATGCGGGCCTGTTCCAGATTGCCGCTGGCCGCCAGCTCAATGCCCACCGGTGGCAAATCGGGTCCGCCGGCCTCGGTATTGAGGGTCAGACGATAGTCACGCAGCGCGCCGGTGAGGTTGAGTTTGCCCTGGGTCAGGGTCCACTGGGGCTCCCGCAGCGGCCAGCCCAGCTTTTTCCAGCTGAGCGCCACCTCAAGGGGCAGCTCGGGAAGGAGCGGTTGCGTCTTGATGTCCGCCCGGGCCGTGACCGGGCCCTTGAGCCGCAGCTCGGCGGCCAGGCTGGCCAGGCTGTCATTCAGCTCAAGGGCCAGCTGCTGGCCCTTGAGCTGCCCCTCCATCAGGCCTTCATGCAGGGTGGCACCCAGCTTGGCACTGAGCGGATAGTCACCGGTCAGAGTTACCTCACCGCTCAGATGGGCGTCGGCCAGTTCATGGGCCAACTCCAGCCGGTCAATACGCACTCGGCTGCCCTCGCCTGCCAGCGCCACTGCCAGGCGATGCAGATCCTGAGACTGGCCGCTTTGCACCAGCTTGCTGTCGGTCAGCTCCAGTTGCTCCAGCTTGAGGGGGAACGGCAGCACGATGTCGGGAAGGGTAATGGCCTGCGGTTCAGTCGCGGGCTCAGGCGCCACAACCGGGGCCTCGGTCGGCTCCAGTTCAATCACCAGGCCACTCATTTGCGGACCGGTGATCACCATGCCGTCGTCATTCCAGTGGGCGGCCACCTGCAGGCGTTGCCAGGCAATGCGCTGACCGGGCAGGGTGATGCTGACCCGATCGGCACGAATGTCGTCCAGATCAATCAGTAACGGCGGACTCAGGCTGGTGAGCGGTTCGCTTTCTTCCTTTGGTGCCTGCTCCTCGGGCAGGGTGCGAATCTCCACATCAATGTCGGCGGCGTCCAGCCGGCGCAACCAGAAGCGACCATCCACCAGCTTGCCCAACTGCCAGTCCAGGCTGACCGAGTTGGCGCGAAAGGCGAGCGAGTCCTGCTCGTAGGCCAGCTCCGAAAAGGTCCAGCCACTCAGCAACTGCCCCGACACCAGGTTGCCTTCCAGCCCCGGCACCTGCCGCTTGGCCAGGCCCCACAGCCACTGGTTGCCGGTGTGGGTCAGCAGCAGGGTGGCCAGCACCATGAGCAACAGGCACAGGCCGATCAGGATGGCCAACAGCAGCCGTTTCATTCGCATCATAACTCGGGTCCAAGGGTAAAGTGCAGGCGCCAGGGGGTGTCTTCTTCGCTCACCGCAAAGGCCAGATCAAGGCGCACCGGACCCACCGGCGTCAGCCAGCGCAGACCCAGGCCGGTGCCCAGTTTCCAGTCGTCCTGGTAATCATTGGTGGCGGTACCGCCGTCCACAAAGGTGGCCACCCGCCATTTGGGGGCAAAGCGGTAGTCGTATTCCAGGCTGAGGGCGGTGGCAAACTTGGCGCCCAGACGGTCGCCGTTTTCATCCAGCGGTGTAATGGACTGGTAGCTGTAGCCGCGCACCGTGGTGTCACCACCGGTAAAGAAACGCAGCGAGGGCGGCAGATCTTCCACGTCATCCACCCATACCGCGCCCTGCTCGGCCCGGGCCAGCAACCGGTGATCCTCGGCCAGGGTGCGCAGCCACTTGCTGCGCCCCCACAGCCGCACAAAGCGGGTGGTGGAGCCCCACCAGGGCTCCGACAACTCCAGGCTGACGTTCTGTGCATCACCCCAGTGCGGATCCAGGCCGCCGCGCACGCGGGTGCGGCTGTAACTGAGCCCCGGGATCAGCAGGAAGCTGTCGTCTTCCTGCTCGCCCTGGGTATAGGATTCGTATTCGCTGCGCAGGAATACATCCCGCGTCCAGCCGTTGTCCTGCACCTTCCAGCGGTGCACACCGGCCACCAGACGATCACTCTCGGTGTCGTCCTGATCCAGCCGCTGATAACCGCCCTGTATGGTGTAATACTCTTCCAGTGGATGGCCGCGAGGTATTTTGTAAACCAGGGTCACGTCCTGGGACGGGGCCGATACCTTGAGGCTGGTGGTCAGACTGTGGCCCAGGCTGTTGATCCAGGGCTTGTCCCAGTTGACCGAGACCCGCGGACCTTCGTCGGTGGACACCCCCACACCCAGCTCCACCTCGTTGTCGGCCCGGGCCCGCAGCACCACCGACAGCGGTACCCGTTGCTGGTCGTCGGCTTCCGCCACCTGGGGCAGCACCTCCACCTGCTTGAAATAGCGGGTGGAGGACAGCGAACGGCTCAGCTCCGCCAGTTTGCCGGCCTGGTAGGGATCGCCGGGCTTGATGTCCACCAGCGGGTTCAGCAGCCGGTCCACCGGCCGATCCGAGTCAACCCTGAGCTCGCCAAAACGATAGCGCGGACCCGAGCTGAAGTTCAGCTCGACGTCGGCGGCCTTTTCCCAGGGGTGCACCCGCACCTGACTCTTGTCGTAACCGGCGTCGAAATAGCCCCGCCGCAGCGCCAGGCTGAGCAGGCTGGCCTTGGCCTTTTCGTAGTCATCGTGGTGCAGCACCTCGCCTTCACGAATGCCAAAGTTGGTTTGCAGCTCGGTAAAGGCAGGGTCGGCGGTGGCATCACCCGACAGCGTCAGATCCAGGGTACGAATGCGCACCGGCTCGCCCGGCGTAACCTGTACCCTGACCTCGGTGGAATCGTCCTCGTCCTGGGTCACCTCGATTTGTGGGTTGTAATAGCCCAGCGCCTGCAGGCTGTCGGTCACCGCCGAAATGATTTGTTTGCGAAACCGGGGCAGTTGTTCCACCTCGATGGCAGGCAGCTGATCCAGATAAATTTGCGTGTTGTCTTCGAGCTCACCGTCGAGCCCGCTCAGCTGCAGGCTGATGTCTTCCGCCTGCACACTCAGGCTGAACAGCATCAACGCCACGACACTACAGATTCTCTTGCTCATGATGCTACTCGCTGTTGAAAAGGTTGCCTTGCGCCCGCCGTACCGGCCGCACCGTTTTTTGCGCGGCGCCATCGGCAGCGGGCGCTCGCCGTGGCACACTGCGGGTTTTCCGCAAAAGGAGATCACCATGGTCGATTCCTCTTGCTGCGCCCTGCTGGGCGTGGCCGGCTTCAGCGGCAGCGGCAAAACCACCCTGCTGCGCGCCCTTATTCCCCTGCTGCGCCGGCGCGGCTTGCGCCTGGGTGTGATCAAGCATACCCACCATGACGTGGAGCAGGACACCCCCGGCAAGGACAGTTATGAGCTGCGTCACGCCGGCGCAATGCAGACCGTGCTCGCCGGCCCTCGGCGCAGCATTGTAACCCTGGAGAATGACTCGCCTCACGAGCCCGATTTGTGGGCCTCGCTGGCGCTGCTGAACACGCAGGCCCTCGATCTGGTGCTGGTGGAAGGCTTTCGCGATCAGCCCCTGCCCAAGCTGGAGGTGCACCGCCCCGCCCATGGCCGGCCGCTGTTGTGCCTGCATGATACACACATGCTGGCGGTCGCCACCGATGACGCCAGCCTGGCGGCGCCGGTGCCGCTGCTGGATCTGAACCGCCCCGAGGACATTGCCGATGCTATTGCCCACTGGCGGGAGACCGGCCGGTTAACAACGGGTGCAGGCTGAACGCGCCGCCATCGGGATAGCCGCACATGCGCCGGTAGGCAAAGTAGAGCAGCGGATGCCGGGCCTGGTAATCCTGATGCCGTGAGGCCGCCGGCTCAAATTCCGCCGAGGGCAGAATACGCACCGCCGGTGTGCGTTCGCCGGCCAGGGCCAGCCGGGCACGGCTTTGCCGGGCCCATTTCAGCTGCAGGGCATTACGCACGTAGAGCGCCGGGGTAAATTCCCTGCCCCGGTCGCAATATTGCCCTTCACCGTCGTGTATATCCACCGCCTGCCAGTAGAGGGTGAGCAGATCACCATAGGTGAGCATGGCATCGTTGTAGTGCACCCGCACCACCTGCCGCCGCGCCGTGCCCGGCCCGGACTGCATCCAGCCGGTTTCGACCCGCTCAATGCCGGGGCGGTCGCTGAACAGGGCCTCCATCACCCAGAAACTGCCACCGGCAAACACCGCCTGCTGAGCGCCTTGCGCCAAACATGCCGGCAACCACCACAGCGTCGCCCACAGCCAAACCCGATACATGCGCCGTGCCTCCGCCGGATTGTTGTTTCTCTTATTAGCCAATATGCTAACCGATTGAAACCGGATGAAAACCCCCTTGCGCCCAGGATGGGTGCCACTGTCCGTTTTTGGTACAGCCAAAGAGTTTATTTTTATGCCGGCCCCATGAGGCACCGGTGAAAAGCTAAACTTTTAACAACAGGAGCCTCACCACAAGAAAGAGGCCAAGAGGGTGTTTTTATGGGCGCGATGGACTCCGAACACATTGACCACGGCCTGCCGGCCGATCTGCTGTTGCCCCGGCCTCGCCGCCGGCGCAGACGCTGGCGCTGGTTGCTGTGGCTGCTACTGGGGCTGGTCATGGCGGTGGCTCTGGCCGCCCTGCTTTACGAAATGCGCACCTCGCGACTGCAGTCGCGGGAGCTGTCCCGCTATGCCGCCACCCTTACCTACCGGCTTGAGCCCGGCCCCAGCGCCGCCATGCACTTCCCCTTCCATGGTCCCTTTGATCAGCGCCTGGGCTACACTCGGCTGCCGGAATTACTGACCCGGCTGCAGCAGAATCACTTCGTAATTGAACAGCAGGTGCAGTTCTCCCATGCCCTTGTCAACTACAGCCGGCACGGCTTTTTTGTGCCCTACGCCGAAAAGACCCAGGCCGGACTGCTGCTGAGCGACTGCCGCGCCGAGCCCATTTATGACTACCGCTACCCCCGCCGTCACTACGGCAACTTTGCCGACATTCCGCCATTGGTGGTGGCCACCTTGCTGTTTATCGAAAACCGGGATCTGCTCAGCACCGAACAGCCCCTGGCCAACCCGGCGGTGGACTGGCCGCGCTTCGCCAAGGCCGCGCTGTCTCAGGTGGGCCGCGCCCTGGAGCTGCAGGACGACTCCGCGGGAGGCAGCACCCTGGCCACCCAGATTGAGAAGTTCCGCCACTCCCCCGGCGGCATGACCCCGTCGGCCGGCGAAAAGCTGCGGCAGATGATCTCCGCCAGCGTGCGCGCCTATCAGCAGGGCCCGCACACCCTGACCGCCCGCCAGCAGGTAGCGCTTTCCTACCTGAACTCGGTGCCCCTGGCCGCCGCCCCCGGCCACGGCGAGGTGCATGGCCTGAACGACGGCCTGTGGATCTGGTTTGGCGCCGATCCCGAGCGAGTCAACCTCCTGCTTGACCCCGCCCTGAACAGCGGCCAGCCCCTGGCCGAACAGGGGCTGGCGCTGCGACAGGTTATGGCGCTGATGATTGCCCAGCGCCGGCCGTCCTGGTATCTGTTCGCTGGCCGTGAGCAGCTGGAGACCCTGACCGACAGCCACCTGCGGCTGCAGGCCGGGGCCGGCCTGTTGAGCCCGGCCCTGCGCGACGCAGCCCTGGCGCAACGGCTGCAGTTCCGCCATTTCGGCACCGATCCTGTGCTGCAGCGAGTGGAGAGCAGCAAGCTGCTGCACGTGTCTCGAGGCCGGCTGGCCGGCCTGCTGGGAGTCAGCCTGTATGAGCTGGACCGGCTCGACCTGCAGGCCAGCACCACCCTGAATGCCGAGCTGCAGCGGCAGGTGACCACCTATCTGGAGCGGCTGGCGGATCCGGCCTTTGCGCAGGAAATCGGGCTGTTTGGCGAACGCTTGCTGTCACCGGAGAAAACCGCCGAGGTGCGCTACAGCTTTACCCTGTTTGAACGCAACACCAACAGTTTTGACGTGCGGGTGCAGACCGACAACACCGGCCAGCCCTTTGACATTAACGAAAGCAGCAAGCTGGAGCTTGGCTCCACCGCCAAGCTGCGGGTACTGGCCACCTACCTGGAGGTGGTGGCCGAACTGCACAACCGCTACGGCGGCATGTCCCTCGAGGCGTTGCGCCAGCTCACCCCGGAGCGCAACGATCCCCTGAGCCGCTGGGCCATTGACCACCTGATGCTGAGCCCGGACCGCAGCCTGGCCACCATGTTGCGGGCGGCGCTGGATCGGCGCTATTCCGCCAGCCCCCATGAGCGCTTTTATACCGGCAGCGGCCTGCACACCTTTGCCAACTTTCGCAAGGAAGACAACGGCCGTCGCCCCACCCTCACCGAGGCATTGCGGGAGTCGATCAATCTGCCCTTTATTCGCCTGATGCAGGATCTGGTGCGCTACAGCATTTACCAGAACGAAAACCGGGCTCAACTGCTGGCCGACGACAACGATCCGCGCCGCCGGGAATATCTGAGCCGCTTTGCCGACCGGGAAGGCCGCGTATTTTTACTGCGCTTCTGGCGCAAGTATCAGGGCATGAGCAACGAAGCGCGGCTGAACACCTTCTTTGATGGCCTGCGCCCGATGCGCAGTCGGCTGGCGGCGGCGCACCGCTATCTGCTGCCCGAGGCCAGCCTCGACGAGTTTGCGCGGTTTTTGCGTACCCGACTGTTTCTGGACGGTGGCCTGAGCAACAAGCGTATCGCCTCGCTTTATGACCAGCACGGTCCGGGGGCCTGGAGCCTGCCAGATCAGGGTTATATTGCGCGGGTACATCCGCTGGAACTGTGGCTGCTGGGTTACCTGCGCCAACATCCCGAGGCCAGTTTTGGCGAGGTGGCCGATGCCAGCACCGCCGAACGCCAGGAAGTGTATGGCTGGTTGTTCAAAACCCGCCACCGCAGCGCTCGGGACAACCGGCTGCGCATCATGCTGGAAGTGGAGGCGTTCTCGGATCTGCACCAGCGCTGGCAGCAACTGGGCTTTCCCTTTGGCCACCTGGTGCCGTCGCTGGCCACCGCCATCGGCAGCTCGGGCGATCAGCCCGCCGCCCTGGCAGAGCTGGTGGGCATTATTCTCAACGAAGGAGTCCGCCTGCCGGTGGTACGTATCGATCAACTGCACTTTGCCAGCCAGACTCCCTATGAGGTGCGCCTGGGGCGCAATGCCAGCCGGGCCCAGCGAGTGATGGAGAAGGAAGTGGCGGCGGCCCTTCGGGAAGCCCTGTCACAGGTGGTGGATGGCGGCACCGCCCGCCGGCTGCAGGGCAGCTTTGCCCTGCCCGACGGCACCCCCCTGGTGCTGGGGGGCAAAACCGGCACCGGCGACAACCGTATTGAAACCGTGACCCGTTATGGTCATGTGATCAAATCGCAGGCCCGCAACCGCACCGCCACCTTTGTGTTCTTTCTGGGTGAGCGACACTTTGGCACCCTCACCGCCTATGTGCCCGGCAAGCAGTCTGACCATTTCAGCTTTACCTCGGCGCTGCCGGTGCAGGTGCTGAAAGGCATGGAGCCGCTGCTGCGCCCCTACCTGCAACCCGGCGGCCACAGCCGTTGCCAGCAGCAGTTTGCCGCTCGACCCGAGCCGGTGCGGGAGGATGGGTGATAGCTGACACGCCAGAGGTTAGATGTAAAACGTAAAGCGTATAAGGCGTAAATGTTTAGGACTTGCCGCCGGCCGCCCCCGAAGGCGTGTTCGGTGGCATCACCGGCTGGCCCAGGGTGCGACGCCACAACCAGCCAAACTGCGCCCGGTTATGGCCTTCACTGAACTGACGCGGCACCGCCAGGGGCTGCCACTCGCCCTGCCCATCTCGTTTCGCCACCACAAAGTTGAACACATAGCCCGGCTCCTGGCCCATGCGCAGGTCGGTTATCACCAGCTCACTACCTTGCTCGCGCATCCTGAAAAACCCCTTGGTAAACCAGGCCATGCGCGCTACATGAGGGTGATCCTGCCATTGCCGGTACAGCGCACGGCCGCCGTCGTGCCGCGTGAAGGGCGTGGGCTCCCGATCCAGCAGCGACAAATGCCCTTCCACATAGCCGTTCGGCGTGATCGCCAGCACCCGCCATAACAGGGTATTGAGGGGCGCCGGGGTCACCAGCAACCGCTCGGCGTGAATGCCCTGCTGCACCAGCAACTGCTCCGCGCGTAGTCCCGCCTGCCACTGGGCTACCAGGCTCCAGCCCAGATACAGGGTACTCACCCACAACCCCAGCCGATTGGCCCTGATGCCGCGCTCTCCCCGTCGCCGCAGCGCCAGCCAAAGCCCCATCAGCAGCGGCAGGGTATAAAGCGGATCGATAATAAACACACTGCCCACCCCAAAGGGGTATTCGGTCAGGGGCTGGCCCAGCTGGGTGCCGTAGATGGTCATGAAATCGATGCCCACATGGGTCATGAAAATCAACCAGATGGCCAGTGTCCAGCGGCGCCAGTGCGCCTGCCGCCCCAGCAGCCAGCCAAATAGAGGAGCAAACAGCGTGAGATAAAGCAGGCCATGACTGGCCCCCCTGTGTTTGGTCATGTTGCTGATCGGATCGCCATAGTCGATGATCACATCCAGATCCGGCAGGGTGCCAAACACCGCACCGGCCAGCGCCGCCCTGACAATGCCGACCCGCCGCCCCATCACCGCCACCCCTACAGCGGCCCCCAATGCCAGTTGAGAAACTGAGTCCATGCCACCTCACGGTAAAAAATTCAGCAATAACCATACAGTCTGATAGCATGTGAGTCCTTGATTTTTCAGCCCTCACCGCCATGCAACCCATTAACCGCTTAATAGTGCCTGCCATTGCGCCCCTGGCCAACCCCGAACTTGAACGGCAGTTGCAACACCGGGTGGACAACAAAACCAAACCCCCCGGCGCCCTGGGGGCACTGGAAACCCTCGCCATTCGACTGGGGCTGATACTGCAAAGCCCCACACCGTGCATCAGCCAGCCTCAGGTGCTGGTATTTGCCGCCGATCACGGCCTGCTGGCGGAAGGAGTGTCGGCCTTTCCCGCCGAAGTCACGCCCCAGATGGTGCACAACTTTCTGCAAGGCGGCGCCGCCATCAATGTGTTTGCCCGCCAGCATAACCTGTCGCTGCGGGTAGTGGACGCCGGCGTGAACGCCGATTTTACCCCGCACCCCAGCCTGATTGACCGCAAGGTGCGCAAGGGTACCCGCAACGCCCTGCATGAGCCGGCCATGACCCCGGCCGAATGCCAGCAAGCGCTGCAGGCGGGCATGGCGCTGGTACGTGAATTGCCCGGCAACCTGCTGCTGCTGGGGGAAATGGGCATTGGCAACACCTCCGCCGCCAGCCTGCTGCTGGCCCGGCTGGGTGAACTGCCGGTGGCCGAGTGCACCGGCCGCGGCACCGGGCTGGATGACAACGGCCTGAGTCATAAGACGCGCGTGCTGCAGGCGGTGCTGGCTCGCCACGCCGATGCACAAACGCCGCTCGACGTCCTGGCGGCACTGGGCGGGCTGGAAATTGCCATGATGGCCGGCGCCCTGATACAGGGAGCCAGCGAACGGCGCATTCTGCTGATGGACGGCTTTATTGCCGGCGTGGCCCTGCTGGTGGCAGAGCGGCTGGCGCCGGGCACTCGGGAGTATGGGGTGTTTGGCCATGCCTCGGCCGAGCCCGGCCACCGCCACCTGCTGCGGCTGCTCGACGCCGCCCCCCTGCTCGATCTGAACCTGCGCCTGGGTGAAGGCAGCGGTGCGGCCCTGGCCTATCCGCTGTTGCAGTCGGCCTGCGCCTTCATCAGCGAGATGGCCAGCTTCGCCGACGCCGGCGTCAGCGGAGCCAGCGCATGAAGCACGAGCTGACCCTGCTGCTGGTGGCCACCCAGTTTCTGACCCGCTTGCCGTTGCCAGCACTGCGCCACTTTGATCCGGACTGGCTGCATCAGAGCAGCCGCCACTTTCCCGCGGTGGGGCTGCTGGTGGGTGGCCTGTGCGCCCTTGCCTTTGGCCTGGGTGAACTCGCCTTTGGTCCGCTGACGGCGGCGGTGCTGGCCACAATGCTGGGCGTTTACATTACCGGCGCCTTTCATGAAGACGGCCTGGCCGACACCTGTGACGGCCTGGGCGGCGGCATGAGCAGAGAACGGGCGCTGACCATCATGAAAGACTCACGCCTGGGCACCTTTGGCACCCTGGGACTGGCGCTGGCGCTGCTGCTGAAAATTTCCCTGCTGGCCAGCCTGGACACAGCGGCGGCCATGGCGGCGCTGGTGCTGGCCCACGGTGGCTCGCGACTGGCCTGCATCAGCCTGATCGCCCTGCTGCCCTATGGCGGTGATATTGAACACGCCAAGGCCAAGCCCATGGCCCAGCGCCTTACTCACCGCCAGTGGTGGCTGGCCGGCCTGTGGTTGCTGCCAGCGGTGGCGCTGCTGTGGCCGCTGTTCAGCCCCGGACACTGGCTGCTTGCCGTGGTGCTGGCGGGGCTGGCCAGCTGGCATATGTACCGGCTGCTGAAGCGCCGGCTGGAGGGGTATACCGGTGACGGCCTGGGCGCCACCCAGCAGCTGGCAGAAATTGCCATTTATGCCGGGCTGGCGGCCCGGTTATGAGCCTTTACATCTGGCGCCATCCCAAACCGATAAAGGTGCAGGGCATTTGCCTGGGCCGTACCGATGCCCCGGTGGATGCACGCAAACTGCGCCGGCTGGCCAACCAGATTCAGGGCTTTGCCCGTTGCCATCGGCTGCCAAAGGTCATTCACACCAGTCCGCTACAACGCTCGGCCGAAGTGGGCCGGCTGCTGGCGAAACGGGGCTGGCAATGGCGCGTGGTGGCCGAATTGCAGGAGATGGATTTTGGCCACTGGGACGGTCGCCCCTGGGCAAGCATAGACCGGGAAGAAATGGACGCCTGGTGCGCCGACTTTACCGGCTATGCCCCGGGCGGCGGCGAAAGCCTGCAGGCGTTCTTTGCCCGGATAAACAGGTGGCTTAACGCCCTGCCCGAGGAGCCGGTGCTGGCGGTGGGACACGCCGGCTGGATTAACGCGGCGCGCCTGCTGGCCTCTGGCCGGGGCATGCCCACTCAGGCCGAAGACTGGCCACCGGCGGTGCGCTACCGGCAGCGGGTGGTTATTTCAGCAGCTCCAGCCGAACCGGCGCCACGCCGGATCTGATCATGCCAATCTCCCGGGCCGCCTGCTCGGACAGATCGATCACCCGGCGCTTGGCATAAGGCCCGCGATCATTGATGCGCACCACCACGGAGCGCTGGTTGCGCAGGTTGGTGACCCGCACCTTGGAGCCGAACGGCAGGGTTTTGTGGGCGGCGGTCAGGGCGTTCTTGTTAAAACGCTCGCCACTGGCGGTTTTCCGGCCGTGATGCCGCGCGCCGTAATAAGACGCCTGCCCCTCGTTCAGAAACACCGTCTCCCGCTCCGGTGCCGGCAGCACACTCACATCGGGCCGCGAGCCACAGGCCGATAGCCCAAACAAGACAAAAAAACAGCAATAGCGCATTAATGCACTCATGACCACTCCGCCACGTTGATTATTGCATTTCCAACCAGGCGATCAGCGCCACTGCCTCTTCGGCGGAGCGCACCGTCAGTTTGGGAATGCAGCAAATACCCAGCCCGGCGGCAAAGTGGCGCAGGCTGGCGTTGAGTTCCGGCAGGCATACTAGCCCTGGCAGCGGCCGCCAGTACAGCCCTTCACCTTCGCCCTGCGACAAAACGTGCACTCGGCCGGTGCCGTCAATCAGCCGGTCACCGGCATGCCAGTGATGTTCACCGAGCTCCCCTTCGTCCGCAATGTGAATAAAATCATGGGTATCGGAGCAGTGAGCAATGGCGGGAAAGTAGCAGTTCATGGGCAGGATACGCAGCAAAAGAAACACTATATCAGGCAGGAAAGTGCAGAAAAAGGCAGGCCACGTGGACGCACTCCCCGCTTGACTTCATCATCGCTAAATAGCGAAGGGCTCGTAAGCGATTACGACGACCGAACTTAAATAATTATGGCATGGCTGGCTTCACTGTACCCCTTGGAGCTAAGCACAACAAACTAGCTGTGCGGCAGCGAACAGACCAAAGAGAAATCCTTCGCCCACCGGCTTTTTCTGAGCTGCCTGTGCGGCAGCGAACGACTGGTAGCGGAACTTACCGCCCACCACGTTTTTCTGAGCTGCCTGTGCGGCAGCGAACTCCAGGTAGCGTTGATCGCCGGTGGCGCGATATTTCTGAGCTGCCTGTGCGGCAGCGAACGACATCTGGCCCCGCGCCTTTCTGGGTGACCATTTCTGAGCTGCCTGTGCGGCAGCGAACACCAACGGCGCCGAACAGGGCGAAAAGAGCAATTTCTGAGCTGCCTGTGCGGCAGCGAACGAAGACGACGACACCGGCGCCCTCACCAGTCATTTCTGAGCTGCCTGTGCGGCAGCGAACTTCGGCGTGGTGGCCGTACCGGTGAACGGCAATTTCTGAGCTGCCTGTGCGGCAGCGAACGACAAGCATGTTCGTGATCGCACTAGGGTTAATTTCTGAGCTGCCTGTGCGGCAGCGAACAAGTGGAGCTGCCCTGGCAAGCGCCCCAACGATTTCTGAGCTGCCTGTGCGGCAGCGAACTGCGGGTCGCCAAGTATCGTTCACGGGGGCAATTTCTGAGCTGCCTGTGCGGCAGCGAACGTATCGACCCGTGACAACGACTTTTCCGGTGATTTCTGAGCTGCCTGTGCGGCAGCGAACGGTGATGCGATAGGCCGGCGCCGGCTGCTCCGTTTCTGAGCTGCCTGTGCGGCAGCGAACTTCCTTCATTGGGGGCCGGTTCCCCGGCCCGTTTTCTGAGCTGCCTGTGCGGCAGCGAACTGGAAAGGTGAACGCGAAGAAAGCTCTGTATCTTTCTGAGCTGCCTGTGCGGCAGCGAACGCATCGAGCGTCGTTGCTGCCGTCACTGCTACTTTCTGAGCTGCCTGTGCGGCAGCGAACGTTTTGTTCGTGCTCAGGATATGCAGTGCCTTTTTCTGAGCTGCCTGTGCGGCAGCGAACAGGGCCGTCAGCCGCTTCTGCTTTCCTTTCTTTTTCTGAGCTGCCTGTGCGGCAGCGAACGGCACCGAGCGCCGTACCCGCACCGACTTCAATTTCTGAGCTGCCTGTGCGGCAGCGAACACTCGCATGCTGGAACGCATCTGCTATTACCATTTCTGAGCTGCCTGTGCGGCAGCGAACGACGCCGATCTGTACCTACGCAACATTGAGCGTTTCTGAGCTGCCTGTGCGGCAGCGAACGCGCGACCGGCGTTCTGCAGCAGCTGGGCACCTTTCTGAGCTGCCTGTGCGGCAGCGAACGGTTATGCGCCGGGCCAGAATCCGGGACAAGTTTTCTGAGCTGCCTGTGCGGCAGCGAACACCAGATCGTAAAAAATCCACGCCGGGTTATCTTTCTGAGCTGCCTGTGCGGCAGCGAACGAGCTGATTGCTGCCGCAGTATCACCCGGAATTTTCTGAGCTGCCTGTGCGGCAGCGAACAAGTACCGCGCTGGCGGCTTTAACGATCTGGTTTTCTGAGCTGCCTGTGCGGCAGCGAACTAGACACTAAAAACTGTAACGTCCTGATTGTTAAAGAACAAGGTCTATAAATCACCCTTTGCCCCTTTTATTCTGGGGCAAAGTAAGTGATTGATTTAGTTAAGTTAGTTTTTTAGCCAGAAAAAAGGGTCAGAACCAGGGCACGGTTGCCTTAGAGCTTAACCCATAGCTGCTGAAGGTTGCTTTTTGAGGCTGAGCCAACAACTTTCCCTGCTCAATAAACAAGTGAAAGTTCTGTCCGGTACTCTGGCTGCGCAATTGCACATAAGGTAGCTCCGGTGAACGTTCTACATGACGGGGAATAGCCTCAGCTGCTTGCTCATAAGTTTCACCTTTGCGTTTCATTCGGCGACGGCGCAAACGCTCACTGCTGGTTTTAAACTGCCGCCGTGACACGGTTCGGAACTGAGCATTATTCGGCACAGGTAACATCTTCGTGCATTGCACATGATCGCTCATGCCTTTCAGCCAGTGCTGCTCCATCAGAACTGACAGCGCCTGCTTTGTACCATGCAACCGAAGTCGCTCCCCCAGACCTCGGGGAGCAAGACTGTAATCCGGAAAACTGAGGCCGATGTTATCGGCTTTCAGTTCAGCCAACGCACGGTGCAACTTTCCAAACAGGGCACCCATCAAAAAATACTGCGAAAACTCAGGATCCGGCAGCAACCTGATTTCAAGATAGGTATCCATGTTAACCCGCCTCCCCGAACACCCCGCCACGGATAAGAGTGGCCATGACAAAGTGCTGATCACCTTCTGCCGGTACCTTGTCCTTCAGCACCCAGTTATCCAGCAGGTTATAAAAGTCGGCTTTGGCCTTGGGCTGACGATAGGCTTTGCCTTGAGTGGTAACCGAGCCATAAGGTTCAACGGCAATAGGGCCCAGCAGCACATTTTCATCCTGCGGATACCAGGTGTCGATGGTACGCAACGCATTGCCGATTTTCTGGGAATGAATACCGGCAATACTTTGCACCTGATAAAGAGTACGACTTTTGTCACTCTTGCCTTTATCAAGGATCAGCTCCTGGGACGGAAACACTTCCTGGCCGGCACCCAGACGGGAAAAAGCGGTCACTTCCAGTAATACATGTTGCTCATTGGCCAGACCCAGCTCAATCTGCTGCGCCAGCTGCTGTAAACCAGCGGGGTTATTGCCTGCTTCATCAAAGTTGCGCAGAGAGTAACTGTGAGCATCAAAATTCCATACCTGCTCATGCTTACCCTGTTTAAGTCTGGCGACTTGCACTTCTACCTGTTCTGCTCCAACCCGGTTACGCCACAGAAACCGGCCATTAGCGAGGTTGCAGGCGTAACGTTGTGCCAGCGGCGCAAAACCATGTTGCTGCACATACTCCTTAATCACCTCGGTCAGCTTGTGCTGATAATCTGCATTGTTACAGGCGGATGGAATACCGGCTCCCGCCAATACACGCAGCGTGAATTTCACCATCAGGGTGTCAGCATTTGCGGGCAGAGTCGCCACATCCACGGTCTGAAGGTTGGGGTTTTCAATGGCCGCATCCAGCTTGGCCGGATCCTGATCTTTGGTCTTCAAGCGGTTGGAAATGGTGCCGCGTACGGACTTTTCACGTACTTCCACCGGCTGCCAGTCGTTCGCCTGCTGTCGCTCTTCCCAGTTGCCCGCAAACATCAGCGCATCGGACACATCCAGCTTGCGCTCAAACGCCAGTACGGATGCAGTTTTCAAAGTATCTTGCTTGGCCATGTTCAAAACTCCTTGTCTTGCAGGTTCAGAGAATAATCGTTATTCAAACGGTAAGTGCCGGTATCAAGACCATTGTCCACATACCAGAGATAATCGTTAAAGCGCTCAAAACGATGAGGGCTGAGCCATTGCCCGATGGAGTACAGCCCTTCCACAAACCGGAAAGGGGTAGTCTGATCCCGGGCGGCTTCCACTTGTCCGGCGTTATACAGCTCCGATAATGCTGCAAACCCGATGGGAATGGGCACCAGCCAACCCGGATGATCCCGCCGAATACTCCATTCAACACTGTCGTCTACTTGCCGGTATTCATGATTCAGGCGAGACAAATCCAGCCAGGCGTCAAGCAAGTCGGCACTGGGATCCTGCTGTTGCCTCAGTTCAAGATGCTGCTGTAACAGATCATCCCGCAGTACCAGGGCAAAGCCGGGCAACAGCTGTCGTGTTAAACGGCGCAGCTGCTTTTTACGAACGTCTGCGGCTTCATCCACGTTAATCAGCCAGGGCTGATGTACCCTTTGGCCAGGCAAGGCTGGTTGCACTGTGCCACCGGCCACACGCAGGGTTGCAACCAAGTCTGCCACTTGTTGAGCAAACGCCGCTTGGTCATTTATCGGTTCATCCTGCAGATCCACTTCCAGGATCAAGCTAATCTCCAGATGAATACGCCCTTCCTCTACAATGGCGGCGGTTTTGCCGGTTTTGTCTACAGGGTTGCGCGTAAGGTGAAACGCCCGCTGATACCCTCCCTGAGTAACTTGCGCTTCATGGTGATGGCACACCACGCCAATGCCTGGAAAAGCTACTTTCAGGCCGGCGTCAGCACATTTGCGTTCAAGCGCATGGCTCAGACCAGCAAAGGCCGTCATGGCCGGAAAGCCCCAAGTCAGGTTGCCGGAAATGGCATTGGCATTTTGAATGCGCAACCGCGGCAAAATAAGCAGGGTATTTGGTTCAGTCATCAAGCACCTCCCGCAGTGCATTCAGTTTTTTATTAACACGGCTCATCCACTCGCTGTGCTCACCATCCCCTACCGGCAATTTTCCCAGCGCCTTGTTTACCTGGTTGGCAAAACGATGCTGTACCTCTTTTACCCACTCCCCCGCCATTCGGCGAGCGGCAAAGTCTTCATCCTGTTCGGCACGCATGGGGTCAAGCCAGAGTTGCTCGGCCTCCACCAGCTGACAATCAGGGTCGGCAGACCAGCACGGCTCCAGTTGCTGAAAATGAGCACTGAACAGGACCATTTCATCGATCAGGGCATCAATATAAGCATCTACCCGTGTGCGGGTCCGCACATTGGCCGGCGGGTTGCTCAGCAAAAAATCACGCAATGTGGCCAATAGCCAGCGGGACTGCTGCTGGCGCACAAAACGCGGAAATACTGAGTCTGCCTTCAGTGGTGGGCGCTGCTCACGACTTCGCCAGACCGGCGGCAGCGAGCACAGCAGATAATTATTGCCACCACGCTCGCTATTAAGCTGGGAAATATTTTGAGGCTTGGTACCGCCCAGTTTCTGAACAGCCAGGTTCGGATAATCGGCATACCCTGTTTCCGATGCTTTATTATCACGCCTTGCCTGCCGGGCAGCCTTGGCCTCTTCACTAAACCTGTCACGTTGAATATGCTGATAGACTCTGTGCACCAATGATGACGGATAAAGTGGCGACAACAGGTGAAAATGATCATTTTGGGTGGGATCGTCGCCGGTAAGCCAGTAAATCTGCTTGGCGCGCGTACTGGAGCTTACTTTACCTTTGTTATCAGTAATGGATGCAAAAGCATCAAGCCACTCCTGTGCCTTTAACGCATCATCATTCAAGGCCGCCAGCAAGGCTGCATCCTGCTCCTGGGCTCTGACCAGCAGTGTTTTGCCTTGATATTCAAGTTTGAGGAATTTGTAGACATCCAGTGCTGCCGCGTTGCCAACAACATCGGTGGCATAATTTTCTTCAAGTAAATGGCTGCCAACCCAGGGGTGAGCGGCCAAGAGCTCGGGTGGTGCAAACAAGCTCGTGCCTTTAGCATCTGGATGTATTGCTTTAAGCGTGTGAGAAACAACCTGCAGTTGCCCAACACGACGCGCTGCATCTTCCACCCAATTTTCAAACTGATACTGAAGCTGTAAATCCTGATATTTAGGGTCATCAGGGTCCAGCTTTTCAAGCTTGGCCGCCAGTCGTTCATCAATAAATGACTGCATCAACTGGCGCAGCTCTTCCACGTGAAGCATGCTATCCATAACATTCTTCCTTTGGCTTTGATCATAGATATGGCAAGATACCTATCAGCAAGCAGGCAGGTACCTTGCCAGTTATTGGTTTTGTTAGTTGTGGTTAAACTCTATTATCACGGCGAAATAACCAATCACGCACATACCTCCTTAGCTTGCAAAGCTGGCAAGCGCAGACTTTTCGATCGTTGTCAATTTTGCCGGTCATACCACTGAAGGTGGTTGCCCCCGCCTTCAGCTCCTAACAACCATAACGCCATCGAGTACGAAGATCAACAAAACGACTCCAAGTAAGTTTGGCTCACAATAAAATTTTAGTTTGCATCGAGCAGCAATATTGATACATTGGGGAAGCTGCTGGATAAGTAGCTGAGAAAAAGTAGGTTTGGCTCGCCAAGCACTACCATTGTTGCTGCCGAGCAGGCAGAAGTGGCCGGCATTATGCCGGCCACCTAGCTTAAGGATTATCGGCGCACGGTAAACCCAAGGGCCGGGTGAAACTCCCAGCCATTATCTTTTTGATCCAATGAGAGTGTGCCAAAGCGCTTTGCACATACATCAAGAGGCAGCTCCATTTTTTCGGCCAGCGCTTCTAGTGCAACCAGATAGTCTTCTGCGCCCCAGGTCACGACGCCTTCGGCACATGCAAGCTGCACCTGATGAAGAAGATGATCTACCGGAATGTATAGGTCTGTGCGTTGTTCCCGGCTGAACTCAACCTTGTGCAGTTGCACGTTTACACCGTCTTCATCAGGCAGCAGTACCAGATCATCCTGTATGGCATGACTTTCCCGAAACGGCTGGCGGCGCTGTAGAATGGACGTCAGCATGGCACCAGAGTGCTGATAACAACTGGCAGCAGACAATGGCTGCACTGGCTCAGCCCTGCGTCGGCGGCGGTTACCACCTGTACTTACCTGTGGTATTTGTTCGCCCAGCATTTGAGCCTGCAGCCGGGCATGCTCCAGATCCACCAGGCTGGTTTTGGCGTTCAGCTCGCTTCGGGGCAAAATTCGAGGCCTGGCATCAATCACATCCCGCTCTTCGGGCAACAACAATTGTTCCAAATCGTGACTGCTCAGCAGAAAGTCGGCACTTTCAAAACCGGGCCGACAGAAGGCGGGCTTGCCCTTGTGCTCCAGCGCTCTAAGGTTGGTATGTAACAGCGCAATGTTGGGCACTTCATACACTTCTGGCCGGTGCCGGCGAACACGGCCGGCAAGCTGAATAAGCGAGCGCATGGAGGAAGGTTCAACAATGGCCCAGTCATAGTCGTGGTCCCTGCCGACCTCTGCTACAGGACTGGCGAGCACAATAAACAGCTGATCCTGCTGCGCATAAACATCAAGCAGCCGGCGTATTTCCGGCAGCTCAAACACGGCATTGCTGTCTTTTCGGTTCAGTGCGCTATCCAGCTGCTGTTCAATGGCTGAGCGAATCAGTAACGGATATTGAGAGTGGTAAACACAAAGATGAATAAGGGTGCCGGTTTCGGTTCCCATGGCATAAATGGCTTTAGCCACTTCCACCATAGGTTCAATGTTGGCCATACGCGCCAGACCAAAGCTGACCCGCTTTTGTGAGTGAGGATCCACCGAATGATGAGCCTGATGCAGCGCCATGGCTTGGCGAATCAGATCATGTGCAAAGCTCTGGCGTAACAGCTGAGTCTGACCGGTTAATGTGGACAGGCATGACAACTCTGCCCTCCGACGTATGCCGTCCTGGGCAAGCTTCTGAGCACGTTTTTCTACAAAACGCTGGTGTGCCCGAGCGTAGCTCGCTTCATCCGGGCAGTCATCATGCCGGCGGTCATGCTCATCAAACCAGGCACAACAGATATTAACTGCCGTGCCCGGCTCCCCCCTGTTGCGCTGAAATTGCTCACGCCCCGCCTTGTAGGCGCGAAACAGTCCTTCCGCCAGAGACGGAGGAATAGTGGCCGAAGACAACAACACTCGACTGCCAAGCAACCCCGTCCAGTAAACCAGGCGTGTAAGGGCCGGAAGGTCGTTGATATCGAAATCATCGATTTCATCCAGCACCAGATCGCTGCTGAGCAAACGCAACATGGGCGCAATCTGATGGCCTCCCCGCTCGCTTTCCGTTGCCGGTATCAGGTGGTCGACCGTACACACCAGCACAGGTGCCGAAATAAGGGCCTTTATCCTGTCATCATGGCCGGCCGTTTTAAGCACCGGATGTTCGGCAAAATTGCCTTCAAACACTACATGGCTGTCTTCCGGCACCAGAGACTGGGACGAGGCCGAACCACTGGCCTCAGCCTGAGCCTCATAAAATTCATATAACTGGCGGCTGGCACTGCCACCAACCCTGACAGCCAGCTCGTCATCTCCGAGATTCAAACGCTCACGATAGGCCTGACCGGTTTGCAATGTAAGGGTTCTTAGCCCCAATGTTACCGAGAAACGTGCACCTTGCTGAGGGTTGGCCAACGCATAAAGAATGCGACCATTGGCCAAGGTTTTTCCACAGCCGGTGGAGGCCATATTAATTCCGAAAAAGCCCTGACGAGCAGCGCGCGCTCTTAACCCTTCAGCCAGATCAAAAGCATGGTCCTGCCAACGAAACCGGGCATGCTGGCTGCGTTTTCGGAACACCCTGTGACGTCCCAGTCGAGGCAGGCTCTCATTCAGGGTGGGCAGATGATGACTGACACTGCGGCTGACTTTGGCCACGCCCAGCAGATGCTCGTCCAGACGTTGACAAAGCTCGCCGGTTTTTCGGTTGGTATTGGCATAAAGTGGATAGTTGTCTTCGCCCTTAACGCGCAGATTGGGTGCAGACAGGCTGGAATAATGATGGTCAGAAAGCATCAGTGACAAACGGGCCAGGTGCATCACATACGCATTGCTCAGCCAGCCATCAGGAGCTCTCTCCAGGCGCTGCTGTAAACGTTGCGCATATTTTGCAGCCTGCGTACGCCAGCGCTTGGTAGCCACCGGCAGCGGCGCATCAAAGGTCCAGTAGGGCGCTATCTCTTTGGGGTCAGAATTGTCAGTGCGTTGATTCCACTGTGAGTCTATATCTGTCAGCGGTAGTTCCAGCTCTTGTGCTCTGAGCCCTTCCAGAGTGGGCCGGCATGGCAGGCGATGATGGGTGATAATCAGCCAGCCTATGGCCTGAGCCAACGGTGGCAGTGAGCGAAAAGGATAAGGAGCCGTATTATCCAGTCCGTCCTTTACCAGATTATCCAGCCAGTCATGCTGAAGTTTACCTGCATCAGCCAGACGAGAGAGCCAGCCAGCGTCGTCATCCTTACCGACAAATGCCTGAAATAAACGCAGGGATATCCACTCGTGCCGGTAAAGGTTGGCAGCTTTCGGGCCTTTGCCAAGCAGCCTTAGCTGAAACGCCTTACAAGCCTTGCCCACATCGTGGAGCAATGCCGCAAGCGCCGCCAGTAACTTGATATCTTCCGCAGTATGCCAGTCGTTTTCATCCTGCTGGCGCAGAATGTTACGCCCTGTGGTGTTGGTCGGCACCGTGCCCTCCGCATTAAAACGGCTGCTGTCACCCACGACCCACATCAGCTCACTATGATCCTTACCTCTTATCCAGTGGCAGGCCACAGCCGTATTTTTACGAGCGGTTTTGCGCAATAACTTGCGCAAGGTAGTCAGCCCATCCCAGGTAATGGGCGTTTGCCAGGCTCGGTCACCTTTTCTTTCTGCAAACTGATCAAGAATGCGCCGGGTTTCTGTCAGGGCATTTTTATTACAACGAGAAATCAGCAGCACATTCATGACGCAGCTCCCCCAAGCTCCATTGCTATGTCTTTGAGGGTATCCACCATAAAGTCCAGGGCTTCGGCGCGGGTCAGTGATTCAATACAGTGCCGGCGAAATTCCTGCTCCTCTTCTCCTTTCACCGCCGACAGAAATGCTTGAGGCAGGACCAATGCATCTTTTACCAAATCGGCAGCGTCAAACACCAGGCCTCCCCGGCGGGTTTTGCCGTGCAACACCGCCAGGCCATGAGGCAAGCCCAGCACCCAGGTAGCTGTAGCTCCCAAGCCATAAGCCAGATAGTTTCCATGATCCAGAAAACGGTTGGCCGGATCGGTGCCACTTCCCCGCTTGGCTCGCACAAAATCGCCATAAGACACGGTTCGGGCCGCCAACTTGAACAGATGCTTGGTAAGGTGCGCTTCTTCGGTTAATAAACCGGTTACATTGACCGCCTGCTGAATATTCTGCCGATGCTGCTCCAACAGCGGCACCAGATGCTCAGCGGCAATATCAAACCCCTGCTCTTTTAACTGACGGTTATCCAGCCAATGCTTTTGCAACTGCTTCAGTCTGGCCAACTGAATTTTGCGTGCCGCTTCCAGCCGTTGCTCATCGTCAAACCAGAACCGTACCCAATTCTGTAAATATTCCGTGGGCCGGTATTCACTTTGTGGAGAAAGCCAGACCACATCAACATCCACCTCATTGGCACTGAACAAAGGCGTTCCGCCCCCGCCACAAAAGCCAACCAGCACGCCGGCCTTGGCCAGCTCCCGCATAGCGGCCTGAGTCACGGAAGTGCCTGTACCCAGTAAAACCGTAGTGGTGTTGGCAATGGGAATATTCCAGTAATGAGAGCGACGTCCTTCATCGGTGACGTATTCCACCCGCCCACCCTTCACAAGTACCCGGCAATATTCCAGATAGTAAATATTGGCGCGCTTGGAGTGCAGTATGGTTTTCAGATCTGATGGCGAAAAATCGTCCATTCCGTGGCTCTTCATTAGAAATTATCTCATTACTCTGCCTGTTCTTTTAGTAAAGAGCCAATACTAATAAAAATTATATCGCGTCAGAAAGGAGGTATCTATTTCCCTAGGTATCGTTTTCGGCATCGGTATTATTCACCAGTATTTTTTCATCATGGCCGGGCTTCTGGGCACCAGTCCAGCCTTTAACCCCAGCGGCCGAAATACCGCATTCAGCACCGCCAGAGTGGGGCTGCCGGCATTGCGCTCAATATCCGACAGGGTGCGCCGGCTTACACCCACCATATTGGCGTAATCGGTTTGGGACATATTCAGCAAGTCTTTACGCAGAGTTCGCAACAGCTAGCCCTCGGTTATTTCACCGCTGAATAATTTGTTCAGCAGAGAATACAGCAACGCTTCTCGCGCAGCTGGGCTTTTTTATCCATGACATCACCATTACGTAACATATCGCTAAAATATACATGAAAAAGTTGATTTTGAGCAAATTTACGCTCAAATTTAAGTTTTAGCAAAAAATTGAGCAATTTATTACTCATACAAGAATTCCTTTTCCAGCATATAACAGACTTTAAAGGCAGAGCACCTGCTGGGTCTTCGCCTTCGCAAAGATGATGGCTAACTGCCATAAAAAAAACCCCGGCAAGCCGGGGTGAAAAAGAGACCAAACTACAGGGTTATTGCAATAAATCAGCGCAGCTCACGCAGGGCCTGAATCCGTTTTTCCAGGGGCGGGTGGCTCATAAACAGCTCGTTGTGGTTCTTGCCATTGATGCCAAAGGCCGCCAGGGAGCCTTCCAACTGGGATTCATGGCCGTGGCGCAGACGCTCGAGGGCGGCCACCATTTTGTCACGGCCGGCCAGGCGGGCACCGCCTTCGTCGGCGCGGTATTCACGCTGGCGGCTGAACCACATCACGATGATGGAGGCCAGAATGCCGAACAGCAGCTCCAGCACCATCACGGTCACAAAGTAGGCAATGCCGCCCATGCCGCCGCCTTCTTCTTCCTCGTTGTTGCTGAAAAAGCCGCTAATCACGTTGGCCACAATGCGGGCAAAGAACATCACAAAGGTGTTTACCACCCCCTGAATCAGGGTCAGGGTGACCATGTCACCGTTGGCCACGTGGCTGACCTCGTGGGCCAGTACGGCTTCGGCCTCGTCACGGCTCATGCTGTACATCAGGCCGGTAGACACCGCCACCAGCGAATTGTTGCGGCTGGCACCGGTGGCAAAGGCGTTCATGTCGGGCGAGTCGTAAATGCCCACCTCCGGCATGCCAATGCCGGCCTGCTGGGCCTGGCGCTGCACCGTGGTCAACAGCCAGTGTTCCATCTCATTGCGGGGTTGTTCAATCACCTGCACGCCATAGCTGCGCTTGGCCATCCACTTGGAGATAAACAGGGAGATGGTGGCGCCGCCAAAACCAAATACGGCACAGAAAATCAGCAGGCCGCCCACGCTGCTACGGTTGATGCCCAGCACCGAAAACAGGATGTTCAGCACCACGCCAAGCACCAGCACCACGGCCAGGTTGGTGGCAATAAACAACAGTATGCGTTTCATAACCTTTCCTTACATCAGGGAACTCCAGACATAATATGTCCGGTTACAGGAATTTCAAGATGATCGGGATGAATTATTTAAGCAAGGGCGCCAGATCAATAAAGCCTTCGGCGGTTTCGGCCTCGTCTTCGGTGAGCCTGGGCATTTCCCCCAAAAAGGGCGCGGAAATCAGTTGCTTGAGGGTAGCGGCGTTTTCTTCATAGTGGCTCATATGGGCATCTACCCGATTCAGTACCCAGCCGGCCACCACCAGGCCGTCGTGACGGATGGCTTCCAGGCTGAGCAGCGCATGGTTAATGCAACCCAGGCGTGCCCCCACCACCAGGATCACCGGCAGGTGCTCCTTTTTGACCCAGTCGGAGAGAAAGTGTCCCTGGCCCAGGGGCAGCCGCCAGCCGCCGGCGCCTTCGGCAAAAATCCAGTCGGCGGTGGTTTCCCTGAGCCGAGTCAGGCCCTCGGCAATGCGGGGCAGCGCAATGACCTCGCCCGCCTGCTCGGCGGCAATGTGCGGAGCAATGGCCGGGGCAAAGGCAAAGGGGTTGTGCATGGCATAGGGCAACTTGATGCTGGACTCGGCCTGCAGGGTCAGGGCGTCTTCGTTCTTGAGGCTGCCGTCTATCAGCTCGCAGCCCGAAGCCACCGGCTTGTAACCCAGCACCTGCTTGTCCGCTTCCTTGGCGGCGCGCATCAGCGCGCGGGTGACAAAGGTTTTACCCACTTCAGTATCGGTGCCGGTAACAAAAAAGGTCTTAGCCATAAATTACTCCATATGCCAGCCGGTAGGTGGCCACGCAGTGGCCCTGTTGGTTCTTAGGATAGATGAGATTCAGCCGTTGCCAGGCCGCCTTGCCCAGCAGGCCGGGTCGACGGCTGCCGTTAACCTGATTGGCGCCAATACCCTTGAGATCCAGCAACAGGCCTTTCAGCTCGGGGTAATACAGTTGTTCGGTGGCGGTGTGCAGCCGCCATGGCCGGCCGGTGGCGGCCATAAGCTCACGCAAGTCCGGCTCAGGTATAAAGCGGTTGATATGGGCGTGATCGTCCAGGGTTCGCCAGCTTTGAGCCAGCTCGTCAAGGCTGCCGTGCAGCAGGGTGGAAAACACCATGACACCGCCGGGTTTGAGTCGCTTGCTCCAGCCCCTGAGCCAGGCGGCGGTATCGTTGCTCCACTGCATGCACAGGTTGGCGAAAATAAAATCGAGGCTGGCCTCGGCCACGGGCGGCGCGTCCATGTCGGCACAGAGGGGAATAATGTCGGCCCGGGTGGCGGCCTGCTGCAGCATGGCCGGTGACAGATCCAGCGCCAGTAGCCGCTGTGCCCGCTGTTTCAGCATCGGGGCAAACCAGCCGCTGCCACAGCCCAGATCGAGCCCGGTGTGAGCCCGTGCCGGCAGATGCGCCAGCAGCGCCTCACCGCTGCGACGCTGCAGGGCATTATGGCGGTCGTAGCTGGTGGCCGCGCGGCTGAAGGCGCGGGCCACTCTGTGTTTATCGACCCGTTGCATGGGGTTCTCCGGTAAATAGGCGGCGTTGTTCAGGCCCCGGTTTATTGGGACAACGGCATCGCCGGTTTGCCCGGCTGAAGCCGGGACTACAAGGCACTGTGCAGAGCATCGATCAGCCGTTGTACGTCTGCCCGAGTGTGGGCGGCACTCAGGGTAATGCGTAGCCGGGCCGACCCCTTGGGCACGGTGGGCGGACGAATGGCCCCAATCCACAGGCCCTGCTGTTTAAGGGCATCGGCAAGCTTGAGGGTGGCGGTTTCTTCCCCCACCACCAGGGGCTGAATGGCGGTGGCCGAAGGCAACAGCTGCAGCGGTAACCCGGCCACCCCGGCACGAAACCGGGCCACCAGATCGCGCAGGTGTGCCCGCCTGTCGTCGGCCTGGCGCACCAGGTGCACACCGGCCAGCACGGCGGCGGCCTGGGGCGGCGGCAAATGGGTGCTGTAGATGTAGCTGCGGCCGAAGTTGTGCAGATATTCCACCAGTGCCCGGCTACCACCGACAAAGGCGCCGCTGACTCCCAGCGCCTTGCCAAAGGTGCCCATAAAAATGTTCACGCTGTTCGGGGCAAGGCCCTGTTCATCCAGCGTGCCCCTGCCCTCGCGGCCCAGCACACCCAAGCCGTGGGCATCGTCTATCATCAGCCAGTTGTTGCTGGCCCTGGCCAGGCGTACCAGTTCGGGCCAGGGCGCGGTGTCGCCGTCCATGCTGAACACCCCTTCCGACACAATCAGCCCCGCGGCGGGCTTGAGTTTGGCTTCCAGCGCGTTCATGTCGTTATGGCCAAAGCGCACCATGCGCGCCGGGCTGAGCAGCCCGGCCTCCTGCAACGAGGCGTGATTAAGCCTGTCCTGCCACAGGGAGTGTTCCTTGCCGAGCAATGCCTTGATAACCGCCTGATTGGCGGAGAAACCGGAGCTGAACAGCATCACCGCTTCCAGCCCCAGCCAGTCGCACAGCTCGGCTTCCAGCTCCCGGTGAATGGCCTGATGGCCCACCACCAGGGGCGAGGCCACGGCGCCCACGCCATAGTGCCGTGCCGCCTGCTCGGCGGCGGCCAGCAACTCGGGGGCCCGGCTCAGGCCCAGGTAGTCATTACCGGCAAAGTTGAGGTACTGCTCACCGTCAACGTAAAGCCGGCGACCATCCACCCGCTCAATCACCGGCAGGGTGCGTTTCAGCCCGGCGCCTTCGCGCTCGGCAAGTGACAAATTAAAAGGCATTGAAAATCTCAGCTGTAAGCGATAAGCCGTAAGCTGTCAGCAATCCGTATCGGGTAGGCTGGAATTCGCTACGCTCATTCACAACCTACTCAGTCTGGCTGACAGCTTGCCGCTGGGTTTTACGCTTCGTAATACAGTGGCTTGGGCGCATTTTGCTCGGCAATTTGCTCGTGCAGCTCGATTTCCGCCATTTCGTCGGGCTTTTGGCTAACGCCGCTGGGACGAATGCCCAGCCGCTTGAACAACTGCATGTCGCTGTTTTCATCGGGGTTGGGGGTCGTGAGCAGCTTGCAGCCGTAAAAGATGGAGTTGGCGCCGGCCATAAAACACAGGGCCTGCATTTGATCGTTCATCTTTTCCCGGCCGGCTGAGAGTCGCACATGGCTCTGGGGCATCAGAATGCGGGCCACGGCAATGGTACGAATAAAGTCGAAGTCGTCGAGATCTTCCTGGTTTTCCAGGGGCGTTCCCTTGACCTTGACCAGCATGTTGATGGGAACGCTTTCGGGCTGGCGGGGCAGGTTGGCCAGGGCCAGCAGCAAGCCGGCGCGGTCTTCCGGACTTTCACCCAGGCCCACAATGCCGCCGGAGCACACCTTCATGCCCGCTTCGCGCACGTTCTCCAGGGTGTTCAGCCGGTCGGCGTAGGTGCGGGTGGTAATGATGTCGCCGTAGAACTCGGGGCTGGTATCGAGGTTGTGGTTGTAATAATCGAGCCCGGCGTCGGCCAGCCGGCCGGCCTGATCGGCGTTCAGCATGCCCAGCGTCATGCAGGTTTCCAGCCCCATGGCCTTCACTTCCTGCACCATTTTCACCAGGTAGGGCATGTCGCGCTCTTTGGGGTTGCGCCAGGCCGCGCCCATGCAGAAGCGGCTGGAGCCGTTTACCTTGGCCTCACGGGCCCGCTCCAGCACCTTTTCCATTTCCATCAGTCGCTCGGTTTCCAGGCCGGTGTTGTAACGGGCGCTCTGTGGGCAGTATTTGCAGTCTTCCGGGCAGGCGCCGGTCTTGATGGAAAGCAGGGTGCTTACCTGCACTTCGTTGGGATCGAAGTTGGCCCTGTGCACCTGCTGTGCTTCAAACAGCAGGTCGAAAAAGGGGCGGTCAAACAGTTCGAGTACTTGCTCGCGGGTCCAGAGTGTACGGCTCATGCTGAGGCCTTTTGCTTGGTGTTTATAAAAGTGTTTCGCTTGGCTAGTGTAAGGGCCGGTGTTAGCCTGTCAATCACAAACCCATATCGCAGTTTACATTTGACCACTTTATGACCAATCAAGACTTTGACCTGCACCATCTGTGGCATCCCTACACCTCCCTGACGCGTCCCCTGCCCTGCTATGAAGTGGAAAGTGCCAGCGGCGTGCATCTGCAGCTGAAGGACGGTCGCCGGCTGGTGGACGGCATGTCGTCCTGGTGGGCCTGTCTGCACGGCTACAACGTGCCCGAGCTGAACACCGCCGCCACCGCCCAACTAGGCAAAATGTCTCATGTGATGTTTGGCGGCCTGACCCATGATCCGGCCATTGAATTGTGCAAGGCCCTGGCCGGGGTGCTGCCCACCGGCCTGGATCGCTTCTTTCTGGCCGACTCGGGCTCGGTATCGGTGGAAGTGGCGCTGAAAATGGCGATTCAGTACTGGCACGGCCGGGGCACGCCAAAAACCCGCTTCGCCTCACTCAGTCGGGGCTACCATGGCGACACCTTTGGCGCCATGAGCGTGTGTGACCCCAACGGTGGCATGCACAGCCTGTACAAGGGCTTTCTGCCCGAACACATTTTCGTGCCCACGCCGCAAAGCCGTTTTGACAGCGAGTTTGACTCAAGCGACTTACAGGCGCTGGAAAGCATGTTTGAACAGCACCATCACGAACTGGCGGCGCTGATCCTGGAGCCGGTGGTTCAGGGGGCCGGTGGCATGCGTTTTTACCACCCGGACTACCTGAAGGGTGCTCGCGAGCTGTGCAACCGCTATGACGTGCTGCTGATCGCCGACGAAATCGCCACCGGCTTTGGCCGCACCGGCAAGCTGTTCGCCTGCGACTGGGCCGGCATTTCGCCGGACATCATCTGCATCGGCAAGGCACTCACCGGCGGTTACATGACCATGGCCGCCACCATTACCACTCAGGCCGTGGCCGAGACCATCTGCAACGGCCCCGCCGGCGTGCTGATGCACGGCCCCACCTTTATGGCCAACCCGCTGGCCTGTGCCGTGGCGCTGGCCAGCCTCAAGCTGTTGCTGGACTCTCCCTGGCAGCAGCGTATTGCCGCCCTGGAAGCACAAATGCGACGAGAACTGGCCCCGGCGCTGAGGCTAGATTCGGTGGCCGATGTGCGGGTACTGGGCAGCATTGGCGTAATTGAATTGCATGAACCGTTGAACGTGGCCGAAGTGCAAAAGCGGCTGGTGGAGCTGGGCGTGTGGATTCGCCCCTTTGGCAAACTGTTTTACATCATGCCGCCCTATGTCATGGCGCCTGAGGAGCTCAGCCAACTCACTGCGGCCATGCTGACGGTGTGCGAAGCGGCGTAAGTAAAAGTAAAAAGGGGGGGGCGTCATTGTATTTACATGACGCCCCCTTTTTGTGGCCTTGAATATACGTTCTGATGGGCGCCGAGGCCGAAGAAGCAACGACCGGGCCTAGGAGGCAAAATCCGGCTGCTGGTCAGGTGCCGCCTGCTGAAAGGCGGGCTGCAGCTGGCAGTGCTGATACACCGCCATCACCCTTGAATAGGGCGTCAAATCGCAGTTCATGCGAATACCATTGGCCACCTGAGGCACCAGGCAACAATCCGCCACCGTGGGCGCATCGCCAAAACAATAATCGCCAAAGCCGTGGCGCACCAGCAATGCTTCGGCGGCCGCCAGGCCCTCGGCGATCCAGTGCCGGTACCAGCGCTCCTGCTGGTCCTCACTCAAGCTCAACTCGTTGGCCAGATAGTTACGCACCCGCAAGTTATTGACCGGGTGAATGTCGCAGGCAATCAGGTTGGCCAACTCCAGTGCACGAGCCCGCAGCAGCGGCTCGGCGGGCAGTAACGGCGGCTCGGGGTGCAAGGCCTCCAGATAGTCGATAATGGCCAGGGACTGGCCCAGGCCATTGCCCTCGTCATCCACCAGCAACGGAACGCCGGCGGCCGGGTTAAGGGCCCGGTAGTCATTCTGCCGCTGCTCTCCTGCCCTCAGGTTCACTCCCTGGTAATCCACGCTCAGGCCCTTCAGCGCCAGGGCGATACGCACCCGGTAAGAGGTGGAGCTGTTGTAAAAACTGTATAGCTGCATGTCTATCCTAACGTTTGCTGACTGCCTGCATGGATTTCGCCTGGCTCAGGTTATCTACCGCCTTGGGATAATAACGAGGCGAGGCGTCAATGGCACGCTGAAACAGGCTGGAGGCAATATCGTATTCACCTTCCATCATGGCGATATAGCCCAGATCGTTAAGCGCTTCGGCCTGGGACATGATTTTGCGCAAGGCCATCAGCGCCTCAGACTGTCGCCCCCATCGGTAATAGAGCAGGCCCAGGTTGCTCCAGGCTCGCTCATACTCCGGCTCCTGATTTACCGCTCGGGTATAGGCCTGCTCCGCCTGAGGGTAATCGCTATTCAGGTAATGGGAAAAACCCAGGTTGGTGTGCAGCATGGCCATTCCAGGCTGAATTTGCAGGGCACAGCGGTAATGTTTGCGGGCCTGCTGCCCCTGCTCAAGTATATCGGCCAGCAGTCCCAGGCCGTTATAGCTGCGCCAGGGCGACTCGGCATTGGTGACACATTCATCGACATCGGTAGAAGCTTGCCCCAGCCGAGCCTGGTCGGCCTTGACCACTTCCAGCAACAGGGTTTCAGCCTCCCGATGACGCTTCATGTCGATCAGCAGTAAAGCCAACCCTTCCTTGGCATCAAGGCGTTTCGCATCCTCGCGAAGGGCGTTGCGATAAGCCAGCTCTGCCCGGGCATTATTGTTACGTTGGTGTTCAAGGCGGGCAATGTTGATATAGAGGTCAACCTTGTCGAACTCATTAAACGCCAGCGCCTGAATGTAGGCATAGATCATGGCGTCCAGATCACCCGACGTTTGAGACTGGGCAATCAGCATACGAGCTTCCTTGCCGTTAGTCGGTTTAATAGCCCCTGCCCCCGGTGTTTTGATGGCGGGCAAACCGTTACCGTCAGAGTCCGACATGGCAGAGCAGCCGGACAGCAGAATAATTACCAGCGCCAGTGCAGTATGTTTCATGTTGTTATCCTCAAGCCGGTCCCATGGCCAAAGTTTTGTTGTTTTTCTTATGCTAGCCGGTGTGTTTCATTCGGGCCAGTGTTAACCCCCGCTTCTTCCTTTAGTGAGGGCGCGGTATCACATATTATTACCGAATACGCGGAACACCTTGATAAGCGCCGGACCAATGGCCACGATAAAAAATGACGGCCATATGCACAACACCAGCGGAAAAATCATCTTGGTACCCACCTTGGCCGCCATTTCTTCCGCCTCCTGCTTGCGTTTGATACGGTACTCATCGGCATACACCCGCAGGGTCTCGGCGATGCTGGTACCCAGCTGAATGCACTGGTTAATGGCCACATTCAAACTGCGAAAGTCTTCCAACCCAGTACGCAAAATAAACTCGTCAAAGGCCTGCTGCATACTGAACCCGGCCCTGAGCTTGGCGGATATCAGGTTAAGCTCTTCGGCCAGTTCCTCGTGACTCATGCTCACTTCTTGGGCCACCCGCTGTAATGCCGCTTTAAAGCCAAGTCCTGCCTCGGTACATACTACCAGCAAGTCCAGCGCATCGGGCATGCCCAGTTTCATGCGGGTCATGCGCTTGTTGGCCAGCCGCTCCAGCACAAACACCGGCAGAATGTAAGCCACATAACCCACCCCTATCAGCAGCATCAGGATCACATTCAGCGACCTCTGGGTCAGCAGGTTAAGCGCCACAAAGACCAGCAACAGCGATACCACCACCAGCATCACGCGGATACCGGTAAACACGCTGTAGGCCGAGCCTTTCTGGAAGCCAGCGTGCACCAGCAAGGTACGAATACGATGGCCGTTAAACCCACTACCGTGTTTTTTGGCAAGCACCAGCCGTTGCTCCAGCGATTGCTCGTCTTCGCCCGTTTCCCGCTGTATTTCCTTCAGCTGGCGACGGTAGGGGCTGGTAACCCCACTGGCTACCAGGGTAACTCCCCAGAACAATGTGATGGCACTCAGGCCCACCACACCAATCAACACCCACTGGCGCATTTGCGGATCGGCCAGTACCTGGCCCAGCATTTGATTGAGCGTGTCCATATTCACACCTCTATCTTGATGATTTTGCTAATCCACCAGGTACCCAGCATCATGGCAACGGCCCCAGCCAACAGCAACTTATGGCCTTCAGGAGTAGTAACCAATTCATGAGCGTAACTAGGCGTGGTAATGGACATCACCCCAAACAGCACAAAAGGTGTTAGTACCAATACCCAGCCCGACATGCGTCCTTCCGCCGACAGCGTGCGCAGCTGACGATTGAACTTGAAGCGATCACGGATGATCTTCGCCAGCTTGTCGATGTTTTCCACCAGGTTACCGCCGGTTTCCCGCTGCACCTGCACGGCGCTGGTCAACGCCATATTGGAGATGCTCGGCACTCGCTCCAGCAGGCCGGTCATGGCCTTGCGTACGTCCTTGCGATAGTTGATATCGGCAAATACCAGGGCAAATTCGCGACCAATGGGATTGGGCATCTGCTCACTGATCAGCTTGATGGTATCGGCAAAGGAATAGCCCGCCTGCAACCCCCGTTTCATGATGTCGAGCGCTTCCGGCATTTGCTGCTCGTACAACGCCAGCCGGTTCAGGTAGTTACGCTTTAGCTTGAACCAGGCAATGAATGAAGGTACTGCCAGCAGAATGAGGCTCAGCCAGATATTGTGCAACCACAGCCAGCAGCCTGCCACCAGCACCAGGGTAATCACGCCCACCATCAACACCAACTGGTAGGCATAAAGTCTGGAGCCAGCCAGCTCCAGGGAAAATGCCACCCGTTCCATCACCGGCAGAGTTTCTATACGGCGCATGGCCGGTGACAAGGAATCCAGCTTTTTGGTACGAAAAATGGATGCCTGGGCCTGCTCGCGGTTTTCATCCGCCAGTGCCTGAACCCGGCGTTTGAGCATGGTGGAGTATTTAAGCCGGGGCTGGCTGATCGGCACAAACAGCGCCATACTCAGGCACACCACGGCCAGCGCCACCAGCGCCAGAAAAATCAGCGTATTCATAAGCGCCTCCCGTCAAAAAATACCCTTGTGCAAGTCATCATCGCCAAACAAGCTGCGCGGCAGCACCATGCCCCGGCGAGCCAACCGATCGTAAAAGTTGGGCATCACCCCGGTCGCCTTGTGACGTCCCTGCACATTACCCTCGGCATCGATACCGGTACGTTCAAAGGTGAAGATTTCCGACATGGTGATGGTTTCCCCTTCCATGCCGTGCACCTCCTGCATACTGATCATGCGTCGCTTGCCGTCTTCCTGACGCTCAAGCTGAATAATCAGATCCAGTGCCGAGGCCACCTGGGTACGAATGTTTTTCACCGGCATGTCGAAGCCGGTCATCGATACCATATTTTCAAGGCGGCTCAGGGCATCGCGGGGGGTATTGGCATGCACTGTGGTCAACGAGCCTTCGTGGCCGGTATTCATGGCGGTAAGCATGTCAAACGCCTCGGCGCCACGCACCTCCCCCACCACAATCCGATCTGGCCGCATGCGCAAGGTGTTTTTCACCAGTTCGCGCAGGTTGATTTCTCCCCGTCCCTCAATGTTGGCGGGCCGACTTTCCAGTTGCACCACATGTGGCTGCTGCAACTGCAGCTCTGCCGAGTCTTCCACCGTGATAATCCGCTGATTGGAGGGAATAAAACTCGACAGAATATTAAGAAAGGTGGTCTTACCGGTGCCGGTCCCCCCAGAGATCAGTATATTAAGCTTGCCCTTGACCACTGCCTCCATCACCTGGGCAATGGCCGGGGTAATGGTGCCAAAGTCAATCAGGGTATCAATGGCCAGTTTTTCCACGGTAAAGCGACGAATGGACAAGGTGGGTCCGTTCAGCGCCAGCGGTGGAATGATGGCGTTGACCCGGGAGCCGTCTTTAAGCCGGGCGTCAACCATGGGCGAGAGCTCGTCGATACGCCGGCCCACACCGGACACAATACGTTCAATCACTCCCATCAGGTGTTCGTCGTTCCGAAAGGTCAGCGGCACCCGTTCAATGCGTCCCTGGCGCTCCACGTAAATGCTTTTGGCCCCATTTACCATAATATCGGCAATGCCGACATCGGCCAGTAGCGGCTCCAAAGGGCCCAGCCCCAGTACCTCGTCGAGAATTTGGCTCACAACTTTCTGGCGCGAGTTCATCGAAAGCGGCACCGGCGAGTCCTGCATTAGCTGATGGCACAATCGCTCAATCTGCTCCGCCGCTTGCTCCCTGGAAATGGTTTGCAGCATGGGTAAATCAAGCATGTCCATCAGCTTGCCGTGCAAACGCTGTTTGTGTCCTTCTTCTTCCTGGCTGAGGATATAGTCTTCAAGGTTCATCCGTGACCCCCTTTGTTCGATTAGTTACCGAACAGTCGTTTAAGCAAGCCCGGCTTGTCGCTTTGCTCAGCTCCGGGTTGTAGCGCATTGGATAGGTGATTAAAGCCATCTACCAGCTTGTGATTGCGTTTTTCCTCTGCGACCAGCCGTCCAAGGTCGGTGCAGGTTTCTGCCATGGTGAAATCATTCACCAGAGTGGCGATGCGCTTAATTTCGGTCGCCTTTTCTATTTCCTGCAACGACACATCCTTTTTCTTGTCGTAGCGATTCACCAGCAGCAGAATGCGATCCTTGCCAATACCCAGCTCATGGCGCAGTTGCCGCAGTAAGAAAATAGTTTCGCGCAGGGCGCTCAGGCTTTGCTGCATGACCACCACCACCTGCTCGGCGCTTTCCAACAGCGGCAGGTTCCAGGCCTCGGGCCCGCGTGACATATCAACCACCATCCGCTGATATTGTCCCCGCGCAAGATGTAACAATTGCGCGCACTGACGGGCGCTAACGATATTTTCATCATGCAGTGGCAACACCGAGGCGGGCATGACGTCCATGCCCACCCGGGCCTTGCTGACCATGCCCGCCAGCGCCATGGCATCCATTTCACCGGCCCGCTGCAAGGCCTCATTCAAACCGCCCTGTTTTTCGCGAATGTTGAGGTAGTCGGCCAGGGAGCCGTAATGGCGACTGGCGTCGAGCAGCAGTACTTTTTCCTCTTCGGTCTGCAAGGCATGGCCCAGGTTGGCGCATACAAAGCTGGCGCCTGAGCCACCCTTGCCGTTTACCACCACGGTAACCGGCGCCAGGCTGATGCTGGCGGACACCTTCGCGGAAATACGCACTAGGGCCGACCACAGCTCAATGGGATCGCTTTCCTGCGGCAAAAAGTCGGCGGCGCCCATGCGCATGGCCCGGCGCACCAAGGCGGTGTTGGCCGGATCACCCATAAAAATAAGGCTGCGACTTTCACCGGCCTTGCGCTCCAGCTCATCGTAAACCGGCGCCAGTACGGGATGATCCACCAACAGCAGTACCTGGCGCTCCCCCTTGGGCAGAAAGTCCTGCTCGTTCATTTTTTTAAGCTGCAACTGGCTGCTGTTGTGCAGTTTTACCTTGAGTAAGGGCCACAACCGCTCGTCCGGATCCATTACGTTCATCTGCAACGGGCAGGAAAGTGCCGGCAATGTCTGCATGCCCTCTCGTTCCAGCTCCACTATTTTGGCGTCTGTCATAACAAACTCACTCCCCCGGTTGCATCACAAATTGCATTACCATCCGGTGTTATACCCAGGCTTTCAGCTCTCAGCACCGAGCTGAAATCCGGTGCAAACCGGGACAAATCCACGTTCAGGGGCAACACCATCTCGTAACGATAGTTGGCAATGCTTGCTCGTATAAATCCGCCCGTTGTTTTATCGGCATCCGCCCCTGCCGGGTCGGCCAACACCACACCGTCTCTGTCCATGTAGGTGAACACAAGGTTACCGGCCGTAAATCCCGGCAAGGCGCCACCAAGCTGATTGGCCACCGCACTAGCCACGGTGTTATTCTGCACTTCCTGGACTCTGCACACCGTTGCCAGCCTGGCCGCCCTGCGTGAGGCTTCATTAAGAAGGTTCCAGGTGTACATCAGCCGCCCAACTTCCAGCACGGCGAATAACACCAGAAATATCAGGCTACCAACAATGGCAAATTCGACCGTGGTTGTACCTTGTTGCCGGAAGCCGTCTGAATAATGTTGCAACCTTGTTTTCATTGGCTCAGCTCCCTGACGGTTATACTGCTGCTCAAAGGAAAGGAAAGGGAAAGTACATCGCCAAAAAAGGTGTCAAGGCTGGCACCAAACATGGGTTGCCAGTTATAGCTGACATCAACCTGGTAATACCAGTCTCCACTGCCTGCCGGGCTCTGTATATAGTTGAAGTCAATATCATCGGACGTCATGCCCGGCAGCAGGGTGTTACTCCCTCCTGTCACATTTCCATAAAGAATCAGGTTGGTTATACGTTGCTCCCTGCTGGCTTTGGCCGAGGAATCAAAAATATTATTGGCATCCACCTCAATTTGTGCCCCTGCCCGAACAGCCCTGGTCAAGGTATTGTATTGATAAAGCAGTCGCCCGAATTCGCCAATGGCCAGCATCAGCAATAACAATAAAGGCAATACCAGCGTGGCCTCAACGGCCGCCAGCCCACTCTGACTTTTGTTCAGTTGTAGTTTGTTCATCATGAGTCTCCACTGGCTGAATCCTTGTAGAGCACCAGCCTTTCGGACGTATTGCTGCCACCGCTGCCGCCACCCAGGTCGCAGCTTTCCAGCATTTCGGCCACGATATATTGGTTATTGCCTTGCCCTGTCACTTCCTGATTAAGGAACATACATACGGTATCCATCACTGAAATATTGCTTCTTCCGGTACTATTCCCATCACAGTTTGCTACCGGCAGTTTCACGATTCTCCGCTCGTCAATACAATGGGTAGTTGATGGTGCTTTCGAGTGAATACCGTTGTAATAATCGGGAAAGCTCTGCAACCCACTCCATTTGTCCGACCCTTGCTGAAGAACCAGGTTTCCTCCGTTAGCCACATCACCACCAAAGTCCAGATCACTAAATGTTACCGGGTCGGAAAAATCAGGAATGGCGCAGTCAGAATAATAAGCCCCGGTTTCTGACTCTCCTGGATCCGCAGAAGGCCCCGATACATCATTACCATGCTTGTCTTTTCCAAAACGGGTATTCAAGCCCTCACTGGTCTTGCCAACCATGTTGCCTGGCTCTGTTGTCAGCACATCTCCAGCCTCAATGACAGAATTAACATTGAGATCGCCGGACAGTGCCATGGCAAAGTCATTGGCGCCAGTATCCGGACTACCGTCACCATCGCGATCCAAAGACAGGGCAAGAAAATTACCCGGTCCGACCGGCGCCTTCTTATGGTGGTTGGTTTTCACAACAATCACATCACCACGGGTCAGATCATCGGATGGGGTAAAACCGTGATGGTCATCCGACGTATCCTTGGAGCAAAGCAGCAGTGGAATCACCTGTTGTTCTACAGAATTTCCACCTTGTTCAGGGCCTGCCACGGCGGCAGATGCCACTCGCCAATTATCAACCATTAGTTGCGATAAAAACTGCTCAACCGGAACCGTGTTGAGCCGGACGCGAATATACCTGGCGACACTGTCATTAGTGACAACAAAGGGCACTGCTTTATGAGAGAACTCGATGGTCGTGACCGCAGCAATATTGTTGGTATCGATATCAACCTGGTTAAAACCGTCGCCATTAAAAATGGTTTGCAATGTGTTATAGACCGCTGCTCGAGCATCATCATGGGTGTTGCCATTGGCAGCCGTTTTAGACAAGGTCTTGGCACCACTTAATGCGGCCGAGTCCACCGCATCCTGCACCCGGGTTTTATTAAGTAATAAATAGCCCCCATCCAGAGCCAGGGCGGTAAAGCCGAGCAATACGAACAGCGCCACCGTCACCAGAACCAGTACGGCGCCTTTCTGTTTTCTGTGAGTCGGCAGCGCTTTCATGGATGACTCCTTAATCACCAAAGTTCAGGGTTACCTGGGTTTTGCCTTCGGCCGGGGCCTCGGCGCCTTTCACATATTGATCATGCAACGACACGCCATACTCTCCATTTAGAGCAAGGGCGGTCAATTTGCCGTCGTTACGGGCAGCGGCGCCGGGATCCAGCACCTGAAGGGTATCGAGCTCCTTAATATCCTGGCCCATATCAAACCCGTAGTGACGTTCACTGGCACAGCCTGTAAGCACCCCGGCGGCCAGCAGGGTAAGCAATAACTGTTTCATGGTGGTTCTCCTTGTTCCTCTGCTCGTGGTTTTACAGCGACTGGCCATAGGTCTGCTCCATGCCACCCTCGCCCATGGCAGGGTTAACACCGGTATTGCCGGTTTGCTCCGTGGTCGGAGCCCCGTCATTTACCCGGGAACGGTGCGACATGCGACCCAGCAGGTAAAATTCGAGATCGTTGGGCTCAATAAACCCGTCGGTAGGCAGGGTCACCTGCTCTTTGTTGAAGGGGCGCACCAGGCGGGGGGTGACCATGATCACCAGCTCGGACTCCCCCTTGGCAAAGCTGCGGCTGGTAAAGAGGTTGCCCAGCACCGGAATATCCCCCACAAAAGGCATTTGACTGACCTGCTCCCGGTTATTTTCACTGAGCAGGCCGGCGATACTGATGGTCTGACCATCCCCCAGTTCAACGGTAGTGCCGGCACTGCGCTTGCTGAGGGCGGTGATATCCCCAAACAGCGGTACGTTGGCGGAATTGGCCACCACCGGCTCGCTTACACTCACGTTCAGGTTAAGATTAATCTTGCCGCTACCCAGCACCACCGGCGTGAACTTGAGTCCCACCCCAAACTCCTTGAACTCCACGGCCACCCCGTCTTCGGTGGGCACCGGCACAGGGTATTCACCACCGGAGAGAAACTCGGCCGACTGACCACTGATAGCGGTAATGCGCGGTTCGGCCAGCACCCGGGCCAGACCCCGAGTCTTGGCCAGATCCAGCGCCACATTAAACACGGTATCGGCACTGGAGAAACTGCCGATGGCGGTGTTAGTGCCAAAGCTGGCCAGATCAGCAACGCTGTCGCGCAACAGCGAGAAGCCCCAGTTACCGGAGCTTTCCAACAATTCAAAAGCCGATTCCCAACTGCGGGAGGTATCCCGGGCCACCTCGGCCACGGTGACTTCCAGCATCACCTGCTGGCCACCGCCCACGCTCATCATGTTCATCACCTCGGAGCGGGCCACGCCTCCCTCGGCAGCCACCACATAGCCCCGGGTCAGCTCGTAGGCGGCGTTGAGCCGGTCGAGGTTGGACACCTCACCGCTGACCACCAACTGCCCCTGGGAGGTGTGCACCTGAATGGGCTCGTTGGGCAGAAAACGGTACAGGCGCTCTTTCAGCCCCTGCAGATCGTGGCTTACTTCAATGTCGTATACCTGCATCAGGTTGTCGTTCATGTCCCACACCATCAGGTTGGTGTGGCCGAGCGACTTGCCCACCAGGTAAAGCTCCCTGTCCTGCAGCACCAACACATCGGCAATGGCCGGGTTGCCCACCGACACCCGGCTGGCGGGCCGGTCGAGCATAAGTGAGCGGGATTTATGAATGGGCAACTGCATTTCGTTACCCGCCTCGTTCATGCTGCCACCGGCCATTACCGGGCCGGTAGCCACCAGCAGTGTTAACCCTAATACGCTTCCCAAAAAGGCTCTCATGGCCACCTCCATGTGCACTAAAAGTCAGAATATATGTTTAATGGTCAGCTTTTTACCGGCACCTGCTGCTGGCTGGTGCCTTTTATAAGATCAACAGTGGATGAACGGGGCCGTATCACTCTGGGAGCCGGTTCGGACCCGGACACGGACTGTGGTTCACTGGCCACGGCAGCCACGGTATCGAGTTGCAGATCCTGTGCATCATTGGGGTTGCGCAGGGCCAGCTGAATTCGCCCATTGGAACTGGCGTTTACCAGTCGTTCGGCCTGCTCGGGATCAACTTCAAGGGTGACGGCGCGAACCAGTTTGGGGCGATTTTCATCGGTATGCTGGGTCTGATCTACCGCCAGCACTTTGAGGTTTTTCAACACGGTACGGGTCATGCTGCCTTCGGTAAACAGAATATCGACCCGGTTGCCGGGCAGCAGGAAACCGGCTACGCCGATAACATCGTTCACCCGCACGGTGACCGCCCTCATACCGGGCTCAAGCAACACGGAAAGGGTGCTGCCCTCACCCACCGGCGCCAACCGCTCCCGGCGCAGCACATCGCCCCGGTAGAGATTGTTCTTGGCCACCATGTTTTTAACTTCTTCCAGGTTGGTGAGCGCACCAGGCGGAACCAGACGGCTGTCGATGTCTTTGAGTTGTACATGAATGGGCTCAATGGGAGCACCGGGCACCAGGTCTACCGCCGCCACAACCACCTGAGTAGTGTCACCTTCGGCCCTGGCCTGCGCCGCCCGGCTTTGCTGATTGAGCCAATTGTTGGCCATGATGGCCGCCGCCACCCCAAAGCCAACGGACAGAACAAACAATAGCAGAGTACGTGTTTTCATAACCGAATCCTTGGTTAGCTGAATGAATCCGCGCTGGAAGTATAGTCAGTGCACACAATACATATGCCAGGCCTTGGTTAAAATATCCTCGGTCAGTAGTTCATCGGCCTGACCGTTAAAGTGCATAATGTCCCGAGCAATCCCCAGAATGTCCCTCGGATAACAGGCAATCATTGGTTTGTTACTGCCTTTGTGCAGTTTGTCCACCATAAAGCGGAATAATGCTTCGGTAGCAGAAAGCTGATATTTTTCCAGGTTCATGTGCCAGACTTTTCGGTAAAGTTCTTCCGGCATGGCCTGCAACTGCAGCTTGTACCCCAAGCGGCGCAGAAAGGCTTCATCGGCAATACTTTCCGGATCCAGATTGGTGGAAAACACCAGTATCTGTTCAAAGGGAATGTCAAAATGAAGACCATTAGGCAAAGACAGAAAGTCCCGCCTTTCCTCCATCGGCACAATCCAACGGTTAAACAACTCATCGGCAGAAAAGCCCTGGCGCCCCAGGTCATCGATAAGGAGGACACCGTTATTGGCCTTCATTTGCAGTGGCGCACTGTATTGACGGGACTGCCTGTCGAAATGCACTTCCAGCATATCTAGCTTGAGCTCGCCCCCCACCATCACGAGTGGGCGATGGCAGGGAATATAGCGGGCATCAAGGTCGTCATCATTACCTACCACCCGCCAGTGATAAATAGGGTCGAACAACGGAATGATGGTATTCTGCACCGCGATGGCATGAGGCACATAAATATGCTCATCAAAAACCTTGTTAAAGCGGTGACATAAAAAACTTTTACCGGTGCCGGCATGACCGTAAATAAGCAGAGGTCGACGTGAGTTAAGTGCCGGTCCCAAAACATTGACCAACTCCGGGCTGATGACCATATCGGCCAGGGCCAACTCCAGCTGCTCCCGGCGTATGCTATGCTCGCCCAGCGACTGAGCCTGAACCAAACGATTGTAGTCCACCAGTGGAATAGGGGCTGGACCTATGTAGCCGTCACGTTCGTTCAGCACCTGAGCCTCATACTGGCCTTTTTGGGTCAGGGCAAAACGAATAGCCTCATCCATACGGCCGGAGGTGCGCACCTCCACCAGTTGTAGGGTTTTCAGCTCCTGCAGCAGGGGCTCGACGATGCTGCCCCGCAGGCACAGGCGATCGACCAGAGCCGGCAGCGACAGCGAGGCCTCCTCCTGCAAATGGCGCAGTATCAATCGGAACAACAGTTCCTTTGTCAGGCCGGTTTCGGCCAGTTTTTTGGGTTTAGGCAGGTACATCCTTGTTACCTCCTTCTTTTTTAAGCTGTAAGTTTTACTTTGATCAGCTGATAGCTAGGATACCAAGGTAAATATCTGGTATTTGTTCAGCATCACCGCCAGGGCCGCCCCCAGGGCAAGCGCCGGACCATAGGGCACCTTTAATCCGGCCATCTCGTTTTCTGCCGGGGTCATGTAACGACGGGTGCCGAAGATCAACATATAGCGACTGAAACTGGTTTTAAATCCTTGCCAACCGACTCTACGCCAGGCCAGTATTAACACTAGAGGCAGGCCAATCATCAGGCCATAAAGCAGGGACTCAATGAATAGCTGCCAGCCGGTAAAGGTAGCAATGGCCATACCCAGTTTGACATCACCACCGGCGAAGACTCTCAGTATAAAAAACGGGAACAACAGTAAAAATGAAAACGCCAGCCCGGACAGGGAATATATGGCCCCTTCGCCAAATATGGTATGAAAAAGGATACCCAGCGGAATAAATGGAAGGGTAATAAAATTGGGGATTTTATGCGTTCTGAGATCCATCCAGGCGGCACAAACCAATAAAGCCAGCAATGGTAGCTGTTCCATAGCATCACCATAAGGTAAGAGGGTGGGCAAGGCCCACCCTTGAAATAAAGCGTATCATTAGCTGGTGCAGCTACCACCACTCGCCGCACCTATAGTGGTACAGAGGCCGTTGATTTCTTCTTCAACCGCCTCACCAAGGTTAGTGAATGCAGTGGCTGCACCCGCAGCAATTAACGCACCGGCAACCGCGTATTCCACCATGGTCAGACCATCTTCATCATTCACCAGACGCAGCAGTTCTTTTGCAATAAACATAAGAAAACCCTCTTTCCTTGTTTGTGTTTTCAGTTCCCTGTATCACAGAAAACCTTCCTGGTTAACATTTACAGCTTTTAATTATTTATCATTTAGCTTCGGCACCGCCTGTGCCTGTGTTATTCATATAGTCGCGCGGCCTCCTTGCTGTTCGATTATATGTCCCGGCATTTTCCGGTCCTTAAGCATGTCGCTTGTTATTATTTATAGCTAATACCAAGGGGTAGTTCACGTGAAAGTTTCCGAACAATCTGCCCTGAACCGGACCCCTTTGGTTCGCTTTTTTCGGTTGTTCCGGGCTCTGCTGCCCGGTGGCAGGAAAAAAATGCCCGCTTCGCCGGTGGCGAGCGGGCAGGTCATTGCCAGGTAAATGCAGCGTTAGCAACTGCTGCCGTCGTTCTTGACCTCGGCACACATAGTGTTGGTCCGGGCTTCCACCGCACCACCCAGCGCAACAAAGGCGGCCGCCACGCCGGTAGCCAGCAGGGCGCCGGCCACCGCATACTCCACCGTGGTCAGGCCTGATTCGTCATGCCAAAGACGCTTTAATTGATTAAACATGATGTCTACCTCCATGTAAGCAATCAGGTTTTAAATATGGTGCTGTCAACAATGCAAGTATAGGCCCGTCAAAGGCCGCTCAGTCTTATATGTGTTCGTTCTTTCCATAAATATCCCCCGCAAACACCAGGCTGCCACCCTCGCTCCAGGCGGTAAAATACACCATATATACCGGCAGCCGCTCAGCCGGTGGTAACAGCTGGGTGCGTTCGTGTTCGGGCATTTGCCAGCCCAAACCTTGTGCCAGGGCGGCGGGCTCGGCCAGGCGTACGCAGCCGTGGCTTAACGCCCGCCGGTCCCGCCCAAACAGGGATTTGTCGGGGGTGTCATGCAAATACACGCTGTGGCGGTTACGCATTTCAAACTTGAGTTGCCCGAGGGCATTAGTCGGTCCCGGTTGCTGTACCAGACGCAAACCGGAAGGTGGGTTTTGCCAGTCGATGCTGGAGGGCGGCACCGGCTCACTACGATCTGGCAACCAGACGCGGAAACCGTTGCGGTCAAGGTAACCACCGTCCTTACGCTGGGCCGGTAGCAAATCTTCCCGCAATATATTGTCGGTGGGAGTCCAGTCCGGATTGACCTTGAGCGCATCGATATGGGTGGCCAGTTCGGGAGTGGGCCAGTCGGGCCGGCCTACGATCACCTTCATGGACAGCCTGGGTTGACCCGCCCGCACCAAGGTCAGACGGTAAGAAGGAATATTGATCAGTACATAATCGGTCGTGGCCGGCGGCAAGTGCAGCCAGCGACGCAGGTTGGTCTTAATCTCGGCCCTGAGCGCGGCAGGTGAACGATTCAACAGGGCGCGGATATCCTCGTTGAGCCCGCCTGTCACCTCAAGGCCTCCCGCCCGCTGCAGGGCGGAAAGAGTTTCACTTAACGGTGGATCCAGCACATCGGCCCGGCTGACCGGCGCCGGCACTTGCCGGCCCAGTTCCGCCAACCTTCGGCGCAAAGCAGGTATGACCCCGTCCCGCTCACCCGGCCGTACATTCGGCCCCGCAGGTAACACTGTGTAATTCTGCTTTCGTGCCAGGCGTTCATAATGTCGGTGGAGTTCGCGATAACCATTGTAGTCAGGCGCCTGACTTTCCATATATACCGCTAAGTTGCCTTGTTCACGAGCCAGCTTAAAACCCTCACTGCGCCAGTGCTGCGGAAGGGAGTATTGAGCAAAATGTTCCCGCGCCTTCAGCACCCCGAGCCACTCCTGCGTCAGCCACTGGTCTCGCTCTGGTACGCTCATACCGATCAGGGTATTCTTTTCGGGCAATAACAGCCGATACAAATGCCGCCCTGCCTCATTCAATTGCTGATTACTGTGCCACAGCAACCCGGCCGACACCGGACCACTCAGCAACAGCGCGAACCATAACGTCGTGCTCAACATCAATCTGGGCAATATCCTTGCCATAACACTCCCTCCCTGGGTCGAACCATTCACCATGGTCAACATTTCAGTCTAGGTAGGATAGAGGTAAAACAACAGCAGGGTCAGCGCCGCGGCCACCACCAGCATCAGCAGATAAACCTTGAGATACTGGCTGTGACGCCGTCCTTTCAGGTGCACCAGGGTAAAAGTGGTCAGAGCCAGCCCCAGCGCCCCCCAGATACCGAGGTGAAACCACAGGGTGGGCAGGGTCAGCCAGACGGTTCGCACTTCAATTTCCAGGTAACGCAGATAGCCGAAATGCTGCTCGGGCCGGCCGTAGTGAAACAGGATCAACAACAGGAAATAGAAGGTCCAGCCACCGGCGGTCAACGCCGCCAGCAGGCCTCCTAACCAGTCTTTGGGGTGTTTGGCCATGGCTTTTCCCCCCATCTTTTGCTTGAGTCCTGACACCACACGAGTAACATTAGCTCCCTTATATATAGTGTATCGGCCAAGGGCCGGTTTAGTTCAAAGCTGGAGAGCGATTTACATGACCCACGCATCCGTAACTGATGTGCTGGCAGGCAAATATGCCGTTGGCACCCCCCTTACCGTTAAGGGGTGGATTCGCACTCGCCGTGACTCCAAGGCGGGAATTTCGTTTTTGGCCATTCACGATGGTAGCTGCTTCAATCCGGTGCAGGCCGTGGTGCCCAATAACGTGGCGAATTATCAGTCTGAAGTGGTGCGCCTGACCACCGGCTGCTCGGTGGAAGTCACCGGTACCGTGACCGAGTCTCAGGGCCAGGGCCAGGACTTTGAACTGCAGGCCACCGAGGTAAAGGTGGTGGGTTGGGTGGACGATCCCGACACCTACCCCATGGCCGCCAAGCGCCACTCCATCGAGTATCTGCGCGAATACGCCCACCTGCGCCCGCGCACCAACCTGATTGGCGCCGTGGCCCGGGTTCGCAACTGCCTGTCTCAGGCGCTGCATCGATTCTTCCATGAGAACGGCTACATGTGGGTGGCCACTCCCATCGTCACCGCCTCCGACTGCGAAGGCGCCGGTGAAATGTTCCGGGTTTCCACCCTGGATCTGCAGAACCTGCCGCGCACCGACAAGGGCGACATCGATTTTGGCGAAGACTTCTTTGGCAAGGAAGCATTCCTGACCGTGTCCGGGCAGCTTAACGGCGAAACTTACGCCTGTGCCCTGAGCAAAATCTACACCTTTGGCCCCACCTTCCGGGCCGAAAACTCCAACACCAGCCGCCACCTGGCCGAGTTCTGGATGGTGGAGCCGGAGCTGGCCTTTGCCGATCTGGACGACGCCGCCCGTCTCGCCGAAGACATGCTGAAATATGTGTTCAAGGCGGTGCTGGAAGAGCGCATGGACGACATGGCCTTCTTTGCCCAACGGGTCGACAAAGACGCCATCACCCGTCTGCAAAACTTTGTGGAAAAAGACTTCGCCCAGGTGGACTACACCGACGCGGTAGAGATCCTGAAGCAGTCCGGCAGAACGTTCGAGTTCCCGGTGGAATGGGGTGTGGATCTGTCGTCCGAGCACGAACGCTACCTGGCCGAAGAGCACTTCAAGGCGCCGGTGGTGGTGAAAAACTACCCGAAGGACATCAAGGCCTTCTACATGAAGCTGAACCCCGATGGCAAAACCGTCGCGGCCATGGATGTACTGGCCCCCGGCATTGGTGAGATCATCGGCGGATCCCAGCGGGAAGAAGTGCTGGAAGTGCTCGACGCCCGTCTGGAAGAAATGGGCCTGAACAAGGAAGACTACGGCTGGTACCGGGATCTGCGCCGCTACGGCACCGTTCCTCACGCCGGCTTTGGTCTGGGCTTTGAGCGCCTGGTGGCCTACGTCACCGGCATGGGCAACGTTCGGGACGTGATTCCCTTCCCGCGCACCCCGCGCAACGCCGACTTCTGATTATTCACTACGAATAAACGCCAAAAAGCCCCGTTTTCGGGGCTTTTTTGTATTTAATGGCGACTGACGTCAATGCCGCACCGCGCGCTCACACGCCAAAGGCGAATTTGAGCGCAAACAGCGCCGCCAGGGCCCAGACCACGGGGCTTACTTCACCGGCCCGGCCAGACAGCACTTTAACCCCGACAAAGCTGATAAAGCCAAAGGCAATGCCGTGGGCAATGGAGAAGGTAAAGGGCATCATCACCAGCACCACCACGGCGGGCACGGCTTCGGTCAGGTCGTCCCAGTGCAGGTGGGCCAACTGGGCCAGCATCAGCACAGCCACATAGACCAGGGCGCCGGCGGTGGCATAGGCCGGTACCATACCCGCCAGTGGCGAGAACAGAATGGCGGCAATAAACAGCAGGCCGGTCACCACGGCGGTGAGGCCGCTGCGGCCACCCACGGCCACACCCGCAGTGCTTTCCACGTAGGAAGTGGTGGTCGACGTACCCAGTACCGAGCCGGCAATGGAGGCCGTACTGTCGGCCAACAGGGCGCGGCTCAGGCGCGGCAGGCGACCCTGTTCATCCAGCAGCTTGGCGCGCTGGGCCACGGCAATCAGGGTGCCGGAGGTATCAAACAAGTCCACAAACAAAAAGGCGAAGATCACCGACAACATACCTACGTTAAAGGCGCCGGCAATGTCCAGCTGCATAAAGGTGGGCATGATGGAAGGCGGCGCCGATACGATGCCCTTGTATTCAATGTCACCAAAGGCCAACCCCAAGCCGGTGATCACCAGAATGCCGATCATCACGGCGCCGCGCATGCCCCGGGCCGCCATGCCGATGATCAGAAAAAAGCCCAGCACCGCCAGTCCCGCCTGCAGGCCGGTAATGTCACCCAGCCCCACCAGGGTGGCCGGGTTGTCTACAATAATGCCCGCACTTTTCAGCCCCACCAATGCCAGGAACAGGCCGATGCCGGCGGCAATGCCGAGCTTGAGCGGCTGGGGAATGGCATTGATGATCCACTCCCGCACCTTGAACAGACTCAGCAGCACAAACAGGCAGCCGGAGAAAAACACGGCTCCCAGGGCGCTTTGCCAGCTGTACCCCTCGGTCAGCACCACCGTATAGGTGAAAAAGGCGTTCAGGCCCATGCCCGGCGCCAGGGCAATGGGGTAGTTGGCGGCCAGCCCCATGATAAAACAGCCCACCGCCGCCGCCAGGCAGGTGGCCACAAACACGGCACCGTAATCCATGCCCGCTTCCGACAGAATCGCCGGATTCACGAAAATGATGTAGGCCATGGTAAGGAAAGTGGTGATGCCCGCCACCACTTCCTGGCGGACATTGGTATTGAGCTCTTTGAGCCGAAAATATTGTTCAAGCATGGGGGGAGTAACTCTGAAATGATGGTGTAAACCGAAATTATCGGCTCAATCGGAACTTTTGGCAACGTGGTCACGGCAGGGCTGACCAGGAAGGCAGCATGCGGACGGGCGCATTTCCGTTTTCGGTTAATGCGCGGGGGTTTTGATCCCTCCCCCTCAGTCAAGGGGGAGGAACACGTCAGATCGCAGCCAGTAAACCGGCACCGGCCACGGCCAGGCCAAACACTCGCAGTCCGGCTTCGTGCAGGTGGCGGGCCACCAGCATGCCGCAACCGTGCAGCATGACCGTGGCCAGCACGAAGCCGGCCATAAAGGTTACCACCGCGCCTTCAACCGGTGCTTCCAGGCCATGGGCATTGCCGTGGAACAGTCCAAACAGGGCACAAATAACAGGGGCCAGCGACCGCAACGGCACACGCAGGGCCAGACCCGCCCCCAGCACCACCAGGGATGCCAGGATCATGGGCTCAACCCCGGGCAGGCCGATGCCGGCCGCTCCCAGGCCGGCGCCGGCGACCATGGCCGCCACAAAAGCCAGCGGCAAACGCCAGGCCAGTGCACGCTTGCCGGCCATCGCCAGCATGCCCACCGCCACCATGGCCAGTAAATGATCCCAGCCAAGCCAGGGGTGAAAGAAACCGGCAGCGAACCCCGAGCTCTCGTGGCCAGGGTGGGCAAAGGCGGTAACGGGGGCCAGGGCGGCCAGTATGATCAGGGCGTTTTTCATGGGGTTTCTCCGTGAAGGGCAAAATCGTCGGGCAGCGATCGCAGCATGCCTTCCTTTTCGATAAAACGAATAATCTCGAGCAGGCCATCGCCGCGCATCAGGTTGGTAAACACAAAGGGACGCTCGCCCCGCATGCGTTTGGCATCCCTGTCCATCACCTCCAGCGAGGCGTTGACCATGGGTGCCAGATCGGTCTTGTTGATGATCAGCAGATCCGACTTGGTGATGCCGGGCCCCCCCTTGCGGGGAATCTTGTCGCCGGCGCACACGTCGATCACATAGAGGGTCAGATCCGACAACTCCGGGCTGAAGGTGGCGGAAAGGTTATCACCACCGCTCTCGACCAGTACCAGCTCCAGGCCGGCATGGCGCTGTTGCAGGGTATCGATGGCCGCCAGGTTCATGGAGGCGTCTTCACGAATGGCGGTGTGCGGGCAGCCGCCGGTTTCCACGCCAAGAATGCGGTCTTCTTCCAGCGCCTGATGGCGCAGCAGGAATTCGGCGTCCTCCTTGGTGTAAATATCGTTGGTCACCACCGCCAGGTTGTAATGCGCCCGCAGGGACGCGCACAACTGGCGCAGCAGCGCCGTCTTGCCCGAGCCCACCGGCCCCCCCACACCAACTCGCAAACATTGTGTTGTCATCTTTTCAGCTCCGGAATAATCGGGAATATTGGGTTTCATGCAGGGCACTGGCCTGCACCTGACCGGGCAGGCCCAGGCCAAGCCGGTCATCATCCAGGGTGGCGGCCAAGGCCAGGGTCTCACTTAGCGCCGGTTTCAGCGCCAGCAGTAACCGCTGTACCGCGGTCTGCCCCAGTGGCAGGGTCTTGGCGGCCACCGCCAGCTGGTTTTCCAGCCAACTCCAGGCAAAGCCAAGGGCGGCGGAATGGGCGCTCAGGCCCCATGCCCGGGCCGCCACGGCCCAGGCGCACATCAGCGCCGGCGGCTCGGGCAGGCCGGCCACATTCACCCCCTGCCCCTTTAGCAACCGCACCAGGGCCAGGGCCTGCTGCTCGTCTTCAAACAGCAGCTCCCGGGTCTCCCGGCTGGCGCGAATAAAGTCATTCCAGTACTCCAGCGCCTCGCCCTGCCCGCTTTCCAAGGCGTCATGCAGGCGCAGCAGCACCGGCAAATCGAGGTGGGCCAAGCCTTGCAGGGTGGCCGCTAGCCAGGCCTTGAGCCCGTCTTCGTCGTTTACCCAGCCAAGCTCAATGGCCGACTCCAGACCGGCGGACCAGGCGAAACCACCAATGGGCAGCGAAGGGCTGGCCAGGTGCAACAGCCCCAGCAACTCACCGTCAGTGGTCATGGTGGTGGCCGCCCAAACCGTGATAAGCGCCGGACTCAGGATTAAAGGGCGCCTGCTCTCGCTCCAGACACAACCCCAGGTGTTCGGCCAGGTGCTCCAGCACATGATCCGGCGCAAAGCGCAGCCAGCGCTCGCCAATCTCCAGGGTCACATGGCGATTGCCTAGGTGATAACAGGCCCGGGCAAAGCTGGGCCAGTCGGCGGCATGGGCGGTGATCACCGGCTCCGCACCGGCGCGCACCTCAACCACCCGGCCGCATTCGCTCACCAGTTTGTCACCGGCAAGCAACACGCGGCCTCGCTCCAGAAACAGGCCCAGCTCAACACCACCGTCGCTGACGGCGCGCAGCCGTCCCTTCTGGCGCAGCTCAAAGGGCAGGGTCAGGGTATCGTCGGCGGGCCGAGGACTCGGCCCCTCGTTCAGGATCATGTTCAGCATGCTTCATCCTTCTTCAAAACAGGGAATAGAGCTGGGCCAGAGGCAGCACGGTAGCGGGCTCACACCTGAGCAACTCTCCGTCGCACACCACCTCATAGGTCTGGGCATCCACCTCCAGCCGTGGCGTAGCACTGTTGTGGATCATGCTGGCCTTGGTGATATTACGAGTATGCTCGCAGGCCACCAGCCGGCGCTTCAGGCCCAGTTTGCCGGGCAGCTCCCGAGACAACGCCGCCTGGCTGACAAAGGTCAGGCTGCTGGCGGCGGCCGCCGCCCCCTGGGCACCGAACATCGGCCGGTAGTGCACCGGCTGAGGGGTGGGAATGGAGCCGTTCACATCGCCCATGGGCGCCCAGGCAATGCTGCCTCCCTTGATGATTAAGCTAGGCTTGATGCCAAAAAACGCCGGGTTCCACAGCACCAGATCCGCCAGCTTGCCCGCTTCCACCGAGCCCACCTCATGGCTGACTCCATGGGCGATGGCCGGGTTGATGGTGTACTTGGCGATATAACGTTTCACCCGGTAGTTGTCGGCGCCGTGCCGCTCATCCTCGAGTAGCGGGCCCCGTTGCACCTTCATTTTGTGAGCGGTCTGCCAGGTGCGGCAGATCACCTCGCCCACCCGGCCCATGGCCTGGCTGTCGGATGAAATCATCGAGATAACCCCGAGATCCTGCAAAATATCTTCGGCGGCGATGGTTTCCTTGCGAATGCGCGAGTCGGCAAAGGCCACGTCTTCGGGAATGGCCGGATCCAGGTGGTGGCACACCATCAGCATATCAAGGTGCTCGTCCACGGTATTGATGGTATAGGGCCGGGTCGGATTGGTGGACGACGGCAACACATTGGGCAGGCTGCAGGCGGTAAGAATATCGGGGGCATGACCACCACCGGCACCCTCGGTATGGTAGGTATGAATGGTTCGCCCCTTGAAGGCCCCCAGGGTGTCTTCGACAAAGCCCGACTCGTTAAGGGTGTCGGTATGAATGGCTATCTGCACATCGTATTCTTCCGCCACCGACAAACAGCAGTCGATGGCCGCCGGGGTACTGCCCCAGTCCTCATGCAGTTTCAGCCCCATGGCTCCCGCCTCCAGCTGCTCACGCAGGGCCTCGGGTTGGCTGGCATTGCCCTTGCCGAGAAAACCGAAGTTCATGGGCAGGCCGTCGGTGGCCTGCAGCATGCGGGCTATGTGCCACTCTCCCGGGGTACAGGTGGTGGCCTTGGAGCCGGTGGCCGGCCCGGTGCCGCCGCCTATCATGGTGGTTACCCCCGAGCAAAGGGCCTCGTCCACCTGCTGAGGACAGATATAGTGAATATGGGAGTCCACACCGCCGGCGGTAAGAATATGGCCCTCACCGGCAATCACCTCGGTGCCCGGCCCCACATTGATGGTCACGTTGTCCTGAATGTCCGGATTGCCGGCCTTGCCGATAGCATGAATGCGACCGTCCTTCAACGCCACGTCGGCCTTGACGATGCCCCAGTGATCCACAATCAGGGCATTGGTGATCACGGTGTCCACACTGTCGGCACGCCCGGCCTGGCTCTGGCCCATACCATCTCGAATAACCTTGCCGCCACCGAATTTGACCTCTTCCCCATACAGGGTGAAGTCGCGTTCCACCTCAATCCATAACTCGGTATCGGCAAGCCGTACCCGATCACCGGTGGTGGGGCCAAACATGTCGGCATAGGCCTCGCGGCTGATCCTGCTCATTATTGCTCTCCTTCAAGCGGCCCCATCACCGCAGCGCGAAATCCGTATACTCGTCGCCGGCCGCCCATGGCCACCAGGGTCACGGTGCGCAGCTGGCCCGGCTCAAAGCGCACCGCGGTGCCGGCGGCGATGTCGAGGCGAAAGCCCAGGGTCCGCTCACGCTCAAATTCCAGCGCCGGGTTGGCCTCGGCAAAATGATAATGCGAGCCCACCTGAATGGGCCGGTCGCCGGCATTGGCCACGGTGATCTCGCGGCGCTCCCGGCCGGCGTTCAATTCAATGTCGCCGGCGGCCAGTTGCAGTTCTCCCGGTATCATGGTGCCTCCTTACTGAATGGGATCATGCAGGGTCACCAGCTTGGTGCCATCGGGAAAGGTGGCCTCCACCTGCACCTCGCGCACCAGCTCGGGCACACCGTCCATCACCTGCGCCCGGCTCAGCCAGGTGCGGCCCTCGCCCATCAACGAGGCCACGGTACGGCCATCGCGAGCACCTTCCATCACCGCCGCCGACAAATAGGCCACGGTTTCCGGGTAGTTCAGCCGCAGTCCCCGGGCCAGCCGGCGCTCGGCCAGCAGTGCGGCGGTAAACAGCAGCAGTTTGTCTTTCTCTCTTGGGCTGAGCTCCATGGTGAATACTCCTGTGACTGAATTCAGGTAAACCAGATACGGGGAAAACAGGCCTCACGGGCCAGCACCGCCGGACGCAGCCGCTCCCAGGCCCGCCACATGCCGTCCCGGCAGGCGATCATGTCGTGACCGAGGTAACGCACCAGCAGCACTCCCAGGCGTTCGGTCACGCTGAAACCGGGCGGCAACGATGCTCGCAGCACGGCAATCACATCGTCATTCAGCCCCGAGCCCGCCGCCAGCAGGGTGCCGAATACGCAACCGCCGTGCAGCCCCGCCCGGCCTTGGTGCACCTGATCTCCCGCCTCGAGCTGCAGCCGTTCGTTAAACAGCAGCCGACCGCTGCGCCACAGCTGCAGCCGCTGGGTCAGGCTGCCGGCATCAAACCACTGCTCGCCGGCGGGCCGGCCCAGGCACACCAGCTCCCAGCCAATAAAGCGGGCGCCTTCGCCCAGCTCAATATGCAGATCGAGCCCGGCGTTGGCGCCCCGAAAGACGATGGTTTCCTGGGGCAACCACTCCAGCTCGGCGTCCTCTTCCAGCCGCACCCGCACCCGCTGTCCCTGGCCCACTCCGGCGCTGTCCCGACGGTATACCATGCCCGCCGACGGGGTGGTCAGCAGGCTTCGGCTGCCCGGCCCGGCCTCGATGTCGATGTTCAGGCAATCGCCCGACACCAGGCCGCCTGGCGGGTGCAGCAAATACAGGTGGCAGGTCTGCCCTTCAGGATAAAAGGGCCGCTGAATTCGAAGGGGGCCACTAAAGACCATGTTTTTGAGCTGAGTGCGTGAGTGGCCGGCCACCAGCTGCAGGTCGAGCTGCGCCGGCCAACTACGGGCGGGACCGTAACCGGTAGGGTGTGATGGCGATGGTGCATGACACTGGTGCATAGAATGATTTCACGGCGTATTGATGAAATGAGTTAAAGCACAAAGCGGGCCATTTTTTATAAGAACTTTACAAACAGACACTTACATTAAAGCTGCCGGTTTTTCATTCGGCACCATTTGGTTTCTATTGAATCTTAATCACCACAACGGAGCAGGCTGCACGGAGGGCCGCCTCAAAGTGGTGCAGCCCTGGCGGCGACCATAGCGGGCCACCACGCCTCCCCGGTTGCCCCGCACCCATAAAAAAAGGCCCCGCAAGCGGGGCCAAAAGCACACGATTAACAACATGAAATTATCAGGATTCGACGGCGGCCTCGGGCAGCTCGGCCGGTTTGGCGATGGGTTTCATCAGCAGGGTGTAACCTGCCACGCTGATCACCAAGCCCACAAAGAAGGCCATGTCCATAAAGATCAGGCTGCACAGGAAGGACACGCCGTATACCAGAAAGGCCCGCAAGTTGTAGTTGTTCTGGTAGACAAAGGGCCCTTTGGGGTCATAGAAGTCTTCCACGCGAATGCGGCCACGGCGCAGCAGATAAAAGTCGGCCAGCATGATGCCCGCCACCGGACCCAGCAGGCCGGAGGTGACCACGCTGAACCACAGCAGGTTGTCAGCGAACAGCCAGGGCATCATCAGCAGACCAATCACACCGGAGATGGACACCCCTTGGGCAAAGCTAAGGCGCGGGAACACATTCATCAGGATCAGCGCCGACGGCATCAGGTTGGCCACGGTATTGGTGGACCACTGGGCAAAGGCGATGGTCAGCATGCTCAGGATCAGCACGATGGGTGAACTCATGGAATTCAGTACAATTTCAATCGGGTCCCATGTTCCGGTGAGAATGCCACCTATCATGCCCACCATCAGAATGCCGGAGCCAATCACGATCAGGCCGCCCAGCTGGGCGATAAAGGGCTTGCGGTTACGCACAAAGAAGTTTTTGCTGCTGTGATCCCGGGAGCGCTCCAGTTTGCGGGTCAGGTCCGGGCTGTTCAGGCCCATGGTGATCCAGATACCGGCAATGGCCATGACCGCAAACACGAAGGAGCCGTTGTCCAGGGAGGGCGCGGCCAGCACATCGCCAATGCTGGCATTGTTGGTTTCCAGCAGCCAGAAGGTCACCAGGCCAATCAGAATGGTCAGGGCCGGAATGGCCACCCAGTCGAACTTGGCCATGGCCTTCATGCCATAAATGGCGTTCACCACCTGCAGCACCCCAAAGATCAAAATAAGGATGGTGGTGTTGCTGTAACCGATCCACATCTCCAGCACCTTGCCGATGGCCACCGCCGCCACCCAGGTCTGAAAACCAAACCAGAAACAGGCCGGAATGGCGCGAAAGGCGGCCGGAATCTTGGCACCCTTGTAACCAAAGCAACCACGAATGTAGACGGTAAATGGAATGCCATAACGAATGCCGATATCACCGGCCAGGATCAGAATGCTGGTGACAATGGCGTAGGCCGCCAGAATGGCACCGATAATGGTCCAGGGCGATAGTCCCGGATAAAGCTGGGCACCCATGGTAAAGGCGCCCATATTGATGGTCATGCCCGCCCAGAGCATGGTGAAGTCCCAGATGTTGATGTCTCTGTCCTTATCGGTGGACGGCATCAACTCGGGGTTGTTCATTTCGTGTACAGCCATTGGCCTCTCCCTGTTAACTGCTTCATAAAGGTTGTTGCACGACCCGATGAAATGTAAATGATTTAACCGAATCAATGAGAACAAATTAACAGATTGATCGTTAACAATGCATATAAATTTTGTGGACACGAAGACTAACGTGACACTTGTCACACTTTATTCAGCTCAAACCTTCCATTACCCACCAAAAAGCCGGCCCGACGGCCGGCTTTGGCATGACCTGAAGCGACCGCTGCAGTCAGTTGATGATCAAGAGTTCCATAAAGTCGTTCACCGCCGTGGCCTCAAGGCAGCTCTGATCCTGGCACAGTTCAACAATGCGCCGGCTTTGTCCCTGGGGAAATCGGGTCAGCAGGCTTTGCAGAAACTTGCGCTCCAGCACCGGAATGCCATCGTGGCGCCGGCGCCGGTGGCCAATGGGGTACTCCACTTCCACGCGCTCGGTGTGGCTGCCGTCGGTGAAGAACACTTGTATGGCATTGGCAATGGAGCGCTTGTCCGCCTCCAGGTAGTCGGCGCTGTAGCGCGGGTCTTCCACCACCTGCATAGCGTTGCGCAGGGCGTCGATGCGGGCATCGCCCTGGTGAAAGGCGTCTTCGTAATGTTCGGCGGTCAGGGTGCCGTACAGCAGCGGCACCGCCACCATATATTGCAGGCAGTGATCCCGATCGGCCGGGTTGGCCAGTGGCCCGGTTTTGGAGATGATGCGAATGGCCGATTCATGGGTGGTGAGCTCGATGCGAGCGATGTCATCGAGCCGACCCGCAACCTGCGCATGCAGTTGCACCGCGCATTCCACCGCGGTCTGGGCATGAAACTCGGCGGGGTAGCTCAGCTTGAACAGCACGTTTTCCATCACATAGCTGCCAAGCGGCTGGCTCAGGGTAATCGGCCTGCCCTCAAACAGCACGTCCTGAAAGCCCCACTGGGGCGCACTCAGCACCGACGGCAGCCCCATCTCCCCTTTCAGGGTGATCATGGCCAGTCGCACCGCCCGGGCGGCAGCGTCGCCGGCGGCCCAGGACTTGCGCGAGCCGGCATTGGGGGCATGACGGTAGGTGCGCAGGGCGCCACCATCGGCCCAGGCCTGAGACAGGGCGTCTACTATCTGCGCACGGTTTCCCCCCAGCATCTTGGTCACCACGGCGGTGGACGCCACCCGCACCAGCAGCACGTGATCCAGCCCTACTCGGTTAAAACTGTTATTCAGCGCCAGCACACCCTGGATTTCGTGGGCCTTGATCATGGCGGTGAGCACGTCGGCCATGGTGAGCGGCGCCCGCCCCTCGGCCACCGCCACTCGGCTGAGGTAATCGGCGGTGGCGAGAATCGCCCCCAGGTTGTCGGACGGATGACCCCATTCGGCGGCCAGCCAGGTGTCGTTAAAATCAAGCCAGCGAATGATGCAGCCAATGTTGAAGGCGGCGGTGACCGGATCCAGTTCATGGGAGGTGCCGGGCACCCGGGCACCATGGCGCACAGTGGTGCCCGGCACCACAGGACCCAGGTGCTTGGTGCACTCGGGAAAGCGCAGCGCCTGCAACCCGCACCCCAGGGTGTCCATCAGGCAGTGGCGGGCGGTGCGCCGTGCCTCTGGGCTGCCGGCGTCGGTACCGGCCACGTAATCGGCAATCTGCACCAGCAGCCCATCGGGTGCGGGCCGCCGGTTGATATCCACATTGCTGCTCATGATTCGGCTCCTTGCTAAAAAGGGGATAGAGCGTTTCCCATCCCCTGAACGGGTTAGCGTTTGTCTATCGGCAGCCAGTCCTGATGGGGCGGGCCCACATAGTCGGCATTGGGGCGAATAATTCGATTATGAGCCCGCTGCTCCATGATATGGGCGGTCCAGCCGGTAACCCGGCTCAGCACAAAGATGGGCGTGAACAGCTTGGTGGGAATACCCATAAAGTGGTAGGCGCTGGCATGGTAAAAGTCGGCGTTGGCAAACAGCTTTTTCTCCCGCCACATCACCTCCTCCACCCGTTCCGACACCGGATACAGCACCCGGTCGCCGACCGCCTCGCCCAGTTGTTTGGCCCAGGGCTTGATAATGGCGTTGCGGGGATCCTTGGTGGTGTAGACGGCGTGGCCAAAGCCCATCACCTTTTCCTTGCGGGCCAGCATGTCGAGCAGGGCCGCTTCCGCCTCGTCGGGGCTGCTCCACTGCTCCATCATCGCCATGGCCGCCTCGTTGGCGCCGCCATGCAGGGGACCGCGCAGGGTGCCGATGGCGGCGGTCACCGCCGAATGCAGATCGGTCAGGGTCGAGGCGCAGACCCGGGCGGAAAAGGTGGATGCATTGAACTCGTGCTCGGCATAGAGCACCAGCGAACAGTGCATCACCTTGACGTCGAGCGCCGGCGGCACGCTGCCCCGCAGCATGTGCAGAAAATGGCCGCCCAGGCTGTCGTCGTCCAGGGCGGTGTCGATGCGCTCGCCGTCGTGGGCATAGCGATACCAGTAACAGATCATGGACGGCAGCAGCGCCAGCAGCCGCTCGGCGGCGTCCTGCTGCTCACTGAACCTGTGCTCGGTTTCCAGGTTGCCCAGCATGGAGCAGCCGGTGCGCAGCACGTCCATGGGGTGGGCCGAGGCCGGAATCTGCTCAAGCACGATGCGCAGTGCCGCCGGCAAGCCTCGATTGGCACGCAACCGGGCCTTGAAGGCGCCGAGCTCGCCCCGGTTGGGCAAATACCCTTTGAGCAGCAGAAAGGCCACCTCTTCGAACTCGGCATGGGCCGCGAGATCTTCTATGTCATAGCCCCGGTAGGTCAGGCCGGAGCCGGTTTTGCCCACGGTGCACAGGGCGGTCTGGCCGGCGGTCTGGCCGCGCAATCCTTCGGCGTTGCTCATGCGTCTTCTCCTTTGCTGAACAGGGAATCGAGTGTTTGCTCGTAATGGTGGTAACCCAGGGTCTGGTACAGCTGTTCACGGGTCTGCATGGTATGAATGAGGTTGCGCTGGTGGCCGTCGGCAAGAATATGGCGATACACGCTTTCTGCCGCCCGGCTCATGGCACGAAACGCCGACAGCGGATAGAGCACCATGGCCACACCGGCGCCGGCCAGCTCGGCCTGGCTAAACAGTGGCGTCTTGCCAAATTCGGTGATATTGGCAAGCACGGGCACTCCCACCGCCTCACAAAAGGCACGGTACTGGGCCAGGGTTTCCATGGCTTCCGGAAAAATCATGTCGGCCCCCGCTTCAACGCAGGCCTGGGCTCGTTCAATGGCGCTGCTCATGCCTTCTACCGCCAGGGCGTCGGTGCGGGCCATGATGGCAAAACGGGGGTCACCGCGGGCATCGACCGCAGCGCGTATGCGGTCCACCATTTCCTCTTGGGAAACAATGGCCTTGTTGGGCCTGTGGCCACAGCGCTTTTGCACCACCTGATCTTCAATGTGAATGGCCGCCACCCCGGCCCGCTCCATTTCCTTCACGGTGCGGGCAATGCCAAAGGCGCCGCCAAAGCCGGTGTCGACATCCACCAACAGCGGCAGCCGGCTGACGGCGGTAATGCGGCGAGCGTCTTCGAGCACATCGTTGAGGGTGGTGATGCCCAGATCCGGCAAACCAAAGGACGCATTGGCCACCCCGGCTCCGGACAGATACAAGGCCCTGTGGCCAACCTGCTCCGCCTGCATGGCGCTGTAGGCATTCACCGCACCCACCAGCGCCAGCGGGCCGCCGGCGGCGATGGCATCAAACAGATTTGGTCTCATGACAGTTCCTCCGCAAAGCCAGGAAACAGGAGCATAGGTACACGGATTGTCGAACCCGTGGCCCTATCCAACAATAGCAGGCTTTTTGAACAGAAATGCTTGATCTATAGACAAATTAAAGCGACAAGGGTGACCACGGAGCAAGCAAAAATGGGAGGCTGTGGCGGCTGGGCAGCCCTTGAGTACACCAGGCCCAAGGGCTGACGCATCCCCGCATCAGGGACGAGGACGACTTAATGCAGGATTCAGCCGGCGGGGGTATAGCGTTGTTGATCCTGCACCAGCCAGTCGGGCACCTGATCCGCAGCCATGGGCCGAGCCAGCAGATACCCCTGACCCAGCTGGCAACCCAACTGCTGCAGCCTATCCCGCTGCTCCTGCAGCTCGATGCCTTCGGCGGTTACGGACATGTCCAGGCTGTCGGCCAGACGGACGATGGTAGACACCAGGTCGCCGGCACGAGGATCCGTAGTCAGATCGGAAACAAAGGACTTGTCGATTTTGAGCTTATTAACCGGCAACTGGCGCAGGTGACTGAACGAGGAATAGCCGGTGCCAAAGTCGTCCAGGGCGATTTCCACCCCGAGATCCCGCAGCTTGCACAGGTTGTCGGTTGAGCTGGCGGTATCCCACAGGCTGGTGTCTTCGGTGATCTCCAGCACCAACGACGAGGCCGACAAACCGGTGCGCAACAGCGCGGCTTCCACCGTGCTGCCAAGCTCACCGCTCATAAAGATATTGGGGCTGATGTTCACGTTGACCTTGAGCCAGTCATAACCCAGCCGCTGCCACTGGCGCAGCTGGCGGCAGGCGGTAAACAGCACCCACTGGTTAAGCTGATGGGCCAGCCCGTGGTGCTCGGCCACCGCGATCACTTCAAGGGGGCTGATGTGGCCATGTTCGATGGAATGCCAACGCAACAGGGCTTCAAGAGACTCAATGGCACCGCTTTTCAGATGAAAAATAGGCTGATACACCAGATTGAGTTCGTCGTTCTCAATGGCCAGCTGCAGGGCCACTGCCAGCTTCTGGCTGCGCAAGCGGCGTTCATCCATACCGGGCTCAAAGATCTGGCTCGACAGCTTGGGATTGTGCTTGGCGTAATACATGGCGGTATCGGCATGACTGAGCAACTCAACCATGGTGGTGCCGTGCTCCGGAAACAGGCTGGTGCCGATACTCGCCTTGGGAGACAGGCAACCGTCGGGCAGCCGTATGTCCCCTGCCAGTTCGGTTAACAAGTAGGTGACCAGCTGCTCGGCCTGGGCGGTTTCATCGTAGGGCTGAATCACCACAAACTCATCACCGCCCAGGCGCGCCACCTTGCCCTTGCCTGCCAGGGCGAGGCGCAGCCGCGATGACACCACCTTGAGCACGCGGTCGCCCACATCATGACCGAGGCTGTCGTTGATGGCCTTGAACTCGTTGAGATCCACCATGTGCACTGCCAGCTTGCGTTGCTGACGTTCCACCCGGTTCAGGGCCTGGGTCATCAGCTGGTAAAAGTGCATGCGGTTTGGCAGGCCAGTGAGCATGTCATGAAAGGCCAGGTAACGATTGCGCCGGTTTTCCCGCATCAACAACCACAGCATCAGGCCGCCGCTGAGCAGCAGACCGGCCAGATAAAGGGTGGAGCGCTGGCGTACGTCCCCGATGATATCGAGTTGCTGCCATACCTGAGAGCCGGAAAAGCTGTCCACGTTGATTTCACGCACCCGCTCCCGGTAGGGTACCAGCTCCTGCTGCAACGCCAGTGTTCCCGCCGGGTTGTCCACGTCCAGCTCGTAAACCCTGTCTTCCCAGCGCTCCATCTGGGCGAGCAGATCATGCAGCATAGGGGTAACCCCGGACTGTTCACGCACCGGCCGGTTCTCCACCCCCTTGAGCAGGACATCTATGCGGCTCCACAACAGTTCAAAGCGCAACTGCACGTGCTCTTCATTCCGCGTGCCCGCCAGCAGGGCGGTCAAGGCGTGATCAAATTTCAGTACTTCGGATTCCAGTTCGGACGTGGCCCAGCCCACGGTTTTGATGGTGGCCGATACATAGCGCACCACGTCCAGATCCCGGTTATAACTATATAGCGAGCTGAGGCCGAACAGCAGGGCCGCGGCCGTCAGCACCACCATTTTGACCGATTTGAAGGTCACTGAATATCCAGGCTTTTCAGTTGCCATACCAGCATCTCGTGATAGCGCTTGGTATCATATTCCTTGGATTCGGACAGCGGCAGCATCAGCCACAGCGGTCCCTTGTCTCGCACCTTCATGCGTTTACCGTCCAGGTGGGTAGCCAGCAGAAAGGGGGTATTGCGCACCAGCGCCATGTCAATATCGTGATGATAGTCGTTCAGTGCCACCAGCCGAACCCGTTTGCCATCGGCACCAAGCCGCTGCAGCAGCTCATTGAGCAGCACGCCACGAAATTCGTGTTTGCCGTCTGTCCAGGGGGTCAGGGTGGAGAATTCATGCTGGGGAAGGCTGGCCAGCAAGTCCATGTCAAGCCGGGCCTGACCGGCATCGTTGGTGTGCGCCAGGTTGCCGGTTACCGTCAGCACCACCCGGCCATCCGGTGGTGGCAGCGGGTCGGCGGCCTTGACCGGCAATGCCGGCAACAGCATAAGCAGGGCCGACAGTATGGCGAAACAGGCGTTGGCAAAACGAGTTGTTACACGCATCTTAGTTCCCTCTGGCAGTCACAGACCCAAAAGAGTATAGCTGCTTCTGCGTTTCGAGCATGAAATCGGGGACGAAAGGGTAAACCAGTCCACTTACGGCGTCGAGGCAAACCGACGTTATCCTGACCCATTTGCTTTATTTGGCGTCAACTTCAGACGCAGCAGGGCCCCTTCTGTGAGAACGACAGCGCCGCGAACAATATTTAACGTTATTCCATTCCCGTGCCCATTTTTTTCGCCAGCCGAACGGGCGACCGCACACCACACAAATTTTATGCGGCAGTCGTGACTTTTTCATGGTGGTGCCCCGCCCGACGTCGTGCCTCAGTGCACACAAAAACGAGTCAGCCCGATCGCATTGCATGCCATGGCCTGACCGTTAAGTGTTGTTACGTTTGAGGTACTCGATAGACAATACATACACTATTGACACGGTTTCGGCAGAACGCCAACCGCAGGACAGACAATGGAGCCCGAAATTTAAACAGGTGCCACCGCGCGTGGGCAAGATAAATAGAATGAAGCCATGGCGGAAATGCCCGGTCAAACAGCCCGCCGCACATTAGGGAGTGGGCGCTCAGGACCGGGCATCAGCAAACGAAATGAAAAGGTACTCGATTATTCACACTGCCGGCGTTCAAGCACTCGCAGCCGGCTCTTGAACTCGGTCCGGTCAACATAGCAACCTCGCAGGTGCCGCAGACCGGTGCTGGGATCGAACTGATCCCGACCGTGCAGCACCCTGCGGTTATCGAACACCACCATATCCCCCCCATTCAACTTCAGCCGAATCATGTAACGAGGATCGCGCAACCTGGTCATCAGGTAACGATATGCCAGGTAGTACTGATCCATGATCTCTTCCGGCAAATCGAAGATATCGGCCAGGTGGGCGTTGTATTTTATCTCGGTGACTTCATTGAGGTGATTGAGGTTAATGACGGTTCTGTGCTCGCAAATTTCGTATTCCTCGTCATGGTATCGAAAGGGAATGGGCTGGCGAGCCAGCAGCTCAAAGTAATCGGGGGCATTTTCACGTATATCCTCGATCACACGAAAGGCATCGACAAAGGTGGAGGCCCCCCCCTCGCTTTCATTGTTTAGGCAGTGGAGAAACTGATAGCCCGGCGGCGTTTCATGGTTGGGGAGATCGGTGTGCAGCGGCAAGGCCTCGGCAGTGTAGGCCTGATTAATGGGCTTGGGCACGGATCTTACATCAAAGGTCAGGCCAAAATTGGTGCGACGCAGATAACCAATACGCTCGGCCACTTCAACCACGGCTTCAGGGGTCGAGGGCATGTCGCTCACCAGCGCCAGTCCGTAACGCGAAAGTTGCTGCATCCACTCACACAGCGCTGAATCATCTTCGATAACTGCCGAGTACTCACCGCGCTGAATGCCACCAGCATAGCTGCAATCCCAGCTGCACACATCGCCCCCCTGGTTTTTGAGGAAGTCGGGTGAATAGGCATGGCGCCGTAACCAGTCAAGGGAATAACGGCTGACCAGCTCCCCCTCGGACCACCGAATGACGATACCCTGCTCATCACAGCGGACCTCCAGCGGGTGAATATCATCACTGACGCTCAGCATATCGAAGTTACGCTCCTGGGTTATGGGGTGGAACGCGCTTTGGCAATTATCCCGCAGCCAGAGGTAGTGATACTGGGCCCGGCGACCGTCCGACCAGGTAACACGCAGCGCCCGCTTGTCCTGATAAAAATCCGCAATGCTGATGGCATTCGAATCCGGGGTGAGTTCCAGCTTGATAACCGATGATTCCATGGCTTAGCCCTCTGATAGCTGATAATTATTGTCCTTATTCGGCCTGCGCCGCTTGTGTGCGCGTTGACATACTCCGTGGTCGGACAGGAGCAGGCACTTCGCCGCCTACCGAGTATTTCATGCGCAAAAAAATAATAGCGACGTCGTTCAAACATAAAAAGCGACTAATTTCGGTTATATCAATCGAATTAATTAATTCATAACCCCTTCCGCCCTCGCCCTTGCCACCGAACATTCAATCTGATTTTTGATTTATATGAATCCATATTATCCGCTTTTGTGATTTAAATAATGGCCTTACCCTTGGAATGTAGCCGTGGCTACGTTTTGAGCCGGACACAACATTCCACAGGGAGGAAATAATGGTTTCCACTGGATTCAACAACACGGCCGCATTCTGCCGTGCCCTATATTTACCGGTGCTCGGGCTGATACTGATGCTGAGCCTGTCGGGCCAGGGGCAGGCCGCCAGCGCTGACAAGATGGACAAACTACGGGTTATCACCACCTTTACCGTTATCGCGGACATGGCCGCCAATGTTGCCGGGGACGCGGCCATTGTCGAGTCCATCACCAAGCCCGGCGCCGAAATTCACGATTACCAGCCAACGCCTCAGGATATCGTCAAGGCCCAGTCGGCCAACCTTATTCTGTGGAACGGCATGAACCTTGAGCGCTGGTTCGAGCGCTTTCTTCAGAACGTGAAGGACGTCCCCAGCGCCGTGATCACCAACGGGGTCTCTCCCCTGTCCATCTATGAGGGTCCCTATAATGGCAAGCCCAATCCCCATGCCTGGATGTCGACGGCCAATGCACAGATTTATATAGAAAACATTCGTGATGCCCTGATCCGTTCCGATCCCGCCAATGCCGACACCTACCATCAAAACGCCGCCGACTACGCCGCCCGAATCCGCAGGCTGGGCGATACCCTCAGGCAACAACTGACATCTATTCCCCGGTCCCGGCGCTGGCTGGTCACCAGCGAGGGGGCTTTCAGCTACCTGGCCCAGGACCTGGGCCTGCGGGAAGTCTATCTCTGGCCAATCAACGCCGATCAGCAAGGTACCCCCCAACAGGTGCGCAAGGTCATTGATACGGTACGGGCCAACCGCATTCCGGTGGTGTTCAGCGAAAGCACCGTCTCCGATCGCCCTGCCCGGCAGGTGGCCAAAGAGGCCGGGGCCAGCTATGGCGGCGTTCTCTATGTGGACTCCCTCAGCGGACCCCGTGGTCCTGTGCCCAGTTATTATGAGCTGCTGCGGCTAACCACCCAGACCATAGTCAACGGATTTAAGGCCCAGTGACAAGGCCATGCCTGCCGTTCGTCGCGGCCATGCAACCTTGCCGAACATCATTGCCAAACGGAGTTGGAGGATAAGGTCAAATGGAACACCACACCGCAGTCAGGCCCCCCCTGGTGCATGTCAGGGAGCTGGCGGTCACCTACGCCAATGGCCATCAGGCACTGCACGGGGTCGGTTTCGACTTGAACCGGGGCAGCATCTGCGCCCTGGTGGGGGTCAACGGCTCCGGCAAGTCCACCCTGTTCAAATCCCTGATGGGCTTCGTCAGGCCACGCTCAGGCACCATTCGGCTCGACGGGCTGCCCGTGGCCCGAGCCCTGAAACAGGGACTGGTATGTTATGTGCCGCAAAGCGAGGAGGTTGACTGGCACTTTCCGGTGCTGGTGGAAGACGTCGTCATGATGGGCCGTTATGGGCACATGGGCATGTTGCGCCGGCCCGCACAGGCCGATCGGCACACCGTAGCGGAGGCACTGGAGCGGGTCGGCATGCTGACCTTGCGCAAGCGCCAGATAGGAGAGCTCAGCGGCGGCCAGAAGAAACGCGTGTTTCTGGCCCGTGCCCTGGCGCAAGGAGGACAGCTGATCCTGCTTGATGAACCCTTTACCGGCGTGGATGCAACCACCGAAACCGCCATGATGGCGCTGCTGCAGTCCCTGCGCGAACAAGGCCGGCTGATCCTGATCTCGACCCATCACCTCGGCCGCATTCCGGACTTCTGCGATCAGGTGCTGCTTCTCAACCGGACCGTGGTGGCGCAAGGACCAACGGCAACCACCTTTACTCGAAACAACCTCAATCGCACCTTTGGCGACACACTGCTGCCCCTGCCGCTCGGCGGAGCACTGCCGGCCCCGTCCGAGGATTTCTCCCGTGAAGTGCCCTTGAGGGAACCATTATGCTGACGTTACTGCTGGAGCCGCTGGCCTATGAATATATGTACCGCGCCATCTGGGTCAGCGCCCTGGTGGGTGGCAGTTGCGCCTTTCTCTCGGCCTACCTGGTGCTGAAAGGCTGGTCACTGATGGGAGATGCCCTGGCTCACTCCGTGGTACCCGGCGTCGCCCTCGCCCATCTGTTTGCCCTGCCCTACTCGGCCGGCGCCTTTATGGCGGGGCTGATGGCCGCCGGCAGCATGGCGCTGGTCCGGCAGAACACCAAATTGCGCGAAGACACCGTGATCGGCCTGGTCTTCACCGCCTTCTTTGCCCTGGGCCTGCTGATCGTCTCGCTCAACCCCATGGCGGTGAATGTTCAGTCCATCATTCTGGGCAACGTACTGGCCATCAGCGACGAGGACATTACCCAGGTCGTCACCATCTCCCTGGTCAGCCTGGGCGTTCTGCTGCTCAAGTGGAAAGATCTGATGATGGTCTTCTTTGATGAGCTCCACGCCGCCGCCACGGGGCTGTCGGTCACGGGATTGAAAATCCTGTTTTTCACCCTGCTCAGCGCCTCTGCGGTCGCAGCCCTGCAAACCGTCGGCGCCTGCCTGGTGATCGCCATGGTGGTCACGCCGGGGGCAACGGCTTACCTGCTGACCGATCAATTTCACCGCCTGCTGCTGATCGCCGTCCTGCTCGGAGGCCTGACCAGCGCGGCGGGGGCCTACGCCAGCTATTTTATGGATGGCGCCACCGGAGGCATTATCGTCACCTTGCAAACCCTGCTCTTTCTGCTGGCGTTCGTGTTTGCCCCCAAACACGGCGTCCTGTCCGTCCGCCGCCGTCCCGCCGGAGCTGCCCAATGAGCGCCATAAACACCTTGCTTGTCGAGCCCCTGGGTTATGAATTCATGTTACGGGCGCTGCTTATCGCCAGCCTGGTCGGTACCGTCTGCGCCATTTTATCCTGCTTTCTCATCCTGAAAGGCTGGTCGCTGATGGGAGATGCCGTCTCTCATGCGGTACTGCCCGGCCTCATCCTGGCTTACATGGCGGGCATTCCCCTGGTCGTGGGCGCGATCGTCGCCGGCCTGGGCTGCTCCCTGGCCACCGGCTATCTCAAAACACACAGCCGGGTCAGGGAAGACGCCGTGATGGGCATTGTGTTTTCGGGCATGTTTGCCCTGGGCCTGGTGATGCTGACCAGGGTAGAGTCGAATATTCACCTGCTGCACGTCCTGTTTGGCAACATGCTGGGCGCAAGCTGGGCAGACATTACCGAAACCGCCCTGATCGCCGGCCTGGCCTTGCTGCTGTTGGTACTGAAGGGCAGAGCGCTGATAGTGTACTTTTTTGATCCGGCCCACGCCCGGGCCATCGGCCTGCCGGTCGGGCTGCTGCATAATGGTTTTCTGCTGGTGCTGTCACTGGTGATCGTCGCGGCCCTGAAAGTCGCCGGCATCATACTGGTGGTGGCCATGCTGATTGCCCCCGGCGCCATTGCCTTGCTGGTGAGCCGGCGCTTTACCACCATGGTGGTCATTGCGGTGTCGGTTTCCCTGTTGACCTGCTTCCTGGGCACCCTGATCAGCTTTCATATCGACGCCGCCACCGCCCCGCTGATTGTGGTGATCCAGGCCATGGTGTTCATCATGGCCTTGCTCTTCACGCTGATACGGCAACGTTCACCACGGAGTGCGCCATGAACCACAAAGATGCCAGGCCGATGCTGGTTGAACCGCAGGTGCAGGCCAGCTGGTTCAACCGGGTACGCGAGGCCCGCCAGGCGGAAACCACCGAAGATTACGTCGAGCTGATTGCCGATCTGATTGACGCCACCGGCCACGCCCGGCTGGTCGACATTGCCGCCCGCTTTGGTGTTTCACACGCCACCTCCAGCAAAATTTTGCTTCGCCTGCGGGACGAGGGCTATATTGAGCGCCCGCCCTATGGCGCCGTCTTGCTGACCGCGAAAGGACAATGGCTGGCCCGCAAGTGCAAGGCACGCCATGAGATTATTTTGCACTTTCTGCTGACGCTCGGTGTGAGCCGCCAAGCGGCCGAACATGATGCCGAAGGCATGGAGCACCACGTCAGCGAGGAGACGCTGGCGGCGTTCAGACGTCATTGCCAGGAGTGACCCTTGGGCTTGCCAGACTCGGTGACGGCGCCAAACCTGAAAAAAGCATGCCTGCACTCGGCTGGCATGCTTTTTTTTTTGCGCAAGGCTTGCGGTTAGGCTAGCCGGGCTCGCTTCTGGACTCCCCCACGGCCAGCGCCACGGCGGGAGTGGCCGGCTCCCGCCGCAGCGACTGCAGCAAGCCCCAGCACAGTGCCATCAGAATGAAGGAAAAAGGCAAGGCGGCCACAATGGACGCGGCCTGAACGGCCTTGAGGGCGACGGTTCCTCCGGTGAACAACAGGGCACCGGCCACGGCGCCAATGGTCATGCCCCAGAAAATACGCTGCCGCTTGGGGGGATCCTCGTTACCAAAGGACAGCAGCGTGCAGATCACCAGGGTGCCAGAGTCGGACGAAGTGACAAAAAACACCATCAGCACCACCACGGTTACCAGGATCATGGCCGAGAGCAGACCCGAATCCGACATCATGCTCAGCAGGTCAAAGAACGCCTTGGCGAAATCGGCATTGACCATGCTAATCATGCTGGCGTCGGTAAAGATTTCATAGTAGAGCCCGGCCGCGCCCAGTACCGACAGAAACACAAAGGTCACCAGGGTGGGCACGATCAATACGCCCAGCAGATATTCCCGAATGGTCCTGCCTCGCGAAATACGCGCGATAAACATGCCAACGAAAGGTCCCCAGGCTATCCACCATCCCCAGTAGAAGATGGTCCAGCCTCCCTGCCAGCTGCGCTGTGCCTCGGTGGAGCCGTTCCACATTCCCAGCGGAATGACCTGCTGAAGGTAGTCGCCGACACCGGTGATAAAGGAGCCGAGAATATAGACGGTCGGCCCCATCAGCAGGATAAACCCGAGAATGCCGATACAGAGCCAGGAGTTCAACAGGCTCAGTATTTTTACGCCCCGGGCCAGTCCGGTTACCGCCGAGATGGTGGCCATGGCGGACACCAGCAGGATGATCAGGATCTGATTGCCGGTGCTTTTTTCCATCCCAAACAACACCTCCAGGCCGGTATTGATTTGCGACGCACCCATGCCAAGCGTCGTGGACAGGCCGAAAATGGTGCCGAATACCGCCATAATATCCGCCACATGGCCGATAGGGCCGTAGATTCGCTCCCCAAAAATCGGATACAGGGCGGAGCGAATGGTCAGGGGCAGGTTTTTACGAAACGAGAAATAGGCCAGCGCCAGGCCTATCACTGCGTAGACGGCCCAGCCATGCAGCCCCCAATGAAACAGGGTCAGCCGCAGCGATACCCTGGCGGCATCCACGGCTTCGGTGCTGGCTGCCCCGGCGGCGACCGCCGCCTGGTGTGCTTCCGACACGAAGGGATTGCCCTGATAATGCCAGATGGGCTCGGCCACGCCAAAGAACAACAGGCCGATACCGGTACCGCAGCCGAACAGCATGGAAAACCAGGTGAAATTACTGAACTCGGGGCGGCTGTCGTCCTTGCCAAGCCGTACATTTCCCCAGCGCGAACACAGAAGATAGATAACAAAAAATACAATGGCCGACAGCAGCAGAATGTAATACCAGCCGAGGCTGGACTCTATCCAGCCTTTTATGCCGCCAAACAGGGCCTTGGCCTGGGCGGGCAACAGGATGGAATAGCCGACGAAGCCCAGTATGGTCATCATCGATACTATGCCCATGGTGGGGTTCAACCCAAACAGCACGCCTCGTTCGCTTATTTTAAACTTTGACACTGTTCACTCCTTGTTGAGGTGACTATTGCTCCACAATAGTTGTTTGGTTTTATTGGTTTTTGGCTTGTTCATTCCTCCCATTTGGTTTTACGGGCAAATAGTGACCATTTAACAAAATACATGGCCATAGCCATCAAAAATAATGTTTTATTTCTATTGATATAAATATTTTTTTCTATTGATAATAACGGCGATCCCGTCCAGTTATCAGTAAAAGGAATTCACATGAACCTGGCCCAGCTCAATACCTTTCTCGATGTCGCCAACAGTCAGAACTTCAATCGTACCGCCGAGAACCTGTCCATTACCCAGTCGGCGGTCAGCACCCGCATCAGGGGGCTCGAAGAAACCCTGGGCGTGACCCTGTTTACCCGAGGCCGTTTCGGCGCAGAGCTGACCAGCTCCGGCGTCAAATTCAGGCATTACGCCCTGCAGATCTGCGAAGTCTGGAGCCAGGCCCGGCAAGAGCTGTCGTTGCCAAGGGGCTATGACGGTGTGCTGCGGGTGGGTACCCAGTTCAGCATCTGGGAAAAGTTCGTCAACCGCTGGATCCTGTGGATGTGCGATCGCTACCCCCGCCTTGCCCTGCATATTGAAACCGACTATTCCATTTCCATGATGGAGCAGGTGGTCAATAAAATGCTGGATATCGCCGTCATGTACCAACCTAGGATCCTGCTGGACATCGAGATCACCAGGTTGTTTGACGATGTGTTCGTGCTGATCTCCACCGAGCCGGCCGACATGGACAGCCTGGACAAGGAAAAATATGTCTATATCGACTGGTGTCTTGGCTTTCGTGACGCCCATGCCCGTGCGGTTCCCGAATTGAAAGCCCGTCGCATCACCATGGGCCTGGGCACCATGGCCATTGACTACCTGAACCACAAGGGAGGCTCCATTTACCTGCCGGCCTGGCGCGCCAAGAAGCTGGTCAGCGACGGCCAGTTTCACCGGGTAACAGGGGCTCCCGAAATCCTGCAGCCGGTCTATGCCGTCTACCGCAAGGATACCGACAAGAACGAAATCTACGACGCGGCCATCGACAGCTTGCGCGCCTTCGCCCCCAGCCATGAAGAGATGATCAGCTCCAGCCTGGACGAGACCCAGGACAGGCCCCTGCTGCTCCCCCATTGCGAGCAAGAAGGCGGGTGAGGCACTCGCCTCACCCCGGCACCAGACCCTGCCGCCCAACGCGACGAGGCCGGCAGCCAAACGCGGTGGCGGGCTAAGCCTCCAGCGTGACATCATCCTGGAGATAGGCACAGCAGGGCAAAATAAAATCATCGGCACGTTCGGCATCACTCAATGCCAGGGCCCCGTCCATGGTCACGGTGCCGCCGAGCTTGCGTACCTTGCAGCTGCCACAGATACCGGTGCGGCAGGCAGAAGGGATCCAGACGCCATTGGCGAGGGCGGTATCGAGCAGGGTATCCGTAGCACTCCCCTGCCCTTCTCGGCCCGACCGGGAAAAATGCACCCTGTGGGTCAGGGCGGTGCCGGCCAGCATCGACGACTCAGCCGCGGCGGCCGGCGCCCCGGGTGCGCCAAAGGATTCTTCCGCATACTGCGCCATCGGAAACGACAGCGCAGCCAGCATGTCCCGCACCGCCTTCATGTAGGGAGCCGGGCCACAGCAAAGGATCTTTCTTTGCCGAAAGTCGGGGCAGAGCAGCGCCAGCAGGTCGGCATTCAGCCGCCCTCGATAGCCGGCCCAGCCCTGTTCGCCGGTTTTCTCCTCGCACAGCAGCGATAGCCGAAATCGCGGCCACTGGCTGTCGATCCGCAGCAGCTCCTGATGAAAGATGATATCGCCGGGCGAACGGGCACTGTGCATGAAGTGAACGTCACCAAGCCGGCCGGTATCACGCATCCAGCGAACCATGGACATACTCGGCGTAATGCCACTGCCACCGGACAACAGCAGATAGCGATCGGCAACAATATCCAGACAGTTGAAATGACCGGCCGGGGCCATGATCCGGGTTTCATCCCCGACATTCAGATGATCGTGCAGCCAGTTCGATACCTGGCCACCGGGTACCCGTTTGACCGTGATGGCAAACTGGCGAGACTGCGTGGGTGACGATGACAAGGAGTAACAGCGCACCGCCTCCCGGTCATCGATAAGAAAGGTAAAAGTCAGAAACTGGCCAGGCTTGAAGTCCAGTTCTTCGTGGTTTTCCAGGGCAAACCAGAAGGTTTTCACATCACTGGTTTCCTGAATGACCCTCAGGCAGCGGGCCGTTTTCTGACCCACCTTCCAGCGCAGGCTCCTTTCCTGCACCGACAGCACCGGCATATTCATGAGTCCCCCTTGTTCGGGCTGAGTGGCACGCAATATGGCAACAATCCGGTGGAACCATTACCACCGGATTTCCTCGTTCCGGACCGGGAACTAGATGTGAACGAACACTTCGTCCGCCTCGACGCTGACCGGGAAGGTCTTGGCCTTGATGCTGGGATCCACCAGAAACTCGCCGGACTTGATATCGAACTCCCAGCCGTGCCAGGCGCAGCGCACCAGGGCGTTTTCCTGGCAATAGATAAACTCGCGCTGATCCGTGGGTTGGGTGGTACCACACACCGGCCCCTCGCACAGGGCCGCCCCACGATGGGGACACACATTCAGCAGCGCATGATATTCCCCCCCGATGTTGAAGACACCGACGCTGAATTTATCCAGCTGTACAATTTTCTGCTGTCCGGGCCGAACCTCATCGACCTTGCAAACGGTATATTTTTTCTTGCTCATGATAAGCCTCCCTGCTTATGCAACGGTTTTTTTCTGCGCTTCCAGCGCCTGCAGACGCTGGTATACCTGCATGGCATTGCCACCCATGATGTTGGCCCGCCATTCGGGGGGAATATGCAGGCTGTTCAGGTCGTCGTAATCCCAATGCGGGTAGTCGGAGGCGAACATCAGGGTATTTTTGCCATCCATGGCTTCCAGCACCGCCCACAGGTGCTGCAGGTTGTCCGGGCGCTCCAGCGGCTGGGTGGTGAAACGAATGTGATCCTTGAAATATTCACTGGGCAGGCGCTTGAGCCAGGGAGTTTCCTTGCGCAGGGCCTTGTAGTTGGCATCCAGTCGCCACAGTACGCTGGGCACCCAGGCCACGCCGCACTCAATAACCACAAAGTAAAGGCTCGGCCATTTCTCAAAGACGCCCTGGGCGATCATGCTGGCCACATGGGTCATGGCACTTTGGGGCAAAATGGCATGGGTTTCCCAGAAGAAGGTGGTCGGGCCCGCCCCGATGGGGTTTGAATTAATCCCGCCTTGTCCACCCAGGTGCACGGCAAACGGCAGGCCGACCTCGGCACAAGCCTCATAAATGGGATGGTAGAAAGGATCGCCGTAAGGCCGGGTTGCGCCGTGCGAGGCCAGCACCTGCACCATGCGCGGGTGGTGACCCAACCGGCGGATTTCCTGGGCCGCCAACTGAGGATCCTGAGGCGCAATCACGATGGAGCCGGCAAAGCGCTCGTCGCGGGGCAGCCATTCCTCTACCTGGTAGTCGTTGTAGGCCCGCACCAGGGCGGCAGCGTAATAGGGGTTGGCCAGGGTTGAAGCCTCCACGGCTTCGTCACCGGTCAGGATGGCATAATCAATCTGATAATGATCCAGGTGCTTGGCCTTCATAATGCGGTAGTTGTCTTCCTCACACTGGGGGTTGATATCCGCCCGCTTGAACCCTTCCGGATGCAGCCAGGGCCGGTGACCATGAGGAAACGCCCCCTTGGGACCGGGCTGCTCACCGCGCACGAAATAATCCTTGAAGAAGGGATCCAGGTAAGGCAGCAACACCTCGGCACTGCTCCAGTAGTTATGGCAATCGACATCGACAATCATTCTATCTCTCCTTGATGGCATGGTTGTGTGCTTCCGATTGAGATAGTAGCCAGACGAGTTTCATAAAAAAAACGAATTATTTACATCTATATAATCCACAAAAAAGATTAAACCTGTTTATGACAAACGTCGCCGGTGGCGAGCAACAGGGCACACCGTTCCGTAAGCACGCCTGGAAATGAGGAAGGAAGTGGGAATGTCGGGCCCGCACGGACCGAAAGGGGAAGAAATAAAGGCGGTGCTCCCCTCACTCGAGGAGCACCGCAAGGCTCGGCTTACAGCCGTTTCAGGCTGACGCCGCTGTCGGCCAGGGGGCGCAGCAGGGGACGCTGTTCGCGCACATAGTCGATAAAGGCCTGGGCATCGGTGTTGCAGCGCACACCGGCGGCCCCGCAGTCGAGGGGCTGGTTGATGTAGTGAGTCTCGATGGCACCGTTGCTACCACGGCTTAGGCGCGCCACCGGAAAGGCGGTGAGGCGGCCGTTGACCCAGGCCAGATCCAGCCTGTCGGTGAGCACCTGTTGAGCCTGCAACAGGGTGTTCCAGCCGTCGTTGCCGGAAGCGCTGTAGGCGTTCATCACCACCTGATAGCTGGCATTGGGCTGCACCCTCACCCAGCGGCCATTCTGCTGCACTTCGATGCGGCTCAGAAAGCCCGCGCCCTTTCGGGTTTCGTCAAACTCATAACGCAGTCCGGCCACGTAAGGGAAACGACCGGCATGGGCGCCGTCAGGCAAGGAGGCATTGATGGTTTCCAGCAACAGGCCGGCCAGCTGGCGCCCGGTAAGGGACACCAGGCTGAGCGGATTGCCAAAGGGCAACAGGTCCAGGCTCACCTGGCCTTCCTTGAGCTCACCCGGCTCCAGGCCGGTGCGCACGGCGCCGGCGTTCAGCAGGGCCACCTCGGCCCGGCGGCCGGTAATGGCCTGCACCTCGGGGCGGTTAACCCAGTGCAACTGGCTGGCAGCCACCAGGGGCGCGACGTCGGACTGGCTGCCATCCCTGCCGGGCAGGCGACGGTGCTCCAGGGTCACGGGCACATGGCCAATCACCGCGCCATAGGCGGCGGTCAGTGCCGGCTTGTAGGTGTCGTCGATATGACGGCGCAGCTCGGCGTCTTCTTCCACCACGGCGATACGGGGGCTGGCCGCCACCACTTCGGCCAGCCGTTGCTGTTGCGCCGGGCTCAACCGGCTGGCATCGGTACGACGCACGTCGCTGTAGAACTCACCGTCGCTCAGCAGGGTGTTGCCGCCCTCACAGCGGCTGACCCGGCCGTCCCGAGTAAAGGTCACGCTGACCCGGCCCAGGGCCTGGGCGTGCTGGCCCGCCTGCACCACACAGGTTTTCGCCAGGCCGTTAGGGTTGGTGAACAGTTGGGCATAGGCCGGATTCTGGCCCAGTCCGAGCTCAGAGAAGTCTCCCAACAGGCTGTGGGAATGACCGCCCACGATCACGTCAATGCCATTAACCTCCCGGGCCAGGCGCTGATCCCGCTCCAGGCCCAGATGGGTAAGCGCCACGATGTGGCGTACGCCCTGCTCGCGTAGCAGATCAACGGTGCGCTGGGCGCTTGCCACCTCCTGCTGAAAACGTACCTCGCCGGTGCCGGCGGCCAGCTCGGGCATGTTTTCCGGCACCAGGCCGATCACCGCCACCACCGGGTCCCGGCCGGCGTCTTCCATGCTCTCTAGCCGCTCCTTGTCGTTGCCGTCAAAGGCATACAGCACATAGGGGTGAAGATTGGCGGCGTCTTTCAGGGCGGGATCCCGGCTGGCGTCCAGGTTGGCGGCCAGCAGCGGAAAACCGGCACCGGCAATAAAGTCGGCCAGCGATGGCGTATCGAGATCAAACTCGTGGTTGCCCAGCACCATGGCGTCGAGCCGCATGCGGGTGAGAATGTCGGCGTTCATGGCACCCTGATTCAGACGAAAATACCCACTGCCCTGCCAGGCATCACCGCCGTGCAAAAACAGCAGCGGCTGATCCGCCTGTTCGGCCTGATTGCGCCAGGCGTTAAGCTGGGTCAGCAACCGGGGATGGCCCCCCAGCCGCGTGTAAACGGCTTCTCCATCCAGGCTCAGGCGGGCGTCACTGGCATCGAAATGGGAATGGGTGTCGTTGACGTGGGCCAGGGTCAGGGTAAAGGGTGCCTCGGGCTGACCGCCGGCGCAGCCGGTCAGTATTGCCGCCAGTACCGGGGCCACCAGGAATTTTTTCATGCTGAAACAGACTCCATTGCGTAAAGAAAAAAGCGCGCTCAACTGGCAAAGACCACCGTCTTGTCGTTGTGCAGAAACACCCTGTGTTCAATGTGATATTGCACCGCCCGGGCCAGGGTCATGCATTCAATGTCCTTGCCCTTGGCGATGAGCTGCTCGGGATAGTGGCTGTGATCCACCACCTCCACCCCCTGGGTGATGATGGGGCCTTCATCCAGATCGTTGTTGATATAATGGGCCGTGGCCCCTACCAGCTTGACCCCCTTGTGGTAGGCCTGGTGATAAGGGTTGTCGCCCCGAAACCCGGGCAGCAGCGAGTGATGAATATTAATGGCACGCCCCTTCAGGCGGGCGCACAGCTCGGGGCTCAGCACTTGCATGTAGCGGGCCAGCACCACCAGATCGGCCTCGCACTCATTGAGAATGCCCATGACCTCGGCTTCCTGTTCGGCGCGGTTGTCGTCGCTCACCGGCAGGTGATAATAGGGAATGTGATGCCAGTCGGCCAGCCGTTGCAGATCCGGGTGGTTGGAGATAATGGCCGGTATCTCAATGGGAAGCTGGCCGGTGCGGTAGCGGTAAAGCAGATCGTTCAGGCAATGATCGAGCCGGGACACCATGATCACCACATTGGGTCTGTCGTGGCTGGCGGCCAGCCGCCATTCCATGGCGAACCCGGCGGCCCGGGGCGCAAAGCCGGTGCGAAAGGCGGCTTCATCAAAGGGCTGCTCGGCGGGCGGACGAAATTCGGCACGAATAAAAAAGTGTTCGCTCAGCACATCGTCAAAGGTCTGCATTTCCACCACGTAGCACCCCTGCTCGTGCAGATAGCGGGTCACCACGTCCACCGTGCCCAGGCTGCCCGGGCAGTGAGCGGTCAGGTAATAGGTGTCTTTTGGCATGGCTACGGATGATCTCCCGGTTGGTCTGTTGCTCGGCACAAAACGGCGGGGCTATTTTGCGGCAAACCGGTCGCCAGTGCCAGCGCCGGCAGGGTGCTCAGTCCAGGGTTTTTTCCATGATAAAGCGCACAAAGGTCTGGCCGGCACGGTGCACCTCCTGCCGGGACACCAGCCGAAACCCCTTTTGCTCAAACAACGGCCGGGACAACACGCTGGCGTCCGTGGTCAGGCAGCCAACGCCCCGGCGCTGGGCTTCCTGCTCCATTTCATCACACAAGCGGCCCGCCAGGCCGCGCCCGGAATGCTCGGCCAGCACATACACCAGTGCCAGGTAGTGATCGGGGTTGAGGGTGGCAAAGGCCACCGGAATGTGGTGCAGCGTCATGACCCGGGTATAGCCACTGCGCACCAGACGACCGAAGTCGTCCTTGTACAGATAGGGAAAGGCCGCCCATACCTGCACCTGCTCGTCACTGTAGCCACGACGGCCCTGGCCCATCACCGCATCGTGATAGATAAGTTCAAGACTGCTGTAGTCGGTTTCCTGAAAGTCTCTGCTCAGGTACATGGTCACTCCGGAAATTACTGTATTCGCGACAGCGTCCCTGTGTTCATTCTTGCGTTTCGCCCGGAGCTTGTCCATTCCGGCACCGGCTTGTGGAGCGGCATCATAACAAAGGCCACAGTCGCAATCCGTGCGCCGGCACGGACTTGCGTCATTTTCCTTCCCGCCCGCCCCTTTTCTTTACGTGACAATCAGATAAGCTGACGCCCATCATTAAAAAGGGACGTAGTCATGACAAGAGCACGCATATTTTCACCCCTGATGGCCGGCCTGCTGCTGGCGGGCTGCGCCAGTCAGGCCGATACCGCGCCGGCACCGCCCCGGGCCGGCACTATCGGCGCACCGCAAGCCGCACAGCAGGCCGCCGCCAGCCAGGATTTTGCCGCCTGGCGTAACGACTTTCGCCGGCGCGCCCTGGCCGAGGGCATCCAACCCGCGGTGTTTGACGCCGCCTTTAAGGATATCGACCTGAATCACCAGGTAATTAAACTCGACGGTGGCCAGGCCGAATTCACCCGCCAGCTGTGGGACTATCTGGACAGCGCCGTGTCTTCCACCCGCATCAGCACCGGCCAGGCCCGGCTGCGTGAACTGGGCCCGGTGCTCGACCGTATTGAACAGCGTTACGGTGTGGACGCCAACGTGCTGCTGGCGATCTGGGGCATGGAAACCAACTACGGCAGCTACCGGGGCAACACTTCCACCATTGAGGGTCTGGCCACCCTGGCCTTTGAGGGGCGCCGGCGTCAGTTTGCCGAGAACCAGCTGCTCGCCGCCCTGCGCATTTTGCAGTCCGGGGACATAAGCGTGGCCGGCATGCGTGGCTCCTGGGCCGGCGCCATGGGCCACACCCAGTTCATGCCCACCAGCTACCTGGAGTATGCACAGGACTTCAACGGTGACGGCAAGCGGGACATCTGGGGCGAAGATCCGACCGACGCCCTGGCTTCCAGCGCCTATTACCTGTCCCGCTTTGGCTGGCAGCAGGACGCCCCCTGGGGCGTGGAAGTGCGCCTGCCCCAGGGCTTTGACTATGCCCAGGCGGATCAGAAACATCGCCGGCCGGTGGCGGAATGGCGCCGGCTGGGGGTCACCCAGGCCAACGGCCAGCCCCTGCCCGAGGCGGGGGACGCCGCCATTCTGGTACCGGCGGGGGCCCAGGGGCCGGCCTTTGCGGTGTTCAACAACTTTTATGTCATCAAGCGCTACAACAATGCCACCGCCTATGCCATGGGGGTAGGACATCTTGCCGATAAAATCGCCGGTGGCAGTGATTTCAGTCAGTCCTGGCCGCGCCACGAGCGGGCCCTCAGCCGCACCGAGAAACGGGAGCTGCAACAGCTACTCACGCGGCAGGGCTTTGACACTCAGGGCGCGGACGGCGTGATTGGGCCCAACACCATGACCGCCATTCGCGCCTGGCAGCAGGAACAAGGCCTGGTGGCCGACGGCTACGCCAGTGCCAGCCTGCTGGAACGGTTGCGATAACACCGGTTAGCAGGATCTTACGCCACAGCCTGCTTTACAACCGGTCAATAATTCCGCCGAACCCTTGTTTTCCGGTTATTATTCATAAGCCATAACCAAACGATGTAACGCCCGGGCGATGATGCTGCTAGCATCGCCCGTTTCCTTATTATTTTCTGAACACGGAGTAAACATGCTGATTGTGCTGATCAATCTGGCAATCTTTGTGCTGCTGATGCTGGTGCTGGGCAAGCTGTCCGGCCGCGGGCAGTCTTTATCTCGCCGCGTACTGACCGGCCTGGTGTTTGGCGTGGGTGCCGGCTTTGCCATGCAGGTGCTGTATGACGCCGATACCATTCAACGCACCCTGGAGTGGGTCAACGTGGTAGGCGGCGGCTATGTGCGCCTGCTGCAGATGATAGTGATCCCCCTGGTGCTTGTGTCCATTCTCGGTGCCGTATCGCGACTGCATAACGCCACGTCCCTCGGCAAGATCAGCGTGCTGACCCTGGGCATACTGTTGTTCACCACCGCCATTTCGGCGCTGGTGGGCGTGTTCGTCACTTACTCGTTCGGCCTCAGTGCCGCCGATCTGGTACAGGGCGCCCGTGAGCTGGCCCGGGCCGAGCAGCTGGAAGCCACGGTGGCCAGCGTGGCCAACCTGTCCATGCCGCAGCTGCTGGTGTCCTTTATTCCGCGTAATCCCTTTGCCGACATGACCGGCGCCAGCCCCACCTCCATCATCGGTGTGGTGGTGTTCGCGGTGTTCCTGGGGCTGGCGGTACTGACCCTGCTGAAGGACGAGCCGGAGCTGGGCCAGCGCGTGGTGGGCGGCATTGAAGCCCTGCAGGCACTGATCATGCGCCTGGTGCGGCTGGTGATGAAGCTCACCCCCTACGGCGTGATGGCACTGATGACCAAGGTCATCGCCGGCTCCAACCTGCAGGACGTGCTCAGCCTGGCCGGCTTCCTGGTCGCCTCCTACCTGGCCATTGCCATTATGTTTGTGGTGCACGGCCTGCTGCTCGGCCTAGTGGGCGTGAACGCCAAACGCTTTTTCACCAAGGTATGGCCGGTGCTGGCCTTTGCCTTTACCAGCCGCTCCAGCGCCGCCACCATTCCGCTCAACGTGCAGGCGCAAACCCAAAAGCTGGGTGTGCCCGAGAGCATTGCCAACTTTTCCGCCTCCTTTGGCGCCACCATTGGTCAGAACGGCTGCGCCGGCATTTACCCGGCCATGCTGGCGGTGATGATCGCCCCCACCATGGGCATCGACGTGCTGGACCCGCTGTGGCTGGCCACCCTGGTGGGTGTGATCACCCTGGCGTCCTTCGGCGTGGCCGGCGTGGGCGGCGGCGCCACCTTTGCCGCGCTGATCGTGCTGCCGATCATGGGCATGCCGGTGGCACTGGCGGCCCTGCTGATTTCCATTGAACCGCTGATCGACATGGCCCGCACCGCACTGAACGTGAACGGTGCCATGACCGCCGGCACCATCAGCAGCAAGCTGCTGGGGCAGACCGACGAAGCGGTGTTTGCCGCCGATAACGACGCCGGCCAGCGTCCGGCCGTGGCCTGAGCCAGGCCGCCATCCATAAAAAAAAAAGCGCCCGCGGGCGCTTTTTTACTTTACTGCCCGTAGCTCAACGACTCAAAGGCAGCCAGCCACCAATCAGCATAAACAGGCCGCCACAGGTACGGTTAAAGCCTCGCCCACATCGGGTCAGCCAGCCCGACACCCGGCCGGCAAAACCGGCAATCAGGCACTCGGTCAGGCATTCCACCAGCGCAAAGGTCACCGCCATCACCACAAACTGGCCCCACAGGCTGGCAGCGGGATCGATAAACTGGGGCAGAAAGGCGGCAAAAAACAACATCGCCTTGGGATTGGCAAAGGCCGACAGCAGCCCCTGCCGGGCCATAACCCAGGGGCTGGCCCGGCCGCTGATGGCCCCCACGCCCCCGCCCGGGGTCGGCGACCGCCATACCTGTATGCCCAGCCACACCAGGTAGAGGCCACCGACAATTTTCATCACCAGCAGCAACTCGGATGCCAGGGTCAGCAGCGAGGCAATGCCGAACATCGACACCCCCACCACGCCAATAAAGCCCAGGGCGCCGCCGGCAATGGTAGCCAGGGTGCGGCCCGGGCCGTAAAGGGCACCGTGGGTCAGCGCCAGCAGGCTGTTAGGGCCGGGGGTAAGGGACAGCCCGATGCAGGCTGCCAGGTAAATCAACCAGGTGTCCAGGGTCATGACGAATACTCTTGCAGAAGAATGATGCAGTTGTAACAAAATGCCGCGCCGCCGTCAGCGTCTCTGTTAACATGAGTGGCGATTTTTGCCCTGCACAAGGACTTGCCATGCTGTGGATTCCCTTTACCCTGTTCGCCGCCTTTATGCAGGCCTGGCGCAACGCCTTTCAGAAACGGCTGAGTCAGGATGCCGGCGCCGCCGCCGTGACCCTGGCGCGTTTTGTGCTGGCGTGGCCGCTGGCGGCACTGTATCTGTGGTTGCTGTACCGGTGGCAGCCCCACCAGCCCGTGCCCGCCTTTGGCGGTTATTTCGCGGTGCTGATAGTGGCGGCGGCGGTAAGCCAGATCCTGGCCACGGCTCTCATGGTGCGGCTGTTTCAGTTGCGCAACTACGCCGTGGGGGTGGGCCTGGCCAAAAGCGAGGCGGTGCTGGCGGCGGCCCTGGGAGTGTTCTTTTTCAGCGCCCCGCTCACGCCCCTGGGCTGGCTGGGAGTACTGCTGGGCGCGATTGCCGTGTGGCTGCTGAGCGGACTGCGGCGGGCGGCAGGGGCCGGCGTGCCGGTCAGTACCCTGTTTACCGGACTGGGCAGCGGCCTGGCCTTTGCCCTCACCTCGCTGTGGGTGCGGGAAGCCAGCCTGACGCTGGCCATGCCCTTTCCCTTTGGCGCGGCCTGGGTACTGCTGCTGGTGATTGGCCTGCAGACCCTGCTACTGCTGGTATGGCTGGGGCTGCGCAACCCGCCGGCACTGGCCTCATTGTGGCGCCGGCCCGGGCTGACCGCCCTGGTCAGCCTCACCAGCTGCCTGGGCTCCATCGGCTGGTTCACCGCCATGAGCCTGGAAACCGTGGCCCTGGTCAAGACCCTGGGGCAAGTGGAGGTGCTGTTTACCCTGATGATTTCGGCCTGGTACTTTCGGGAACGCCTGGGCCGCCGGGATCACGGCGGCCTGGTGCTGATCGTGCTGGCGGCCATTTGCGTCATGTGGGCCTGAGGCCGCCGCCGGGCTGAAAAGCTAGGATCTGGTGGTCTGCGCCGGAGCCTGGTGGCTGGCGCCCTGGCGAAACGGATAGCGGCGGAACGCCAGCATTTTGCGCACGCCTTCCAGCACCAGCAGGGCCACCGCCGTCCAGATGGCGATATAAGTGGGCCATTCCTCACCGGAAATGGTTTCGCCCAGCGCCAGCGACACCACCACCAGCAGCACCGGCTCCACATAACCCAGCAGGCCAAACAGGCTGAATGGCAGCCGCCGGCTGGCCAGAATGTAGCAGGCCAGGGCCAGGGCGCTGATCATGCCCAGCCCCAGCACCAGCAGGTACAGCAGCGGCCGCTCGCCAAACACCGCCAGCGGCGCTCCGGTGGCGCATACAAACCAGGCCGCCACCGGCAGCATCAGCAGCATGTCGCACCACAGCCCGCCCAGCGTGTCATTACCGAGCCAGCGCCGCCACACGAAATAGAGCGGATACCCCAGGGCCACCACCAGGGTCTCCCAGGAAACGCCGCCGGCATGCCACAGTTCGTTGGCCACGCCCAGCACGGCGCAGGCCACCGCCAGCCATTGCAACCGAGTGGGACGTTCCTGATAGAGAAAGCGACCCACCAGTACCAGCACCAGGGGCATCATGAAGTAACCGAGAGAGACCGCCAGGCCCCGGCCGTTGATGGGAGCCCACATGAAGATCCACAGTTGCACCGCCACCAGGGCGGACGACAGCGGCAGGCCCAGCCAGAGCACGGGGCGGGTTTTCAGTTGCGCAAACAGGAAGGTCACCAGCCGCCAGTCGCCGCTGTAGAGCAGAAACAGGCCAAGACAGGGCATGGTCAGCAGCATCCGCCAGCCAAACACCACTTCGCCGTTCATCGGCGTCATCAGGCTGGCATAATAATACAACAACGCAAACAACACCGACGAAAACACCGATAACGCAACCCCTCTGGCCACTCGCCTTGCTCCTTTTTGAAAGTCTGGTCAATAATTTGCGCGCAGCTTAACAGTTTTAAGATGAAATATTGAGCTGATTTGAAAATTAAAAGCAGCCATTTTGCTGGCTTATAATAACGCTAACAGCGTGTCATATTGATTAACACCGGGTTTACCAACACATCATCACCGGCAGGCCCTGGCCGATAACGCGCTTGACCCTGCTGTTGTCCCTGCGGCCGGTATAAGCTGCCCACCCCGTTGCTCTGGAGATACCCTTATGTTGCGCACCGCGAGTGCCCTGATGCTGTTATTGCTCACCGCCTGTGCCGGCGCCGGCAGCCCGCGCCTGGCGCTGGATCCCGTGGGCAGTTTTCCTGCCGCGCTATCGGAAAGCTCCGGGCTGGTCGCCTGGCCCGGCGGCTTTGTCAGCCATAACGACAGCGGCAAGGCCGCCGAACTGTTTGTGCTCAACCAGCGCGGCGGGCTGGTGCGCCGCCTGCCGGTGCCCGCCCCCAACCGGGACTGGGAAGACATTGCCCGCCACGGCAACATCCTCTACCTGGCCGACACCGGCAACAACGGTGGCCGGCGACGGGATCTGCGCATCTTCTCCCTGCGCTTGGTGGATGACGGCGTGACCCCGCCCGAGGTGCTGCCGGTCAGCTACCGGGAACAGCGCAACTTTCAGCCTCCCCGTCATCAGCACAACTTTGACGCCGAAGCCCTGGCCTGGGTAAACGGCGAGCTGTGGCTGTTTACCAAGCGCTGGCTGGATCAGCAAAGCAGCCTGTACCGGTTGCGACCGAATGCCGTCCCGTCGCCACTGACGGAATGGCAACGGTTCAATCCGCACATGCTGGTCACCGGTGCCGACTTCGACGCCGCCAGCCAGACCCTGCTGCTGGTGGGCTACAGCCGCAACCTGTTCGACCGCCGGGCCTTTGTGTGGCATTACCCGGTGCGCAACAACCAGGTGGTAGAGCACGCCGGCCGCGGTTACCGGCTGAGTGAGACCGGCCAGTTCGAGGCGATTGCCCTGGGTGCCGACGGCCATGTGTATGTGTCCCGGGAAGGACTGGCCCCCCAGCTGTTCCGTAGCCGGCAGCCACTGACGTCCTTGCTCGAGGGCAACTGACGCGGCACAGGGCCACTACGGTATGTATCAAGGGCGCTGTCATATTTGGGTCATGCTGCCGCCATAGAGTATGTGTCATTTGAAATCGACACTGAGCTCCGAATGATACCTTTTCCCAGCAACGACGACGCCCTGCCCGCCCTGATCGACCAGGACCGGCTGAACCCGCAGTTTCAGCCCATTGTGGATATTCAGGCCGGCCAGATCCTGGGGCACGAGGCGCTGATCCGCGGGCCCGCCGGCCATCCGCTGGAGTTTCCCTCGGCGCTGTTTGGCGAGGCTCGCCGGCTGGGTATGCTGTCGGAGCTGGATCTGGCCTGCCGTCAGGCGGCCCTGCGTCGCTATCATGAACTCGGCATGGACGGCTGCATTTTCGTCAACGTCAATCCCAGCGTGCTGCTCGATAAGCGCCACCCCAAGGGCTGCACCCGCCGCCTGGTTCAGGAGCTGGGACTGGCCCCCGAGCAGATAGTGATTGAGCTGTCGGAGCAGGATCTGGTGCAGGACACCGCCGGCCTGAAAGAAGCGCTGAATCGCTACCGCCAGCTGGGCTTTCGCATCGCCATCGATGATCTGGGCGCCGGCTACTCAGGCCTGAAGCTGTGGTCGGAGATCGAGCCGGATTTCGTCAAAATAGACCGTCATTTCATTCATCACATCGATCAGGACACGGTACGCCAGGCCTTTGTACAGAGCATTGCCGATCTGGCGCGCCGGCTGGGCTCCCGCGTGATCGCCGAGGGCATCGAGACCCGCGCCGAACTTGAGCAACTGCACGCCATGGGTATTCGCTATTGCCAGGGCTACTGGCTCGGGCGGCCACAACCGATGCCGCTGACCCGGGCTCCCACCGCTTGCGGCCGCCCCATGGGTGTACCGGCGCTGCAGCGCGACACCGTGGCCACCCTGGCCCGGCAGGGACAGGCCATGGACGTGAACGACTCCCTGGCCAAGGTGTTTGACCGGCTGCGGGCCGACAGTCGGCTGCACTCCATTCCGGTGCTGGCCCAGGGGGTGCCGGTGGGCATGCTGCACCGCTCCCGGGTGATGGAGCTGTTTTCCACTCCCTTTGGCCGAGCCCTTTACGCCAACAAACCGCTGACCCGCGCCATGGACATGCAACCGCTGATCGTGGATCGACAAACGCCGCTGGATCGCGCCAGCCAGCTGATTACCGACGACGACAGCATGAGCGGCCGCCAGCACTTCATCATTACCCACAACGGCCATTATCACGGTCTGGGCTCGGTACGCGATTTGTTGCGTACCATTACCGAGCAACAGCTGCTGCTGGCCCGCTATGCCAACCCCCTGACCCAGTTGCCGGGCAATGTGCCCATCTACCGGGAAATAGACGAGGCATTGCAGCAGCAACAGGACTTTTACGTGGCCTACTTCGATCTCAACCACTTCAAGCCCTATAACGACGTTTACGGTTACGCCCAGGGAGACAAGGTGATCCAGTGGGTGGCCCGGCTGTTGCGGGAAACCATCGGCGGGGCCGGCCAGTTTCTGGGCCATGTGGGCGGAGATGACTTTGTGGCGGTGTTTGATGCCGGCTGCGACTGGCGCCATCTGTGCGATCAGCTCATTGCCCGCTTCGATCGGGAAATACCCAACTTTTATCATGCCGAAGACCGGCTGCGCCGGGGCATGGTAGCCCCCGGGCGCAACGGCGACACACAACGTTATCCCTTGCTGGGCATTGCCATCGGCGTGGTGCACCCGGATCCGGCCCGCTGCCATTCCCACGGTGACGTGGCCCTGCTGGCCAGTGCCGCCAAGCACGCAGCCAAGTGCCATGCACAAAGCTGTTGCTGCTTCAGCCCGGAGCGGGCCCCCCAGCGGCCAATCGCGTCCTAGCCGGCCGGCATCAGTGATCGCAGATGTCGCCGCTGCTAAACAGGTAGTCTTTCAGCTCCTTGTCAAAGGTGGGATCCCGACGGCGAATCCACTCCAGCACCATGGCGGCATGCTCTTTTTCCTCGTCCCGGTTGTGGGCCAGAATGGCCTTGAGCTCGGGATCCTTGCAGGCATCCACCCGCTGGTTATACCAGTCTACCGCTTCCAGCTCCTCCATCAGCGAGGTAATGGCCCTGTGCATGTCCCGAGTGTCGTCACTGAGTTCATCAATGGGCTCGTGATAGCCTTCGTTCGCCATAATGGGCTCCTTGTGTTGACCAAAGCGCACTGATATTCAGTCTGGCCAAGCCCGTCCGCTTTGCAAACCCGCGCACGCCTCCTGACACAAAAACGCCCCGTAAGCACGGGGCGCGTCGCCAACTCGAGGCACTCAGAAGGCGGCCTTGAATATGCCCACCACCTCATCATGGCTGGGCTGCACCGGGTTGGTCAGGCCACAGGCGTCCTTCATGGCATTACCGGCCAGCTCGGCGAAGTCATCCTGCTTTACCCCCAGCTCGTTCAGGCCGGCGGGAATGCCCACCTGCCGTGCCAGCCGCTCAATGGCGGCAATGCACCGCTCGGCGCCCTGCGCCGGGCCGAGCTCCTGCACCTGCTCGCCCAGGGCCTCGGCCACCTCGGCAAGACGGACCGCCGCCACTCGGCTGTTAAAACGCTGCACATGGGGCAGCAGCACGGCGTTGCACACCCCATGGGGCAGATCGTAGAACCCGCCCAGCTGGTGGGCCATGGCGTGCACATAGCCGAGCGACGCATTGTTAAAGGCCATGCCCGCCAGCAGCTGGGCGTAGGCCATGTTGTTGCGGGCGGCCATGTCGGCGCCGTTGGCCACGGCATTGGCCAGGTTGCGGCTTATCAGGGTGATGGCCTGAAGGGCGCAGGCGTCGGTAATGGGGTTGGCGGCGGTAGACACATAGGCTTCCACCGCATGGGTGAGCGCATCCATGCCAGTGGCGGCGGTCAGCGAGGCCGGCATGTTTTTCATCAAGAAGGGATCGTTGACCGATAGCATGGGCGTGACATGCTTGTCGACGATGGCCATTTTGATATGGGTTTTTTCGTCGGTAATGATGCAGAAACGGGTGATCTCGGAGGCGGTGCCGGCGGTGGTGTTGATGGCCACCAGGGGCAGCTGGGGTTTGGCGGACTGGTCGACCCCCTCAAAGTCACGAATGTCGCCGCCGTTGCTGGCCACCAGGGCAATGGCCTTGGCGCAGTCGTGGGGCGAGCCGCCACCGAGGGAAATAACGAAATCACATTGTTTCTGCTCAAGCAATGCCAGGCCTGCTTCCACATTGCCGGTGGTGGGGTTGGCCTGCACGCCGTCAAACACGCTGGCCTGAATGTCCTTCTTCGCCAGCGCCTGTTGCAGCTGGCCGGCGTATCCCAGCTCCACCAGGGGCTTGTCGGTCACGATCAGCGCATGACGAAAGCCGTACCCGCTTACCTGCTCCACCGCCTGCTCCAGGGCACCGTCGCCGATCAGGTTGACCGACGGCATAAAAAAAGTTGCTGTACTCATGCTGCTCTCCTTTATTGGGGCCGAGGCCCCGTTTTTGTTGTTTATCGATAAGGGACGCCGCCCTTGCGGCGTCGCCGTGCATCAGAAAAAGCCGAGGGGATTGCTGCTGTAGCTGACCAGCATGCACTTGGTGAGCTGATAGTGATCCAGCATCATCTTGTGGGTTTCCCGGCCGATGCCCGACTTCTTGTAGCCTCCAAAGGCGGCATGGGCGGGATAGGCGTGGTAGCAGTTCATCCACACCCGGCCGGCCTGAATGCCTCGGGCCATGCGGTAGGCACGATTCACATCCCGGGTCCAGACCCCGGCGCCCAGGCCGAATTCGGTGTCGTTGGCAATGGCCAGGGCCTCGGCTTCATCCTTAAAGGTGGTTACCCCCACCGCCGGGCCGAAGATCTCCTCCTGGAATACCCGCATGTTGTTGCGGCCCTGGAAAATGGTGGGCTGAATGTAAAAACCGTTTTCCAGCCCGCTGATGGAGTTGGCCTGGCCACCCAGCAGCATTTGCGCGCCTTCGGCACGGCCAATTTCCATGTAACCGAGAATTTTGTCGAACTGCTCCCGTGACGCCTGCGCCCCCACCTGGGTGTCGGTGTCGAGGGGGTTGCCCTGCTTGATCTCCCGGCCCCGCGCCAGCACCCGGGCCATAAAGTCGTCATAAATGCTTTCCTGCACCAGCGCCCGGGACGGACAGGTGCACACCTCACCCTGGTTGAAGAAGGTAAGCAGCATGCCTTCAATGCACTTGTCCACAAACTCGGGCTCAAAGCGCAGCACGTCTTCAAAGAAGATATTGGGTGACTTGCCGCCCAGCTCCACGGTGGACGGGATCAGGCGATCGGCGGCGGCCTTGAGCACGTGCTGCCCCACCGGGGTGGAGCCGGTAAAGGCCAGCTTGGCGATGCCGGGGTGGCGCAGAATGGCTTCACCCGCTTCCGGACCCAGGCCGTTGACCACATTGATCACCCCGGGGGGCAGCAGATCGCCAATCAGCTCCATCAGCACCAGAATGGAAGCCGGGGTCTGCTCGGCGGGCTTGAGCACGGTGCAGCAGCCAGAAGCCAGTACCGGTGCCACCTTCCAGGCGGCCATCAGCAGTGGAAAGTTCCAGGGAATGATCTGCCCCACCACGCCCACTGGCTCCCGGAAGTGGTACACGGCGGTGCTGCAGTCCAGCTCGGCGGCGCTGCCTTCCTGGGCGCGAATGGCGCCGGCAAAGTAACGGAAATGATCCACCACCAGGGGAATGTCGGCGGCCAGGGTTTCACGCACGGCCTTGCCGTTATCCCAGGTTTCCGCCACCGCCAGCATCTCTTTATTTTGCTCAATGCGATCGGCGATGCGCAGCATCAGGTTGGCGCGCTCGGTCACCGAGGTGCTGCCCCAGGTGGCAAAGGCCCGGGTCGCGGCCTGCACCGCCAGATCCACATCGGCGGCGTCGGAGCGGGGCACTTCACAAAACACCGCGCCATTCACCGGCGAGGTATTCTCTATATAACGACCGCCGACCGGAGCGATCCACTCACCGCCAATGTAGTTCTGATATTGTGCCTTGAAGCTGACAACGGCACCGGGCTGACCGGGTTGCTGATAAATCATCTTGCTCTCCTTGCTCTGTGTGTTCAGTGACCTGTCAAACAGTGCAAGGGCGGGGCCAGTTTTACATTTACACAACAAAACCTGTTACAAGCCTTATGTACCGGGGTATTGCGGGCTACACTGGGGCAGTGTTGCCCGCTGGCTGGCCCGGCGGGCCGTAGCGAGAGTGTACGGGTGTTCAGTACAAGTGTTCAGATTCCGCACAGGCGAAGAGAATGACCATGACCTATCCTGCCTCAACCCCGCAGCCCGGCGAGCGGCTGCTTCGCTCCTGGCAACGCAGTCAAACCTTTGGCCTGCAGCGCGGCCACCAGGCCGATCCCTGCTGCCTGAGCCCGGCCGAGCTGCGCCGGCGCCAGCAGCGCCATCGCCACCTGTTAACCCTGCTGCAACGGGCCATGCCGCTGTTTGAACAGTGGCAACAGGGTCGCCCCTGCCGGCTGCTGTTTGCCGATGCCGACGGCACCATTTTGTTGAGCACCGGCGACAACCACTTTGGTGATCGAGCCCGTCGCCTGGCCCTGGCCACCGGCGCCAGCTGGCATGAACAGACCATGGGCACCAACGCCATTGGCACCGCCCTGCTGGAGCAACAGGAAATTTCCGTGCTGGGTGAACAACACTATATGCACGCCAACGCTGCCATCAGCTGCAGCGCCAGCCCGGTGTTATCCCCCACCGGTGAACTGCTGGGCGTGATTAACATCTCCAGCGAGGCCGGCGAACACAGCGCCGATATGCTGCTCACCGCCCGGCTGATGTCCCTGTCCATGGAAAACGCCCTGGTCAGCGAACAGCAGGATGCCTGCTGGCTGCTCAGCCTGGCCAGCGACGCCGCCGGCCTGCAACAACCCTGGTCGGCGTTGATCGCCCTGCGTGAAGACGGTCAGCTGTTGGGCGCCAACCGTCGGGCCCGGCAGTGGCTGCCAAAACTGGACCCCGCCGCCCTGTTGGCCCGGCTGCGTCAGGGCGAGCTCACCCCTTGGGGTGACGGCATGGCGCTGCTGAGCCGTCGGCCGGCCCCGGCACGCTCTCGCCCGGTGGCAGAAAACGCCACCGAAGCCGCCGGCCTCAAGCTGCTCAACCACGGCGTGCCCCTGCTGCTGCAGGGTGAAACCGGCACCGGCAAGGATCACACCGTTCGCCGCCTGCACAAGCAAAGCCGGCGCGCCCAGGGGCCACTGGTGGCGGTGAACTGCGGCGCCCTGCCCACCGAGCTGGTTGAGGCCGAGCTGTTCGGCCACGCGCCCGGCGCCTTTACCGGCAGCCACAAGGCCGGACGCACCGGTTATATTCGGGCCGCCCATCAGGGCATTTTGTTTCTGGATGAAATCGGCGAGCTACCGCTGGCGGCCCAGACCCGGCTGCTTCGAGTGCTGCAGGAAAAGGCGGTAGTGCCCCTGGGCTGCCATGAGCCCGAGCCGGTGGACTTCTGCGTGGTGGCCGCCAGCCACAAAGACCTGGAGGCCATGGTGCGGGATGGCCGATTTCGGGAAGATCTGTATTTTCGCCTGAACGGCTACAAATTGACCCTGCCGCCCCTGCGCGACTATGCACGCTCAGCGTTTGAAACACTGGTGGAAAGATTGCTGCTGGAATTGCACGGCGAGCACTGCCGGCTGGCCGCCGGTTTGATGGACACCCTGCATGCCAGCTCCTGGCCAGGCAACATTCGCCAGCTCAGGCAGGTGCTGGAGGTGGCCGGCATTCTCGCCGACGGAGGCGTGATTGAAGCCGGGCATTTGCCCGAACTGCCGACACCGGCTCGCACCCAGGAGGCGGTGCAGGATCTGAAATCCGCCACCGAGCGGCAGATAAGAAAGGTGCTGGACGATTGCAACGGCAACGTAAGCGAGGCGGCGCGGCGACTGGGCATCAGCCGCACCACCCTGTATGCCCGGCTTAAGGGCGGTTAACCCTTAAGCCGGCCGGGCTCAGATCTCTTCGTTGCGAGGGTATTTGGCAAACTCCCGGGAGATATCGGCGTAGAGCTCCACCGCCCAGCGCGGCAGGTTGGCGGCAAAACCGTCGAGGGGCACTCGGCGCGGATCGTGCGGCGCGATGATCACCGAGGTGTTGTCGACGCCAATGCGGTTGACCAGCACAAACAGCTCTTCAATGGCGATGTCGCCAATGGCCAGACACCCCGCCGATTCGGCCTTGCCGTGAATGTAGATATCGCTGCCCGGATCGGAGCGCCCTTCCTTGGCCGCGCGCATCAGATCGTAGGAATTGGGGTAATTGAGCCGCATCGACAGATGAAAGCGGCTGTCCGGGTTGAGGTGAGTAATGCGGTAGATACCCTCGGGCACCTGCTTGTCGCCTTCCCTCAGCTTGGGGCCCGGGCCACCGCTGGCCTTGCGCACCGGGTAATGGCGAATAAAGCGAAAGTCGCCGCTGTCGTTGCGGGCCCACAGCTCCAGGGCCTTTTCCTCCTTGGTGGCCAGCAACACGATGTCTTTGGGCGGATAGCTGACCTCGGCCCGCATAAAGTGGGGCCGCATACGTATTTCTGCCAGCTCGCCATAGGCGGAGAGTACGTTGTCGATGCTGCCGTGAGCATAGGAAAAAGCGGGGCCTGACATAAGCAAAGTACCCAAAACCAGGGCTGGAGCGATAAATCCGGTTAAACTGCGCATAAAAAATAATAAACTCGTGCTGACGTCCTGTCGGAATGATAGCCCGATGTCCATGGGCTTGTAACCAAATTATACGCCGCCATTTGTTTATTGGCCCACTCAAGGCCACACTTTAAGGGTGGTAACAAAGGGGGAGGCCTGAGCCGGCCCTCGACAACACGGAGGTTAAGGATGATCTCTTTTCTACGCTGGTGGCCCCTGTTGCTGCTTGCCGGGTGTGCCGAAATGACCGCACTGAACCTGGGTAATGGCAATGGCTTAAAGGTGGACGACAGCACTCCGGGCGTGGCCGTCACCCGAGAACAGCCCCCCAAACTGGCCAGCCTGAGTTTTTACTCTTCCCGCCCCTATAATGAAGAAGCCGCCGGCCGCTGCGCCGAGCAGTTGCTGGTGCCGCGGGAGCTGAGCAACCCGGTGATCCACTATTCCGGCAGTGACATGCTGAACGTGGAAGGCATGGTGGAGCACCGGCCGCGACTTTATGGCCTGTTGCCGGTGCAGGACAGCATTCGCTTTGAACTGACCCTGATGGGCATGGTGAAAGGCACCACCTATGGCTTTCGCCGCATTGAGTCGGCACGCCGGGATCCGCTCGGGCTGAATGGCCATGACTACTCTCCCCTGCCCCCCTCGGGCCAGGAAACCCGCCAGCTTTATCAGCGCCTGGAGCGACTGTTCAAACAGATGGACGACTGTATCGCCCGGGACGATGACAACAGCGCCATGCACCGCTCCATCGCCCGCATCAGCAGCTGACAGTTCATAAAACCATTTCTTGTGCCCCGTGCTGTTGAGCGGGGCTTTTCTTTGATTTGCACGACTGCTTCCGTCAACAGTCTGATCAAAATTGACCGATAGCGCCGTTTGCCGCGGGGCACATCCTGTTTTAGGATCCTTCGCCAAACAGGAGAACGCCATGAGCAGTACCAACGGCCAAGTCGTGCCACGAGAGTCTTACCCAACCCCTCACACAGTTGTAGCCGCCCTGATCTCCCGCCTGCAGATGAGGGAAACGGATCATTTCCTTGAACCATGCCGGGGTACCGATGCCATCTGGGATCATATTCGGCTGCCCGCACCACAAAAACACTGGGCGGAAATAGCGATGGGCCGTGATTACCTGCAAACCACCTTTACCCGAAAAATGGATATCATCATCACCAATCCGCCCTTCTCATTGACCGAAGCTTTTATTGAAAAATCGCTTTCCGAGCTAAGCGCTGATGGCACCATGGCCTATCTGCAACGGGTCAACTTTCTGGGTAGCAAACGAAGAGTGCCATTCTGGAAAAAAGTAGGTTTTCCTGATAAATCGCCCATTATTATTCCCAGACCAAGATTTGTAGGTGGCAACTCGGATAGCTGTGAATATGCCTGGTTTATCTGGGACAAAGGCAACCGCTTCGGTATAGACAAGGGTCTTAGTCACTTGATATGTGATTGATCGCACATAACTTATTTAATTAATATTCAATGATAAGCTCTTGCCTCAACCAGCTTGGAGCATGAACATGCCAGGTACTTGTGAGAGCCGTCAACGTTCGCTTAGTGAGTCCATCATCATCCATAACCATTCGTCCGGTAGACTTAAAAGCTGCCCGCAGTGCTCCAATAGTGAAGGAAAGCATGTGTTTTATGCTTACGAATCCTTTGGCATGAGAACCATGGAAGACGGCAGTACCATAGTGCAATCCTGGTGTCCGGGCTGCAGATCGAATGCAAAGCCTCAGACTCAGCCGATTGCAACCTGCTGAGTGTGAATAACACTTTATTTTTCCCCTGGGCCTGATTCCGTCAGGGCGATGGCGAATGCGTTTAAACGCCATGAGTCCGCGTACTCATGGCCGAATTTTCTTTAGGAAGACCTGAGGCTGACTTATTTTCGGTTCACAAGGTAGGTTAATCTGCATTTCTCCTCGAATGTGAGCCAAGTAAGGGGGACGAGCGGGCAGACTATAATGCGCAAAGGCTAGTCATGGGGTTCTGGCGCCAATGGCTGAACACAGATAGAGAATAATGTACTGGGGAAGATCGAAAACCGAGGTGGGATACTGCGAAGAGTTTGCTAACTGCTTGATTTACATGGTGCCCGGAGCGGGACTTGAACCCGCACGCCCTTGCGAGCGAGGGATTTTAAATCCCTTGTGTCTACCGATTTCACCATCCGGGCGTAGACGTATTCGAGAGGAATATGGAGGCGCGTTCCGGAATCGAACCGGACTAAACGGATTTGCAATCCGCTGCATAACCACTTTGCTAACGCGCCAAAGAAGTCGTTGATATGGGCTGCATTTTAATGGGCCCGGCCGCTCAGTCAACCGTATTCTGGTAAATTGGCGCCGTTCGCCCATTTTTTATTCTATAACGCCCTGTTTTGCCGGCTTACGCCTTGTTGTCGCCGGTCAGGTCACCCCAGGCGGCGCGCAGGTAGTCGTAGGCAGAGAACAGGGTCAGGCCGGCGGCCGCATAGAGCAGCACATAGCTGGCCCAGATCATGTAAATGCTTTGCTGCCAGATAAGGCCGATCAGCGCCAGCATCTGAATGGTGGTTTTCCATTTACCAATCCAGCTTACCGCCACCCGGGAACGCTGGCCCAGCTCGGCCATCCACTCCCGCAGGGCCGAGATGACAATTTCCCGGCCGATCATGAACATGGCAGGAATGGTCACCAGCGGGCTGCTGTAGTCTTCCACAATCAGCACCAGGGCGGTGGCCACCATCACCTTGTCGGCCACCGGGTCGAGAAAGGCGCCGAAGGGCGTGCCCTGCTTCAGCTGGCGGGCGAGAAAGCCGTCCAGCCAGTCGGTGGCCGCGGCCAGGGTAAATATCGCCGCGGCCCAGAAATAGGCCCAGTGAAACGGCAGGTAAAAGAGCACCACGAAAACGGGGATCAGCAGAATGCGAAAAAACGTCAGGGAGTTGGGGACATTTATCATTGTTGTTTAAACCATGGGACTATGCCGTTACATGGTGCATGATGACACTCAGTGATGCAACGCATCGTGAATCTTTTCTGCCAGCGCGCGGCTGATACCGGGTACCTTGACCAGCTCATCCACGCTGGCGCGCTTTACTTCCTGCAAGCCACCCAGGTATTTCAGCAACGCCTGCCGGCGCTTGGCACCGACACCGGGAATGGACTCCAGGCTGCTGGTGGTGCGTGCCTTGCCTCGCTGGGCCCGATGGCCGGTAATGGCAAAACGGTGCGATTCGTCGCGAATATGCTGGATCAGGTGCAGTGCCGGCAAATCGGCAGGCAAATGCCGCTCTTCGTGGCTGGTGCCCATGATCAGCGTTTCCAGCCCGGGCTTGCGGGTCACGCCCTTGGCCACCCCCACCAGCAGCGGCTGTTTCGGGCTGTCGGCCAGCGCCAGCCCCACCACCGCCTCGGCCTTGCTGAGCTGGCCCAGGCCGCCGTCGATAAACAACACATCTGGCAGGGTATCGGGATCGGCGCCATCAAAGCGTCGGGTCAGGGCCTGCTCCATAGCGGCGTAGTCATCCCCTGGAGTGATGCCACTGATATTGAACCGGCGATAATCGCTCTTGCGCGGGCCATCCTGATCAAACACCACGCACGACGCCACGGTTTTCTCGCCCATGGTGTGGGAGATATCAAAGCACTCCATGCGCGCGATGTCGGCCAGCCCCAGCACTTCCTGCAACTGAGCCAGTCGTTGCCGCTGGGTGCTGCGGTGGGCCAACCGGCTGGCCAGGGCGGTTTCCGCATTGGTACGGGCCAGCTTGACAAAACGGGCCCGCTCACCGCGCACGGCGCTGCGCAGCCGCACTCGGCGGCCATAGTGCTGGCTCAGGGTCTCGCTGATCGGCTCCTCATCGGCCAGGGAGCGATCCAGCAGCACCTCGGCGGGGGCTTCCCGGCCATTGATGCCGGAGAGGTAAAACTGCAGCACAAAGCTTTGCAGGATCTCTTCCGAATCGGTGTCGGGGGCCATGCGCGGAAAATAGCTGCGCCCGCCCAGCACCTTGCCCTGGCGAATAAACAGCACCTGCACACAGGCCTGGCTGCGCTCGGCGGCCAGGCCAATCACGTCGAGGTTGTCGAGCACATTGCCGCTGACAAACTGTTGCTCCTGGACTCGGCGCAGAGCCTGCAGCTGATCACGAAAGCGCGCCGCATCTTCAAAGCGCAGCTCGCGGCTGGCCAGCTCCATGCTGTCGGCCAGATCGGTCAACACCTGCTGGTTCTTGCCTTGGAGAAACAACCGGGCCAGTTGCACCTGATGAGCATATTCTTTGTCACTGATCAGCCCCTTTACGCAGGGGCCGGCACAGCGCTTGAGCTGATACAGCAGGCAGGGGCGGCTGCGATTGGCATAGACACTGTCTTCGCACTGACGCACCGGAAACAGCTTCTGCATCAGATGCAGGCTTTCACGCACCGAATTGCCGTTGGGGTATGGGCCGAAATACTCACCCCGTTTCTTGCGGGCGCCACGGTGAATGTTGATGCGTGGATGAGTGTGATCGGAGATCAGAATATAGGGATAGGACTTGTCGTCCCGCAGCAGCACGTTGTATTTGGGCAGGTGCTGCTTGATCAGGTTGTGCTCCAGGATCAACGCTTCGGTTTCGGTGTGGGTCACCGTCACCTGCACATCGGCAATCTGGCGCACCAGGGCTCGGGTCTTCTCGCCACTGACGCTGGCGCGAAAATAGGAGGAAAGCCGTTTCCTGAGGTTTTTGGCCTTGCCCACATAGATTACCTCGCCCCCGGCGTCATACATCATGTAGACGCCGGGTTGCTCGGTCACGACCTTGAGAAAGGCCCTGGCATCAAACGGCTGACTCATAGCACTACCTGAGCCCTGGCTCAGATCTTTTCCGCGTCGAGCATGCCGTAGCGAATGGCCAGGTGCGTCAGCTCTACATCACCGTTAATGTTCAGTTTACTGAACAGGCGGTAGCGGTAGCTGTTCACGGTTTTCGGACTCAGGTTAAGCTGCTCGGAAATGTCGGTTACCCGCTGCCCCCGCGTGATCATCAGCATGATCTGCAGTTCGCGCTCAGACAACTCCTTGAACGGGTTTTCCTCGTTGGAAAACTGGCTCAGGGCCATGCGCTGGGCAATTTCCGGCGACAGGTAACGCTGACCGCTGTGCACCAGGCGAATGGCGTTGATCATTTCCTCCGGCCCGGCGCCCTTGGTCAGGTAGCCGGACGCTCCCGCCTGCATCACCTTGGTAGGAAAGGGATTTTCGGTATGCACCGTCAGTACGATGATCTTGACGTCGGGATTGAAACGCAAAATTTTGCGGGTGGCTTCCAGTCCACCAATGCCGGGCATGTTCATGTCCATCAGAATGACATCTGGATGATGTTCACGACACCATTGCACGGCTTCCTCACCGCTCTTGGCCTCGCCCGTCACTTTCATTCCCTTAATATCTTCCAGTATGCGTCGGATCCCTGTGCGCACTAACTCATGGTCATCAACCAGGAATACGTTTATCAAAGTTGTTCTCCGACTGCTGTGGCCTGCTTAGCATATATCAATTACCCACGCTTCGCATCATATGGAAAAACGCGGGCCGGCAACCTTGCCCCGCCCGCGCGAACATACCTTAGTATCAAATCCAACGCGGCTTGGCAACTCGGTGCAGGCAAAGCGCAAGGCAAAGCAGAACGGAATCGATACAACAGGCCAAAAAAACGGGCGCCGAAGCGCCCGTTGTCATGGTTGATTCTGCCACCAAGGTTCAGAACACGCCGTCGTCTTCGCTCGGCAGCTGACGATATTCAATGTCGGCAGCGGCCCGCAGGGCGCTGATCAGGCTCTGGTAATCCCGCTGTCCCTGTACCCGGCCCTGGCCCTGACGAATTTGTGCCAGTTGCTCGGAAGGCTGCTCGGGGGTCACCACCTCGGTCAGGCGCAGCACCGCCTGATCGCCGTCGGCCAGGGTCAGACTGGTCAGCGAAGGCGCCTTCTCCGGTGCCGGCATGGCGAACAGGGCGTTCAGCAGGGCTGGCGGCTGGGGGCTTTCCCGGGTCAGAGCGGCCAGTTCGGTCCGCTCCAGCCCCTGCTCGTCCAGCCAGGTGTCGATGTCACCCTCGGCCCAGCGCTGTTGCAGCGCCTCGGCGGCCTCGGCGGCCAGTTCGGCGGCCTTGTCTTTCAGCGCCAGGGCGCGAGCCTGATCTTTGACCTCGTCGAAGTCACGCACGGCGGCGGGCTGATAATCCAGCACCCGCAGCACCAGGGCGGTGTTGTCGTCGAGCTCAATCAAATCCGAGTTCATGCCCTGCTCCCGCAGGCGGCTTGAGAATGCCTCGGTGAGCACACGCGGATCCTGCAGCTCGGCGGGGGCCGCGGCGGCAGAGATAAAGTCGGTAGAGCGCACTTCCAGCCCCAGCTCCTGAGCGACCATGTCGAGGGAGTCCGGAAACTCAAAGGCCAGCTCCGCCAGCCGCTGCTCACGATTATAGAAATCGTCGCTGGCCTGCTCGGCGGCCAGGCGCTCGGCAATGGCGTCACGCACGTCTTCCAGCGGGCGGGTTTGCGCCGGTCGAACTTCCAGCAGCTTGATCAGGTGCAGGCCAAAGTCGCTTTCCACCACAGCAGACACTTCGCCTTCGTCGCTCAGGGCAAAGGCGGCTTCGTCAAAGGCGGGATCCAGGGTGCCGGCTTCCATCCACTCCAGCTCGCCACCGTTTTCGCCGGAGAACACGTCTTCCGACTCGGTACGGGCCAGTTCGGCAAAGTCCTCACCGGCGGCCAGGCGTTCGGCAAGGGCGGTAATCTTCTGCTCGGCGTCATCATCCTTGGCCACCATGATATGGGCCACCCGGCGCTGTTCGGGACGGGAGTAACTAGCCTGGTTGGCACGGTAATAGTCTTCAATGGCCTGCTCGTCGATATCACCGGCAGACACATTGCCGGCATCCAGCAATACATAGTTAAGCTTCACCTGCTCGGGGCGCTGAAACTGCTCGGGGTGCGCCTGATACCAGGCCTCGGCGTCTTCATCGCTGATCTCGGCGTTGGCTTCAAACTGTGCCAACGGCAGGCGCACCAGCTCGGCACTGCGCTGCTGACGGCTCAGCCGATCCAGCAGGCCGGCCTCGCTTTCCAGGGAAAACGAGGAGCCCACCACGGCATTCAGCAGCATCTGGCGGTTCAGATCCTGGCGAATGCTGTCACGCAGTTGCTCCGGGCTCAGGTTGTTGCGGCTCAGCAGTTGCAGGTAACGGTCGTTGTCAAACTTGCCGTCCACCTGAAACTCCGGCAGGGCACGAATGGCGTTGCGCACCTGCTTATCGCTGGCGCGCAGGCCCAGCTCGGCAATTTTCTGATCGATCAGTCGCTGTTCCACCAGCTGCTCCAGCACCGAGCGGCGCAGCTGCTCCACATAGGCAGGATCGGCCAGCAGCTGGCTGAGCTGTTCACCCAGCTGGCTTTCCAGACGGGCCCGTTCGTTGCGGTAGGCGTTTTCCAGGGTCTGGGCAGGAATTTCATCACCGTTGACCACGGCGGCCGCTTCCTGCACCGGACGCGTCACATAGCTGCCCACCCCGGCCAGGGCGAAGGACAGTATGATGGCCCCCAGAATGATCTTGGAGGTGGTACCCTGGGCACCCTCTCTCAATTTGTCGAAAAACATAAGTTGTTGTTGCTCCCGTGGACGGCACCGCCGCCATTTCCGAAAGAAAAAAAGCGCACCACCGGATGCGCCTTTCGGATTCAGACCCGTCGGCTCTTCAGGAACCGGCGCACTGTGTTCAGTTAACGGCGTCTTTCAGTGCCTTGCCGGCCTTGAATGCCGGGGTTTTGGCGGCGGCGATTTCAATGGCAGCGCCGGTTTGCGGGTTACGGCCGGTACGGGCGGCACGCTCACGCACTTCAAAGGTGCCAAAGCCGACCAGAGAGACAGAGTCACCGTCTTTCAGGGTCTCGGTCACCGCTTCCACGAAGGCGTCCAGCGCGCGGCCGGCAGATGCCTTGGTGATGTCGGCGCCATCGGCGATTCTGTCAATCAGTTGAGATTTATTCACTGTCATTCCCCTTGTCATTTTTGGTGTTGGTCGGATGACACAACCCTGATCGTTGTTATTGACGCCCTCGGCGCACAACCCATCATCGGCGGGCTGGCATCGTTCCGTGTTGAGGGCGGCCACAAAGCAATCCAAGGCTACTGCGAGTCTTGGCCGCTGACAAGCCTCAAACCGCGGCCTGTCGTCAAAAAGCTCAGGCCGACGCCACCGCAAAGCCTTCCGGCGGTTGTTCCAGCGCCAGCTCCAGCACATCGTCTACCCAGCGCACCGGGTGAATTTCCAGGTCGCCCTTGACGTTTTCCGGAATTTCCTCCAGATCGCGCTCGTTCTCCGCCGGAATCACCACCCGCTTGATGCCACCCCGGTGAGCCGCCAGCAGTTTTTCCTTGAGGCCGCCAATGGGCAGCACTTCGCCGCGCAGGGTGATCTCGCCGGTCATGGCCACATCGGCCCGCACCGGGTTGCCGGTCAGGCTGGACACCAGGGCGGTACACATGGCGATACCGGCGCTGGGACCATCCTTGGGGGTGGCGCCTTCGGGCACGTGCACGTGAATGTCACGTTTTTCGTAGAAGTCGGCATTGATGCGCCATTTCTCGGCACGGGAGCGTACCACCGTCATCGCCGCCTGAATGGACTCCTGCATTACGTCGCCCAGAGAGCCGGTATAGCTGAGCTTGCCCTTGCCCGGTACGTTGGCCACTTCAATGGTCAGCAGATCGCCGCCCACTTCGGTCCAGGCCAGGCCGGTCACCTGACCAATCTGGTTGCTCTCTTCCGCCTTGCCGTAGTCAAAGCGGGCCACGCCCAGATACTTCTTCAGGTTGTCACCATTGATAACGACCTGCTTGATGTCCTTGTTGAGCAAAATTTCCTTCACCGCCTTACGGCACAGCTTGGAAATTTCCCGCTCCAGGCTGCGCACCCCGGCTTCCCGGGTGTAGTAGCGAATAATGCCGATAATGGCGGAGTCTTCCACCACCACTTCGCTTTCCTTCAGGCCATTACGGCTGATCTGTTTGGCCAGCAGGTGGCGACGGGCAATGTTAAGCTTTTCATCTTCGGTGTAACCCGACAGCCGAATTACTTCCATGCGGTCCAGGAGCGGGCCGGGAATGTGCATGGAGTTGGAGGTGGCCACAAACATAACGTCGGACAGATCGTAATCCACTTCCAGGTAGTGATCGTTAAAGCTGTGGTTCTGCTCCGGATCCAGTACCTCAAGCAGCGCCGAGGCCGGATCGCCGCGCATGTCGGACGACATCTTGTCGATTTCATCCAGCAGGAACAGCGGGTTGCGCACCCCTACCTTGGCCATTTTCTGGATCAGCTTGCCGGGCATGGAGCCGATATAAGTGCGGCGATGACCCCGAATTTCGGCTTCATCGCGCACGCCACCCAGGGCCATACGCACATACTTGCGGCCGGTGGCCTTGGCCACGGACTGACCCAGGGAGGTCTTGCCCACGCCGGGCGGTCCCACCAGGCACAAAATCGGGCCCTTGAGCTTGCTGGTACGGCTCTGCACCGCCAGGTACTCGATAATGCGTTCCTTGACCTTTTCCAGGCCGTAGTGATCGGCGTCGAGCACTTCTTCGGCCTTGGCCAGGTCTTTTTTCACCTTGGACTTTTTCTTCCAGGGCACCGACACCATCCAGTCGATGTAGCCACGTACCACGGTGGCCTCCGCCGACATGGGCGACATCATCTTGAGCTTGGCCAGCTCCGCCTCGGCCTTTTGCTTAGCTTCGTCGGTCATGCCGGCGTCGTCGATTTTCTGTTGCAGCGCCTCGAATTCGTCGGGCACGTCGTCCAGCTCGCCAAGTTCCTTCTGAATGGCCTTCATCTGCTCATTCAGATAGTACTCGCGCTGGCTCTTTTCCATCTGCTTCTTGACCCGGGCGCGAATGCGGCGCTCCACCTGCAGCAGATCCATTTCCGCTTCCATCATCGCCATCAGGTACTCGAGGCGTTCGCCCACGTCGGCGATCTCCAGCACCTTCTGCTTGTCTTCCAGCTTCAACGGCATGTGGGCGGCCATGGTGTCGGCCAGGCGGGCGGCGTCTTCAATGGCGGTGAGCGAGGTCAGCACCTCGGGCGGAATCTTCTTGTTGAGCTTGATGTAGCCTTCAAACTGGGTAATGGCAGAGCGCACCAGCACTTCCTGCTCACGCTCGTCCAGGGCCTGAGTGGCCAGGTACTGGGCCTCGGCCACGAAGTAGCCGTCCTCTTCGCGCAGCTGTTCCAGACGGGCGCGCTGGGCGCCTTCCACCAGTACCTTGACAGTGCCGTCGGGCAGTTTGAGCATCTGCAACACATTGGCCACGGTGCCGACCTGGTAGACATCATCCACACCGGGATCGTCGGTGGACGCATCTTTCTGAGCTATCAGCAGTACCTTCTTGTCCTGCTCCATGGCCGCTTCCAGGCAGCGAATGGATTTTTCCCGGCCCACGAACAACGGGATCACCATATGGGGGTAAACCACCACGTCACGGAGAGGCAGGACGGGAGTTTCGATGCGTTCGGAACGCTCTAGGGTCATAATGTCCTCTCGGCTTGAATGCAATTTATAAGCGCTTGGGGGAGTATATGGGGGCGGGATCGCAAGATTCAATCGCTACGGCGGCAAAAACGAAAAAAGGGGCATAAAGCCCCTTATATCAGCTCAAAAAAGCCGCGGTCAGTCGCCGGAAGCGGCCTGAGCCTCGCCCTTCTCATAAATGAGAATGGGGTCGGATTCACCCTTGATCACGGTTTCGTCGATCACCACCTTGGACACGTCGTCCATGGACGGCAGATCATACATGGTGTTGAGCAGCACGGCTTCCACAATGGAGCGCAGGCCCCGGGCACCGGTCTTGCGTTCCATGGCCTTGCGGGCGATGGAGCGCAGGGCGTCGTCACGGAACTCCAGCTCAACGTCTTCCAGCGCGAACAGGGCACCATACTGCTTGGTGAGGGCGTTCTTGGGCTCGGACAGAATCTGCACCAAGGCGTCTTCGTCGAGCTCGGTCAGGGTTGCCACCACCGGCAGACGACCGATGAACTCGGGGATAAGGCCGTACTTGACCAGATCTTCCGGCTCCACGCGAGTGAAGATGTCACTCAGGGAAGCCTTCTGATCCTTGGCCTTGACCTCGGCGCCAAAGCCGATGCCGGTGCCGTGGTCCATGCGCTGTTCAATCACCTTGTCGAGGCCGGCAAAGGCACCACCACAGATAAACAGGATCTTGGAAGTGTCTACCTGCAGAAACTCCTGCTGGGGATGCTTGCGGCCCCCTTGAGGCGGCACCGAGGCCACCGTGCCTTCAATCAGCTTGAGCAGCGCCTGCTGCACACCCTCGCCCGACACGTCCCGGGTAATGGAGGGGTTATCGGACTTGCGGGAAATCTTGTCGATTTCGTCGATATAGACAATGCCGCGCTGGGCCTTTTCCACGTCGTAATCACACTTCTGCAGCAGCTTCTGAATGATGTTTTCGACGTCTTCACCCACATAACCGGCCTCGGTCAGGGTAGTGGCGTCCGCCATGGTAAAGGGCACATCCAGCAGCCTGGCCAGGGTCTCGGCCAGCAGGGTTTTACCCGAGCCGGTGGGGCCGATCAGCAGAATGTTGGACTTGCCCAGTTCTACCCCGTCGGTGGAGCCGGCATTGCGCAGTCGCTTGTAGTGGTTGTAAACCGCCACCGCCAATACCTTTTTGGCGTGGTCCTGACCGATGACATAATCATCCAGATGGGCACGGATCTCGTGGGGCGTGGGCAGGGCGTCGCCGTCACGCTTGGGCGAAATATCCTTGATCTCTTCACGAATAATGTCTTCGCACAGTTCAACACATTCGTCACAAATGTAGACGGAAGGGCCGGCGATCAGCTTGCGTACTTCGTGTTGGCTCTTACCGCAAAAGGAACAGTACAGCAGTTTGCCGCCATCCCCTTCGCCCTTGCGTTTGTCTGTCATTCAGTCACCTCTTGTGGATACAGCGCGGGGCTCAGCCCTGTCGGCTCTACTGCACAGTGTACAGCACCCCGCCCCGCTTTGCTCAGTCGCGCTTGAGAAGCACCTCGTCAACCAGGCCGTATTCTTTGGCCTGAACCGCCGACATGAAGTTGTCGCGGTCGGTATCGCGCTCGACCACCGCCAGATCCTGGCCGGTGTGCTCGGCCAGCAGGCGGTTGAGCTTTTCCTTGATATAGAGAATTTCCTTGGCGTGGATCTGAATGTCCGACGCCTGCCCCTGAAAGCCGCCCAGAGGCTGGTGAATCATCACCCGGCTGTTGGGCAGGGCAAAACGCTTGCCCGGCGCACCGCCGGCGAGCAGGAAGGCACCCATGGAGCAGGCCTGACCCATGCACACCGTACTGACGTCCGGCTTGATGAACTGCATGGTGTCATAGATGGACATACCCGCGGTCACCGAGCCGCCCGGCGAGTTGATATAGAGGTAAATGTCCTTTTCCGGGTTCTCCGACTCCAGGAACAGCAACTGGGCGCAGATCAGGTTGGCCATGTGGTCTTCAACCTGGCCGGTGAGGAAGATCACCCGCTCCTTCAGCAGGCGCGAGTAGATATCGTAGGAACGCTCGCCCTTGGCCGTCTGCTCCACCACCATGGGGATCAGGGCGGCCAGGGGTCCGTCCATCATCGGATTCTGGTTGTCTGACATAAGATTCTTGTCCCTAAAACAAAATGGCCCGAGTGCACATACACTGGGGCCATTATACGCAAGAGCTTGATGCTTAAGTCAAATGATCTTAAGCGCCAACGCCCGGCTTGTTCATCACGTCGTCAAAAGAAACCTGCTTGTCGGTCACCTTGGCCTGAGACAGCACGAACTCAACGGCCTGATCTTCAACGGCCAGGCTGCGCACGTTTTCCAGCAGCTGAGGGTTGTCGTTGTAGTAGGCTACCACTTCGGTCGGATCTTCGTAGGCGGAAGCCATGGAAGCGATGATTTCCTGAACCTTGGCGTCGTCGGCCTTGATTTCGTTGGTCTTGATCAGCTCACCCAGCAGCAGGCCCACGCGTACACGACGCTCGGCCTGATCCTTGAACAGCTCGGCCGGCAGTTGCGGGGCGTTTTTGGCGTCCATACCGCCAAAGCGCTGCAGCGCCTGCTTGCGCAGGGTGTCCACTTCGCCGTCGATCAGGGACTGGGGTACGTCGATTTCGTTCTGCTCCAGCAGACCGTCGATCACCTGCTCCTTCACGGAAGCTTTCAGGGCCTGGGCCAGCTCGCGTTCCATGTTCTTGCGCACCTCGGCCTTCAGGCCGTCTACGGTGCCATCGGCGATGCCGAAGCGCTTGACGAACTCTTCGGTCAGCTCGGGCAGCTGCTGGGCTTCCACCTTGGTCAGGGTGATGGCGAAGCTGGCGGGCTTGCCCTTCAGGTTTTCGGCGTGGTATTCCTCGGGGAAGGTCACTTCGATGGTGAACTCGTCACCGGCCTTCTTGCCCAGCAGGCCGTCTTCAAAGCCCGGAATCATGCGGCCGGAGCCCAGTACCAGCACGAAGTCTTCGGCCTTGCCGCCTTCGAACTCTTCGCCGTCTACGGAGCCCACGAAGTTCATGGTCACCCGGTCGCCGTCTTCGGCGGCGCGGTCGGCTTCAGTCCAGTCGGCATGCTGCTTGCGCAGGGTGTCGATCATGTTGTCCAGATCGGCGTCGGTGACTTCGGCCTGCGGCTTTTCAACGGAGACCGCGTCCAGACCTTTCACTTCCACTTCCGGATACACTTCAAAGGTGGCGGTAAAGGTAAAGTCTTCGCCGGCCTTGATGGGGGTCGGCTCCATGGCGGGCATGCCGGCCGGGTTGAGCTTTTCGCTCATCACGGCTTCAAAAAAGTTGCGCTGCATCAGCTCGCCGGCCACGTCGGCTTCGACGGACGCACCGAACATTTTCTTGATAACGGTCAGCGGGGCCTTGCCAGGACGAAAGCCGTCGATACGGCGGGTTTTGGCCAGCTGACGCAGGCGGCTGTTCACTTCACCGGTAACCTGCTCGGCGGGAACAGTGATGGTCAGGCGGCGCTCCAGGCCCTGGGTCGTCTCTACAGAAACTTGCATTCTTTTACCTCAATTTTCTTCAGCACGGCGGTGCTGACCCTGTGATGTTTGAAACAGCCCGGGCTGCTCCTTGAATCCTGGTGAAGACGATGTCTTCGCTAAAATACAGACGCGGCATTATAACGGCGCGCTTTCCAAGCGTCGAGGGACGATGGCGTACCGACGGGCAGGATATGGGGCTAAAATGCCGGTTTTCAAGGCTAACCGGCAAATTGTGGCCTTATTCCACCTTGAAACAGGCCACTTGGTGAGCAACCGGGCCTTCCATCTCGGGCATGGCCCGCGCGCATCCCTGATCGGCCAGCGGGCAGCGGGTGCGAAACACGCACCCCGAGGACGGGCTCAGGGGAGACGGCGGCTCACCCTCGAGCAGTTGCACGCGTTTGCCCCGCTCCGCGTCCGGGTCGGGAATGGGCACGGCACTGAGCAAGGCTTGCGTGTAAGGGTGTTTCGGGTGGTGGTAGAGGGCATGCTTGTCGGCCAGCTCCACCCCATGGCCCAGATACATCACCAGCACTCGGTTCGAGATATGGCGTACCACCGACAGATCGTGGGCAATAAAGATTAGCGCCAGGCCCATTTCCCGCTGCAAGTCTTTCAGCAGGTTGATCACCTGGGCCTGCACCGACACATCCAGCGCCGACACCGGCTCGTCACAAATAATCAGCTTTGGCTTTAAAATCAGCGCCCGGGCAATGCCAATGCGCTGGCACTGGCCCCCGGAAAACTCGTGGGGGTAGCGGTTGACCAGGCTGGGCAACAAGCCCACCCGCTCCATCATGGCTGCTACCCGCTGGCGCACTTCGACCCTGCCCTGATGCGGTTCAAAGGTAACGAGGGGTTCGGCGATAATGTCACCCACCGTCATGCGTGGATTGAGCGAGGCCAGCGGATCCTGAAAAATCATCTGCACGTCCCGGCGCAGCGCGCGCCACTCTCTGGCCGCCAGCCCGCCAAGCGCCCTGCCCCGCCAGGCCACGCTGCCAGCGGTGGCGGGCACCAGGCCGATAATCGCCCGGGCCAGGGTGGACTTGCCGCAGCCCGACTCCCCCACTATCCCTAAGGTTTCCCCCGGCGCCAGGGTGAAGCTGACCCCGTCCACCGCCCTCAATACAGCTGCCGGCTGCCAGGGCCAGGCGTGCCTGGGGCGCACGGAAAAGTGCACTCGCAGGTCGTCGACGCACAGCCACGGCTCAGTCATGGGAAATATCCAGAAAGCAGGCGCTGCGCCGGCCCATGCCCACGTCCCTTAGCGGCGGCACCTGCTCCCGGCAACGCGCAAACACATGGGGGCAGCGCTGCTGAAAGGGGCAGCCCGTCGGTCGGTGCAGCAGGCTGGGCGGATCACCGGCAATGGTGACCAGCTTTCCGGCATCGGTGTCGAGCCGGGGAACCGCCCGCAACAACCCCTGAGTATAAGGATGGGCAGGATGGTAAAAGAGGCTGCGCACTGGAGCGGTTTCCATGGTGCGGCCGGCATACATCACCAGCACTCGATCACAACTGCCGGCCACCACCCCCAGATCGTGGGTGATCAGCATGATGGCGGTGCCGAACTCGGTTTTCAGCTCGTTGAGCAGGCTCATGATCTGGGCCTGCACGGTCACGTCCAGGGCGGTGGTGGGCTCGTCGGCAATCAGCAGGCTGGGCCGACACAGCAGCGCCATGGCGATCATCACCCGCTGGCGCATGCCGCCGGAGAATTCGTGGGGGTAGCGATTCATGCGATCCCGCGCCTCGGGAATTTGTACCGCTTCAAGCATGCGCACCGACTCATTCACGGCATCCTGGCGACCCATGCCCTTGTGCAGCGCCAGTACCTCCGTCAGCTGCTCGCCCACTTTCATATAAGGGTTGAGGGAGGTCATGGGATCCTGAAAAATCATGGCGACCTCTTGGGCACGAATGCGATTGAGCTTTCGCTCCGGCAGGCCCAGCAGCTCCCTGCCCCGGTAGCGCAGGCTGCCCGTGGCGCGGCCATTTTTGGCCAGCAGGCCCATGATGGCAAAGGCCGTCTGGCTCTTGCCCGAGCCCGACTCGCCCACCAGCCCCAGGGTCTCGCCGGCGTTAAGGGTAAAGCTCAGCTCGTCGACCGCCACCACTTGTCCTTCATGAGTGGTGAACGCCACCCTGAGGCCATCGACCTTTAACAACGCCATGTTCGTTTCCATCAGCGGTCCCGCGGATCCAGGGCGTCCCGCAGGCCGTCCCCGAGAAAGTTGAAACAAAACAGGGCCACCACCATAAAGCCGGCGGGAAACAACAGCTGCCAGGGGGCCACTTCCATCGATTTGGCCCCCTCGTCCAGCAGCGCCCCCCAGCTGGTCATGGGCTCCTGTACCCCCAGGCCGAGAAAGCTGAGAAAAGACTCAAACAAAATCATGCCCGGCACCAGCAGGGTGGCATACACCACCACAATGCCGAGCACATTGGGCACGATATGGCGAGTGATAATGCGCAGCCGGCTGACGCCGCACACCTCGGCCGCCTCGATAAACTCTCTGCCCTTCAGGCTCAGGGTCTGACCGCGCACGATGCGCGCCATGTCGAGCCAGCTCACCGCGCCGATGGCAAAGAAAATCAGGCCGATATTGCGACCAAAGAAGGTCACCAGCAGGATCACGAAAAACATGAAGGGAAAGGCATAGAGGATTTCCAGTATACGCATCATCACCCTGTCGGTGCGTCCACCCATAAAGCCGGCGATGGCGCCGTACAGGGTGCCGATCACCACCGCCACCAGGGCGCCGAGCAACCCCACCATCAGCGACATACGCCCGCCGATCAGGGTGCGCACAAACAGATCCCGGCCCAGGGAGTCGGTACCGAAATAATGGCCGCCGGCCAGCGCCGGCGCCGCCATCATGGCGCCCCAGTCGGGCTCGTCCAGGCTGTAGCGCGACAGCGCCGGCCCCACCAGCACCAGCAGGGCCATCAGCAGCAGGATCAGCATGCTGGCCAGGGCCGCCCGGTTGCGAAAGAAACGCCGCCGGGCGTCGCCCCATAGCGAGCGGCCCTGCACTTCCAGTTCGCCGGCAAACTGGGCCACCGCCGCGGTCTTGTCCCGGGTTGTCATCATGCGCGCCTCAATAACGGATTTTGGGATCGATCAGGGCATAGAGAATGTCGACCACCGCATTAAAGGTAATGGTGAGCGCACCCACCAGTATGGTGAGCCCCAGCACCATGGAGTAGTCACGGTTCAGCGCCCCGTTGACGAACAACTGGCCGATGCCAGGCAGGCCAAAGATGGTCTCGATGACCACGGAGCCGGTAATGATGCCCACAAAGGCCGGTCCCAGGTAAGACACCACCGGCAGCAGCGCCGGACGCAGGGCATGGCGCAACACAATACGCGCCATGGGCAGACCCTTGGCCCTGGCGGTGCGAATAAAGGGGGCATTCAGCACTTCGATCATGGCGCCGCGCATGATGCGGGCAATGGTGGCGATGTAGTGCATCATCATGGCGGTGACCGGTAGCAACAGATATTGCCAACCCCCGTCCTGCCAGCCCCCGGCGGGCAACCATTGCAGCCAGATGGCGAACACCAGGATCAGCAACGGCGCCAGTACAAAGGACGGGATAACCACCCCCAGCATGGCGCCGGACATCACCATATGGTCCATCAGGCTGTTTTGTTTTAGCGCCGCCACCATGCCCGCAGCCACGCCCAGCAGCACGGCCCCGGTAAAGGCAAACAGGCCGATGCGGGCCGACACCGGCAGCGCCTGGGCCACCAGCTCGTTCACGGTGAAATCCCGGTACTTGAACGAGGGGCCGAGATCCCCTCGGGCCAGGTTGCCGAGGTAGGTGAAATACTGCTCCAGCACCGGCTTGTCAAAGCCGTATTTGGCCTCGATGTTGGCCATGATCTCGGGAGGCAGTGCGCGCTCGGTGCTGAAGGGATTGCCGGGGGCAAAGCGCATCATGAAAAACGACAGGGTGATCAGCACCAGCAGGGTGGGAATGGCTTCCAGTAGTCTTTTGATTATGAATGTAAACATGGCGCCCCTATGTCTGCCGATGACTTGCTATCCCCTTAGGGCCCGATTTCAGCCGGACGTATTTACCGGCAGGCCAGCCCCCGCTCAAACGGGCCCTATTCGGCCTTGATGTACATGTCCTTGCTATAGATATTGTCGAGGGGGTTATTGGGGTAACCGCCCACCCGGGGCTGCACCAGCCGCGCCTTGACGTACTGGTAGATGGGCGCAAGAGGCATGTCCACCGCCAGCATTTCCTCGGCCCGGGCATAGAGGTCATTGCGGGCCTGTACGTCGGTGGCCAGCCGTGACCGGGCCATGAGCCGGTCAAAGCCGGGATTGCTGTATTTGCCGTCGTTGTTGCCATGACTGCTCTGCATCAGATCCAGCATGCTGGAGGCCTCGTTATAGTCGGCAATCCAGCCGGCCCGGGCCACATCGAAGTTTCCTTGCGTCTTGGTGTCGAGGTAGGTTTTCCATTCCTGATTGACCAGCTCCACTTCCACCCCCAGGTGTTTCTTCCACATGGACGCAATGGCCACGGCCACCTTGCGGTGGTTTTCACTGGTGTTGTACAGCAGCTCAAAACGCAGGGGGTTGCCCCTGCCATAACCGGCCTGCTCGATCAGCGCCCGGGCCCGTTCATTCCGCTCCGCCTGGCTCCAGCCGGCCCAGTCCAGGGCCGGCGGGGTAAAACCATCCACCACCCTGGGTGCCAGGGTATAGGCCGGAAGTTCACCCTGTCCCATCACCTTGCCGGCAATAATGTCACGGTCGATGGCATAGGACAGGGCCTTGCGTATGCGGGCATCATTAAAGGGCGGCTTTCTCGTGTTGAAAATATAGTAATAGGTGCCCACATAACCGCCCACGCGAATGGCGTCCGGGCGCTCCTGCCGCAGCCGCTTGAAATGCTCCAGGGGAATGTCGTAGGTCATGTCCAGCTCGCCGGACAAAAACCGGTTCATTTCGGCATTTTGTGACGCTATGGGCAGGTAGGCGACCTCATCCAGCACCGTATGCTCGTCGTTCCAGTAATGGGGATTGCGCTTTAGCTCAATGCGTTCGTTGACCACCCAGTTGCTCAGCCGGTAGGCGCCGTTGGAAACCATATTCCCAACCCGGGTCCAGGTGTCGCCGTGTTGCTCCAGCGTGCCCCTGTGCACCGGGTAGGTGGGCGCCAGCGACAGCATGGACACAAAATAGGGCACCGGACTGGCCAGGGTGATTTCCAGGGTGTGATCGTTGAGCGCCTTGATGCCCAGCTCCTCGGGCGGCAGCCGGCCGTTGACCACCTCGGTGGCCTGTTGAATGGTGGCCTTTTCCAGATACCAGGAATAGGGCGAGGCGGTGGCGGGATCCACCGCCCGCCGAAAGGCGTACACAAAGTCGGCGGCGGTGACCAAATCGCCATTGGACCACCTGGCATCCTTGCGCAGATGAAACACATACACCAGGTTGTCTTTGGTTTCCCAGCGCTCGGCCACCCCCGGCACCACGTCACCCTGAGGGCCCGAGTTCACCAGGCCTTCAAACAGATCCCGCAGCACATTGCCTTCGGGCACCCCTTCCACCTTGTGCGGGTCCAGGGACGCCGGCTCGGTGCCGTTGCCCCGCACCAGCCGCTGGGTGTCGGCCAGGGTCACCCCGACGGGCACGTCGGCGGCATGGGCAGGCCCGCACAGGGCAGCCAGCAACAACACGAGCAGGGGGTGAATAATGGTCATGCATTCCTCCTTGAACACCTGGCGGCGCCCGGCGGCACTCACCAGGCCGGTGGTGCCATGGAAAAATTCCAAACGAAAACAGTCGGTTGATTTAGATTACCGGGCTAATCCCCAGTATAGAGAGAAAACGTGGCATTCACCTCGCGCCCAAGGGATAGCAAACCAAACAAAAAAAGGCATGCCGAAGCATGCCTTTGGAAACCGTTACCGGTGCTCAGAATGACACGCGACGATACTTGCGGTATTCCGGTGTCCAGTAGTTGTCATCAATGGCCTTGTCCAGCACCGCATCCGAGGTCTGCAGCGCCTGGCCCTGCAGCTGAGCGGTCTTGGCCACCATTTTGGCGATATGACGGCTGACTTGCTGAATTTCAGACAGCGGCGGCAACAGCGCCCCTTCCCCATCCTTGGCCAGCGGAGAACAGGCCGCCAGGGCGCGGCTGGATGCCATCAGCATGGCGTCGGTGACGCGCTTGGCGCCACAGGCCAGCACACCCAGGCCGATGCCGGGGAAGATGTAGGAGTTGTTGCACTGGGCAATTTCATACAGGGTGCCCTTGTACTCCACCGGCGCAAAGGGACTGCCGGTAGCGACCAGCGCCTTGCCGTCGGTCCAGTTGATGATGTCTTCCGGCGTGGCTTCCACCCGGGAAGTGGGGTTGGACAACGGGAACACGATGGGCCGCTCGCAGTGGGCGTGCATGGTCTGGATCACCTCCTTGGTGAACAGACCCGGCTGGCCGGACACGCCGATCAGAATGTCGGGCTTGGCGTTTTGCATCACCTCCAGCAGAGAGATGTTGTCACCGGCCACGTCCCAGTCCTGCAGGTTTTCCAGGGACTGGGCCAGGGGGCGCTGAAAGTCCACCAGATTGGGCATGTTGTCGGTGAGCAGGCCAAAGCGGTCCACCATGAATACCCGCTCCCGAGCCTTGGCGTCGCTTAGGCCTTCGGCCTTCATCTGCGCCACGATTTGCTCGGCAATGCCGCAGCCGGCAGAGCCGGCACCGAGGAAGGCCACCTTTTTCTCGGACAGCTTGCTGCCGCTGGCCTGACAAGCGGCGATCAGCGAACCCAGGGTAACGGCGGCGGTGCCTTGAATGTCATCGTTGAAGCAGCACAGTTCGTCCTTGTAGCGGTTCAGCACCGGCATGGCGTTCTTCTGGGCAAAGTCTTCAAACTGCAGCAGCACATTGGGCCAGCGGCGCTTCACCGCCTGAATAAAGGCGTCCACGAACTCTTCGTATTCCTCGCCGGTGACCCGCGGGTTGCGCCATCCCATGTACATGGGATCCTTCAGCAACTGCGGGTTGTTGGTGCCCGGATCCAGCACCACCGGCAGGGTATAGGCCGGAGAGATGCCGCCACAGGCCACATACAGCGACAACTTGCCGATGGGAATGCCCATGCCGCCGATACCCTGGTCACCCAGACCCAGAATACGCTCGCCGTCGGTGACCACGATCACCTTGACGTTACGCTTGGTGGCGTTTTGCAGAATATCGTCGATATGGTCTTTATCGGCATAAGAGATAAACAGGCCCCGGGCGCGGCGGTAGATGTTGGAGAACTCCTCACAGGCCTGGCCCACGGTGGGCGTGTAGATGATGGGCATCATCTCGGTGAGGTGATCTTCCACCAGGCGGTAGAACAGGGTTTCGTTGGTGTCCTGAATGTTGCGCAGGTAGATATGCTTGTCGAGATTGTTCTGAAACCCGCAGTACTGCTTGTAGGCCCGCTCGACCTGCTCTTCAATGGTTTCAATGTTGTGGGGCAGTAGACCGTCCAGGTTAAATGCAAGCCGTTCTTCCTTGTTAAACGCGCTGCCCTTGTTCAGCAAGGGCGTTTCAAGCAGCGCGGGGCCGGCATAGGGAATGTATAGGGCACGTTTGTCCTGATGGTCTTGGGGCATAGACATCTCGCTTAGTTATTTTTCCGCAGGAAAGTCATGATGTGAAGTTGGTATTCGGGGGCTTGGCGAGCAGTATAAGCCAAGCCCCGGTCACAAACCACCGTCGCGGCGGCTTATTGCTCAGGCCGCCGCCTGGACGCAGTTGCGGCCATTGCGCTTGGCGTCATACAGCGCCTCATCGGCCTGGTTGAGCAGGCTGTGCAGGTCACTGTCATGACTCCCTTCCACCACACCGGCGCTCAGGGTCACGGTGATTTCGCCTTCCCCTAGCGGGTTTTCCACCGGCTGGGATTCCACCGCCAGGCGCAGGGTCTCGGCCTGGCGCAGGCCCTGCTCCAGGGAGGTTGCGGGCAGCAACACGATGAATTCCTCTCCGCCGTAGCGGGCCACGATGGCGTCAGGGCCGAAAATATCGCCCAGGGTATTGGCCACCCGCACCAATACCTCGTCCCCCATCAGGTGGCCGTGCTCGTCATTGATGCGCTTGAACCTGTCCAGATCGAACAGGATCAGGGTAAAGGGCCGTTGGCCGCCTTCGCTGCGCTGCAGCTCAAGCTGACGCATAAACAAGCGGCGGTTCATCAGCCGGGTAAGCGGATCCCGGGTAGACTCCCGGTACAGATCCAGCAGCATGCGCAACTGCCCGGCCTGAACCCAGAGCATGGCCAGGGAAAAACAGATAAGCAGCCACAGTCGGTCCAGCAAGGCGCCGCCGTGCAGGCCATCGGGATTCAGCCAGTAGTCGGTACCCAGCACACACAGGGTGATCACCACGGCCACGCGAAGCCCGGATTTTACCGGCAGCGGCAACACGCTCAGCAACGCCAGCAGAAAATAGGGAAAGGCGATATAGCCGATGGGAATGGGCGTGCCGTCGCGAAAGCTCCACAACCCCACCAGGTTAAAGGTAAGCAATACCCCGATCAGAAAATACAGGGAGGCTATCATCCAGCGCCGGTTGAGCTTGCACAGGTAACTGAGGGGCAACAGCGGGGTGAGCATGGCGCCGGTGATCAGGCGCATTTTCCAGATAAGCTTGAAATGGGCCGGGTCCAGCACCCACCAGTCCACGGCAATCCAGCCGGCAATGCCGATGATCAGCAAGGCCACCAGCCAGCGAAAACGAATGGCCACCAGGCCGATGCGGGTCAATTTAAAATCGCTGGAGTGATAGCTATCGCTCCAGTATTCCTTGAGTTCCAAGCCTTTCCCCTTTTTCTCTTTCGTTGAGGGCCAACCAGATAAAAGGCCGCCTGAAGGTGGGCTGCTTAAAACAGCGCCAAATGCGGCCACGACGGGAATTCAAAGGGCTAACACTACCCAAAGCCGCCCTAATGCGCCAGCCTATTTTACCCCGCCGGCACGGCCGGTTGCAGCCCCGAAGGTTAAATGACAAAATTCCGGCCACCCTCTTTAACGAGCTGCACAATGACCGTTACCCTTTACGGCATCAAAAACTGCGACACCATCAAAAAGGCCCGCAAGTGGCTGGAGCAGGCGGGCGTTGACTACCGCTTTGTGGATCACCGCGCCGACGGCCTCGACCCCGAGCAACTGGCCCACTGGCTGGAGCAGCTGGGCTGGGAACAGCTGCTCAACAAGCGGGGCACCACCTACCGCGCCCTCAGTGATGCCGACAAGGCCGCCCTGGGGCCGGAGAGCGCCGCCGCCCTGCTGCAGGCCCACCCGGCCATGATCAAGCGGCCGTTGCTGGACCTCGACGGCGAACTGCATCTGGGCTTCAAGCCGGAGCACTATGCCCGCCTGTTCAATCAATAAATGTTAAGGAAACACATGACTGACTCTGCCGTGCTGGCGCTCACCCGTGAACTGATTAACCGCCCCTCGGTCACTCCCGAAGACGAAGGCTGCCAGGAGCTGATGGGGGAGCGGCTGGCCGCACTGGGTTTCAATCTGGAAACCATGGTGTTTGAAGACACCACCAATCTCTGGGCCCGCCGCGGCACCGAGGGCCCGCTGTTCTGCTTTGCCGGCCACACCGATGTGGTGCCCCCCGGCCCGCTGGATCAGTGGCACACGCCGCCCTTTGAAGCCACCGAAATTGAAGGCTATCTGCACGGTCGCGGCGCCGCCGACATGAAAGGTTCGCTCGCCGCCATGGTGGTGGCCACCGAGCGCTTCGTGGCCCGCTTTCCCGATCACAAGGGCTCCATCGCCTTTCTGATCACCAGCGACGAGGAAGGCCCTTTCATCAACGGCACCACCCGCGTGGTGGACACCCTGGAAGCCCGTAACGAAAAGATCACCTGGTGCCTGGTGGGCGAACCCTCCTCCACCCACGAGGTGGGCGACGTGGTCAAGAACGGCCGTCGCGGCTCCCTCACCGGCGATCTCACCGTCAAGGGCGTGCAGGGCCATGTGGCTTATCCGCACCTGGCCGACAACCCGGTGCACAAGGCGTCTCCGGCCCTGGCCGAGCTGGCCGCCATCGAGTGGGACAAGGGCAACGATTATTTTCCGCCCACCAGCTTTCAGATTGCCAACATTCACGCCGGCACCGGCGCTTCCAACGTGATTCCGGGCGAAATGAAGGTGCAGTTCAACTTCCGCTTCAGCACCGAGCTCGACGAGGACAAGATCAAGGCCCGCGTGCACAGCATTCTCGACGCCCACGGTCTGGACTACCACATCGACTGGCTGCTGAACGGCAAGCCCTTCCTCACCGACACCGGCGATCTGCTCACCGCCACCGTGGGTGCGGTGCAGGCGGTACGCCATCAGGAGCCGGCGTTGCTGACCACCGGCGGTACCTCCGATGGCCGCTTTATCGCCCAGACCGGCGCCCAGGTGATTGAGCTGGGTCCGGTCAATGCCACCATTCACAAGCTGAACGAATGCGTGAAAATGGCCGATCTGGAGCAGCTCACCGACATGTACGAAGGCATTCTGGAGCGACTGCTGGCATGAGAGCCGACTGCCTGCTGGGCCTGAATGAAAGTCATCTGACGCCGCTGGCCGAGCCGGGTCACCGGTTGCAGGCCCAGGCCAGAGACGCTTTCGTGGCCCTGCAGGCCGCCGCCGCCGGTGCCGGCTTCCGGCTTACGCCGGCGTCCAGCTTTCGTGGCTTTGATCGCCAGTTGGCGATCTGGAACGGCAAGTTCGAGGGCAGCCGGCCGTTGCTGGATGCCCACAGCCAGCCGCTGGATGCGCTCGCCCTGAGCGAACCCGAACGCATTCACGCCATTTTGCGCTGGAGTGCCCTGCCCGGCACCAGCCGTCACCACTGGGGCACGGATCTCGATATCTATGATCCCAGGCTTTTGCCCACCGGTGGCAAGCTGCAGCTTGAGCCCTGGGAATATGAGCAGGGCGGGTATTTTTACCCGTTAAGCCAATGGCTGGCGGCCAACATGGAGCGTTTTGGCTTTTACCTGCCCTATGCGGTGGCCGCCGGTGTGGGGGCCGAGCCCTGGCACCTGAGCTACCGGCCACTCTCTCAGGAATGCGAACGACAACTGACCCCGGCCCTGGTGGCCGACGCCATCGCCGCCCGGCCGGTGGCCGGAAAAACGCATATCCTTAACATGATGGACGACATTTTCGCCCGCTATATTCACCGATGAGGAAAACACCATGAGCGCCTGGCTCTGGATTGCCCTGCCCCTGCTGTTTCTGGTTGGCCTGTTCGTCAGCGCCCTCAAGGATACCAAGCACATAGAAAAGAACGTGCAGAAAAATCGCGACAAGATGAAGCTGCGTCGCTGGGATGACGGCAAGGACGACTGGGGCGTGCCCCCGGGCCAATACAAGCCCGAAGACAAGGACGACACTAAATCCGACGACACACATCGGCGCTAGGCATCGTCATGTCCGCCAAGTGAAATGCGTGTGCGCTGGGCTCCCGCCTTCGCGGGAGTGACAACCGGCGCCGCCACTTCCATTCCTCTTTAAAACAATCCCAGTTGCTGGCTGGTGATCCCCTCAAAGGACAGCCCCACAAAGGGCAGAATGGCATCCGCCACCGGCCTGAGCTGCTTGTCTACGTAATGCTGATAATCCATGGCCGACTGGCGGTATTCCACCGGCTCCGGCCCGTTTACCGTGATCACATAGTCAATGACGCCCCGACGCTGGTAACGCAGCGGCCGACCCAGGCGGGCGTTGTGCTCGTCCGCCAGTCGCGCCGCCCGCACCTGGGGCGGCTGGGATTTCACATACTGGGCCAGGGGCCGGCGCAGCCGCTTGCGGTACACCAGCTCCGCGTCCCGCTCGCCACCAAGGGTTTGTGCCAGGGTGGTCAGCACAAAGTCACTCGGGTCTTTATCATCAAACACCAGCCGGTACAGCTCGGTCTGAAAGGCCCGCGCCAGGGGTGTCCAGTCGGAGCGCACGGTTTCCAGCCCCTTGAACACCAACTGTGCCTCCCCCTGTTGCAGCTTCAGCCCGGCATAGCGCTTTTTGGAGCCCTCTTCCCGGCCGCGTATGGTGGGCATCAGAAAACGGGCAAAATAGCTCTCAAATTGCAGCTCAAGAAAGCTCTCCAACGCCAGCTCGGCCTGTAAATGCTCACGCCAGTGATCGTTGATCAAGGCCGCCAGCCGCTGCCCTTCCCGGCTGCCCGAGGCCTCGTCGTGCTCGCCGTTCAGCAGCACGAACACCGAGTCGGTGTCGCCGTAAATCACCTCGTGGCCTTCGGCTTCAATGCGCCGGGCGCTTTGTTGCATGATGTCGTGACCGCGCAGGGTAATGGAAGACGCCAGCCGCGTGTCGTAAAAGCGGCAGCCGCCGGAGCCGAGCACGCCGTAAAAGGAGTTCATCAGGATCTTGATGGCCTGGGAGCGCGGTTCGTCCTGCTCCCGCTTGGCCTGATCCCGCTCGCGCCAGAGTCCGGCAATGATATCGGGCAGAAAGTGATGGGTACGGGAGAAACGCGCGCCCCGAAAGCCGGGAATGGCATCGTCTTCCTTCAGCCCGAGCACCAGCCCCAGGGGATCGATGCGAAAAGTACGAATAATCGACGGATACAGGCTCTTGAAGTCCAGCACCAGCACGTGGCGGTAGAGCCCCGGCCGGGAGTTCATCACATAGCCGCCAGGACTGGCCAGCCCCCCGCCGGGAGGCAGGTTGGGAGCGGCAAAACCCGCCCGGTGCAGGTGCGGCAGATACACCTGCACAAAGGCCGCCACCGAGCCACCGATGCGATCCAGCTCCAGCCCGGTAAGCTGGCTGCGCAGGCGCAGAAAGTCGAGCACTTGAGTGTGGGCGAAAATGTCCCACACCAGCCGGCAGTCTTCCAGGTTGTAGGCGGCCAGCTTCGGCTTGTTGTGGCGAAAGTCACGCATGATGGTGGCCAGCCGGTTGGCCACGTCTTCCGTCTGTTTGCCCCGCCCCAGCAAGGCCTGAGCCACCGACTCCAGGCTGAAACTGTCGAACTGGTAGCAGGCGGTCTTGAGGGCATCGATGCCGTCGATGGCCACTCTGCCCGGCAGGGTCACAAACACCTGCTCGGTGTGAGCCCGTTCACGCAAAAAGGCCCCCTCGCCGCCCCGGCCCAGCCGCAACCTGATGCCGTGCAGCGCCGCCCGCTTCAGGATCAGCCGCAAATCAAAGGCCACCAGATTCCAGCCGATCAAAATGTCGGGATCATAGCGCGCCAGCTCGTCTTCAAGGGCGTGCAGCAGCGCCGGCTCATCCTTCACCCAGCGTATGTCGGTGGTGGCGGGTTCGGGCGACCCTATCATGATCACACGGGCGAGCTTCGAACCAAACAGGCCGATGGAATACAGCTCCCCCTGGCCCGAGCATTCAATGTCCAGCGACAGCACACGAAACTGCGGCTGCCACTGGCCGCGGCGCAGCCGGGCATCGTCCACCTGCATGAAGCCGGCCTGGGGTCGCGCCATGCCGATAAATTCGACGCTGCCGCGAATAAAGCGGCTGATGAGATAACGCTCGTGGGGCCGAAAGTCGTGCTCCAGCACTTCCACGCCCTCGGCCTGCAGGCGCTGCAGCGCCTGCAGCTGTTCCGCCATGGTGGCGAAATAGAGCACCGCCAGGGGCTGGTGGGCAAAGCTGTGCAGGCCGGGCTCGGTCCAGTCACACGCCAGCCCCGCCAGCACCCTCTCCACCCGTGTCCTATCGGCCACCGGCACCATCAACAGGGCGCGCTCGCCACGCACGGTCAGCCGCACCGGCCCTCGGGGCGTGCACAACCAGTAGTGAATGTCGATGTGGCCGTGGCGATCCCGGCTGTGGCGGGTCAGCACAAAGCCCGGCTGAATGGAGGTCATTGCAGGGAATGGGGATTCAGGATTGAGAACGTGTAGGCCCGGCTTCAGCCGGGCCTACATAACACTCAGCGCACCAGATCGCTGCGCTCAAAGGCCGGGCCAAGGGTGTTGGCCAGCTCACTCAGCACCTCGGCCGACACCGGCTCGCGGTTCTTGTCGCTCAGGGTGAGGCTGGTAAGTTCACCCTGATCTCCCAGCTGAATGCGGTATTCCTGCTCGGGAATGCTCAGCGCCGGCAGCTTGAGATCGCGCCAGTCGCCCTTGCTCAGGCCGTCAAACTCCACGTCCACATAACCCAGCGCCTGCTGGCGATTGCTGATGTCAAAGCCCAGCTTCGGCAGCAGGGTGATCAGCCGCTTCCAGGTGCGGTCATAGCCCTGTTCGGCCAACAGCCGGGCCTGTTCGCTGTCCAGCCGCAGGGCAATCGGGCCCTGATCCAGCAGTTCCTGCTGACGGCTCAGCGCCTGCTGGTAGGACAGTGAAAAGGCGTTGAGCATGGAGGCCTCGGCCCGCAGCCGATCCTGGGCCAGGCGGTCGGCCCCCTCGGTGGCCTGCACCTGTATGCCTACGGCCCGGCGCACCGGATCCGGGGTCAGCTGCCAGCGAAACTGTTGCTTGGGCGCACCGATGGCCTCGCCGTCGCTTTCAAAGCCGCCGGCGACGGTGTTGTGCTCGGCGTCGCTCTGCTCAAAAAAGGCGCTCAGGGCCTGGGTCAGCTCACGCTCCAGGGGCTGATCCAGCCGCTGCTGGTAAAACCACAGGCCGGTGCCTTCATCCATGGCTTCGGTGCCCCGCACCAGCGGCAGCACCTGAGTGGGCGGACGAACGTCGAGTGCCTTGCCGACGGCGCCGCGCACCGCATCGATGGGGATCACGTATTCGGTGTTGAAACGCGGTGCTTCCAGCCCCTCGGGGATCAGCAGCGGCGCGGTGCGCAGCGATTCGGTTTCATAGTCAAATCCCCGGTTTGCCTGGCTGCGGGTTTCCGGGTTACTGCAGCCGGCCAGTACACTCACGGCCAGCAGGCCTGTCATCATTGTTGTTGCTTTCACGCTTGGATCCATGCCCTCAAGTTGGCTTCTGTCAACGCGCCCCTTACTCGTTCCTGCCCCGAATGGTTCAGGGGGATCAAGGGCAAACGCGGTACCGCTGAGTCAATCAGGCCGCGCTCGGCGCAGGCCCATTTCACCGGTACAGGATTGGTATCACAAAACAGCCCGCGATGCAGCGGCAGCAGCAGCCGGTTAATCGCCTCGGCCTGCTCCCAGTCGCCCGCCAGGGCTGCGTTCATCAAGGCGCTCATCTCGGCGGCAGCGACGTTGGCGGTGACCGAAATCACCCCCTGCCCGCCCAGCCGCATCACATCCAGCGCCAGCTCGTCGTCGCCGCCGAACAGCAGAAAGTCAGCACCGCAGCAGGCGCGCAGCTGACTGACTCGTTCGAGACGCCCGCTGGCTTCTTTGATACCGATCACTCCGGCAAGTTCCGCCAGTCGGCCAACGGTGTCCGGCAACAGGTCACAACCGGTGCGTCCGGGCACGTTATACAGGATTTGCGGCAGGCCGCTGGCTTCGGTAATGGCGGTGTAGTGGGCCAGCAGGGCGGCCTGAGACGGCCGGTTGTAATAGGGGGTGACCGACAGGCCGGCCGCCACACCCATGTCTTCCATGGCACGGCTCAGGCGAATGGCCTGACGGGTATTGTTGGAGCCGCAGCCGCCGATCACCGGAAGGCGGCCATCGGCCTGCTCCACCACGGCGCGCACCACATCCAGATGCTCGGCGGTGCTCAAAGTCGGTGACTCGCCGGTGGTGCCCATGGGGGCGATGGCATGGGTGCCCGCCGCCATGTGGTAATCCACCAGCCGGCGCAGGCTGACAAAGTCCACTTCACCCGACGGGGTCATGGGAGTAATGAGCGCCACTATGCTGCCACTGAACATGGGCCGGCTCCGTTATCTGGGAAAGAAGCGCTATGGTAGTGGCCGGTTAACCGGAATACAAGAGAGGCACTGGAGCCAAGCGGCTTTTATGCTACCATGACGCTCCCTTCCACAGCTTTATTCGGACGGCCGATGACCCATCATCTCGTGGTGACCGCCATAGGCGAAAACAGAGCCGGCATCGTAAACGAAGTGGCCCGCCATGTTTCCGATTGCGGCTGCAATATCGTCGACAGCCGGCTGGGCATCTTCGGCAACGAGTTCACCTTTATTCTGCTGCTGTCGGGCAGCTGGAACCAGATCACCCGACTGGAAACCACCCTGCCACTGTTTGGCCAGAGCCAGCAACTGATCACCATGATGAAACGCACGCAGGTGTTCACTCAACCCAGCTATGTGCTGAACGCCGACGCCGACATCGTGCTGACCGACAGGCCAGGTATCGTTAATCGCTGCACCCAGTTTTTCAGCGATGCCGGCTGGGACATTCAGGCCATGCAGAACCAGACCCTCACCGGTGAGCACTGCGGCAAGTTCCAGGCCCATTTTCAGCTTAACCTGCCGGAAGCCCTCACCGATGACGAGGCACAGGCCGTGTTTGCCCGGCTGTGTGAAGAGCTGGACTGCGAACACCACAGTTTTCGTCTCAAACGCAAACCAACCACAGGAAACAACAAATGAGCTATCTGCAGGAAGGCAGCCAGGCCCCGGCCTTTACCCTTTGTGATCAGAACGGCCAGGACGTGAGCCTGAGCGATTTCGGCGGTAAAAAGGTGCTGGTGTATTTCTATCCCAAGGCCATGACTCCCGGCTGCAAGGTACAGGCCTGCGGCCTGCGTGACAGCCGTGCCGAACTTGAAGCACTGGGGGTGGTGGTGCTGGGCATCAGCCCCGATCCGGTGGCGCGGCTGAAAAAATTTGAAGAAAAGGATGGACTTAACTTCACCCTGTTGTCCGATGAAGATCACGCCGTGGCCGACGCCTTTGGCGTATGGGGCCCGAAGAAGTTTATGGGCAAGGAATACGACGGCATTCACCGTATCAGCTTTCTGGTGGACGAAAACGGCATCGTCACCAAGGTATTCAACAAGTTCAAGACCAAGGATCACCACGAGGTGGTGCTGGATTATCTGAAACAGCAGTAAAACAGGAAGAGAGCGCAATGCGAAGCAACAGCGCGGTTGCGCTCCGCCGACACGCTTCAAGTACCTCCCTGTAACGCTCGTCACATGCCATCCATGGCATGTGACGGTCAGCTCCGGCAATCCCCACTGCTGCTTCGTGAAGCTTCGACGTTGGCTATTGGATGCCGACAGGCAACTCAGAGTGAAATCCAGGAGGGCAAAGGGTGTCTGGTTCTCCGCGCCCACTGCGCCATGGATGGCGCAGTGGGGCCTACAGGGAAGTATTCACGGCGTGCCGGCGAAGCAGTACGCTTTGGCCGACGAGAGAATACGGTGCTACAAACGATGGGGACTGGCTTCAGTTTTTTTGCAGCCGCCCCACCAGCCAGAAGCCGGCGATCATGGCGGCCACAAACAGGCCGGCCTGCCATTGCAGACTGGCCAGCAGTCCCAGGGCCGGCCCGGGGCAGATGCCCGCCAGTCCCCAGCCAATGCCAAACAGCAGGGCACCGAACTACAATTTGCGATCAAAACGGGCGGCCGGCACCTCGGGCAGCGAGTCGCCCAGCACGCAGTGTCCTCGACCTTGCCGGCGAAACCACCAATAACCGGGGGCAAACACGCCCAGGGCCCCGGCCATGACCAGCGCCAGGGTGGGATCCCACTGCCCGAACAGGTCAAGAAAACCCAGTATTTTTTCCGGGTTCATCATGCCCGACAGCAGTAACCCGAGTCCGAACAGGGCGCCGGACAACAAGGCGATGAATATCAGCATGATCAGCCTCCCGGTCCACTCAGGGCCACGGTTGCCATGCCCGCCGCCATAAACACCAGAGTCGCCACCACCGAGCGGGGTGACCGCCGGCCCAGGCCACAAATGCCATGGCCGCTGGTGCAGCCATTGCCCAACCGGGCTCCCAGCCCCACCAGCAGACCGGCCAGGGCCAGCCGCCAGGGGAAATAATGCTGCAGCGGTGCCGCCTCGGCCAGGTTGAAACCAAAGGCCGCCAGCGGCACCGTGATCAACCCCGTCACAAAGGCCAGGCGCCAGCCTTTATCGGAGGCGCCCCCCAGGCCCGTCACGATGCCGCTAATGCCGGCGACATGCCCACCGACCAGCAGCAACAGCAAGGCGGCGAGGCCAATCAAGATACCCCCTCCCAGGGCGCTTCCATATTCAATGGCACTCATTCTCGGTCTCCTGTGTGACAACACCTCGGCCATCATTAAAAGATAAATCTAATTTAGAAACAACTAAATTAAATGAGTGGCGGCCACCTGGTTTACAATGAAACCAGCCCCCGTCATCATGACGCGCCATGGCCATAACAAGAACAAGGATGTCATCATCATGTCGTTGCCTGCGTTGCCCCAGGCCCAGCACACCCTGTGCTTTTTCAGGCTGGATCCCCAGTTCCATCTTTACCCGTTGACCGCCCTGCCCGCCGGCCTGACGATGCCAAATGCAGGGCAGTCCCTGCTGGAACGACTGAATGAACACGATCGGCAACGGCTGGAGCAGGCCTGCCATGCCAGGCAGGCCACGCAACTGGGGCTGACGGTGAATGGCCGCCGCTGGCAGTGTCATCTGGCCCCGGTTGAACACGACAACTGGCTGCTGAGCGCCGATGTCTCCCAGAACGAACACCTGGACGAGCTGGGCCTGCTGGAATGGCGATTGCACCGCGCCCTGGGCACAGAGCGGGACGCCCGGCTGGCGGAGCTGGCCGATCTGTTGTTCAGCCGGTTGCGGCCGGATCGTATCATTATCTGGCGCCATTACGAGGCAGACGAACTGCTGCGTCCGATCTACAGCCAGGGGTTGCCGTTTGCCCTGCGTCCGGTGCGGGCCGACCGGCGCTACCTGCGCACCCTGCATCAACGGGGTGGTCTCAGCTATAGTCACTGTGCCGGCCAGCCCCTGCTTGCGGCCTTTGACTACCTGAGCGCCGACGGCATTCACCATCGGCTCGACGTGCCCCTGCCCTTTGCGCCTGGCCCCGCCGGCCTGCTCAGCCTGGAATATGCCCGTCCCCACCCGGCCATGAGCGCCAGCGACATGCAGTTTGTAGCGGCCCTGGCCACCCACCTCGCCAGGGCCCCGGAGCTGACCGCCACCCTGCCCGCGGGGCCCGTTCCCGACGGCGAGCTCATGACCCGGCTGACGCCACTGCTGTGCCGCCACACCGGCCAGGACTTTTTTAACCAGTTGATGCTGCAACTGGTCGGGCTGACCGGGGCCCACACCGCCCTGGTCGGCCTCAAGCCCCGCCAGGCAGACACGATTCGCGTGCTGGCCTGCAGCCGTCAGGGGCAGTTGTGTCCGCCCTTCAGCTATCACCTGGCCCACACGCCCTGCGCCATGACCCTGGAAACCGGCGAGCCGGTACGCCTGTTTACCACCGATGTGGCGACCCAGTTTCCCGATGACAAGCGGCTAACCGAAGCCCACATTCAGGGCTATGCCGGCCTGGCGCTGCGCCATGAAGACGGCAGTCCCCTCGGCACCCTGGCGCTGTTGTTTGACCGGCCACTGACGCAACCGGCATCACTGCAGGCCCTGCTGCAAGGGCTGGAGCCCAGGGTCGGCGCCGAACTGCGTCAGCGTCGCATGCAGGAAGGGCTGATGGTTACTGCCACCGCCTTTGAAGCCCGGGAAGGGATTTTTATTGCGGACAGCCAGATGCGCATTCAGCAGGCCAACCAGGCCTTTGCCCGCCTGTGCGGCCTGACCACCGCCGAGCTGACCGACATGTCACTGCTGGCCTTGCGGGCCGACATGCCCGGCGTCTATGAAGTGGACAACATCATACAGGCCCTGGAGCGTACCGGCTGGTGGCAGGGCGAACAGCAACTGCTGCGTACCGACGGCCAGCCCCTGCCGGTCAATGTACGGGTCAGCAAAATTCGTGACGGACTGGGCATTACCCACTACGTCTATCATGTCGAAGACATTTCCGAGCAGCAGGCCAACCGGCACCGCATTGAAAAAATGGCGTATGGCGACGAACTGACCGGCCTGCACAATCGTCGCTTCATGGTGGAGCACATTCGCGATATCGTGACCCTGGCCGGCCAGGATGCCAGCCGTGGAGCCCTGTTGCTGCTGGATCTCGACGACTTCAAAAACATCAACAACTCCCTCGGTTATGCGGTGGGCGACGCACTGCTGGTGCAGGTGGCCGAGCGGCTGACCCGCTTTTGTGTAGGCCTGGACGGGGTCAGCCTGGCACGCATTGCCAGCGACGAATTCGTGCTGCTGTGCCCCAACCTGGGCCACGGTTACACCACCGCCAAGACCCGTGCCGAACAGATTGCCAAGGGGCTGCGGGAACTCTTTGCGCTGCCCTTTGAAATCAGTGGCCTGCGCCTGCACGTCAGCGCCAGCGCCGGCATCAGCCTGTTCCCGCTCAGCGATGCCGGCCATGAGGAATATCTGCGTCAGGCCGACACCGCCAGCCATATGGCCAAGCGCATCGCCCCCGGCAGCCATGTGTTTTTCAACCGGGAGATGGCCGAAGAAATTCAGGAACGGCTGCAGCTGTCCAACGCCCTGCAGCAGGCGCTGAGAAATGAAGAGCTGGAACTGCACTTTCAGCCCCAGCTCAGCCTTGAGCAGGACAGGGTGCTGGGGGCGGAAGCCCTGCTGCGCTGGCAGCCACCGGGGCAGGCCCCGATACCGCCCGGACTCTTTATTCCGGTGGCCGAAGAAACCTCGCTGATCTGCGAGATCGGTGACTGGGTGCTGCAGCGGGCCTGTGCGCGGCTGCAGCACTGGCGCGAGCACAACAGCGGCCCGGTACGACTGTCGGTCAATATCAGTGCCCGCCACTTTCACAGCCCGGACTTTGTCAGCCGCATGGAAACCCTGCTGCAACGTTTTCCCGGCTGCCGTCACCGTCTGATCCTGGAAGTGACCGAAGGGGTCATTCTGGAAAACCTGGACGAAAGCCGCCAGCGCATGGCCCGGCTCAAGGAGCTGGGCTGCCTGCTGTCCATTGACGACTTCGGCACCGGTTATTCTTCCTTTGCCTACCTGAGGGAACTGCCGGTAGACGAGCTCAAGCTGGATCGCGCCTTTATTCGCCATATCGACACCCATCCCAGGGACAGGGCCATTATCGCCTGCATTTTGCAGCTGGCACGCCAGCTGCAACTCGCGGTGGTGGCGGAAGGGGTGGAGACCGAGCCCCAACGCAGCCAGCTCAGGCTGCTGGGTTGCCCCGCCTATCAGGGTTTTTTACGCGCCCGTCCCATGCCGGAAGACGTCCTGATGAATTGGCTGAGCGGTCAGGCATAGGTCGCCCTGCCGACTTCACTTAAGCACCGCCTTGAGGGCGGCATCGGCACAGGCCTGATCCAGGTGGCCGCCCGGGGCGCCGCCGATGCCGATGCCACCCACCAACTAATCATTGATTCGGATCGGCAGGCCGCCGCCCAGGATCAGCATGTCGGGGTGCATTTCCCGCAGCCCGAACAGGGCCGGCTTGTCGGCGATGTTGTTGGCCAGATCAGCGGTGACCACCCCCATGGAGGCCGAGGTAAAGGCCTTTTTACGAGCGCTTTCCAGGGTGTGCGGGCCGGCGTTTTCATTGCGTGCCAGCGCCTTGAGGGCACCGCTGCGATCCACCACGGCCACGGTGACGTTATAGCCGTCTTTGGCACACTGGCCGATACCTTCACTCACCAGTTTGAGAGCGGTATCGGTGGTCAGTACCGGGGTAGCAATGGTCTGGGCCTGAACACCCAGGCTGGCCAGGGCCAATACGGCGAGAACTTTTTTCATGATACATCTCCTTGTTGATGTCCCGATGACTTTAACCAACCTGCCTTGCCCTCACCTTGCCGCTGCATTACAGAATGGAAAGGTTCATGGCCGCTTCGCCCGATGGCGGTACAATAACCGCGATACACACCACGGAGACCCAGGCCATGGAGCTGTTGCTGGTTGAAGATGACGCCAAAATTGCCGCCTTTCTTACCCGCGGCCTCACCGAGCAGGGCTACCGGGTGCAGCACTGCAGCCGGGCCGAAGAAGCCGCCTGGCAGGCCCTGGAACAGGCTCCCGCCCTTGCCATTGTCGATATCATGCTGCCAGGCCAGGATGGCCTTGAGCTGGTGCAGGAATGGCGAGGCCAGGGGGCCGACTTCCCTATTTTGCTGCTGAGCGCACGCCGTTCGGTGGACGACCGGGTGCAGGGACTGCGCCTCGGCGGCGACGACTACCTGACCAAGCCCTTTGCCTTCAGCGAGCTGCTGGCACGCATTGAAGTGCTGCTGCGCCGGTGCCAGCCGACACCGGCCCTGGACCTGCTGCGACTGGCGGATATGCGTCTGGATCCAGCGCGCAAGCTGGCCTGGCGCGGCGACCAGCGGCTGGCACTGCAACCCCGGGAGCTGGTGCTGCTGGAGCTGCTGCTGCGTCACCAGGGCCGGGTGGTGTCCCGCACCCAGATTCTCGAGCGGGTCTGGGATTATCGCTTTGATCCCCAGACCAACGTGGTGGACGTGCTGGTATGCCGGCTGCGCAATAAAATCGACAAGGGCCAGACCCAAAAACTGCTGCATACCCTGAGAGGCATTGGCTATGTCCTGCGCGCCGATTAATCCCCGCTTTACCACCGGCTTGACCCTCACCCTCTGGTACCTGGTGCTGATGACCCTGGTGACCGGCGGCCTGCTGCTGGCCGGCGATCACCTGCTGGGTAAACGCCTGCTCGACAAGGATCGCCAGCTGGTGACCACCCTGCTCGACAACTACCAGCGGGTAAGCTCCGACGCCGGCCCCGACAAGCTGCTGCACGTGCTGGAGCGGGATCGGGAGTTTTTGCTGCTGAGCCACTACCGGGTGCGCTTCAGCGATCGAGCGCAACAATTGCTGTTCAGCGCCGGCCCCGCCCTGCCGGCCGAGGTCGACGGCCAACTCGCCGACGGCAGCTGGCACCAGGGCCGCCAGCTTGACGGTTACCGGCTGCAGGTGGCGCTGTCGGCCCAGCCTCGGCAGCAGGATCTGGCTCGCTACCGTCAGACCATGCTGCAACTGCTGCTGCCCATGCTGCTGATCAGCCTGGGGCTGGTTGCCTGGCTCACCCGACGCACCCTGCGTCCCATTCGCGCCCTGATTCACCGCATCGGCAGCCTGCAACGGGACGGCCTCGACCGCCCGGTGCCACAAACCGCCTCAACACACACCGAACTCGGCCAGCTGATCCTGCTGTTCAACCAGCAGATGGCCCGAATCCACCGCCTGGTCAGCGGGCTGCGCCACGCCCTGGACAGTGCCGCACACGATCTGCGCACCCCCCTTACCCGTCAGCGCCTGAGCCTGGAGCAGGCGCTGGCCAGCAAGGCGCCGCAACACTGGTACGACAGCCTGCTCGACTGCGCCGAAGAAAACCAGCGCATGGAGGCCCAGCTCGGTTACCTGCTGGCGATCACCGCTGCCGAGCAGGGGCTGGATCCGGCCCGGCTCGAGCCCTGCGACCTGAGCCGGCTGCTGGAAGAAGTGGCCGAGCTGTACGAACTCGCCGCCGAAGACAAGGAGATCACCCTGACCACCGAGCTGGCACCGGAGCTGGTGATCCACGGTGATCCCCAGGCCCTGAGCCAGGCCTTTGCCAACCTGCTCGACAACGCCATCAAGTACACGCCGGCGGGAGGTGAGGTCAAACTGCTGGCCCGGCGCCAGGGCAGCGCCATCGAAGTGATCGTGGAAGACACTGGCATGGGCATCAGCGAGGCCGATCTGCCCCATATTTTTGAACGGCTGTACCGGGCCGATCGCAGCCGCCACAGCCCGGGCCATGGCCTGGGGCTGGCCCTGGTCAAGGCCATTCTTGACGGTCACCAGGCGCCCGTTGAAGTGACATCGGGTCGGGAGGCGACCCGGTTTTACTGTACCTTCAGCGCCGAACATTAAGCCTCGGCGCGAACCATGGCCGCCGTGCGTGCCGCAATGCGCGACGCCAGCAGGGCGTCGGCCAACATGTGCAGAAAGTGAAACACCAGGCAGGCCACTACCGCCAGGCCCTGTGCGGCACTCATGGCCACCAGCACGCTGACCGCCACCGGCGTGGTTTTCTGGGCGGCGGTAAACAGCAGCGCCAGCCGTGCCGGTCGGGCCAGTCCCCTGCCCGCCAGCCGGCACAGCGCCAGCAGAATACCGTGCAACAGCAGCGACCAGGCCGCCAGCGCCAGTAAGTCCACCCCTTCCAACGCCAGCAGGGCCGGCCGGCTGGTAGACAGGGTGATCCAGGCAGTGGTGACCACACTCAGGGTCGGCACCACCGTCATCCAGCGCCGCACCACCCTGGCCCCCAGCAGCCGCCGCAGTACCATACCCAGCACAAAGGGCAGCAGTACCATCAGCGACAGTTTGTGCAGCAAGGGCCAGGGTGACAGCACACCACTGCTGCCGATCAACAGGCTCAGCATCAACGGAATGGTGATAATACCCAGCAGATTCAGCCCCAGGGTCATAAACAGCGACCACTGGGCGTTGCCGCCGCTGAGCCGGGTCAGCACCACACAGGACGACAGGGTCGGCGGCACCACAGACACCACCAGCAGGCCGAGTGCCAGGCCCGGCGCCAACCCGCTGTAGTGATACAACAGCGCCCCCAGCAGCGGCGACAGCAGCAGGCTGATAACCAGCGCCAGGCCGAATACTCGGCCAAAGCCCGCTTCGGGCCTGAGCTCATGCACTCGAGTCTGCAGGCCATTGACCAGAAAGATCACCGCCACCAGCCAGGGCAGCGGCTGCCACTGGGCCAGCCAGACACCGGGGCCCGGCAGCAGCAGGGCCAGCATGATGGCGGCACACAGGCCGCCGGGCAGTAACCAGGCGATGATGTCCTCCTTACCGGGCAGCCCGGCGCCTTTTAATTCACCTTATGCGATAGACAGGGCTACCCCGCCAATGCCGGGGAACACCGCCCGAATATCGGCGCCGGGCTCGATAAACTTCATGCCGGTCCAGCTGCCGGTGGTGATCAGATCGCCAGGCTGAAGCCCCTGGTTGCGCGCCACCAGATGATTGACCGCCCAGGTCAGCAGCATGGTGGGGTCGCCCAGGGGATGACCGCCGCTTTTGTCCGCCAGCACCTCGCCGTTCACGGTCAGCTGCACCGGCTGCAGCGCCAGATCCCGGTCCTGCCAGTCTTCAATGCCGCTGCCCACCACCAGGCCGCCGCTGATCTGGTTGTCGGCCAGTCGCCACAGGGCACTGGTTTGCTGCCATTCTCGCAGCCGGGTATCCACCAGCTCCAGGGTCACGCACAGCTCGCCCAGCGCCGCGCGCACTTCCTGCCCGTTGTAGGCCTGGGCACGCACCGGCAGGGCCTGGGTGACTCGAAAGGCCAGCTCCGCCTCGATACCAATCATGTGAAAATCGGCGCCATTAAGGCTCACGCCGCTGTCATACACCTTCTGGGGCGGAATGGGCGCACTGTAGGGTTCGGTATCCCGGTTGGGGGACCCCACCTTCCAGCAGTGCGTGCGCTCGGCCGGCCACAGGTGGCGGGCCACGCCATCCTGAATGGCGTAGGCCTGCTGCACGGTTTGCGGCCCCTCACCGGCCTCGAACTGGGTCCCGCTCTCGTAAGCGGCCAGCACCCGTGCCACCGCCTGCTGAATCTGTTGTTGCTGTTGTACTTGTTGTTCCATGGTGCTCATCCTGTTATTTGGTTTCTGCCAGCGCCGGCCATTGCCAGCCCCGTCCACTTTCCCGTTCATAGTCCGCCGCCAGCCGCAGCAGCAGCTCATCCTGGCTCATTCCGGCCACCAGCTGAAAGCCGATGGGCAGGCCAGCCGCCGAGGGCGCCGCCGGCAAATTGATGGCCGGATGGCCGCAGGCATTGACCCAGCCGGTATAAATGGCGTGACCCCGGGGGCCCACCGGCCGGCCGTCAATCTCGCCCGGATAAGGTTGCTCCGCCGGCCAGGGCAGGGCCGCCGCCGAGGGCGTGACGATGATGTCAATATCAACAAAGGCCTCGGCCACGGTACGGCGAAAGCGGCGAATGCCGTCCAGGCCACACAGATAATCGGAGGCCGACAGTTGCCTGCCCTGCCCGGCCATATCGCGAAAACGCCCGGCGGCCTCGGGCTCGGCTTCGGGAAAGGCACGGAAAATGGCCGCCACCGCCGCGGCACCCAGCATGGGCCAGAACTTGTCCACCGGCTCAAGGGAAAACGGCAGCTCACCCCGGGTCACTTGATGGCCCTGGCGCGCAAACACCGCCAGCGCCTGCTCCACGTTCCCGGCAATCTCGGCATGCAAGGGCTGGTCACCAAAACGGGGCACATAGTGAATGCGAAGCTTGCCGGCCGGTGCCTCGGGACGAGTGCGCCAGGACGCTGGGTCCCGCACATCGGGGCCACTGATAATGCGATACAGGGCTTCGGCATCAGCGGCACTGCGGGCCAGCGGCCCCACTACTTCAAAGTCGAGCATCACCTGAGGCAGGCTGCCGACCCGGGCCACGGCACCGATGGAAGGCTTGAGCCCCACCAGGCCGGTATGAGACGCCGGCCGGCGAATGGAGCCGCCGCCGTCAGTGCCCAGCGCCAGTGGCCCCAGGCCGGCGGCCAGGGCCGCCACCGCGCCGCCGCTGGAGCCGCCGGGGGTCAGCGCCGGGTTCCAGGGGTTACGGGTCACGCCGAACAGGGGGTTGTCGGTATAGCCTTCCAGGGTGAACTCGGGCACGTTAGTCTTGCCCAGGATCACCAGCCCGGCGGCCCGGCAGCGGGACACCGCCAGCTCGTCTTCGCTAGCGATATTGCCGGCCAGGGCCCGGTTACCCCAGGTAGTGGCCAGCCCTTGCGTGTTGAGGTGATCCTTGACCGTCAGCGGCACACCATCCAACGGGCTCAGGGGCCGGCCCTCGGCCCAGCGCGCGGTGGCGGCGGCCGCCTCCTCAGCGGCCGCCGGGTTAAAAGTGATAAATGCATTAAGCTCAGGGTTGAGCCGGGCGATACGCTCGCCCAGCGCCTCGACCACCGCCAGCGGGGTCAGGGTGCCGGCGGCATAAGCCGCCGCCAGCTCAAGGGCGCCGAGGCGCCAGCTTTGGGTTACATCAGGTTGGGCAGCCACAGGGCAATCTCCGGGAACATCATCAGACTGAAGGTGAACAGCATCATGATCAGGATGAACGGCACCACGCCCCACATCACATCGCTGATATTGCCGCCGTCCTTGCGCACACTCTGCACCACAAACAGGTTCATGCCCACCGGCGGCGTGATCAGCGCCAGCTCGCACATCAGTACCACAAACACGCCGTACCAGATGGGATCCACACCCAGGGCGGTCACGATGGGATAGGTGATGGGAATGGTCAGCACCTGCATGGACAGCACGTCCATAAACATGCCCAGGGCCAGGTAGAACAGAATGAGAATGAGCAGCAAACCGGTCACACTGAGGCCAAAGGAAGTCACCCAGGCGGTCAGTTCATCCACCACCCCGGTCAGGCTGATGGTCAGGTTAAGTACGAAGGCGGCGGTGATGATAAGCAAAATCATGCCGGTAATGCGCGCGGTCTGTACAAAGCATTCCTGCAGGAAGGTCAGCGACAGCTTGCCGGAGCACCAGGCAAACCAGAGTGCGGTCATCACCCCCAGGGCGGCCGACTCGGTGGCGGTGGCCAGGCCGCTGTAGATGCTGCCCATGACGATGCCGAACACCACCGCCGGCGGGATCAGGTGGCGGGACAGGCGCAGCTTTTCGGGCAGGCTCAGCTTTTCTTCCCGCACACTGCCCTGACCCCGGCTGGCAAAGGCGATATACACCATGAACAGTAGACTCAGCATGACACCGGGAATAAGACCCGCCATAAACAGCTTGCCGATGGAGTTGTTGGTGAGCGAGCCGTAGATCAGCATGTTGACGCTGGGCGGAATAAGGATCCCCAGGGTGCCGCCGGCGGCCAGACTGCCCAGGGACTGGCGCATGCAGTACTTGCGCTCCTGCAGCGACGGCAGCGCTACCGTGCCGATGGTGGCGGCGGTGGCCACCGAGGAGCCGGAGGTGGCGGCAAACAGCGCACAGGAGCCGATGTTGGTGTGCAGCAGACCACCTGGCAACCGGCCCAACCAGGCCGCCATGGACAGAAACATCTTGTCGGCAATTCCACTGCGCAGCAGCAGCTCGCCCAGCAGAATGAACAGCGGAATAGCGGTCAGCAGCGCCTCGTTGTGCACGCTCCAGACGACGGCACCGATAGAGTCCATAAAGGTCCAATCGAACACCATGATGCCACCAATCACCCCAATCAGGGCCATGGCCACGGCGATGGGAACGCCCAGCAACAACATGCCGAGCATGGCGAAAAAGCCGATAAAAACCGTGGTTACAGTCATTACGCACCCTCCCCGGCCAGCTTCTGTGCCGCGGTCGCTTGATCCTGTTGCTGCTGGCGCTGGGCAAAATCTTCCAGCTCTTCCTTCAGCTCTTCACTCACCCCCTTGGGGTTGAATTCATTGTTCAGTGTCTGGTGCCGGCCAGCAGCCAACAGCCAGCTGGCGCGCAGGCCATAGCCCAGGGCCACCAGGGCAAATACCGCCAGGCCCGCCATCCACACGCTCTGCGGATAAATCAGCGGGGTCGCCCAGGGCGTCTGGGAGGTGCTGCCGTAGTCCAGGGTTTCCAGCACCACATTCACGCACACCCACACCATAAACAGGCCCAGGCCGCACATGAACAGGGCGGAAAGCCAATTCAGCACGCTCTGCAGACCTTTGGGCAACCGCTCGTGAAAAATGTCGATGCGCATGTGCGCCCGTCCGAACAGGGCGATGGTGAACGCCAGGGTGGCGCCTACCGCCAGGGCGTAACCGCTCAGCTCATCGACCCCCTGCAGGGATATCTTGAAAAACTTGCGCAGCAGGGTCTCTACCGCTATCAACAGCGACAACAGCAGAAACATGCCGCCAAAGGCCATGCTGGCCATTTGCTCTATGCGCTTCATGTCAACGTCTCCTTGTCACCGGCGCCAGGGCAGCCATCACCCTGTTGCCGGACGTGGGACCGGCGAGGCCCATATCGCCAACCGATCCACTTGAAATCTCATCAGACAACAACGCCGGCACAGGCCGGCGTTGTTAAGGGTTACAGGTCCACGATATCCGCCAGGTCCCGTTTCCAGTTGGCGGAACATTGCGCATTGGACTTGTCGCACTGCTCGGCCCAGGTCGGGTAAGACACCTGAGTCACGGTATTGGCCACGGTGGCCAGGTCGGCCTCGTTCACCGGTACTTCCACCAGGTTGAAGGACTTGCCGGTGTCACAGGGCTGCTCACCCACGTTACAGCGGCTGGCATCCAGGAACAGCTCTTCGGAGTAGCGCCAGATTTCCTCGTTCAGCTCGTCAAAGGCGGCCTGCAGGGTCTGCTGCTGCCGTTCGTCCAGCTTGTTCCAGGCCTTGAGGTTGATGCCATAGCCGTTCAGCGCCAACTGGAAGCCCAGGGGCAGCATGTGGGTGGTCACTTCCGGCCAGCCGGCGGAATTGGCCGAGCTGGGACCGGTAATGGCACACTCAATCATGCCCAGCGCCAGACTCTGGTGTACGTCGCCAAAGGCCACCGGCACCGGCACGCCGCCCACGGACTCCACAAACTGGGCCAGGTTCTGGTCATACACCCGCACCTTCAGGCCCTTGACGTCTTCCAGGCTGTTGATGGGGTGGTTACAGAACAGCACCTGAGGGCCAAAGGGCCAGACCCCCAGCAGTTTGGTGTTGAAGCGCTCCTGCAGACGCTGATCCACCGTGTCCTTGTAGGCGGCCACCACCTTGCGGCCCTGCTCGAAGTTAGGGTTCAGGCCGACCAGATCCAGACCCAGAATGGTGGGCTCGTCCCGGGATACCTGGGACATACGCAATGAAATAAGATCGAACAGGCCGGACTTCAGTACCCTGAGCTGCTCCACGTCCTTGATGCCGGTCGTGTCCAAGGGCTTGTAGTTGACCTTGATCGGCAGACCGGTGTTTTCGGCCAGGTTTTCAAAAAATGGCTGCTCCTTGTTTTTCTGAATAAGGCCGGTGGCCAGCGGTTGCCCGATGACCTTGAGGCTGATGGTCTCGGCCAGGGCCGGTGTGGATGCCAGGACACTGCCCAGCAGGGTAGCGGTGATCAGTTTTCTCATGATGAGACTCTCCTTCCTTGAATATGCCCAATGGCATGAGTAAGTGGCCCGCTCATGCGGGCCACCGCAATCACTTAGTGGTCGGCAAGAAAACGCATGGCGGCCTGAACGCCACCCGGGCTGTGGGGCACGCCCGCCGCCATCAGCCCCATCTCGACGCCGGCCAGAGTACCGAGCAGGGTGAGGTCATTGATGTCGCCCAGATGACCGATGCGGAACACCCGGCCCTTGAGCTTGCCCAGGCCGGCGCCCAGGGACATGTCGAAGCGCTCCAGAATGACCTTGCGCAGGGCGTCGGCGTCCTGACCTTCCGGCAGCAGCACGGTGGTCAGCACCGGGCTGTATTCCTCGGGGTTCAGACACAGCACTTCCAGGCCCCAGGCCTGCACCGCCCGGCGGGTGGCTTCGGCATGGCGCTGGTGACGGGCAAAGACGTTTTCCAGGCCTTCTTCCTCCAGCATGGCGATGGCTTCCTTCAGGCCATAGAGCAGGGTGGTGGCCGGCGTGTAGGGAAAATAACCGCTGGCGTTGCCCGCCAGCATGGAGGCCCAGTCCCAGTAGGACTTTGGCAGTCTGGCCTGTTTGCTGCGGGCCAGGGCCTTGTCGCTCAGGGCGTTGAAACTGATGCCCGGCGGCAGCATCAGGCCCTTCTGGGAGCCGGACACGGTGACGTCCACTCCCCATTCATCGTGCTTGTATTCGGCAGAAGCCAGCCCGGAGATGGTGTCGACCATCAACAGCGCCGGGTGACCGGTGCCGTCAATGGCCTGGCGAATATCGGCAATGCGGCTGGTGACGCCGGTGGAGGTTTCGTTGTGCACCACGCACACCGCCTGAATGTGATGGTCGCCGTCCCGGCTGAGGCGCTCGGCAATGGCTTCCGGGCTGGCACCGTGGCGCCAGTCACCGGGCAGAAACTCCACGTCCAGACCCAGGCGGGTGGCCAGCTCGTGCCAGAGGGTGGCAAACTGGCCGGTTTCACACATCAGCACTCGGTCCCCCGGGCTCAGGGTATTGACCAGGGCCGCTTCCCAGGCGCCGGTACCGGAAGCGGGATAAATCACCACCGGGCTGTCGGTCTGGAAAATGCGCTTGATGCCGGCCAGCACGGTGCGGCCCAGCTCGCCGAACTCCGGCCCGCGGTGATCGATCACCGGTTGCGCCATGGCGCGCACCAGACGCTCCGGCACCGGTGACGGACCCGGGATCTGCAAAAAATGACGCCCGCTTTGGTATGACATATTCACTCCTTGAACTGCTCGGTTAATGGGCGGCCGGCCCGCTCCTGAGCCGGCCTGCCCGACATCGTCCCTGACGCTCAGCGGCGTACCTTGGGTTTGGCCATGTCCGGCTTGCCGCAGGGCAGAAAGCGGCCGTCACCGGCCTGGCCCAGCACCTCGCCATCGCGCCACACCACTTTGCCCCGGCTCAGGGTCAGCACCGGCCAGCCGGTGACCACCCGGCCCTCGTAGGGGGTGTAATCCACGTCGTGGTGCAGCAGCTCGTTCTGAATGACCACCTCACGCTTGGGATCCCAGATGGCAATGTCCGCATCGGCGCCCACGGCGATGCTGCCCTTTTGCGGATACAGGCCGTAGATCTTGGCCGGGTTGGTGGCGGTCAGCTCGACAAAACGGTTGAGGGTAATGCGGCCCTTGTTGACCCCTTCCGAGAACAACAGCGGCAGCCGGGTTTCCAGGCCGGGAATGCCGTTGGGAATGTAGGGAAAGTCCACTTCTTCGCCATTCGGCTTCTTGCCCTGGGGGTCTTCGTAGCGAAACGGCGCATGGTCGGACGAGAAAATGGTAAACAAGCCGTCTTCCAGACCGTCCCAGATCACCTGCTGGTTGGCCTGGTCCCGGGGCGGCGGGCTACACACGCACTTGGCGCCTTCGTAGCCGTCCAGGCCCAGGTCTTCGGCGGTGAGGAACAGGTACTGGGGGCAGGTTTCAGCATAAATGCTGATGCCCTTACTGCGGGCCCAGCGAATTTGCTCCACCGCCTCTTCACCGGACACATGTACGATCAGAATGGGCACATCCACCAGCTCGGACAGGGCAATGGCCCGATGAGTGGCTTCCCGCTCCACCAGCATGGGGCGGGAAGCGGCATGGTATATGGGGGCGGTATGACCGGCACCGATCAGGCGCTTGGTCAGCCAGCCGATGCAGTCGGCGTTTTCGGCGTGGATCATGGCCATGGCACCTTCGTCCCGGGCCAGGGCCAGCACATCGAGGATTTGACCGTCGTTGAGCTTGAGGTCGTCGTAGGTCATGTAAATCTTGAAGGAGGTACAGCCCTGGCGAATCAGCGCCGGCAGCTCTTCCTTGAGCACTTTCTCGGTGGGGTCGCTGACGATCAGGTGAAAGGCGTAATCCACCACCGCCCTGCCCTCGGCGCGGCGATGATAATCCTCTACCGCCGCCTTCAGCGACTGACCCTTTTCCTGGGCGGCAAAGGGCATCACCGTGGTGGTGCCGCCGCAAGCGGCGGAGCGAGTGCCGGTGTAAAAGTCATCGGCCATGCGCAGCCCGTCGGGCATCGGCTGATCCAGGTGGCAGTGAGCATCCACGCCGCCCGGCAGCACCAGCTTGCCGCTGGCATCGATTTCTTCCCGGCCCGGGCCCAGGTTCAGGCCCAGGGCCACAATGCGGCCGTCCCTGATACCGACATCGCAGTCGGTTACGTCGGCGGCGGTGGCGATGCGGCCGTTTCGAATCACCAGATCAAACTCGTACATGGGTCACTCCTTGATGTTGTTCTCTTCCACTAAATTGAATTCATAATTATATATTTGTAATTAATCATTGCTTTTGGGTACTTTCAAACCACCAACCACAGTAATGTGAACGGGATCGCACAAACTAAACAAATAATTAACAATCGAGTGTGGAGTGAAAAACTGGCACGCTCTAAAAGAAAATAATCATCGAACAGGCCCGGTTCGCCTCACATGACACCACCAGGCGATGGCTCACAGGCGGCACGACAACAGCCGGGAAACCGGCTGGAGGGAATGGAAAGAGATAAGGAAGAAAGAAACGGCGTGAAGAAGCAATCAGAACATCATGAAGTGGGGCCTGAAGGGAATGATTAGCCCGCTTTGTGCTGTTTTTGCTCCAGCTCCTGCACCAGCAGATCGCCGGTATGCATGACATGCTCGGCCAGGATCCGCCCAGCCCTGTCGCCGTCACCGGCCTTGAGGGCATCCAGCAAGGCCCTGTGTTCGGCCACGGACTCGTCCCAGCGGTGGTGAAAGCCAATGGCCAGGTAACGGCCGCGGCTGACCTTGTTCATCAGCTGATGATGCAACTGGATCAAGGTCTCGTTGCCGGCCAGCTCGATGATCAGCCGGTGAATATGCTGGTTGATTTCAAAATACTGCTGCTTGTCCTGAGCCTGATGGTAGCCTTCCAGCTGTTGCTGCAGCCGGGTCAGTTGCTCCAGTTCGGCCTGGGTAGCGCGGCTGGCGGTGAGCTCGGCGGCACGACGCTCCAGGGAGCAGATGATCTCGAAGTGCTCGCGGATTTCCTCCGGCGTGATCACCGCCACCCGGGCACCCCGGTTGGGCTCTATGGTAACAATGCCTTCGGAGTTGAGCACCTTCAGGGCTTCCCGCAGCGGGGTGCGGGAGATATCGAGCTGCTTGCACAGTGCCGGCTCATTGATGCGCTCCCCTTCCTTCAGCTCTCCCTCAATGATCATGGTACGCACGCAGTCGGCCACTTCCTCATGCAGCGAGCGTCGTCGCAGGGAATTACTGCCGAGATGATTAACACTGCCTGCCATATCGTGCTCCTGTTATATGTTTGTTAGTAATCAGTTACCTTAATCCGTTGCCGGCCAAAACGGTATGGCAGAGGCGGACAAGGGTGATCCCGATCGAATTATGAATAAGAAATCACTGTGGCGGTCTGCCCGACCGGACTGATGCCGGCCGGGCAGACCGCCCTTACTTATGAATTATATAATATATAATTACGGCTTAACCGAAAATAAAGAGCCCCACCCCTGGATCTGGCTTGGATCGGCATCGGCCAGCAACATGCCCTTCCACACACCGGTGGAGACGGTGTCGTAGATGGGCAGTCCCAGTTCCTGTTCCAGCCGCGCCGCCACCCGAGCGCCACGCAGGTTGGTACAGAAAATGGTGATGGCGTCGCACCGACCCTCGGCGGCCACGGCGCGCACCATTTGCTCGATGGTGTCCTCGCTCACCTCGGAGAAGGAAAAGTTGCCCTTGTCATTGAGGTGACGCTCGGCAACACAGCCAAAGCCGGCATCGGCATAGGTGGCCACCACCTTTTTCTGCACCTCGTGCAGATAAGGGGTCACCAGGCCGAAGCGCTTGACACCGGTCAGTGCAAACAGCTCGTTCAGCGCCAGCACCGAGGTGGTGGCCGGAATGCCGGTGGCGTCGGTAATGGCCTTACACAGGATCTCGTCATCCTGAAAGCCACGCCAGCCGGAAGAGGTGCCACTCCAGGTGATGGACTGCACCTTGGCATCGGCCAGCAGCCGGGATGCCTGCAGGAAAGGCTCGTTGTCGAACTGGCTCAGGGCCTGGTCGGTCAGGGAGATCTCGGTCACCTTGAGGCGGCCAAAGTGGGCGCTGACACCGTTAACGCCATGCAGAATGTCGCCGGTTACCGGCTCCAGAGTGGTGTTAGAGGAAGGGGTCAATACGCCCAGCAGAGTACGATTGGTCATGGTTAGCTCCTTACTTGTCATTATGTTTCATTCAGTTATCAGTAACCCAGGGCGTGCGGCAGGGCCGTCACTACCTCGGGGAAAATCCAGCACAACGCCAGCACCAGGTATTGCAGGGCAATAAAGGGCCAGACGTAACGCAATAGTTGAGACATGGGTATTTTGGCGATGCCGCACATCACGAACAGCAACACCCCGACCGGCGGCGTCATCATGCCGATCACCAGGTTGAACACGAACAGAAAACCGAAATACAGCGGGTCGATACCGTAGGCCAGCGCGATGGGCGCAAACAGCGGCACCAGCATGATGTAGGCGGCGTTCGATTCCAGGAACATACCCACCACCAGCAACATCGCCATTACCAACGCCAGGAACACCTGCGGGTTGTCGGTAATGCTCTGAATGAGCTCAGACAGGCGCATCGGAATGAGATCGATGGTGAACAGGAAAGTCAGCGGCGTCGCAAAGGCGATCAGCGCACCCACCACCGCCGAGGTCAGGGCAGCACGGAACATACAGCCGGGCAGATCGGCCCAGGACAGCTTGCGGGTGACCCATTTACCGATGATAAAGGCATACACCACGGCGATGGCCGCCCCTTCGGTGGCGGTAAACACCCCGCCGACAATGCCGCCAATCACGATCACCGGCATCAGCATGATGGCCCCGGCCCGTTTGGTCTGCACCAGCAGGTTCTTCAGGCTGAAGGGTTCACCCGTGGGCGGATAGCCCTTGCGGTGTGCAATCCAGCTCGACAGCACCATCATGCCTACCACCAGCAGCACACCGGGCACCACACCCGCCATGAACAGGCCACCCACGGAGACCGAGGAGCCGGCCATCAGGGCGTAGACAATCATGGCCGCGCTGGGCGGAATGATGGGGCCCAGGTTTGACGCCGAGGCCACCACCGCCGAACCAAAGCCCGCGTCGTAGTGCTTTTTCATCGCCGGCATCATGGTGGTACCCAGGGCACTGGCGCCCGCCACCGCGGCACCGGTGACCGACGCCAGGCCCAGACCGGACAGCAGGGTGACGTGCGCCAGACCGCCCTTGACCCGGCCGACGAAGGCATTGGCAAAGTCGATGGTGCGTTGCATCACCTGGCCGCCCACCATCAGCTCACCCGCCAGCATGAACAGCGGAATCGCCATCAGCGGAAAGGAATTGACCGCGTGCATCATGCGCTGGGGCAGCACCGACAGTTCAATGCCGCTCCAGGCCAGTCCACCCAGGGCTGCCAGCCCCAGGGAAAAGGCCAGGGGCATGCCCAGCAGGGCCAGCACCAGGAACAGGATAATCGCCAGTGTGGTCATGCGGCTTCCTCCTTGTCAGCCCAGACATGAGCGCCTTGCCAGGCCATGAACAACAGATGCAGCAGGCCATGGCCACAGCTCAGCATCACCGGAATGTAGAACACCGAGGCACTGACCGGAATGGTCGGCATCAGCTCACCCCAACCGTCGATGGCCACCAGTACCGCCTGGTAACACACCACCACCATCAAGAGTCCGCTAACCAGCATCATCAGCCGGCTAAGCCCTTCCTGCAGACGGGGATACAGCTTGTTGGTCAGCACATCGATGCCCACATGAACGCCATGCTTGAGGCCGTGGGGAATGGCCAGAAACACCGCCCAGACAAAGGCCAGACGCGACATTTCGTCGGCCCAGTCGATGGATTCGGCCAGCAGATAACGACAGAACACCTGAGCCGAGACCAGCAATACCATCACCGCCATGCAGACGCAGATGGTATAGCGGGAGGCTGCATCCAGCCTCAGCAGGTACCGGCGGACCAGCGCCGCCGGTGTAGGCAGAGGCCCGGCTCCGTTCAGCATGTGCGGCTGCTCGGAATGACCGGTTGTCATGACTTGGCGTCCTCCAGTACGGCGTTCACCAGCTCATCACCGAGGCGTTCTTTCAGCTCGTCGATAATGCCCGCGGTCTTCTCCTGCATTTGCTGGTGCAGTTCGAGGCTGACGCTGTTGAATTTCATGCCCGCCCCCACCAGTTGCTCCCGGGATTGCAAGTCTTCCTCGGCGGCCTTTTCACGCTGCCATGTCACTGCCTTGGCCATGGCGTCGCGTACCGCCTGCTGCTCGCCGTCGGAGAGCTTGTCAAAACGGCGCTTGTTGGCCACCACTACGATAAAGTCAAAGAAATGGCCAGTGTCGGTGACGTACTGCTGCACCTCCTGATAGTTGTTCTTGCGAATAATGCTGAAGGGGTTTTCCTGACCATCGATAACCTGCTGCTGCAGGGCGGAGTAGACCTCATTGATGCCCATGGAGGTGGGGCTGGCACCGAGGGCGCGGAAGGTCTTGAGGTGGGTTTCGTTGGGCTGCAGCCGAATCTTGAGGCCATCGAAGTCGTCAATAGACTCAATGGGGCGCACGCTGTTGGTGACATGACGCGGACCCAGCTCCATAAAGCCCAGGGCCACAAAGCCTTTGTCGGCCAGCTTGTCGTTAAGCAGCTCCCCTACCCGGCCGTCGATCACCCTGAAGGCGGTTTCCCTGTCCTTGAATACAAAGGGCAGGCTCACCGCTTCCAGCTCGGGCACGGTGCGGGACAGGAAGGACACGCCCAGCCAGGTCATGCTGAGCACGCCGGAGCGCACCTGATCCACATTTTCCGAGGCGCCGCCCAGTTGCATGGCCGGAAACAGGTTGACCTCAAGAGCACCGCCTGTGGTGGTTTCCACTTCCTTCTTGAAGACTTCCATGGCCAGGGTACTGGAGTGATCCACGGCAAAGTTGCCGGCCACCCGCAGGGTTTCGGCCTGAACCGAGGCGGTGGCCAGTGTGGCTCCCAACGAGATTGTTAACAAACTCTTTTTAAAGAAGCTGCCAAAAGCGTGTACATTGTTTCCCATTACCTTCTCCTTGGTTATGACGTCGCCCACGTCATTATGAATTCATAATTATATATACATTCCATTAACAAGACGGGCAACAGCATCAGGAAATAAAAAGCCTGCCCCCATGTTCAGAAAAGAATCAACCCGCTGAAAAAATGAATCTTTTTCTTATGGGGCGAATGTTCAACGGTTAACGAAGTGTGATCACGATCGTCCCGAGGCGTATCCTTTTCCCACGCCGAGGCCAGGATCACAGGTACAAAAAAACCGGCTAACGCCGGTTTTTTTATTCAGTCAGTGCTCAGGCTCAGGCCAGCAGGGCCTCGGCCTTCTCCACCACGTTTTCGGTGGTGAAGCCGAACAGCTTGAACAGCTCACCGGCCGGGGCCGACTCGCCAAAGCTGCTCATACCGATGATGTCGCCACCAAAGCCCACATACTTAAACCAGAAGTCGCGAATACCGGCTTCCACCGCCACCCGCTTGGTCACGGCGGCGGGCAGCACGCTTTCACGGTAGGAGGCAGACTGGGCGTCAAACACGTCGGTGGACGGCATGGACACCACGCGCACGGCGCGGCCCTTGGCAGTCAGCTGCTCGGCCGCGGCCACAGCCAGCTCTACCTCGGAGCCGGTGGCAATGAGGATCAGCTCAGGGGTACCGGCGCAGTCACGCAGCACATAGCCACCCTTGGCCACGTCGGCCAGCTGGGCCTCGGTGCGCTCCATCTGTCCCAGATTCTGGCGGGAGAAGATCAGTGAGGTGGGGCCGTCCTTGCGCTCAATGGCGTGTTTCCAGGCCACGGCGGACTCTACCTGGTCACAGGGGCGCCAAGTGCTCATGTTGGGGGTCAGGCGCAGGGAAGCAATCTGCTCCACCGGCTGGTGGGTGGGGCCGTCTTCACCCAGACCAATGGAGTCGTGAGTGTATACAAAGATGGAGCGCTGCTTCATCAGGGCGGCCATACGCACGGCGTTACGGGCGTATTCCACAAACATCAGGAAGGTGCCACCGTAGGGCACGAAACCACCGTGCAGGGCGATGCCGTTCATGATGGCGCTCATGCCGAACTCACGCACACCGTAGTGCAGGTAGTTGCCGGCGGCATCCTCGGCGCTGATGGCCTTGGAACCCTTGTGCATGGTCAGGTTGGAAGGGGCCAGATCGGCACTGCCGCCCAGCAGCTCGGGCAGCAGGTTACCAAAGGCGTCAAGGGCGTTCTGAGAGGCTTTGCGGGTAGCAATCTTGGCCGGGGCGGCCTGCAGGCCCTTGATAAAGTCGGCGCTCTGCTGTTCCCAGTCGGTGGGCAGCTCGCCGTTCAGGCGACGCTTGAGCTCGGCGGCCAGTGCCGGATATTCGGCGGCGTAGGCGTCGAATTTGGCGTTCCAGCCCGCTTCCTGCTCGGCACCCTTGGCCTTGGCATCCCACTCGCCGTACACGTCGGCGGGAATGTCGAACGGAGCATGGCTCCAGCCCAGTTGCTCGCGGGTGGCGGCAATTTCCGCCTCGCCCAGGGGGGCGCCGTGGCAATCGTGGCTGCCGCCCTTGTTGGGGGAGCCAAAACCGATCACGGTTTTGCAGCAGATCAGGGTCGGGCGACCGGTCTCGGCACGGGCGGCGTCGATGGCGGCGGCCACGGCGGCGCTGTCATGACCGTCCACGGCGGGAATCACGTGCCAGCCGTAGGCTTCAAAGCGCTTGGGAGTGTCGTCGCTGAACCAGCCTTCAACATGACCATCGATGGAGATGCCGTTGTCATCCCAGAAGGCAATCAGCTTGCCCAGGCCCAGCGTGCCGGCCAGGGAGCAGGCCTCGTGGGAGATGCCTTCCATCAGGCAGCCGTCACCCAGGAAGGTGTAGGTGAAGTGATCCACCACCTCGTGGCCGGGCTTGTTGAACTGGGCGGCCAGCGCCTTTTCGGCAATGGCCATGCCCACGGCATTGGTGATGCCCTGACCCAGGGGACCTGTGGTGGTTTCCACGCCCGGGGCGTAACCGTATTCCGGGTGGCCGGGGGTCTTGGAGTGCAGCTGACGGAACTGCTTGAGATCGTCGATGGACAGCTCGTAACCGGTCAGGTGCAGCAGGGAGTACAGCAGCATGGAGCCATGGCCGTTGGACAGAATAAAGCGGTCACGGTCGGCCCATTCCGGGTTGGCGGGGTTGTGCTTCAAGTAATTACGCCACAACACCTCGGCGATATCCGCCATGCCCATGGGGGCTCCGGGGTGACCGGAATTGGCTTTCTGTACCGCATCCATACTGAGCGCGCGCACGGCATTGGCCAGCACTTGACGAGAAGGCATCGACATCTCCTGAGAAATTCTTATAAAGAAGGGTGAACAAATCGGCGGTCATTGTCCCAAAGACGGCCGGGAGGCGCAAATTATTCTCCCCCGGCGTGACCTCCGCCCGCCGTGCCGGTCACACATTTTTCTGGCATTCCCGCCCTCGCCTCTCTAAAATAGCCGTCCAGATGTTAATACCGCCATTTTGTGCGGTCCCTGACAACACCGAATTCATTAAAAGTTTTAGGAAGTGAAGCAAAATGGCCAGACTGTTTACCTCCGAGTCCGTGTCCGAAGGTCATCCCGACAAGATTGCCGACCAGATCTCCGATGCCGTACTCGACGCCATCATCAAGCAAGACCCCAAGGCCCGCGTGGCCTGCGAAACCTACGTCAAGACCGGCATGGTCATCGTGGGCGGTGAAATCTCCACCAGCGCCTGGGTCGACATCGAAGAGCTGGCCCGCCGCACCGTGCGTGACATCGGCTACACCAGCTCCGACATGGGCTTTGACGGCGACAGCTGTGCCGTGCTCAACGCCATCGGCAAGCAGTCTCCCGACATCGCCATGGGCGTGGACCGGGAAGACGAAGATCCCTACGCGCAAGGTGCCGGCGATCAGGGCCTGATGTTTGGCTACGCCTCCAACGAAACCGACGTGCTGATGCCCGCGCCGGTCACCTACTCCCACCGCCTGGTCAAGCGCCAGGCCCATGTGCGCAAGGCCAAGGAGCTGCCCTGGCTGCGTCCGGACGCCAAGTCCCAGGTGACCTTTGTCTATGACGACGGCAAGCCCGTGGGCATCGACACCGTGGTGCTGTCTACCCAGCACAGCCCCGACATCGATCAGGCCACCCTGCGTGAAGCCGTGATGGAGCTTATTATCAAGCCGGTGCTGCCCGCCGAGTGGCTGAGCAAGAACACCAAGTTCCATATCAACCCCACCGGTCAGTTCATTATTGGCGGCCCCATGGGTGACTGTGGCCTGACCGGTCGCAAGATCATCGTGGACACCTACGGTGGCATGGCCCGCCACGGTGGCGGTGCCTTCTCCGGCAAGGATCCGTCCAAGGTGGACCGCTCCGCCGCCTACGCCGCCCGCTATGTGGCCAAGAACATCGTGGCCGCCGGCCTGGCCGATCGCTGTGAAATTCAGGTGTCCTACGCCATCGGCGTGGCCGAGCCCACCTCCATCAGCGTGGAAACCTTCGGCACCGGCAAGGTCGCCGAGGAACTGATCGACGCCCTGGTGCGCGAACACTTCGACCTGCGCCCCTACGGCCTGATCCAGATGCTGGACCTGAACCGTCCCATCTACCAGGCCACCGCCGCCTACGGTCACTTCGGCCGGGACGAGTTCCCCTGGGAAGCCACCGACAAGGCCGCCCTGCTGCGCGACGCCGCCGGCCTGAAGTAAGCATCAAGGGGAAGCATTCGCTTCCCCTTTTTTGTACCGCTTGCAGAGCTGTACACTTTCGTCGGTCAAAGCGCACTGCTTCTCCGGCACGCCGTGAATACCTCCATGTAGGCTCCGTTGCGCCATCCATGGCGCAAAGGGCACGGCGAAGCAGACACCCTTTGCCCTCCTATATTCACTCGGAGCTGACTGACAGCAAACAGGCAACGCCGATGTTGCCCGAAGCAGCAGTGGGGATTGCCGAAGCCGACCATAAAATGCCATGGATGGCATTTTCGAGCGTTACATGGAGGTACTTGAAGCGTGTCGGCGGAGCGCAACCGCGCTGATGTTTCGCAGTGCGATCCCTTTTGGCAACGTGTGTAAGCCCGGAGCCAATTTATGGCTTACCGTTATACAAACATGAAACACGACGACGCCCTTTTTCAGCAGATTCAAGACAGGGTCAGCGAATGCCTGGCTCTCGCCAGTCGCCACACCGGTCGTCACTTCGACCCGCCATTGGTGCGCTTTAACCAGCGCGGCCGCATTGCCGGCTCCGCCTGGACCGAACGCTGGGAGCTGCGCTTTAACCCGGTGCTGCTGGCCGACAATGCGCAGGATTTTCTGACCGAAATCGTGCCCCACGAGGTGGCCCACCTGGTGGCCTTTGCCCTGCATGGCCAAGTGCGCCCGCACGGGCGGGAGTGGCAAACCATCATGAGCGAGGTGTTCGGCCTTGAGCCCCGCACCCGGCACCGGCTCAATACCGAGAAGGTCGCCCCGGTTTTTCGCTATGATTGCGGTTGCCGAATCCATAAACTGAGCCTGCGCCGGCACAACAGCGTGCGGCGCGGTCAGAAACGATACCAGTGTCTGCACTGCGGCCAGCCACTGATGCCCATCAAACCGTCAGGAAAAAGGACAACCCCATGATCAAACCCGGTGACACCCTGCCCCAGCACGACTTCACCTTTATCACCGAAAGCGGCAAGGCCAACGCCGACACTCACAACCTGTTCGGCAACAAAAAGGCGGTGATCTTCGCCGTGCCCGGCGCCTTTACTCCGACCTGCTCCCAGGCCCATCTGCCGGGCTTTGTCGCACTGGAAGACGAATTCCAGACCAAGGGCGTGGAGCTGTTTTGCCTGTCGGTAAATGATGCCTTCGTGATGCACGCCTGGCAGCAAAGCCAGAACGCCGGCGCCATTACCATGCTCGCCGACGGCGACGGCGCCTTTACTCGCGCACTGGGGCTGGCCAAGGACACCGGTGCCTTTGGCGGCCTGCGCGCCCAGCGTTTTGCCCTGGTGGTGGACGATGGCGTGGTCACTCAAGTGTGCGTGGAAGCCCCCGGCCAGTTTGAAGTCTCTTCTGCCGAGGCCATGCTGCAGCTGGTGTGATATACAATGAGCGCGAAGCCTGCTTCGCGCTCCCATCCTTCCCCTTTTCCCCGCCCCGCCGCCGGTGGTAAGCTTGCGCGCACAAATACCAACATAACAATGAGTCGTGCGCTATTTTCTTCTGATCCTGAGCCTGTGCTCCTCGCTGGCTTATGGCGAAGCCTTGTCGTTTCGTCAGGCCAAAAAGGTGGCTCCGGGCATTTACACCGATCATCCGGTGAGCTTTTACTGTGGCTGCAACATACAAAAACAGGGCAAAAAACTGGTGCCGGACCTGGCCGGCTGTGGTTACAGGGTGCGCAAGCAGGAAACCCGCGCCAGCCGCATTGAATGGGAACATGTGGTGCCCGCCTGGGAATTCGGCCACCAGCGCCAGTGCTGGCAGCAGGGCGGGCGCAAGAACTGTACTCGCAAGGACCAGGGATTCCGGCAAATGGAAGGGGACCTGCACAACCTGGTGCCGGCGGTGGGTGAGGTCAACGGCGATCGCTCCAATTACCGCTTTTCCGAGTGGAACGGCAAACCGGTACAATATGGCCGCTGCCAGATGCTGGTGGACTTCAAGGGCCGCAAGGTGCAGCCCCCTGCCGACAGCCGGGGCGCCATTGCCCGCACCTATCTGTATATGCAGCAACAATACAACCTGAAAATTGCCCGCCAGCAGCAGAAACTGTTTGAGGCCTGGAACCGGCAATACCCGGTCACTCCCTGGGAGTGCGAGCGGGACAAACGCATCGGCCGCATTCAGGGCAACCACAATCCCTTTGTTCAGGAGCAGTGCAAAAACTATGCGTATACCCCGAATCCATGAGCCAAGTCCACTTGCCACCGGCCAGGAGCTGACCCTGTCCGAAGACGGCGCCAACCACGTGGGCCGGGTGCTGCGCATGCAGGCCGGCCAGGCTCTGGTGCTGTTCAACGGCAACGGCGGCCGGTACCAGGCCGAGATTATTGAAGCCGGCAAGAAAAGCGTACGAGTGCGAGTGGGCGAGTTCAGTGCCGATGAGGTGGAGTCTCCCCTGCACTTTCACCTGGGACAGGTGATGAGCCGGGGTGAAAAAATGGAGTTCACCATTCAAAAGTCGGTGGAGCTCGGGGTCAACGTCATCACCCCGCTGTTTTCCAGCCGTTGTGGCGTCAAACTCACCGGCGAACGGCTGGAGAAGAAGCTGCAGCAGTGGCAGAAAATCGCCATCGCCGCCTGCGAGCAGTGCGGTCGCAACCGCGTTCCCGAGATACGCCCGGCCATGGCCCTGGAGCAGTGGCTGGCGGAAGACACCAATGAGCTCAAGCTCAACCTGCATCCCCGCGCCGATTACAGCGTCAACACCCTGCCCACCCCCGATGCCGGCGTACGCCTGCTGATCGGCCCCGAAGGTGGACTGTCGGACGAGGAAATTGCCACCGCTCAGGCCCGTGGCTTTCTTGATATACTGCTCGGACCGCGCGTACTGCGCACCGAAACCGCGGCGCTGACCGCCATTACCGCCCTGCAATGCCGATTTGGAGATCTTGCATGACCATTAAACTGGGAATCGTGATGGACCCCATTCAGTCCATCAATATCAAAAAAGACACCAGCTTCGCCATGCTGCTCGAAGCCCAGCGCCGGGGCTATGAGCTGTGGTATATGGAAATGGGCGATCTCAGCCTGCGCGACGGTGAAGCCTTTGGCCGCATGGCCCGGCTGACCGTAAAGGAAGATGCCGGCCAGTGGTTTACCCTGGCCGAGCCCGAACTGACTCCCCTGCACAGCCTGGACGTGATCCTGATGCGCAAGGACCCGCCCTTTGACACCGAGTTCGTCTACGCCACCTACCTGCTGGAGCGGGCCGAAGACAAAGGGACACTGATCGTCAACAAGCCCCAGAGCCTGCGCGACGCCAACGAAAAGCTCTACACCGCCTGGTTTGCCGAGCACACTCCGAACACCCTGGTGACCCGCCGTGCCGCCGATATTCGCGCCTTTCACGCCGAGCACAAGGACATCATTCTCAAGCCCCTGGACGGCATGGGCGGCGCCTCCATTTTTCGCGTGAAGGAAGACGATCCCAACCTGGGCGTTATCATCGAGACCCTTACCGAGCACGGCAGCCGCTACTGCATGGTGCAGACCTATCTGCCCGCCATCAAGGATGGTGACAAGCGCGTGCTGGTGGTGGACGGCGAGCCGGTACCCTACTGCCTGGCACGCATTCCGCAGGGCGGAGAAACCCGGGGCAACCTGGCCGCCGGCGGCCGAGGCGAAGCCCGCCCCTTAAGCGACAGTGACCGCCGCATTGCCGAGGCCCTGGGCCCGGTGCTCAAGGCCAAGGGACTGATTTTTGTCGGCCTCGACATCATCGGCGACCGCCTCACCGAGGTAAACGTCACCAGCCCGACCTGCGTGCGCGAGATCGAGGCGGCCTTTGACGTCAACATCACCGGCATGCTGATGGACGCCATTGAAAAGCGGCTATCCTGACAGTAACACTCACGGCGCCACCGTCGCTGCCGGCGGCGGCCCGCTACTCATATCGAGACAACATGGAATCACTGGAACATCATTTTTTGATCGCCATGCCCAGCCTCAAGGATCCCTTCTTTGCCGGCTCCGTGACCTATATCTGTGAGCATAACGAGGAAGGTGCCATGGGGCTGGTGATCAACATTCCGGTCGACATGCCCCTGCACGAGCTGCTGCATCAGCTGGAGCTGGAGCCCGACGACGTGCCCGGAATGGATCAGCCGGTGCTGCAGGGCGGCCCGGTATCCGCCGACCGGGGATTTGTACTGCACACTCCGATGGAAGGCTTTGGCTCCAGCCGGCGGCTTTCCGACAGCCTGATGATCACCACCTCCCGCGATGTGCTTGAAACCCTGGGCACCGATGCGGCGCCGGAGCAGTATCTGGTGGCCCTGGGCTACGCCGGCTGGACCCCGGGCCAGCTGGAGCAGGAGCTGGTGGAAAACAGCTGGCTGACGGTACCCGCCGACAACAGCCTGATCTTCGATACTCCCCTGGGTCAGCGCTGGCATCAGGCCATTGGTCGGCTCGGCATCGACTCCCGACAGCTGTCATCCCAGGTGGGTCACGCATGAGCCGTACCCTGCTGGGCTTTGACTATGGCCTGAAAAGCATTGGCGTGGCGGTCGGCCAGGAGCTGACCGCCAGCGCCCGTCCTTTGCGCGCCCTCAAGGCCAACGATGGCGTCCCAAGCTGGGATCAGATTGAGCAGCTGCTCAAGGAGTGGCAGCCAAGCCTGCTGGTGGTGGGGCTGCCGCTCAATATGGACGGCACCGAGCAGGACATCAGCCGCCGCGCCCGCAAGTTCGCTAACCGGCTTCATGGCCGCTTTGGCCTGCCCGTGGAATTGCAGGACGAGCGCCTGACCACCACGGATGCCCGCGCCCGGCTGTTTGAAGCCGGCGGCTACAAGGCCCTGGGCAAGGATGCGGTGGACGCGGTCTCGGCCCAGCTGATTCTTGAGTCCTGGATGGAAGCAAATCCGTGAGGGGTGACAAGTAGGTTGGAATGAGCAGCGCGAATTCCAACATTTCCGCAGCCGCCTGAGTGTTGGGATTCGCTGCGCTCATCACAACCTACGGCCCTACGTCTTACTTTTCACTTCTGACGTCCTTAACCCTGATACAGCTGCCAGCAGTGCAGCAGCTCGGCCATATTGGCCGCTTCCAGCTTGGTCATGGCCGAGGCCCTGTGCACCTCCACGGTGCGCACCGCCACGCACAGCTGTTCCGCAATGGCCTTGTTGGTCAGCCCCTGAGCGACCAGGGTCACCACCTCGTGCTCCCGGGCCGACAGCCTGGCCACCCGTCGTCGGGCGTCGGCCTGCTGTCCCAACGCCTGGGCCTGTTGCCAGGCCCGCGCCAGCACCTCTGCCAGCCGGCGGGCATCCACCGGCTTTTCCAGAAAATCCACGGCGCCCAGCTTCATGGCTTCCACCGCCTGGGGCACGTCACCGTGGCCGGTAAGCAGGATCACCGCCACCGGGCATTGCCGGCGGCCCAGCTCCGCCAGCACCTCCAGCCCGTCCAGCTCCGGCATGGCCAGATCCAGCAACAGCACCGCCTCGGCATCACCATCGAACTCTTGCAGAAACCGGGTCGGCTCGGACCAGCCTCGACTGTCATGGCCCATGGCCTTGAGCAGAAAGGCATTGGCAGCCAACACCTTGGGATCATCGTCAAGCAGGTAAATGTGCATCAGTCATCCTCGGGCAAAAACAGTGTGGCACGCGTGCCGTCTTTTACATTGGCCAGGGTCAACCTGCCTCCCAGCCGGCGCGCCAGCCGGTAGCTTACCATCAGGCCAATGCCCATGCCGTGCACCCGGCTGGCGGGCAGGGTATGACCCAGTGCCTCGATCACCGCCGGCGACACACCGCCGGCATCGTCTGCCACCGTCAGCGTCCAGCCGTCGTCACCGGACACGGCGGTGAGCACCAGCCGCCCACCCCGACCCCGGCGCTCAAAGGCATCCAGGCTGTTGCCCAGCAGGTTGGCCAGGATCTGCTCCACCGCCGGGCGCACACTGAGCAACTCGCCGGCACCGGCATTCAGGCTCAGGCGCACCCCGGCGGCCTGGGCCCGGGGAGTGATTCTGTCGGCCAGCTCCCTGCACAGCATCTCGGGGGCAAAGGCCTGTGGCCCCGGCAGCGGCTGGCTGGCCCACTGGCGAAAACGGCGAATAATATCGGCCCCTCGCTCGGTTTCACTAACGATATGATTGAACACCTCACGGCTGTTTTCCTCTGTAGTCATCAGCTCGCCGGCCTGGGCGTAGGCCTGAATGGCCGACAGCGGCTGGTTCAGCTCATGGGCCAGGCCGGTGGCCATTTCACCCAGCAGGGTGGCCTGACGCGCCCGCACCAGTTCCAGCTCCCGGCTCTGAATAAGGCCATGCAGCCGATCGCGCTCGTCGGTGCGCTTGAGCAGCAGTCGAGTAACACGAACATGGTGCAGGGCAATGGTGAGCAGCACCAGCATCAACCCTGCCAGCCATTGCCAATAATCCAGCAGCACGGTGCGCAACTGTCGTAGCGGCGGGGACTCTTCCGGCCCCAGACGCCAGTCTTGCAGCAGTCGCTCCACTTCATCCAGGCGAATGGGCGCCCCCCACAAGGCGCGCCCGTCCTGTTTCATGGCCAGCAGGACCTGGGTAATGTTCCGTAGCAGGGTCTCGTCATTGATGCCGGCGGCGGCAAAACTCCAGCCCGGATAGAGCGGCGTGGAGCGGGCGCAGGGGGTGTCGGCCTGCAGCATGAGCACACGAAAGTCCTGTCGGGCCACCAGGCCTTCCTCCATCATTTGCTCCAGGGTACAAGCGGGTACCATGACGGCGTCCAGGGCCCCGTCACGCAGCAGGTAGATCAGGGCATCCACCGGGTAGCCGCGAAACTGCAGGTCCAGGCTGGCCGGGGTCACGCCCTGGCGGCGCAGCTGCTCCGCCACCAACAGGTAGCCGCCAAAGGCCTGTTCATGCACCGCCCCCACACGCCGGCCCGCCAGCTGATGGGCCGCGGTAATGTCGCCGTCGGCGCGCACCAGCAGGGTGGCCGCCACGCTTTCCCGAGCCGAGCCAAAACGGGGATCCCGGTACGACGCCAGCCAGTTCAGCCCCTGGTTGCGGTTGAGCACATAATGGGCCGGATTGGTGACCACAAAGTCGAGCCGCCCCTCGGCCAGGGCCGCATCCAGCTGCTGCTGGGTCAGGTAGGCACCGTCGAAATGATGGGCCGGCAACGCCCGGTTGAGATCGTCGAGCACTCCGTGCCACTCCCCCCTGGCCTGGGCCTCGCCCCGGTAGGCAAGAAACCCGATTTGGTAGTCGCCGGCCATGGCCGGCAGCACCGTCAGCAGCCACCAGGGCAGCCACCGCAAAGGCCATAACATGGGCTCACTCCTTTTTATGCCATTGTGCGCGCAACACCAGTATGAACGAGCATGAGCACCGGGCGCCAAAACGGCCAGTGTACACCCAAGCGACGCGGGGCGCCGAGCACCGGCAGGATAAAGCGAGGGGAAAGCAGGCGGGGCATGGCCGCCCCGCCGGGATCAGCCCAGGGAAGGCACCGCCAGCCAGCGGGGAGCATGGCCGGTTTTTTCGGTAAAGCGCAGCAAATCGGTCCGGCTCAGCAGCACGGTGGCGGTATTGCGCAGCGGATGGCAGTGAAAGTCGTCGCCGTCCCGCAACGTTTCATCCAGCCACAACTCTACCTGTTGCTGCGAATCGTTGACCAGCGCCAGCACCGACACATGGCCCGGCGCCACCCCCAGGTAGCGCTCCAGGCGTTCGGCCGAGGCAAAGCCCAGCCGCGACCAGCCCAGCTGGCGCGACAGCGCCTTGAGATCTACCTGCTTGTCGTGCCGTGTCAGCAGCAGGGCATGACGCTTGCCGTAGTTGTCCCGCAGAAACAGGTTTTTCAGCCGGGTACCGGGCCGGTCCACCAGCAGGCGGTCGGCATCATCACAGGTGTGCAGCGGCGGGTGCTCAATCAGCGGCGGCGTGATGTGCCAGTCCGCCAGCCGGGCCATGATGTCCATAAGGAATTAACGCGCCGGGTTCACCGCCAGCACGTCGGCGCGGATCACCGACTGCTCGGCGATCAGCTCGTTGACCACGGCACGGCTGGCCTGGTAGTGGGGCGTTTCCTTGTGGGCGGCCAGGGCGGCTTCGTCCTGGTAGATTTCATAGAGCCAGAACAGCTCGGGATCGGCTCTGTCCTGCAGCACGTCAAAGGTGTGGCAACCGGGCTCGTCGCGCACGGAGGCGGCGGCATTGGGCAGCATGGCGTCGAGAAAAGCCTGGGTGGTGCCGGGCTTGAGCTTGGTTTTGACAATAATTGAATACATTGTAAACTCCAATTGTTTATGTAATTTCAACAAATAGTACACAAATATCAGAATGAGTGCCAAGGAGCCCAGCAATGGAAAGACCCGGTCGTTTTAACGGCATGCGCCATATCGCCTTTACCATGCCCAATCTGGAGGAATGCGTCCAGTTCTACACCGAGATCATGGGCATGGAGATCCTCAACCGCGCCAGCGACAATCTGGTGTATTTGACCTGCGGCAATGACAACCTGTCGCTGGGCCGCGCCGATTTGCCCGCCAGCGGGGTGCAGGGCATGGATCACTTCGGTTTTATCGTCGACAGCAAGGAAGAGCTGGATCAATGGTTTCAGTACTTCAAGGCCAAGGGCGTGACCCTGCTGGATCAGCCCCATGATCACCGTGACGGCGCCCGCAGCTTTCACATCACCGATCCCGCCGGCAACGTCATTCAGCCCATCTACCATCCGGCCATCTCCGGACAGCGTTTCAGTTAATCCCAGAAAACTTGAAGGCCGTGGTTTTCCCTGCCACGGCTTTTGGTTATGTTAGGGACATTGTGCTGCTGCACCTCATTCTTTCAAGCAGGCTGTTCATGTCCCACTCTACAGACGAACTGAGAAGTCGCCGGCTGGCGTCACTGACCACTCCTCATCAACTTGCCGAGCGTTATCCGCTCACCGACACCATGGCCGAAACGGTGCTGACCGCCCGTAGCGAAATTGAAGCCATTCTCTCCGGTGACAGTCATCGGCTGCTGGTGATCATCGGGCCCTGCTCCATTCACGACCCGCAAGCCGCCCTGGCCTATGCCGAACGGCTGGCGCCGTTGAAGGCCCGCTACGCCGACAAGCTGTGCATTGTGATGCGCACCTATTTTGAAAAGCCGCGCACCATAGTGGGCTGGAAAGGCCTGATCAACGACCCGCACCTGGACGGCAGCTTTGACATCAACACCGGCCTGGCCCTGGCGCGCAAGTTGCTGGGCGACATCAATGCCCTGGGGCTGCCTACCGCCACCGAGTTTCTGGATATGGTGACCGGCCAGTATATTGCCGATATGATCAGCTGGGGCGCCATTGGCGCACGCACCACCGAAAGCCAGATCCATCGGGAAATGGCCTCGGCGCTGTCCTGCCCGGTGGGCTTCAAGAACGGTACCGACGGCAATATTCAGATTGCCCTGGACGCGGTGCGCGCCGCCGCCCATGGCCATATTTTCTGCTCCCCCGACAAGGACGGACAGATGACCATCTACCAGACCGACGGCAACCCCTATGGCCATGTGATTTTACGCGGCGGCAAGACCCCCAACTACGACGCTCAAAGCATTGAGCAGGCCGCCGCCGGCTTGCATGCCGTGGGCCTGTCGACTCGGCTGGTGGTGGATCTGAGCCATGGCAACAGCCAGAAACAGCACCAGCGCCAGCTGGCGGTGGCCGACGACATCGCCCGCCAGCTCGAGGGTGGCAGCCGCTTTATTGCCGGGGTCATGATCGAGAGCTTTATTGAGCCCGGCCGTCAGGATGTGGAAGGTGGCAAGGTGCCGGTGTTTGGTCAAAGCATTACCGACGCCTGCCTGGGCTGGCAGGACAGCGAGCAAGTGCTTGAACGACTGTATAGAGCGGTGCCATGAGCCTGTTATCTCAAGTCAAACTGTCCCTGCTCGATCTGGTGCACATTCGCGCCGGTCACGATGCGGCCGATGCCCTCAGCAATTCCGTTGCCCTCGCCCGCCATGTAGAAGCCCTTGGCTTTGAGCGATTCTGGCTGGCCGAGCACCACAACCTGGATGGCATCGCCAGCTCGGCCACCGCCGTACTGGTGGGTCACATTGCCGGCCAGACCCAGCGCATTCGCGTGGGCTCCGGCGGCATTATGCTGCCCAACCACCCGCCCCTGGTGGTGGCCGAGCAGTTTGGCACCCTGGCCACCCTGTATCCGAATCGCATCGACTTGGGTCTGGGCCGGGCTCCGGGCACGGATCCCGAGACCATGCGCGCCCTGCGCCGACGGCCGGAAGACGGTGAAGACTTTCCCGAGCAGGTGCAACAGCTGCAGCAGTTACTGGCCCCGGCACGCCATGGCCAGAAACTGATGGCCATTCCCGGCGCGGGCACCGAGGTGCCCATCTGGCTGCTGGGCTCCAGCCTGTTCAGTGCGCAGCTCGCCGCCCGGCTGGGCCTGCCCTTTGCCTTTGCTTCTCACTTCGCACCGCGCATGCTGTTTGAGGCGAGTCGACTTTATCAGGAGCAGTTTCAGCCTTCGGCGGTGCTCGACGCCCCCTACCTGATGCTGGGACTGCCGGTGATCATGGCCGATAGCGACCGCGAGGCCGAGTTTCTCGCTACCACCGCCCAGCAAAAGGTACTGTCGCTGCTGCGCAACCAGGCGCGCCTGCTGAGCCCGCCGGTAGAGAACATGGACCAGCACTGGTTGCCCCACGAACGCCGGGGCGTGGAAGACTTTCTTGGCGCCGCCGCCATCGGCGGCCCGACACGCGTGGCGGCCCGGCTTGAAAGTCTGCTGGCGCGTACCGGTGCTCAAGAAGTGATGGCGGTCACGGATATCTTCGATCAGCAGGCCCGCCACCACAGCCTGTCGCTGCTGGCCGGTCTGCAAGGCTGAGCCGATTTGACGGGGCGGGACTTAATCCGCCCCTATTGCCGATTTTCGGTTTCACCACTGTCTGGCAACAACAGTCGCCGACCGTCCTGCTCCAGCAGCGTGACCCTCACCTCAAACACCTCGGCCACCAGCTCGGGGGTCAGCACCTCAGGGCCGCCCCGGGCCGCCAGCCGGCCACGATGCAAACACCAGATATCATCGCCGAACTGGGCCGCCAGGTTGATGTCGTGAATGGAGGCCACCACCGTCAGGCCGAGCCCGGCATAGTGACGCAACAGCCGCAGGGTAGCGAGCTGATGCTGCCAGTCCAGCCCCGCCAGGGGCTCGTCCAGCAGCAGCAGACGTGCATCGGGATTAAGCGCAGGTGACACCTGCAGCAGGGTTTTGGCAATCAGCAAGCGCTGCTGCTCGCCGCCGGACAGCGCCGACAATGGCCGGGCATAGAGGCGGTCCAGCTTCAGAAAGCCACTTAACACCGCCATCTGCTCACAGGCGGCCTCGGTCACCTCTCCGCCGGGCACGCCCAGGGCCAGCAATTCATAGCCCTTGAGTCCGGCGGGCAGCACCGAATGCTGCACCAGCATGGCCCGCAGATGGGCCAGCTCTGCCAGCTCCAGATGATCCAGCAGGGCACCGTCCAGCTCAACCTGGCCTTCAGCCTCGAGCAGCCCGGCCGCCGCCAGCAACAGGCTCGACTTGCCGCTGCCGTTGGGGCCCACCAGCAGGGTCAGCCGGCCGGCCTCAAGGGTACCGCTGACCGGCCCCACCCGCTCATTCACACCGAGGGCATCAAGCGTCAGCATGGCGTTTCACCAGTAACCACACGAACACCGGCGCCCCCAGGGTGGCGGTCACGGCGCCGATGGGCAGCTCCCCGGTTATCAGGGTTTGCCGCGCCAGCAAATCCGCCAGCACCAGCAGGGCGGCGCCGGCCAGGGCCGAGGCCGGCAGCAGGAAATACTGACGACCGCCCACCAGCAACCGCAGCAGGTGGGGCACCACCAGGCCCATAAAGCCAATCACCCCGGCCATGGCCACGCTGAAGGCGGTCAGCAGGCACACCGCCAGCACCAGCCGGGGTCGCAGGCGCTGGGCATCCAGGCCCAGCAAGCGGGCCTGTTGTTCGCCCAGGGCCAGCAGATCCAGCCGGCGGCCCTGGCGTACCAGCCACAGCAACGCCAGCACCGCCGGCAGCCACCAGCCCCAGGACAGGCGCTGGCCATAGCCCAGGCTGCCCATCATCCAGAACAGAAAGGTACGCAGCGAGGCGTCGTCGGCCAGATACAGCAGCCAGGTCAGTATGGCGTTGGCAAAAATACCCACCGCCACGCCAAACAACAGCAGGGCCCCCTGCCCCAGCCGGCGCCGGGCCAGCAGCATCAGCAGCACAGTAATCACCAGGGCACCGGCAAAGGCCGCCAGCGACACGCCCCAGTGAGGCAGGTTCCAGCCCAGCCAGCCCGCCAGAGACAGGGTCAGTACCGCCGCCAGGCTGGCACCGCTGGAAATGCCAATCAGCCCGGGCTCCGCCAACGGGTTGTGCAACAGCACCTGCAGCACGGCACCGCACAGCGCCAGGCTGGCCCCCACCAGCACCGCCAGCAGGGTGCGTGGCAGCCGCAATTGCCAAAACACCTGCTGCTCCAGGCTGGACACCGGCCGCCACAGCACCTCCAGCCCCACGCCCACGGCCCCGGACTGCAGGCTGAGCAGCACCGCCGCCGCCAACACCAGGCTCAGTGCCAGCAACCAGCGCCGGTAACGTTGGCGCTGGTCGGCCAGCAGGCCGCTGAGTGCCGCCGTCTTATCGCTCACCTCAGCCCACCCAGCCAAACCACTGGGGATATTGCTGCCACAGCAGTCGCGCCGACATGACCAGCGACACCGTCACCAGCATGGGGCGAATAATGCGGGTACCCCGGGTAACCACCATTTTGGAGCCCAGCCTGGCCCCCATAAATTGCCCCGCGGCCATGGCCAGGCCGGCAATCCAGACCACCTGGCCGCCCAGCATGAAAAACAGCAGAGAGGCAATATTGGAAGTGAAGTTCAGCAGCTTGGTATGGGCCGTGGCCTTGCCCATGCTGTAGCCGGCCAGGGCAATAAAGCCCAGGGCAAAAAAGGAACCGGTGCCGGGGCCAAAAAAACCGTCGTAAAAGCCGACGCCGGTACCCACCAACAGGGCAAAGGGAATGATCCCCAGCCGACGTTGACGATCTTCATCCCCCACCCGCGGGGAAAACAGAAAATACAGGGCAAAGGCCGCCAGCAAAAACGGCAGTACCTTTTCCAGCACGGAAGCGTCAATCTGCTGTACCAGCAGGGTGCCCAGCATGCTGCCGACAAAGGTACAGGCCACCGCCCACCTCATGTTGCGCCAGTCAATCAGCCCCCGGCGCAGGTAGTAAAGGGATGCCGAAAAGGAGCCGAAGCAGCTTTGCAGTTTATTGGTGGCGAGCGCCATGGTGGGCGGCATGCCGGTGGCCAGCAGGGCCGGCACCGTAATGAGGCCGCCACCGCCGGCAATGGCGTCGATAAAGCCGGCCAGCAGGGCCGCCAGCGCCAGCAGTCCCAGGGTCAGCAGATCCAGTTCCATAATTTTCCGGGGTTCAAAACAAGAAAGGTGCCAAGATTAACAGGATGCGCCGCAAGGCAACAGCAAGCCTTGCTCCGACCTTCGTCTATGGTAACGTAGGCCGGACTTTTTAAGGAGGAACACCGCATGAGCGATGAGGTACTGGGGCTGTTGCCCAACGACTTTCCCGATATCGACGACGGCGCCTTTCGCCAGACCGGCGAACGCACCCTGGTGCTGGCCGGCGGCTGCTTCTGGTGCACCGAGGCGGTGTATCGCCAGCTTGAGGGCGTAATCGCAGTGATCTCGGGCTACGCCGGCGGCGACGCCGACACCGCCAATTACCAGGCGGTGTGCACCGGCACCACCCGCCATGCCGAAGCCATTCAAATCACCTATGACAGCGACCGTATCGGCCCGGCCACCCTGCTGAAGGTGTTTTTCGGCATCGCCCACGATCCCACCCAGCTCAATCGCCAGGGTCACGACACCGGCACCCAGTACCGCTCGGCGGTGTTCTGGCAAAACGAGCAGGAACGCACCCTGGTGGAGCGCTACATTGACCTGCTGGAGCAGGCCGGCGCCTTTAAACAGCCCATCGTCACCACCCTGGAGCCGCTGGACGTTTTCTATCCGGCCGAAACCCATCATCAGGACTACGCCGCCAAACACCCGGATCAGCCCTATATTGCCGCCGTGGCCCGGCCCAAGGTGGCCAAGGTGCAGCACTACTACAAGCATCAGCTGAAAAAGGACATCTGACATGGCCCAGACTCCCAGCCCCTATGATCTCTCCCCGCCCGAAGAGGCCAGGCTGCAGACCCTGGCCGACGCGCTGAGCCCGGACGAGCGCCGCATTCTGCTCAACCAGGGCACAGAGCCGCCCTTTTGCGGCGGCCTGCTCGATAACCACGAAGACGGCTGTTATGTATGCCGGCTGTGTGCCCTGCCGCTGTTTTCTTCTGCCTGTAAGTTCGAGTCTGGCTCCGGCTGGCCGAGCTTTTATGCCCCCTATCACCCGGACCACATTCGCGAGCTGGCAGACATGAGCCATGGCATGCGCCGGGTGGAGATCCGCTGTGCCCGCTGCGACGGCCACCTGGGCCATGTGTTTCCCGATGGCCCGCCGCCCACCGGGCTGCGCTATTGCCTGAACTCCGCTTCCATGCAGTTTTGCCACGATGACGAGCCCAAGCCGGATCCGCTCAAACGGGGCGAAACCGGCTTTCTGTAAGCATTAACGGCCGTCGCGCCGCCCCTTTTTGGCGGCGACGGCCTCCCTGCCCTTTTCAAACCGCCGCACGAAATCTTCTATGACCATGTCGTAGAGCCGATCTTTCAGAAACACGTCTTCCACCCCGTGATCGATATTGGGGTTGTCGTTCACCTCAATGACCGCAACCCGGCCCTTGCCTTCCTTGATATCCACCCCGTACAGACCATCGCCGATGGGTTTGACCGCCTTGAGCGCGGCGTTAATCACCGCCGAGGGCGCCTCATGGGTTGGCAGGGTGACAAAGCCGCCGGAGTCCGCCTCCTTGCCGTCGTTGTGGCGGTAAATCTGCCAGTGCCCCTTCACCATGAAATATTTACAGGCAAAGATGGGCTGATGATTGAGCACACCGATGCGCCAGTCGAACTCGGTGAAAAAATACTCCTGGGCCAGTACCAGGGCCGAGGCATTGCGCAGCTTGCTCAGGGTCTCGACCAGCTGCGCCTTGTCGGCCACCTTGTACACGCCCCGGGAAAACGCGCCATCGGGTATTTTCAGCACCAGCGGATAGCCCAGTTCGGTTTCCAGCCAGTCGGCGGCGTCTTTCTGTTTGGGATTCACCATTAAGGTTTTGGGGGTCGGCACGCCGTTTTTGGCAAAGCTTTCCGCCAGAAAAATCTTGTTGGCACAACGCAGAATGGCGGTGGGCGAGTCGATCACCACCAGGCCCTCGTGCTCGGCCTTCTGGGCGAAGCGAAAGGTATGGTGGTCAATGGCGGTGGTTTCGCGAATAAACAGGCCGTCGTACTCGGCCAGCCGCTGGTAGTCCTTGCGGGTAATGGTTTCCACGTTTACCCCGGCCCGCTCGCCGGCGCGTACAAAGCGTTTCAGCGCCCCCGCATCCGACGGCGGCAGCGCCTCATTCGGGTTGACCAGCATGGCCAGATCGTAACGATAGCGTTTGGCGGATTTGGGCTGCCGCCAGATGATGCGGGAATAGCGATCCAGGGCATTGGCAAACAGGTCTTCTTCCTGCTCCGCCAGCTCCCGGGGCGACAACGGCGCCAGGCCGGTCAACTCCCAGCGACTGCGGCGCCTGAAGGTCAGCTCCAGCACCGGACAGGGCAGGCGTTCGAACAGCTCCCGGCACAGGCTTTCAAGCCCGGGCACTGCACACTGGCCAAAGCAGCTTTTGACTTTCACCTTCGCGCCCGCCTCAAGATCACCAACATGCGCATCCAGCGCCTCGGACACGCCGTCAAAGCCAAAGGCAAACAGCCCCTTGTTGCGCAGATTATTCAGGGTGGACACCGACGGGATCACATGCTGGCCCCGGGCTTCCGCCAGCAGCGAGCAATAATAGCCCTTGGACAGGTACTTGCCGGTGCGGCACAGGTTGATCACTCGAGTGCGGGGCGCGTTCTTGACCGGCGGCTGCTTGAGGTAGGTCTCGAAGTCCACCAGGTTTTCACTGGGAAAATAGGGCGCCCAGGCGCTGAGCTCATCCACTACCAGAACAAGTTGGGTCATGTAGAAATCCGTTTAATAAAAAGCGAGCCTTGTGCATCACTCTATGTATAAAGCCCGCCGGATACACTGAAATTTTCTCGCCGACCGATCAAATTTATCGTATGTTGAACCACCCTCACCTTGCTTTCGGATGCCTTGATGTCCGCGCCTGTTGTTCGCCCCGCCCTGCGTTCCGATCTCGATGTCCTGCTGGCCCTGGAACACCGTTGCTTTGATCAGGACAGGATCAGCCGGCGCAGTTTTCTGCGCTTTACCGAGCACCCTCAGGATGTGCTGCTGGTGGCCGAACAGAATGACGCCCTGCTGGGCTATGTGCTGGTGCTGTTTCGCCGCAATACCCAGCTGGCGCGCATCTATTCCATCGCGATCTCCCCCGATTCCCGCGGCCTAGGGCTGGGCCGGACCCTGCTCGAACAGGCCGAGGCCAGTGCCCGGCAACAGGGGGCGGTGTTCATGCGCCTGGAAGTGCGCACCGACAACATCGCCGCCCAGAACCTGTACCAGCAACAGGGCTATCGCCAGTTCGGCATTTATCACGATTACTACGAAGACCATGAGAGCGCCCTGCGCTATCAGAAGCGCATTCATCACTACCACCCCCTGGCCGGCAGCCGAACCGTGCCCTACTACCGCCAGACCACGGAGTTTACCTGCGGCCCCGCCTCGCTGATGATGGCGCTTTCCGCCCTGGATGCCACGCACCATACCCAGCCCGACGAAGAGCTGCAGTTGTGGCGCGAGGCCACCACCATTTTCATGACCCAGGGGCATGGGGGCTGCGGTCCCCACGGCCTGGCGCTGGCGGCCCACCGGCGCGGCTTTGCGGTGGAGCTGGTGCTCAATCAGGACGGCCCGCTGTTTATCAACAGTGTGCGCAGCCCCGACAAGAAAGTGGTGCTGGAGCGGGTACACCGGCAGTTTCTCGCCAACCTGGCCCAGGCCGGCATTGTGCCCCGTCATGAGCACTTCACCCTGGAGCAGCTGGAACAGGGGCTGAGTCAGGGCCGGTTGCCGCTGGTGCTGATCAGCACCTATCACCTGGACGGACGCAAGGCGCCGCACTGGGTACTGGTGTGCGCCATGGACCGGGAGTTTGTCTATATTCACGACCCCGACATCGACGAGGCGACGGGGGAGAGCCCGGTGGACAAACAGTACCTGCCCATTGCCCGCTCCCGCTTCGATCGCCTGGCCCGTTACGGCCAGCATGGCCTGCGCACCCTGGTATGGGTGGCCAAACCCTGAGCATGGGTCAGGAGTTGTCGGTCAGCTTTGGTCGCCCCACTTTCAGGAAAAACGAAATAACCCATATAAAACAGCATGTTAATGTAAAATTAAATTCAAATGATACCGTGCTGTGCCCGCTGAGTCCCTCTTCCCAAAGCCAAAAAAGGCAGTATATTTCCCGGCAATGACAAACCGCTGAGTGAGACAGCCATGTTTAAAAAGACCCTTGCAATTCTGATGCTGCCGATGCTGTTCGGTATTCAGTCGGCCATGGCCGGTGAAACCCTCAACACCATTCTCGGCGGCGGCGCCGGCGGTGCCGCCGGTGCCCTGCTCGGCAAACAGATGGGCGGCGACACCGGCGCCCTGGTGGGTGCCGCCCTGGGTGGTGCCGCCGGTGGTGCGGCCACCGCCAACCGTGGCAACAAGAACGAGGCCGCCATCGGTGGTGCCGTGGGTGCCCTGGGTGGTGCCGCCCTTGGCAAGAACCTGGCCGGCGACGGCGGCCAGCTGATCGGCGCCGGTGTGGGTGGTGCCGCCGGCTCCGCCATCGGCGCCAAAACCGGAGATGGGCACAAAAAAGAAGTGCATCACCACCACTACCACGGCAAGAAAAAATATTACAAGCGTAAGCACCGCCGCGACTGGGACGATGACGACGACGATTGAGTTCCAGCGCAATGAAAAAGGCAGCCGATGGCTGCCTTTTTTGTATCAGTGGCGTGGATGATGACGCAGTTTCAGGTAAATAAGCCCGGCGCCCATCAAGGTACCCAGGGGAAAGGACGGCAGTTGCACCGCCACCAGCACCCAGAACGGCCACTGCCGGCGCATGCCCTCCACTGACAGATAGCCCAGCCAGGCCCGGCGACACAACCACAGCCAGGCGGCGCAAATCAGCAGCAGAAACGGCCACAGCCAGGGGCCGGCCTGACTTCCTGCCTGAGCGCTATTCTGCAAAGTCAGCCAGGCGCCCGCCAGCAGCAACACCGGGATCAATATCGCCTGTATGCTAATAATGATTTTCGCCAGGGTATCGGCGCTATGGGTTTTCATGTCTTTTTCCTGTCATGTGGTTGTTATCAAACTGCCATGATGACGCAGCAGTATTCGGGGTGCAAAATTCCTAACCCGCCGTGAGCAAAGGATAATTACAACATGAGTCGCTTTGAACGTCAGGACGAGCTGAACCATCCCCGGAACGAGGTTCCCGAATTTACCCAGCTGGTAGAAAAAGGCCTGAGCCGCCGCCGCTTCCTCGGTGGTGCCGCCGCCCTGGGCGCCGCCGCCTTCTTTACCGTCTCGCCCCTGTCCCGGGCCGTGGCCGCCGCCACCAAGGCAAGCCCGCTGATGGGCTTTGCCCCCGTTCCGGCCAGCACCAAAGACACCATTACCGTACCGGCAGGCTACCAGGTGGAGCGTCTGGTATCCTGGGGCGATCCCCTGTTTGGCACCGTGCCCGAGTTCAGTGAAACCGGCAACAACGCCGATGCCCAGGCCGGCCAGTTCGGTGACAACAACGACGGCATGAGCTTCTTTGCCCTCGACGACAACACCGCCATTCTGGCGGTCAACAACGAATATTGTAATTACGAAATCATGTTCCCCCACCAGGGCAAGAACATGAGCGCGGACGACGTCAAATGCGCCCAGGCCGCCCACGGCGTGTCCATTATGACCCTGCAAAAGCAGGATGGGCGCTGGCGCCTGACCAAAGACGGCAAATACAACCGCCGCATTCACGCCAATACTCCCATGGCCATCGGCGGCCCGGCCAAAGGCCACCCCCTGCTGCAAACCGCCGCAGACCCCAAGGGCGAGCGGGCGCTGGGCACCTTTAACAACTGCGCCAACGGCATGACGCCCTGGGGCACCTACCTCACCTGTGAGGAAAACTTCAACGGTTACTTCGGCAGCCAGCGTGACGCCGACATTACTCCCGCCCAGGCCCGCTATGGCATTGGCCGGGAAGACGCCGGCTGGCAGTGGCATACCCATGACTCGCGCTTTGATCTGGCCGAGCACCCCAACGAGGCCAACCGCTTCGGCTGGGTGGTGGAGATCGACCCCAAGGATCCGGATTCCATGCCGGTCAAGCGCACGGCGCTGGGCCGTTTCAAGCACGAGAATGCCGAGCTGGTCATCGACCAAAGCGGCCATGCCGTGGTGTATCTGGGCGACGATGAGCGCGGCGAGCACCTGTATCGCTTCGTGAGCAAGCACAAATACAACCCCGATGACCAGGCTGCCAACCGCAACCTGCTGGATGAAGGCACCCTCTACGTAGCCAAATTCCACGAAGGCCAGGACGGCGAGCTCAGGGGCAAGGGCGAGTGGCTCGAGCTGACCCATGGCAAGAACGGCCTGACCGCGGAAAACGGCTTTGCCAGCCAGGCCGACGTGCTGATCCATGCTCGCCTGGCCGCCACCCAGGTGGGCGCCACCACCATGGACAGGCCCGAATGGGTAGCGGCTCACCCCCATGAGCCCGTGGTGTTTTGCACCCTGACCAACAACAAGAACCGTGGCGTGCATGACAACCAGCCGGTGGGCGGCCCCAACCCCCGCGCCGAAAACCATTACGGCCAGATCCTGCGCTGGCGCCCGGCCGGTGGCAACCACACCGCCAGTGAGTTTGACTGGGATCTGTTCGTGCTGGCAGGCAACCCGACCGTGCACGGTGAAGGCCTGTACGCCGGCTCCGCCAATATCAACGCCGACAACATGTTCAACAGCCCCGATGGCATCGGCTTTGATCAGGGCGGCAGGCTGTGGATTCAGACCGATGGCAACTACTCCAATCAGGGCGACTTCGCCGGCCAGGGCAACAATCAGATGCTCTGTGCCGATCCCAACAGTGGCGAAATTCGACGTTTCCTCACCGGCCCCGTGGCCTGTGAGGTGACCGGACTGGCCTTTACCCCGGATTACAAAACCCTGTTTGTGGGCATTCAACACCCGGGCGAAGATCTGGCCGGCTCTCACTTCCCCCTGGGTGGCAACAGCAAACCCCGCTCCAGCGTCATGATGATCACTCGGGAAGACGGCGGCATTATCGGCGCCTGATCCACTGAATGACCAAGGGTTAGGAACCGGAAAAATCTGCCTGGTTCCTAACCCTTACGCTTGCGTCTCACTCCTCGCACCAGCCTCACGCCTCCACTCCCAACAGCCTAACCGTGATATCGCCCCTGCTTTACTGGTATGCTGTTTTGCAAAAAACACGCAACCAACCCACGGGGAGCGCTATGCAATACCGAAAACTGGGCAATACCGATATCGACGTCAGCCTCATCGGCCTCGGCACCATGACCTGGGGCGAGCAAAACAGTGAGGCCGAGGCCCACGCCCAGCTCGACATGGCCATGGACCATGGCGTCAACCTCATCGACACCGCCGAGCTCTATCCCATCCCCCCGCGGGAGCACACTCAAGGCGCCACCGAAACCATGATTGGCCACTGGCTGGCGGCCAGGGGCTGCCGTGACCGAGTGGTACTGGCCACCAAGGTGGTGGGCCGGGCCCACGACCCCAAGCGTCCGTCCTACTTTCGCGACGGCAAGCCCATGCTGGACCGGGCCAATATCGTTAAGGCCCTGGATGACAGCCTGCGCCGGCTGCAGACCGACTATGTCGACTTTTATCAGCTGCATTGGCCCGATCGCCGCACCAACATGTTCGGCCAGCTCGGCTTTGAGCAGCTCGACGATGCCGATACCGTGCCCATTGCCGAAACCCTGGCGGTGCTCGACGAGCTGGTCAAGGCCGGCAAAATCCGCCACATTGGCCTGTCCAATGAAACCCCCTGGGGTGTACACCAGTTTCTGCGGGAAGCCGAGCGCCACAACTATCCGCGCATTCAGGGCATTCAGAACCCCTACAACCTGCTCAACCGCACCTATGAAATCGGCCTGTCCGAATTCTCCCTGCGCGAGCAAGTGGGGCTACTGGCCTACTCACCCCTGGCCTTTGGCATGCTCACCGGCAAATACGAAAACGGCGCGCAGCCCGAAGGGGCCCGACTCACCCTGTATAATCGTTTTCAGCGTTACAACGGTGCCGCCTCACGGGCCGCCACCAGCGCCTATGTAGCCCTGGCCCGACAGCATGGCCTTACCCCCACCCAGCTGGCCCAGGCCTTCGTCAACACCCGGCCTTTTGTCACCAGCAACCTGATTGGCGCCACCAGCCTGACCCAGTTGAAGGAAAACCTCGACAGTGTCCATGTGGTGCTGACCGAGGAGCTGCAACAAGGCATTGCCGACATTCATCAGCAATATCCCAACCCGGCACCCTGAACTGCCCGGCCCGTTGTGATAACGGGCCGCTTTTTACGATTAATGTGCCCCCGACATGGTAGTTCGACTCCGGCCCTTGCTACCATTACGGTCTACAAATCAAACAATAACGAGCAGCGGTGATGTTTCTCTCCCCCCCTACCCGCCTTTCTCTGCTGAGCCGGCTGTTGCTGGCCGGCGGCCTGCTGTTTACCGGGCTGGCGGCATGGCAGCTGCAACAAGCCAGCGAGACCCAGGCCGCCAACCGCTTTGCCGCGGTGGCCGATCAGCTCAGCCTCAAGGTGGAGGAACGCCTGTTTGCCTACGCCCTCGTCGGCCGTGGCGGGGTCGCCCTGCACGGGGCATCGGAAGCCATTACCGCGGACGAGTGGCGCCGGTTTACCGAAAGCATGCATGACAACACCGCGCTCAAGGGCATGGAGGAGCTGGGTTTTGCCCGCTTTGTACGCGAGTCCGAACGCCGAGCCCACCTCGCTGAACTGCGCCGTAACCGACTGCCCGAGCACCGTATTCATCCCCCCGGCAAGCGGGACGCCTACGGTTATGTGCTGCACCTCGAGACCTTTGCTCAACACACTTACCACCAGCCGGGCTTTGATCTACTGAGCGACCCTGAGCACCGGCGGGCCATGTTCCAGGCCAGAGACAACGGCCGCCCGGTACTGCTCGGTCATCAACACGCCGAAGGCTCGGGCTACATGATGCTGCAACCGGTCTATGCTCCGGGCCATGCCACCAGCCCTCGCGCCACCCGGTTTCAGGGCTGGGTATTCACCGGTTTCAGCATGTCGGAGCTGATCGGCGGCCTGCTCGAGAACCATCAGTTTGATAACGCCCAGTGGCTGGGCCTGCGGGTCTACAGTGGCAACACCATGACCCCGTCCCGCCTGCTGTTTCAGCAAGGCAGCCCCGGCCGCGCCGCCGGGCCCTTTGTGGAGCGGCGCTTTGTCAATTTCAATGGCCACCAGTGGCTGCTGGTGTTTGAACACCTCGCCCCCGCCCTTGCCGTGGGCTATACCCGCAGCCTGCTGACCCTGGCCGCCGGCCTTACCCTGACCCTGCTGTTGCTGTTACTGCTGCGCTCGACCATGACCACCCGCACTCGGGCCCTGGCACTGGCCGAACAACTGACCGACGAAATCCGCCAGCGTGAACGTCAGGTGGAAAAGCTGCTGAACCGGCTGCAAAACATCGCCGCCCGGGTCCCCGGCGTGGTATTTGAATATCGCTTCGGCACCGATGGCCGCAGTTCCTTTCCCTATGCCAGTGAAGGCATTCGCCAGGTCTACGGCATCAGCCCGCAGCAGGCCGCGGAAAGCGCCAACGCCTTTTTTGATGCCATTCACCCCGACGACATGGAGGCGGTCACCGACAGCATGCGGCTGTCGTCCCGCGAGCTCACCCCCTGGCGACATGAGTTTCGAGTGCGCGGCCCGAACGAACAACCCCGCTGGTTGCTGGGCGACGCTCTGCCCCGGCGGGAAACCGACGGTGCCACCAGCTGGTGCGGCGTGCTCACCGATATTACGGTCAACAAACAGACCGAGCTGGCGCTGCAGGCAGCCAGCAATCAGGCCCGCCATTTTCGCGAAGCATTGGATCACGTGCCCTCCTTCATTTACATGAAGGACACCCGCTTCCGCTATACCTACGCCAACCGTGCCGCCCTGGAGCTGTTCGGCTGCAATGCCAGCACCCTGCAGGGCAGCCTTGACGAACAGTTTTTTCCCGAGGACGCCGCCCTGCGCGTGCGCGAGTCCGACAGGCGGGTACTGGGCGGCGAGCTCAGCACCGAAGAGGTGGAGATCGTCGGCAAGGATGGCCACAGCACCGTATTCCTCGACATCAAGGCGCCCATCTTTGACGATCCCGAACAGCAAGACGTGGTCGGCCTGCTCGGCATTCGCACCGACATCACACCGCTGAAAAATAGCGAGCAACAGCTGCGCCAGCTGGCGCAGTTTGACCCGCTTACCAAGCTGCACAACCGGCTGATGCTCTCGGACAGACTGTATCAGGCCATGTCCCAGGCCCGACGCCATGGCCAGTCGCTGGCGGTGGTCTACCTGGATCTGGACGGTTTCAAACACATCAACGACAGCCACGGCCACGCCACCGGCGACAAGGTGCTGGCCACCACGGCCCGGCGCATGAAGGACGCGGTACGCGAAGGTGATACTCTGGCCCGGGTGGGCGGCGACGAATTTGTGGCCATACTGCTGGATTTGCCCGGTGAGGAGTGCGCCCCACTGCTGGAACGCCTGCTGGAGGCCACCGCCCGGCCGGTGACGGTCGGCCATCTTAGACTCAGGGTGACCGCCAGCCTGGGGGTCACTTTTTACCCCCAGGCCGAAGATCTGGCGCCGGATCAGCTACTACGCCAGGCCGATCAGGCCATGTATCAGGCCAAGCTGGCGGGAAAAAACCGCTACCACCTGTTCGACACCGAGCAGGACAGGGACATGCGCAGCCATCATGAAAGCCTGGAGCGCATTCGCACCGCCCTGCAGCGGGGAGAATTCGTGCTTCATTACCAGCCCAAGGTCAACCTGCGCACCGGCGAAGTGCTCGGCACCGAGGCCCTGATCCGCTGGCAGCATCCCGACAAGGGACTGCTGCCGCCTTCCCATTTCCTACCGGCCATCGAGGATCACGCCCTTAGCGTCGACCTGGGCAACTGGGTCATCGACTCGGCCCTGCAACAGCTGCGCGAATGGCGCGGCACCGGGCTGGACTTTCCCGTCAGCGTCAACGTCGGCGCCCGCCAGCTCAGGCAGCCGGACTTTGCCGATCAGCTACGCCGGCTGCTCGGCCACTACCCGGACATCGACCCGACCATGCTGGAATTGGAGGTACTGGAAACCAGTGCCCTTGGCGATCTGGCACAGATCGCCGAACGGCTGAGCGATTGTCGGGCCCTGGGCGTGGGCCTGTCGCTGGATGACTTTGGAACCGGTTACTCGTCCCTGACCTACCTGAAACGACTACCCGCCTCCACGGTCAAGGTGGATCAGAGCTTCGTGCGCGACATTCTAGAAGACCCGGAGGATCTGACCATACTCGACGGTGTGCTCAGCCTGGCCGATGCCTTTGATTTGCAGGTGTTGGCGGAAGGGGTGGAAACCAAAACCCACGGCGACATGCTGCTGCGCATTGGCTGCGAGCTGGCCCAGGGCTATGGCATCGCTCGGCCCATGCCAGCCGCCGACCTCGCCGGCTGGGTGCAACAATGGCAGCCGGAGCCCCACTGGGCCACCCTGCCAAAGGTGGAGCGGGCCCGCCTGCCCTTGCTGTATGCGGGTATTGAACATGCCGCCTGGCTCGAGTCCATTCGCACCACCCTGCACCACCCGGGCCGGGGCTGGCCCGAGCTGAATGCCCAGCAGTGCCGGTTCGGACTCTGGTACCGCGACTGCGGCACGGAAGAGCAGGAGCGGCTGACTTCCCTGGCCAAGCTGCACCGCCAGCTCCACGGCCTGGCCGCCGAGCTGCGCCAGCTCCACGCCGGCGGCAAGCAGCAACAGGCGCTGTTCCGTTTCAACGAACTCCAGGAGTTGCACCGGCAGTGGATGGCAGAGCTCGAACATCAGCTGCAGACTCACGCCGGCGACAACATCACACCCCTGCGCCGCACCCTGAAAAGCGTCTGATGCGGCCGGCAGCGCCGGCCGGGCTCAGGGCCGAGGTCCGAAAAAGCGGCTGTCGGTACGGACTTCATCACCCCGGTGGCGCACCACGAACTCAATGGCCTGCACCGGGCGAATCAGGCTGCCGTCGGCCACCGACAGGCTGACCGGCACCAGCCGCATCTCCCCCGGTGCCAACTGCCATTGCCGCTGGCCGCGCCAGTCCGGCTGCACCAGCCCTTCCACCTCCAGCAATATGGTTTGCGGCTGCTGGGTCTTGTTCGCCACCTTCAGGGTATAGGTGTTTTCAATTCGGCCCGAAAGGGTCTCCCTATACAGCTCATTGCGATCCCGCAACACTTCCAAAGCAAGCGGCTCACGCAGCAGCGCCGCCGCCAACATCAGCCCCAGCATGGCAACCATGACGGCGGCATAGGCCCACATGCGCAGTCGCCGGCGGGTCACGCCCTGGCCGGCCAGCTCATTTTCGCTGGCGTACCGAATAAGTCCCAGGGGGTAGCCCATGCGGTTCATGGTCTGATCGCAGGCATCAATGCAGGCGCCGCAGTTGATGCACTCGTACTGCAGGCCGTCGCGAATGTCGATGCCCGCCGGACACACCTGCACGCAGAGGTTGCAGTCGATGCAGTCCCCCAGCCCCTGGGCACGGTGATCGGCCTTGCGTGCCCGCGGTCCCCGGGCCTCGCCACGGCCGGCATCGTAGGCGGCGCTCAGGGTATCGGCGTCAAACATGGCCGACTGAAAGCGGGAATAAGGACACATGTGCGTGCACATCAGGGTACGCATCCAGCCCGCGTTGAGGTAGGTACAAAGGGCGAACAACAACACCCAGAAAGTGGGCCAGGCTCCCGCCGACCCCGTCAGCAGGCCGGTGGCCAACTCGGCGGCGGGGGTGAAATAGGCAATAAAGGAGAAACCACTCAGCAGCGCTATCAGCCACCAGATCAGGTGCTTGCCGCCCTTGCGCAACAACGTGTCGACACTCCAGGCTTCCTGATCCCGCCGCCGCCGCCGGTTGGCACTGCCTTCCAGCTTTTCTTCCACCCAGATAAACCAGAAGGTCCATACCGTTTGCGGACACAGGTAGCCGCACCAGACCCGTCCCAGCCAGGCGGTGATAAAAAACAGGGCAAAGGCCGCCACCATCAGCAACAGTGCCAGCAAGGTCAGATCCTGGGGCCAGATGGTCATGCCGAACAGGTGAAACCGCTGGGCTTCCCAGTCGAGCAATATTGCCTGGGCACCGTTCCAGCGCAGCCAGGGCCCGGCCAGGAACAGCAGCATCAGCCCCCAGCCCAGCTGGCGGCGCAACCGTTGCCAGCGGCCCTGCTGGGCCCGTACATAGATATGCCCCTGATCACGGGGCCGGGACACGTCGGTACACACCTTGACGTCGATTCGGGAGGAAGTGTCGTTCATAAGGCTCACTTGCGTTGTGGTTCACTCTCCGGCAACAGGCCGGCAGGGTACGCAGTAGAGCACGGGGTAGCCCCTGGCTACATAAACAGTCGAGGCCAAAAAACCATAACAGTTGTGCCGGCCATGCTCAGAAAACCATAACAGTGGCCGTTCAGACCGGGGAAAGCAGTCCCTGTATCAGGACCGCAAGGCGCTCCACCGCCGCTTCGCTGCGGGAGTTCCAGGGCAGTGACACATTGAGCCGAAAGCAGTGCCGAAACTGCTCTCCGGCGGCGAACATGCGCCCCGGGGCTATGGTGATGTCCTCGGCCAGGGCGCGCCGGTAAAGTTCGGTGGCGTCCAGTCCCGGCGGCAGGCTCAGCCACAGAAAGTAACCACCCCGGCTGGCATGCACTCGCACTTCGGCCGGAAGGTGCCGGCACAGGGCCTGGTAAAACCGCTGCTTGCGCCGGGCCAGTTCACGCCTGAGGGTATGCAGGTGGCGGTCGTAATGGTGGGATCCCAGGTAGTCGGCCAGTGCCAGCTGCATGGGTGCACTGGTCGTCAGGGTGCTCATCAGCTGCAGCCGCTGAATCGCCGGGGCTCGGGCCCCCGCCGCCACCCAGCCGATGCGCAGGCCCGAAGCCAGGGTCTTGGAAAAGGAAGAACAGTGCAGCACACCCTCATCCTGGGCCCGCAGCGGCAACGGCGCCTGCTCGCCGTGATAGAGCTCGGCATAGACATCATCCTCGACCAGGGGCACGCCGTGGCGGTTAAGCAGCGCCAGCAACCGGGTGCGCGCCTCCCCGTCCAGGCTGGCTCCCAGCGGGTTCTGACAATGACTCATCAGCCAGCAGGCCCTGACCGGGTAACGCCCCAGGGCATCGGCCAGGGCGTCCAGATCCAGCCCCCGCTCCGAGTCCACCGGCACCGCCAGCGCCTTCAGCTGCAGGCGTTCAATCGCCTGCAGGGCACCATAAAACGCCGGCGCCTCCACCACCACCCAGTCTCCGGGCCGGGTCAGCGCCTGCAGGCTCAGGTTGAGGGCCTCCAGTGCCCCCGAGGTGATCACGATGTCGTCCGGCGACACCGCCATGCCCCGGGCCGCATAGCGCCGGGCCAGGGCCCGGCGCAGCTCGGCACAGCCCGGCGGCAACACCAGTTGCTGGGCCGGATCCAGCCGCCGGGCCACCCGGCTCAGGGAGCGCGCCAGCTGTTCCCGCGGAAACAGCGAGGAATGGGGAAAGGCCGAGCCAAAGGCGACGCAGTCGGGCCGCTGGCCCGCCTGCAATACATTGAAGATAAAGGCGTTGATGTCCACCGACTCGGCGGCATGCAGGGCCGGCCGGGCGGCGTGGGCCGGACTGTGCTGGCGCGGCGCCACCCGGTAGCCGGACTGGGGCTGTGCCAGTATCCAGCCCTCGCTTTCCAGCAACTGATAAGCGCTGTGCACCGTCATCAGGCTGAAGCCGGAACGGCCGGCGGTTTCCCGCAAGGAGGGCAGCCGATCGCCGGGCTGCCAGATACCAGACTCAATTTGTTCCTGTATCTGGCGCGCCAACCGGCGGTACTTGCTGCTCACCTCACAGCGCCAGCTGGCAGTTTTCTCCTTCCAGCTCGGCCCTTTCCTGATCCAGGCTCAGGGCCTGGCGCAGATCGGCAATCTCCTGCTGGTGGGCCCGGCGCAGCTTCTTGCGCAGCTTGCCCATGACGAAGCGACGAATTTCCTGCTCGTCTTCCAGCACCAGGCCGGGCACCGAGGTGGGCTTGCGGGTCTGCTCATCCAGCGCCACCATGGTGAAATAGGAGGTGTTGGTGTGCTTGACGATGCCCTTTTTAAAGTCTTCCGACACCACCTTGATACCCACCTCCATCGAGCTCTTGCCGACGTAGTTGACCGACGCGTACAGGGTCAGCAGCTCACCCACTTCCACCGGGTTGAGAAAGTCCACCGAATCGACCGAGGCGGTCACACAATAGCCCTTGGCATGGCTGGCGGCACAAGTGTAGGCAATCTTGTCCATCAGCGACAAAATAATGCCACCGTGCACCTTGCCGCCGAAATTGGCATAGGAAGGCACCATCAGTTCCTTGAGGATCACCTGGGACGACTTGACCGTACTGAAAACCGCTTCGCTCATTACTTCACCTGAAAAATACTTGCTGTTTTTGATATTGAATAGCGTGCAGGTGCCACGACCACCGCACGGACCGGCAAGCATGGACGAACCGGGCCCCGAGGTAAACCTTCAACGGCGGCAAAAAACGGCTTTGTCACGTTTTATGCCGACTTCATTCGCCTGCCGGTCTTAGTGTAAGGTATTATTTACAGCCTGTTCACCCTGTCATTCCTTTCCATGCGCCTGAAAGTAAATTGTGAAGACCGCCTGGGCCTGACCCGGGAGTTGCTCAACATTCTGGTGGAGCACCGCATCGATCTGCGCGGCATCGAGATCGACACCAGCGGCATTATCTATCTCAACTTTCCCGCCCTCGCCTTTGCCGAGCTGCAGCACCTGATGCCGGCCATTCGCCGCCTGCCGGGGGTGCACGACGTGCAGACCATCGCCTGCATGCCCTCGGAACAGGAGCACAACGCCATTGCCGCCCTGCTCAAGGTGCTGCCCGACGCCGTGGTGGCGGTGGATGTAAAGGGCCGCATCACCCTGGCCAACGACGCCGCCTGCGCCCTGCTCGACCAGCCCCAGGCCCAGTTGCTGCAACAGCCCCTGGGCCCTCGGCTGAAAGGCGTCTTTGTCAGCCGCTGGCTGGAGCAGGACCAGCCTCGACCGCTCAGTGAAAAGGTCACCATTGAAGGCCAACCCTGGCTGGCGGACTTTCTGCCCATCTGGGTGACCGAAGAGTCGGGCGAGCAAAGCCTGGCCGGCGCCGTGGTGGTGTTCAAGTCGGCCTGGCGCATCGGCCAGCACTTCAAGGCCATGCGCCATCGGGAGTCCACGCATTTCGACGACTTTATCGCCCACAGCCCGGCCATGACCGAGCTGCTGCGGGAAGCCCGCCGGCTGGCGGTGCTGGATGCGCCCCTGCTGATCCAGGGGGAAACCGGCACCGGCAAGGAACAGCTGGCCCGCGCCTGTCACCGGGCCAGCCTGCGCGGTGAAGGCCCCTTTATGCTGCTCAACTGTGCCGCCATTCCCGACGACGCCGCCGAGAACGAACTGTTCGGCTATGCCCCCGGGGCCTTTGGCAACAATGAAAAGGGCAAGCGCGGCGTGCTGGAGCAGGCCAACGGCGGCACCCTGCTGCTGGACGAAATCGGCGAGATGTCGCCGCTGCTGCAGCGCAAACTGCTCAGGGTGCTGCAGGATGGCGTGTTTCGCAGGCTGGGGGACGAGCAGGAGGTCAAGGTGGACATTCGGGTGATCTGCACCAGCCAGCAGGATCTTGCCACCCTGGTGCAACAGGGCCTGTTTCGCCAGGATCTGTTCTATCGGCTCAACGTGCTCAACCTGCGGGTGCCCTCGCTGCGGGAGCGGCAAAAGGACATTCTGCCCCTGGCCCGGCACCTGTGCACCCGCTACGCCGCCGAGCTGGAGCGACCCCAGCCCCGGCTGTCGACCAGGCTGGCGGACTACCTGCAGCATTACCCCTGGCCCGGCAACGTGCGCCAGCTCGGCAACTGCCTGTACCGGGCGATCAGCCTGCTGGAAGGAGACGAACTGGATATCAATGATTTGGCGCTGCCGGAGCAAAGCGGCCTGCCGGGGCTGGATGCCCTGTGCGAAGGCTCGCTGGAAGAGGCGGTCAAGGGCTTTGAGCGCCTGCTGCTGGCCCGGCTGTATCCGGAATACCCGTCCAGCCGGTTGCTGGCCAAACGCCTGGGCATCTCCCACACCGCCGTGGCCAACAAGCTCAGGGATCACGGCATCGGCAAGCACAAAAAATAAGGTGTTGGAGCGCGGACAACTCGCCCGCAATAGCTCCCTCATGGTGCTCAATGTCCACGCGCCAATTTGCAGGCTCGCAGCCTGCGCTCCAATGAGAGGTTCTCGTCATGAAACACGGGTTATTACTGCTGATATTTGCCGCCTTGCCTGTCTGGGCCCAAGGCGCCCCACTGTGTTCCCCCGAGTGGGCGCAATGGGTCGAGAAAAAGGTCCATACCGGTGACGGACAGGGTCACGGCCCCGACACCGGCTCCGAGGAATGGAAATCGGTGGTGGAATTTCACTTAGGAGTCCAGGGTCAAAGCAATGTTCCCGAGCGCAACGGCCAAGCCTGGTGTGCGTATATCGATACCCTGCTCAAGCAGGGTCCGTCGTATAACTGTGACGATATTCGTCCCGACAGTATCGAAGCGATGATCTGCACCGATGCCGGCCTGGCGGCCCAGGACCGAAAACTGGCCGGGATCTACCAGCAGGCGCTGGCCAAGGCTGCCAACGAACAGCCCTCCACGCTCAAGGCCGAGCAACGGGGCTGGATCAAAGGCCGCAATGAATGCTGGAAAAACGAAGACAAGCAGGCTTGCGTGCAGCAGCAGTACCGACTGCGAACCACCGAACTGCAGGCCCGCTACCGACTGGTGCCCGAGCGCGGCCCGTTCCGTTTCGCCTGTGACGGCCCCCCCGCCAACGAGGTGGTCGTTACTTTCTACGAGACCGAGCCTGCAACCTTGATCGCCGAATACGGCGACAGCGTGTCACTGATGTATGCTCAGCCGGCCGCCAGCGGCAGCCGCTACCAGGGCCGTAACGAAAGCTTCTGGGAGCACCGGGGGGAAGCCATGATCCAGTGGGGATATGACGCCTCGGAAATGCGCTGCAAGCCGGTAAACTAAACCAACAAAAAAGGCCTGCGCAAGGCAGGCCGAAAACAGGACTGGAATGTTGCCCGATCAGGCAAACACGAAATATTTACGTACGGTTTCCACCACTTCCCAGGTGCCCTGAAAGCCCGGCTCCACCACGAAGATGTCGCCGGCCTTGAGGTGAATGGGCTCGCCGCCTTCGGGGGTGAGAATGCAGTAGCCTTCGCGGAAGTCACAGTATTCCCACTTGGTGTAGTTCACCGCCCACTTGCCCGGGGTGCAGATCCAGGTACCCATGATCTTGCTGCCGTCTTCCGAGGTGTAGGCGTTGAGGTTAACGGTATGCGGGTCACCGGACAGTTTTTCCCACTTGGTGGCATCCAGCAGCACCTGAGGCTGGGTATCGCGCAGTACCGTGATTTTCTGAGACATGATGGCTCCTTTTACATGCCGAATGCTGAGCATTCGAGGGTCAATGAGTGTCAGCTGCCCAGTACCACCGTCTTGCCCTGGTACATGAACACTCGCTTTTCAATGTGATACTGAACCGCTCGGGCCAGGGTCACGCATTCAATGTCGCGGCCCTTGGCCACCAGCTCTTCGGGGTAATGGCTGTGATCCACCGCCTGCACTCCCTGAGTAATGATGGGGCCCTCGTCCAGCTCGTTGTTGATGTAGTGAGCCGTGGCCCCTACCAGTTTCACCCCCTTGGCGTAGGCCTGGTGGTAGGGCTGAGCGCCCTTGAACCCGGGCAGCAGGGAGTGATGAATGTTGATGGCGCGGCCGGACAGCTTGTCGCACAGATCCGGGCTCAGCACCTGCATGTAGCGCGCCAGCACCACCAGATCCGCGTTGGACTCCTGCACAATCTTCCACAACTGGGCTTCCTGCTGCGCCTTGGTATCGGCCGTGATCGGCAGGTGGTAGTAGGGAATATGATGCCAGTCGGCCAGCCGTTGCAGATCCGGGTGATTGGAGATAATGGCCGGAATCTCGATGGCCAGCTGGCCGGTGCGGTAGCGATACAGCAGATCGTTGAGGCAGTGATCAAACTTGGAGACCAGGATCACCACATTGGGCCGGCGGCTGCGCTCGGTCAGTTCCCAGTCCATGCCGTATTTGTCGGCACGGGACGCAAAGCCGTCGCGAAACGCCGCTTCATCAAACTCGCCCTGCTCGGGCCGGCGAAACTCCACGCGAATAAAGAAACGGCCGGCGCGGGCGTCGTCAAAGGTCTGCATGTCCGCCACATAGCACTGCTGCTGATACAGGTAGCCGGTGACCGCATCCACGGTGCCCAGCCGGCTCTCGCAGCTGGCGGTGAGGATATAGCTGTCTTGCTGATTCATGCCGTGCCTCCCATGGCGGTGTGTATTTGGTGACCGCGGACTCAACCCATCCGCGGCCCTGAGATGGCCCCCGCCTCGGCGGGGGGACTGACGGCGTGCAAGGGCAGTGGCGCCGTTGTCATTCCCGCGCCGCGGGAACCCGGGCACTTCGCCCTTACTTGCCGATCACCAGGCCGTATTCCCGGCTGGCGTCCTGCAGCCACATCCACAGATAGTCGGAGAAACTGCGGCGAATCACCAGCTCGAAACTGTCGGCGCCGGTGCGACGCAGCAGTACGCCGGCCTTGGCGAACACGGTGCCCACGCACTTGCCGGTGGGCAGGCTGGACGGGTGCACGTCATAGGGACATGACTTGCGGATCACCATCTCCGCCTTGGGACCGGACAGCTCCAGCACGGTCTGGCCGCCGCTCACGTCGGTAATGGCATAGTGACCGGACAGCTGCTCGCGCAGGCTCTGCTGCAGGCGGCCTTCCTGACCGCCCTCGGTAATGATCAGCCACTCATCGGGCGCCAGCCACTGCACCAGCACCTTGTCGTTCTCGACGGAGCTGCAAGCCAGGGTGGGCAGCGCCACGCCCAGCACCTTTTCCACGGTTTTGGCGAACAACTCGTTGCCGGCGTTGCCGCGCAGCACCAGGTGGCCCAGGAACGCCTTCTCGCGCAGCACCACCTCACCTTGCTGATCCTGCTTGGCCAGCGCTTCCAGGTTGGCGTGATACAGCGGGGATTCCACCCGCACCTGGCGTTCTACCTCTTTCAGTTTGGCGGTGTTGTTAGACATGCTGACGCTCTCCTTTGGGATCATAGAAAATCGGGCTGGTGATTTCGGCTTCCAGCACCCGGCCGTCGGCCAGCGGGCAGTACACGGTTTGGCCCATTCGGTTCAGGCCGTCCTTGACCAGACCCATGGCGATGTTGTGGCCCAGGTTGGCGCTGTAGTAGCTGGACGACACATGACCTACCATGGGCATCGGCAGCGGATGGTTGGGGTCCAGCACGATCTGGGCACCTTCCGGAATCACGGTTTTGGCTTCCTTGCACTTCAGCCCCACCATCTGTTTGCGATCGGTGCGGGCGGTGTCTTCCCGGCTCCAGGAACGCTGACCGATGAAGGGGAACGGCTTGTTCTTGCCCACACACCAGTTCATGTTCAGATCCTGCGGCGTCACCGAACCGTCGGTGTCCTGACCCACGATGATGAAGCCCTTCTCGGCCCGCAGCACGTGCATGGTTTCGGTGCCGTAGGGGGTGATGTTGAACTCGGCACCTGCTTCCATCACTGCTTCCCACACGTGCATGCCGTAGTTGGCCTGCACGTTGATCTCAAAGCTCAGCTCACCGGTAAAGGAGATGCGGAAGATGCGCCCCTTCACGCCGGCGATGGTGGCGTCCTTCCAGGTCATAAAGGGAAAGGCGTCGCCGCTCAGATCCACGTCTGCACAGACCTTTTCCAACACCTTACGGCTGTTGGGGCCGGATACCGTCATGGTGGCCCAGTGGTCGGTCACGGAAGTGAAATACACCTCCAGCTCCGGCCACTCGGTCTGGTGCCACAGCTCCAGCCACTGCAGCACGCCCGCGGCGCCGCCGGTGGTGGTGGTCATGATGAAGTGTTCGTCGGTGATGCATGAAGTCACCCCATCGTCGAACACCATGCCGTCTTCCTTACACATCAGGCCGTAGCGGCAGAAACCGGGATTGAGCTTGGCCCAGGCGTTGGTGTAGATGCGCTGCAGGAATTCCCGGGCGTCGGGGCCCTGAATGTCGATCTTGCCCAGGGTGGAGGCATCGAGAATGCCCACGCTGGTGCGGGTGGCCACACACTCGCGGTTGACCGCCTGGTGCATGTCTTCGCCCGCCTTGGGGAAGTACCAGGGACGCTTCCACTGGCCCACGTCCTCGAACTCGGCGCCGTTTTTCACGTGCCAGGCGTGCATGGCGCTAAACCGAGCCGGATCGAACAGGTGGCCCGCGTCACGGCCGGCAAAGGCGCCCATGGTGATCGGGGTGTAGTTCGGGCGGAATATGGTGGTACCGGTTTCCGGAATGCTCTTGCCCATGGCATTGGCGGCAATGGCCATGCCGTTGATATTGCCGAGCTTGCCCTGATCGGTACCAAAACCCATGGCGGTGTAACGCTTGATGTGCTCGATGGACTCAAAGCCTTCGCGCACGGCCAGCTCGATACCGGCGGCGGTCACGTCGTTCTGGTAGTCGACGAACTGCTTGGGCGCCCGGCTCACGGCACGGCTGTGAGGCACCAGGAACAGGGGCTGGGCCTGGTCTTCGCGGGGATCCGTGGTGTTGACGTCGGCATCCACCACCTGGGCGGCCAGTTCGCCATAGCCGGTGGCCTCGGCGGCTTCACGGCCGGCCTTGAGGCCTTCGTTGAGTACGGCAGACAGGCCATAGGTGCCCTGCACGCCGCCGGCCAGCAACTGCTTCTGCACGGTTTCACCGGGCACAAAGCCGATGACGTCGGCGTTCCATACCGGGCGAGAGCCGGTGTGGGCGGTCAGGTGCACCACCGGACTCCAGCCACCGGAGGTGGCGATGGTGTCACAGCTCAGGGACACGGCGTCGCCGGTCACCCGGCTGCCGTCGCTGGTGATGGGGGCCACTTTGGCGCCGTTCACCCGCTTCTTGCCGGTGGCTTCAATCAGGCCGTAGCCGGTGTAAATCTTGACGCCACGGGACTTCAGCTGCTGGTAGCGATCGCCGCTGGGGTTGGCGCGGCTGTCCACCACCGCCACCACTTCACGGCCGGCGTCCAGCCAGTCGATGGCGGCCTGATAGCCGTAATCGTTGCAGGTCATCAGCACCAGGCGCTCACCCGGGGCCACGCCGTAGCGATTGACGTAGGTGGACAAGGCGCTGGCCACGAAGCAGCCGGGCAGATCGTTGTTGGCAAATACCAGAGGACGCTCCTGGGCACCGGTGGCCAACACCACGCGGCCGGCGCGAATGCGGTGCAGGCGCTGGCGGGTCTTGCCGGACACACGCTCACCCAGGTGATCGGTACGACGCTCCAGCACGGAGACGAAGTTCTGATCGTAATAGCCGGAGGCGATGCTGCGGGGCAGCAGGGTGACGTCGGGCAGGTTTTCCAGCTCTCTCACGGCCGCTTCAACCCAGGCGGCCGGAGCCTGGCCGTTGATTTTCTGAGTGCCGTGCAGCAGGTGACCGCCAAACTCGTTCTGCTCGTCCACCAGGATCACTCGGGCGCCACGGCGACCGGCGGCCAGGGCCGCGGTCAGGCCGGCGGCACCGCCCCCTACCACCAGCACGTCACAGTGATGGTTGAGCTTGTCATAGGTATCCGGGTCCCGCTCGTTGGGCACGCGACCCAGGCCGGCGGCCTTGCGGATCAGGTGCTCATACTTGGGCCACATGGACTGGGGGTACATAAAGGTTTTGTAGTAGAAGCCGGGGGGCATCATGCTGCCACCGAGCTTGCCCATCACCCCCATGATGTCCTTGTCGACGTTCGGCCAGCCGTTGGTGCTGGCGGCGGTCAGGCCGTCATAGAGCTCGGCCTGGGTGCCGCGAATGTTGGGAATCATGGTGGCTTCGGAACTGCCCACCTGCAGAATGCAGTTCGGCTCGTCGGCGCCGGCGGCCATGATGCCGCGCGGACGGGAATACTTGAACGAACGACCGACCACGTCCACACCGTTGGCCAGCAGGGCCGAGGCGATGGTGTCACCGGCCAGGCCCTGATAGCGCTTGCCGTTGAAAATAAAGTTGAGCGGCTTGCCGGCGTCTACCCGGCCCTTGCCCTGAATGCGGTTCTGCTGGCTCATGACTGGCCTCCTTGCTGCGGCTGTTCGCCCACCTTGTAGGTTTCCTTGATTTCATAGGTCACGGTGTGCCGGGTGGCGTTAAAGAACTTGCGGCAACCGGCGGCGTGATACCACATCTCGTGATGCAGGCCACGCACGTTCTTGCGCATGAACAGATACTCGGCCCATTCGGCATCACTCAGCGCATTGGGATCGGCCGGGCGGGCAATGTGCGCCTCGCCAGCGTAGTGAAACTCTTCTTCTTCCCGGTACTCGCCGCAGTGCGGACAATAAATGTGCAACATTGTCTCTCTCCTTTAGTGGGCTACGCCGGCTGCGCCGTGCTCGTCGATCAGGTGGCCGCTGACAAAACGGTCAACGTTGAACGGTTTCGCCAGTGGGTGCGGGTCGTCCTTGGCAATGGTGTGGGCGAACACGTTGCCCGAGCCCGGGGTGGCCTTGAAGCCGCCGGTGCCCCAACCGCAGTTGAAATACAGGCCCTTGATGTGGGTCTTGGAAATAATCGGACAGGCATCCGGACAGGTGTCCACAATGCCGCCCCAGGTCCGGTTCAGGCGAACCCGGCTGAAGATCGGGAACATTTCCACAATGGCCGCCATGGTGTGCTCCACCACCGGGAAGGAGCCGCGCTGGCCGTAACCCAGATAGCTGTCGATGCCGGCGCCGATCACCAGATCGCCCTTGTCGGACTGGGACACATAGCCGTGCACGTGGTTGGACATCACCACGGTGTCGAGAATGGGCTTGACCGGCTCGGATACCATGGCCTGCAGCGGGTGGGATTCCAGCGGCAGCTTCATGCCCACCATGTTGGCCATGACGCCGGAGTTGCCGGCGGTCACGCAGGCCACCTTGGGCGCCTTGATAAAGCCGCGGGTGGTGTCCACACCGGTGACGGCGCCGTTTTCACGGCGAATGCCGGTGACTTCGGTCTGCTGAATCAGGTGCACGCCCATGGCGTCGGCGGCGCGGGCAAAGCCCCAGGCCACGGCGTCGTGACGGGCGGTGCCGCCCCGGGCCTGCCATGAGGCGCCCAGCACCGGATAACGGGCGTTCTTGGAGCAATCCAGAATGGGCACCAGATCCTGCACCTGCTGGGTGTTGAGTACTTCACTGTCGATGCCGTTCAGGCGGTTGGCGTTGACCCGGCGCTCGATGTCGCGCATGTCCTGCAGGGTATGCCCCAGGTTGAGTACACCGCGCTGGCTGAACATCAGGTTGTAGTTCAGATCCTGGGCCAGGCCTTCCCACAGTTTCATGGAGTGCTCGTAGAGCCAGGCCGCCTCGTCCCACAGGTAGTTGGAACGCACGATAGTGGTGTTACGAGCGGTGTTGCCGCCGCCCAGGTAACCCTTTTCGATCACCGCCACATTGGTGATGCCGTGCTCCTTGGCCAGGTAGTAGGCCGTGGCCAGGCCGTGGCCGCCGCCACCCACGATAATAACGTCGTAGCCTTCGTGCTTGGGCGTGGGGTTGCGCCACACTTTCTGCCAGTTCTCGTGGTGGGTCAGGGCGTGCTTGAGCAGCCCGAATCCTGAATATTTCTGCATTGTGGTCACCTGTTGATTGAAGTCCGTGTCCTGATGGGGTTGAACCGCTTAGCGATACACCGGGAAGTAGCTGCAAAGGCTGGCTACCTGGTCCTTGACCGAGATGATCACGTCCGGGTCGTCCATGTGTTCGAGAATGTCGCAGATCCAACCCGCCAGCTGGCGGCAGTGCTCGGCCTTGAAACCGCGGCTGGTTACCGCCGGGGTGCCGATGCGCAGGCCCGAGGTCACGAAGGGCGGCTGCGGGTCATTGGGCACGGCATTCTTGTTGACGGTAATGTTGGCCTCGCCCAGCACCCGATCCGCGTCCTTGCCGGTAATGCCCCGAGCGGACAAATCAAGCAGGAACAGGTGGTTTTCGGTACCGTTCGACACCACGTCAAAACCGCGCTTCTGAAATACTTCCACCATGGCCTGGGCGTTTTCCACCACAGCGCGCTGGTAGTCGCCAAATTCCGGCTTGAGCGCCTCGGCAAAGGCCACCGCCTTGGCGGCGATGGCGTGCATCAGCGGGCCACCCTGGCCACCGGGGAACACGGCGCCGTTGAGCTTCTTTTCCAGTTCGGGGTTGGCTTTGGCCAGGATCAGGCCGCCACGGGGGCCGCGCAGGGTCTTGTGGGTGGTGGTGGTCACCACGTCGGCAAAAGGCACCGGGTTGGGATAGACACCGGCGGCCACCAGGCCGGCCACGTGGGCCATGTCCACGAACAAATAGGCCCCGACCTTGTCGGCGATGGCGCGAAAACGGGACCAGTCCATGATCTGGGAGTAGGCGGAAAAACCGGCCACGATCATGGTCGGCTTGTGCTCCAGCGCCAGCCGCTCGACCTGGTCGTAGTCCACCTCGCCGGTGGTATCGTTCAGGCCATACTGCACGGCGTTATAGATCTTGCCGGAGAAGCTCACCTTGGCCCCGTGGGTCAGGTGACCACCGTGGGCCAGGCTCATGCCCAGCACGGTGTCGCCGGGGGCACACAGGGCCATGTAAACGGCGGCATTGGCCTGGGAGCCGGAGTGGGGCTGAACGTTGGCGTAGTCGGCGCCGAACAGTTCCTTGGCGCGATCGATGGCCAGCTGTTCAACCTTGTCTACCGCCTCGCAACCGCCGTAATAGCGCTTGCCCGGGTAACCTTCCGCATATTTGTTGGTGAGCACCGAGCCTTGCGCTTCCATCACCGCCGGGCTGGTGTAGTTTTCCGAAGCAATCAGCTCAATGTGCTGCTCCTGGCGCGTGGCCTCTTCTTCCATGGCCGACCACAGGGCCGGATCGATATCCTGAATGCGGACTTGTCTGTTGAACATGTCTTGACCTCCTTGCTCGCGCCGGGCTCCGCCCGGTCCTTGTTCATCCATTCGGCACCCGTTTCGGGCCTGCCGAAAGTGCTTTTAGCGCATACTACTGCCGCCCCTGACGGGAAAGATGATTGGTAGCGGCTCAATACTGCGTATTTGCGACAACACCTCACATTTGAGCAACATTCGTGATCGGGGTCCGTCGTCGCTACCATGGCCGTCTTGAGGAGCAAAGGGTGCAAAGCCCGCCCCGGCACGGTAAACTGCGGTTAACACGCCGTTACGCACCGGTGACGCCATTTGTCACCCTGCCCCGATTCACGCAAAACCATGTCTCAAGTCAGCGAAAAACGTCATTTCAGCCATCGGCTGCGCGATACCAACAGTGCCTTTCTGCCCGCCCGCGCCGCCGGCAATGCACCGGTACGGGTCGGTTTTGTATTGCTGCCCCATTTTTCCATGATGGCCTTTACCGCCGCCGTCGACGCCCTGGTGACCGCCAACCTGGTGCAGTCCACCCCCCTGTTCACCATTACCAGCTATGGCCTGCACAGCACCACGGTGCGCAGTGATCTGGCCATCGACATTTCCGCCAATCACACCCTGGAAGCCCTGCCCCTGGAAGGGGACGACGCCCTCGATGTGGTGGTGGTGTGCGGCGGCTTTCGCTGCGAACTGTCCGAGCATGCGGCGCTGTCTCGCAAGCTGAGGCTGGCCCATCGCAAGGAAAAGGTGCTGGCGGGGTTGTGGAACGGCGCCGTGGCCCTGGCGTATGCCGGCACCCTGGACGGACTGTGCTGCGCCATTCATCCCGACAACCACAGCTTTGCCCGGGAGCGCTTTTCCCAGGTGGAGGTCTCTAATCAGGCCATGGTGGTGGACGCCCGCACCCTGACCTGCGCCGGCCCCAGCAGCGCCCTGGAAATGATGCTGATGATGATTGAACGGCTGCACGGCCCCGATACCGTGCGCGCCATTCGCGAAATTCTGAGCAGCGACCGCCTCGCCGACGACAGCGAAACCCGGCTCACTCTGGCGGAAAACGATCCCACCCTGCCCGGGGCGCTCAGGGATCTGCTGCGACTGATGAACAGCAATATCGAGGAGCCGCTGGGCATCGAGGAGCTGGCCGGTTATGTGAATCTGTCGCGGCGTCGGGTGGAGCGGCTGTTTCAGACCCACCTGCAAACCACGCCCTCGCGCTATTACCTGGAGTTGCGCATTACCCAGGCGCGCCGGCTGCTACTGCAAAGCGACGACAGCATCGCCAACATCGCCGTGGCCTGTGGTTTTGCCAGCTCCACCCACTTCAGCCACTGCTTCAAGGACTTCTTCGGGGTCTCCCCCAGCCTGGCCCGGCAGTTGCGACGCAGCGCCTGAGCGCGTTGACAGTCCGCGACGGCGGTGATAGAAGTGCCGGCTCTCAGTACACAGGAAAGGCGTGATATGGATATCAGCATTCTGATAGTGGAAGACGATGACATCACCAGAGATTGCCTGGCGGATTACTTTCGCGCGGAACAATACCGGGTACACTGCGCCGCCAGTGCCGAAGACGCCGAGCGACTGCTGCGCGATGAAGCCATCGATCTGGTGCTGCTCGACATTCGCCTGCCGGGCAAGGACGGCCTCACCCTGACCCGGGAAATTCGCACCCACGGCGACACCGGCATTATTCTGGTCACCAGCCGCCAGGACGAGATAGAACGCATCATCGGCCTGGAATGCGGTGCCGACGAGTATGTGTCCAAACCCTTTAACCCCCGCGAACTACTGGCCCGGGCCAAGAACCTGGCGCGCCGGGTGCGCGCCGCCGCGCCCCGGCAGCAAGCCACCACCGCCAACCTGCGCCGCTTTGATCAGTGGCGGGTCGACCTCGACCGCCGCCTGCTGCTCGACGACCAGGACGCCGGCACGCCCCTCACCCATGGCGAATACCAGCTGTTGTGTGCCTTTCTCAACCACGCCGGCCAGACCCTGTCCCGGGATCAGCTGCTGGATCGCATCAAGAACCGGGAATGGGCCCCCAACGACCGCACCGTGGACGTACTGGTGGGCCGGCTGCGGCGCAAGCTGGGGGACGATCCGGCCAACCCCCGGCTGATCCTGACCGTGCACGGCGCCGGTTATGTGTTTACCCCAAGGCCGGTGCCATGTTGCTGATTGGCCTGCTGCTGCTGTTGTGGGCGCCCGCCGGCCTGGCCGAGCCCCGCGTGGTGACCGCCTGTGGCCACCCGGTCTACCCCCCCCTGTCCTGGGAGCAGAACGGCGAGCTGACCGGCATCGCCCCCTACCTGGCGCGCAAGCTGCTGGGCGAGCACGGCTATCGGGTCGACATGCGGGTATTCGGCAACTGGGAGCGCTGCCAGCTGGCGGCCCGCCAGGGCAAGGTGGATTTGATTGTGTCCGCCTACAAGACGCAAGGAAGAGACCGGGACTTCGTGTTCAGCGCCCAGCCGGTGGTGGCCGATCCCGTGGTGCTGTTCACCCACTTCGGTAATGGCAGCCGCAGCCCCTGGAACCTGTCCGACAAAACCCTGGGGCTGCTGTTTGGCGACAGTTTCGGAGACGAATTCGATCATCTGGCCGCCGCCTATCCCCACGTGGAACGAGTCTCCAGCGGCGAACAGAATTTTCGCAAGCTGTCGCTCGGGCGCATCGACTACATGCCCATCGGCCTGGCCACCGGCCGGCTGCAGGCACGCAAGCTCGGCCTGACCGACAAGGTGCAACCCCTGCCCGAGCTGCTGACCCTGGAACACTACCACCTGGCCCTGCCTCGGGGCTCGGTGCTCGAACCCCTGTTGCCGGCACTGTCGGACCGGCTGGGTGCGCTGGCCAGCGATCGCTACATTCAGCGCATTACGCCCTTTTTTGAACGCCTGTATCTGGATTCCCCCTGAGATGAATGCCCTGTTGAGCCTGCTGCCCCGTTACCGCCGGCAGCACCCCTTGAGTTTTCGCCTGTTTCTGCTGGTCATCGTGGTCAGCCTGGGTTTTACCCTGGCGTCCACCGCCGTGCAGCTGTGGCTGGATCACCGCAAAATCAACCGGGAAATGGATGAGCGCCTGCTGCTGATCGAACACAGCTACCTCGACAGCCTGTCGCGCAGCCTGTGGGATCTGAACCTGCCCCAGGCCAGATTGCAGCTGGAAAGCATGCTCGACATGCCCCACATGGCCAGTCTTACCGTCACCGGTGATGGCCTGGCGGCGCCGCTGACCCTGAGCAAGGGGCCGGAACGGGACGGGGTCAACCGGCACGGCTTTGATCTCGTCTATCCCAGCCCCGCCCTGGGGCCACAACAGGTAGGCCGGCTGGAAGTGGCCTTCAGCCGGCAAAGCATTCGCCATCAGCTGATGAGCCGTGCCCGCAGCATTCTGCTGGGCCAGTCGCTGACGGTGCTGCTGATTGCACTCAGCCTGATGCTGGTGTTTCAACGCCGGGTCACCCGCCACCTTGAACGCATGGCCCGCAATGTGGCGCAGATTGGGGAAGGCCACCCCGACACCGCCCCGCTCAATCTGGCCCGCCCCCCCAATACCGTGCCCGACGAACTCGACACCCTGGTGGGCGCCATCAACACCATGCGCCGGGCGGTGGAACGCCGCCAGAGCGAATTGCAGCACGACAAGGCCAAGCTCGAGGCCCTGGTCGACCGGCGCACCCAGCACCTGCGCCAGGCCAAGGAAGAGGCGGAAGCCGCCGACAGCGCCAAGGCACGCTTTATCGCCAACATGACCCACGAGCTGCGCACCCCCATGAACGGTATTCTGGGCACCCTGACCCTGCTGCGGCCGTCGCTGGAAAACCGCCAGGAAAAGGGGCTGCTCGACACCCTGCAACACTCCGCCGATCACCTGCTGATGCTGCTCAACGACGTGCTCGATTACGCCGCCCTGGAGCAGGGGCCGCTGCCGGAAGAGCCGGCGCCCTTTGCCCTGAGTGAACTGCTGGAAAGCACCCTGGCCATGATGCAGGGCTATGCCGGCGCCAAGCAGATACGGCTGCGGCTCAATACTCCCGACACCCTGCCCTGGCTGTCGGGTCACGCCAGCCGAGTGCGTCAGGTGCTGATCAACCTGCTGTCCAACGCCATCAAGTTCACCCACGAGGGCGGCCAGGTACGACTGGCGGTGCGCCCGGTCGGCGGCGGCTGGCAGTTTGTGGTGGAAGACAACGGCATCGGCATTGCCGCCGAACAGCAGGACCGTATTTTCGACCGCTTTACCCAGGCCGACGAGAGCATCAGTCGGCGCTTTGGCGGCACCGGCCTCGGGCTGGCCATTTCCCGCCGGCTGATCGAGGCCATGGGCGGCACCCTGACCCTGGAAAGCAGCCCCGGCCAGGGCAGCCGTTTTGCCTTCAGCCTGCCGTTGCCCTCGGTACAGGCTCCGGCCAAAACCCCACAAACCGAACTCACCGCCCTGCCCAGCCTCAGCCTGCTGCTGGTGGAAGACGTCGCCATTAACCGGGGCATTCTCACCGCCCTGCTGGAGCAGCACAACCATGTGGTAAGCCAGGCCGAAAGCGGCGAGCAGGCGCTGGAGGTATCCCGCCAGCAGGCCTTTGACATTATTCTGATGGACATGCACCTGCCGGGCATGGACGGCCTGGAAACCAGCCGCCTGCTCCGCGAGCAGCTCACCGGCCTGAACCAGGACACTCCCATTATCGCGCTGACCGCCAGCGTGACCCCGGAAGACATTCGTCGCTACCTGGATGCCGGCCTGAAGGCCGTGGTGGCCAAACCGGTACAGTGGCCCCGGCTCACTCAGGCCCTGGCTCAGGCCCTGGGCGTTCGCCTGCGCTCCGACATCAGCCTGGATCAGCCGCTGCTGCAGGAGCACCTGCGGGTGTTGGGCCGGTCCCGCCTGCGCGCCATGGCCGCCCGCTTTGCCGAGGAGTTGCCCGGCAAAATGACCGAGCTGCACCGGGCCCTGACGGACGAAGATCATGCCGAGCTGGCCCGGCTGGCCCATCGCCTGGGCGGCACCGCCGCCATGCTGGATCAGCGGCCCCTGGCCGAGGCACTGGGCGAGCTGGAGCGCGCCGCCGAGCGCCAGCAGGGGCTGTCAGCGGCCCTGCCCGACGCCCTGAAACACGCCGCCGAGCAGGCCGGCGAGCAGCTGGCGACACTGTGCCGGCAGCTGGAATCGCAACACTGATACAAGCCGTTACAATTTTTTACAATTAACGCAATGGCCCGTTACAAACTCTCCTTAGCCTGAATGAGTCATTTTTCACGCCCCCGGCGTTGGCCGGGTGGCTTTTGGCTCAAGGAGAGAACCATGACAACACAAGCCCCCCAAAAGCCCGGCTTCTGGCTGGCCTGCCTGCCCATCGCCCTTACCTTTGTGGTGCTGGGTGTGCAGCTGTTTTATTTCGGCAATTTCACCCCCCACGTGCCCCTGGCCATGGGCGTGGCCATTACCGCGCTGATCGGTTGGCTGCGCGGCTATCGCTGGCACGACATGGAAGACGGCATCATGCACGTGGTGCGTCTCGGCCTGCAGTCGGTCGGCATACTGATCATCGTGGGCATGATCGTCGGTATCTGGATCGCCAGCGGCACCGTACCCTACCTCATCAAGCTGGGCCTCAGCCTGATCTCCCCGGAACTGTTCCTGGCCGCCTGTGTGCTGATCTGTGCCGTGGTATCGGTGTCGCTCGGTACCTCCTGGGGCACCACGGGCACCGTGGGCCTGGCGCTGATGGGCATCGGCAACGGCTTTGACATTCCCATGTACTGGACCGCCGGTGCCGTAGTGTCGGGCGCCTTCTTCGGCGACAAGATGTCACCGCTGTCGGACACCACCAACCTGGCCCCGGCGGTGACCGGTGTGGACCTGTTCGACCATATTCGCAACATGCTGCCCACCACGGTGCCCGCCATGCTGATTGCCCTGGGCATTTACCTGGTGGCAGGCTTTTCCTTTATCGGCGATCAGGCGGTGGACTTCGCCCGTATCGACGGCATCATCGCCGGCCTGGATCGGCACTTTGAGCTGTCCTGGACCCTGCTGCTGCCGCTGGTGGTTACCATTGGCCTGGCACTGAAAAAGATGCCGGCCCTGCCCACCCTGTTTGCCGGTGCCCTGCTGGGCCTGGCCACCGCCATGCTGACCCAGGGAGTGGGACTGCAACAGGCCTTTGAATTCATGTTCAGCGGCTATCAGATAGACACCGGCGTACGTGAAATTGACGCCCTGCTCAACCGCGGCGGCATTCAGAGCATGACCTGGGTGATCACCCTGATGCTGGTGGCGCTGGCCTTCGGCGGCGTGCTGGAGCGCACCGGCTGCCTGACGGTGATCGTGGAGAAGATTCTCGGCCGGGCCAAAAGCTTTGGCGCCATGCAGGGCTCCGCCATCGCCACCTCGGCCATGACCAATGTGGTGGGCGGCGACCCTTACCTGTCCATCGCCCTGCCCGGACGCATGTATGCCCCCGCCTACAAGGCCAAGGGCTACTCGCCGCTCAACCTGTCCCGCGCCTGTGAAGAAGGCGGCACCCTGATCTCGCCGCTCATTCCCTGGAACGCCGGCGGCGCCGTGGTGATCACCGCACTGGGGCTGGGCATTGCCGAAGGCCACACCGAGAACCTGCTGTACATTCCCCTGGCCTTTGCCTGCTGGCTGTCGCCGCTGATCGGCATGGCCTATGGTTACCTGGGCTGGTTCTCGCCCAGGGCCACGGCTGCGGAACAGGAGCAATGGCAGCGGGAAGAGGCCGGGCTTGCCCCCGAGCCGGTCGCGGTGAAATAAGTCCACTGCTGATTTGAATACAAACGGGCCGTCAGGCCCGTTTTTTGTGCCCGCCCTTTTCGGGTCGTTTCCGTCGCCTTTTCGGCCGCTTTCAGCACAGTCCGGCAGCGAAAAAGTGGCCATGCTGGCCATTATTCATTCGCCTGGATACCGTTATGAGTCCTTACCACAAAGGTGTGCTGTTGACCCTGGCCGGGGTGGCCGTGCTCAGCCTGGATGCCCTGCTGATTCGCCTGATAAGCGCCGATCACTGGACCTTGCTGTTCTGGCGCGGGCTGCTGCTCAGCCTGTGCATCGGCACCGCCTGCTTGTGTCGGCGGCATCGTTACCGTCCCAGCCGCCGGCTGTTCGGCCTGGGACTGGGCTCGGCCCTGTTTTATGCCATTTGCACCATCACCTTTGTGATCTCGATTCGGCTCACCAGCGTGGCCAACACCCTGATCATTCTGAGCGCCGCGCCGTTGATTGGCGCCCTGCTCAGCCGCTTTGTGTTGCAGGAAAGCGTGTCCGGGCGTACCTGGCTGGCCATAGGGTTGTGCATCGGCGGGCTGGCGCTGGTGTTTTCCGGCAGCCGGGATCAGGGCCACCTGCTCGGTGATCTCACCGCCCTGCTGTGCGCCGCCAGCATGGCCGCCAAGTTCGTGGTGGAGCGGGCCGCCAGCCCCGCCGACATGACCCCGGCGCTGGTGCCCGCCGGCCTGTTGGTAAGCCTGTTTGCCCTGTTCCAGACCCCGACGCTGGTGATGCCGGCCCAGGACATGCTGTGGATGGCCCTGCTCGGCCTGGGCGTGGTGCCCTTGGCCTATGCCCTGATCACCCAAGGGCCGCGCTACCTGCCGGCGGCGGAGGTGAGCCTGCTGATGCTGCTGGAAATGATTCTCGGACCGCTGTGGGTCTGGCTGGTACTGGCGGAAGCGCCCGGCGAGCAGGCCTGGATGGGCGGCCTGGTGGTGGTGATGGCGCTGCTGCTGCAACGCCTGCCGGCGCCGCGGCGCCGGCAATCGAGCCCGCTGTTCGCCAAATAACAAAAAGGCCCCGGCGTGCTGCCGGGGCCAGGTGGGGCGGAACTTATGGTCTCGACTTAATAGTCCACTTCCATCGCGCTTGCCACCCGCGTGCAGCAGGACAGCACATAACCTTCCTGCTCTTCTTCCTCGGTAATGCCGCCGTTATGCTCCATGTGGTATTTGCCACTGACCTTGACCCTGCAGGCGCCACAAATGCCCATGCCACAGGCCTTGGGAATGGTCACCCCGGCGGCCAGGGCCGCCTCGTTGAGGTTGGTGCCCACTATTACCTCGGTGCTGACACCGGACTCGGCAAAGCTGACCGACACCGTCTCCAGCTGCTCCAGCTCGGCTTCCAGAATCTCGGCTTCGTCGGCATGCACCTCGGCCTGCCGAATATCCTCAACGGGCGTCGCGCCAAAGGACTCTTCGTGATAGCGGCGCATGTCAAAGCCGGCCTCTTCCAGCAGGGCACGAATGGCGCGCATATAGGGCGTGGGGCCGCAGCAGAACACTTCACGCTCCAGAAAGTCGGGGGCAATAAGCTCCAGCATGTGCCGGTTCAGGTAGCCACGGTACCCGCTCCAGCCCTGCCCCACCTCCATGCGTTCACAAATCAGGTGCAGCTTGAAGTTGTCGATGCGGGAAGACATGTACTCCAGCTCCTGGCTGTAGATCACGTCTCTGGGGGTGCGGGCGCTGTGCGCAAACACCATGTCGACCTCGGAGTCGGTATTGAACCACCAGCGCGCCATCGACATCACCGGGGTAATGCCCACGCCGCCGGACAGCAGCAGCACCTTGTCGGCCGGGTAGTCCAGGCAGTTGAACTGCCCGACCGGACCATGCACCGCCAGCTGATCGCCGGAGCGCAGGTTGTCGTGCAGCCAGTTCGACACCACGCCACCGGGCACCCGCTTCACCGTGATGGAAAAACTGTAGGGAATGGAGGGCGCGCTGGAGATGGTGTAGGAGCGCATCACCCGCTCGCCATTGATTTCCAGCTCCAGGGTCACAAACTGGCCGGGTTTGAAGAAAAACAGCACCGGCTGGCCCATGCCAAAGGTAAAGGTGCAGACGTCATGGGTTTCCTGAATCACCTTGACGCAGCGGACCAGGTGGCGACCATTGTCCCAGGTCTGGGTATTCACCGGGTTCAGAAACTCAGCAGTGTTGATACTCATTGCATACTCCTTGTTTATTCCTGCTCACTGCCTGCCCGGCAATCATGGGGCCATGGCAATTACAATTCGATACCCGCCAGCCATTCCTTCCAGCGCATGGTCAGGTTGGCGCCCACCGACAAGAAAGGCTCGGGCGGCAACCGCCGGGGGGCCTCGTAGCCCATAAATTCGTCCAGTAGTACAGAGTGCTGCCCCAGCGCCAGATCCACCGCCATCATACCCGAAAGCGTCCCTTTCACCGTACCCAGACCGTTCTGGCAGGCGGCGGAATATACCCGCGACTCCAGCTCACCAAAGGCCGGCACCGAATTCCAGGACAGGCACAGCCGGCCCCCCCAGCGGTGCTCCATCGGCACCCCGTCGAGCATGGGAAAACGCACGGCAAAGGCACGGTCGTGGGCCTTGAACACATCCCTGAGCTGGCGCTCGGAAATTTCCATCGACTGGTTCAGGGTAAAGCGGTTGCGCACCGTCACCCGATCGCCGCTGCCCATCAGATCGGAAACCCGGCGCACCGTGGTGCCCATGGGATCGGCCGGCAGCACGCCCCAGTCCGGTGTCCCGCCCAGCCGGGCCGCTTCGCCGGCAGACAGGGCCCGGCTCATGGAGGCATAGGTAAACACGTGCAGCAACTGACGCGGATAAAAACCGAACGACTGAATATGGCCGTTCACCGCCAGGATCACATGGCGGGCGCGCACTCGGCCCTGGGGCGTGTGCAGCACATGCTCGTCGCCCAGATCCATTTTTACCACCGGGCTCTGCTCATAAATGGCCACCCGCTCGGCCAGGCCCTCGGCCGCCATGCGAATAAAGGCGGCCGGCTGAATCATCACCGCACCCGGGGTATAAAGCCCTTTCTGGTAAAAGTCGATGCCGGTGTGCGCCTTCATCTCGCCGGCATCAAGCAGGCGGTACTGCTCGCCCAGCCCTTCCAGGTGGCGGGCATAGCTGTCGATATGCTGCGCGCCCTTGGTGGTGGCGGCACCGGTGAGCTTGCCGCAGGGGTCAAAGACCCGCTCGGGCATGCCGAATTCCTGCGCCATGCCCCGGGCGAAGTCGATGGCCGCCCGATTCAGCCGAATTTGACGCACATCGGCCTCGGCCGCGCCGGCGTAGGTTTCCGAGTTCAGCTCATGGGGCAGATCTATCATAAAGCCGCTGTTGCGCCCCGCCGGCCCATGGGCCAGCCTGCCGGCCTCCAGCAACACCACGCGCTCGTTGCCCACCTGCTGGCTCAGGCGCCGGGCCGCGGCCATGCCCGCAAAACCGCCCCCCACGACCACCCAGTCGGCCCGAATATCCTCGGTCAGCTCGGGATGGGTGCGCGCGGGCGGAAGAATACTGTTCCAGCCGGCCGGCCCGGTATCCCTGGGCAGGCGGCGGACATTGATGGTTTTGGTCATTCTCCGATTCCTCTCGAAGAAAAGTACGTCAGGACAAGCCCGGCGCCGTGCGCCGGGCGTTATCGGCTTAGTCGTTCAGATCAAGCCAGATGGTTTTCAGCTGGGTGTACTGATCGTGGGCATGAACGGAGTTGTCACGGCCGCCAAAGCCGGATTGCTTGTAGCCGCCAAAGGGCGTGGTGGCATCTCCCTCACCGAAGCAGTTCACGGTAACGGTACCGGCGCGGACCGCCCGGGCCGCCCGCAGCGCCTTTTTGGCATTGCCGGTGAATACCGAGGCCGCCAGGCCGTAGTCGGTATCATTGGCAACCGCGATGGCCTCCTCGACGCTGGACACGGTGATCACCACCAGTATCGGGCCGAAGATTTCTTCCCGTGCCAGCAGGTCGCCGTTCTTCACGCCGTCGAAAATGGTGGGGGGCACGCAGTTGCCTTCCATCGGCTCACCGCCCAGCAACACGGTATGACCGTCCTGCTTGCCCCGGTGCAGATAGCTCACCACCTTGTCGAAATGCCCCTTGTCGACCAGGGCGCCCAGCTTGTTGGCCGGATCCAGCGGGTCGCCGGTGCGCCACTCGCGGGTCTTGGCGCAAACACGCTCGAGCAGGGCATCCTTGATGCTTTCATGAACGATAAGCCGTGAACCGGCAGAGCAGTTTTCGCCCATGTTCCAAAAGGCGGCGGCCACCACATGGTCGGCCACGCTGTCCAGGTTTTCGGCATCGTCCAGCACGATGCAGGGGTTCTTGCCGCCGCATTCCAGCACCACTTCCTTGAGGTTGGACTCGGCGGCATAGTTCAGGAACAGGCGGCCGGTCTCGGTGGAGCCGGTAAAGGTCACCATGTCCACATCGGCGTGGCGGCCAATGGCGGCCCCGACCACGGAGCCGCGGCCGGTGACCACGTTAAGCACACCGGCGGGCAGGCCGGCTTCGTGCGCCAGCTCGGCTACCCGCAGCGTGGTCAGTGACGTCTGCATGGCGGGCTTGAGCACCACGGTGCAGCCGGCCGCCAGCGCCGGGCCCAGTTTCCAGCCCAGCATCAGCAGCGGAAAGTTCCAGGGCAGCACCGCGCCCACCACACCGATGGGCTCGCGCACCACCATGGCCACGGCATCCGACCCGACGGGCGCGGTCTGATCGTAAATCTTGTCGACCGACTCGGCGTGCCAGCGAATAAAGTGAATGGTTTCGGGCACGTCGACCGTCTCGCACTCGGCGATCGGCTTGCCGGAGTCCAGGCTTTCCAGCACCGCCAGTTCAAGGCTGTGCTGCTCCATCAGATCGGCCAGCTTCAGCAATACCGCCTTGCGCTCGTTGGGGTGCAGCTCGCTCCAGCGGCCATCATCAAAGGCGTCACGAGCGGCCTGCACTGCCAGATCCACGTCTTCGGTGCCGCAGGCGGCGATCTCGGCCAGGACTTCGCCGGTGGCCGGATTGATGGTCGGCAGGGTCTCACCGGACAGGGCCGGACGAAAACGACCGCCGATAAAGCTCTCGGTGGGGAATTGCAGCTCGGCCGCAAAGGCGTGGTACTGTTCCCGGGTCAGCAGTTCGCTCATGATTTATTCTCCCTTCTCGATGCCGGCGATGGTCGCCTTCAGGGTGCCGATAACCTGTTGCAGCTGCTGCTTCTCGTCCTCTTCCAGGCCCAGCAGGGGCTTGCGGGTCGCGCCGGCAAACTGGCCCGACAGGGTCACGCCGTGCTTGACACACTGAATGAACTTGCCACCCTGTTCCAGCACGCTCATCAGCGGCATCATGGCAGCCATGATGCGGCGGCCCTTGTCAAAGTCCCCTTCCACCACACAGGCGTTGTAGAGGGCCACGTGCTCCTCGGGCAGGAAGTTGGAGCCGGCGCACACCCAGCTTTTCGCACCCCAGGCAAAGAATTCCAGGGCCTGATCGTCCATGCCGCAAGACAGCTGAATGTTGGAATCCGCATTGGCCAGCAGGTGCAGGCGATTGATGTCGCCGGAGCTTTCCTTGATGGCGCAGATGTTGGCCGAGCCGCTCACCCGCTCGAAAAACTCCTCACCCATGTTCACGCCCATGCGCGCCGGGTAGTTGTACAGCATAATTGGCAGGTTGGCGGCCTTGTCCACGGCCAGCACATGCTCGGCCAGCTCCCGTTCGGTGGGCAGGGAATAGGGCGGAGTGGCCACCAGAATGGCATCGGCGCCCTGCTCCACCGCCGCCTTGGCCAGGCCGATGGACTCTTCGGGGTTGATGGAGCCGGTACCAAAGATCACCGGCACCCGGCCGGCGCTGCGCTCCACGGCCACCTGCAACAGCTGGCTGCGCTCGGCAAAGGATTCCACGTAATATTCACCCGTGGTGCCGCCCACGATAATGCCGTGGACACCGGCCTCGATAAGGGTGTCAATCAGGGCGCCAAATGCCGCATAATCAATGCTGTTGTCTTCGGCAAAGGGAGTAATGACCGGGGTATATATTCCTTCAAATCGCATGGGTTTCACCTATATCCCTATGAATGGTTTTGAAAAGTTCCCGCCCGGCTATCGTATTAATATGCGAACGGGGTAGATTTCCTGGGTAACAAAATATTAACCACGACCATTCTTCAGCCACAACATACTTTTATTCAGCAGTAAACATAACCTGGTGTTATCAGGAATACGCCACCGGAAATAAAACGAAAACCGAAAAACAAAAAAGCCTGCATAAGGCAGGCTTCAGGAATGATTTATTAACGGTGGTGTTCTATTGTCATTAAAACCCGGGACCGAAACCATGCATATAACAAAGGCGCCCTCAGGACGAATAATATTTTTTAAACACAAACAATAACCATGGGTTATTGTTTGTCATCACTTTACTTGTTCTTCGCCACCGGCAGTCAGCGAGATCCGCTCATCATTCATGCAGCCGAGCAGCCAGTCGCGAAAACGGCACAATATGTCGTTGTCGGCGCGGCTTTCGAGGTAGGTCAGGAAGTGGCACTTTTCCCGAAAGATGACCTCCTGCTCCACCGGCCGCACCAGCAGCCCTTCTTCCACCAATGGCGCCACCAGGTGATGCCAGCCCAGGGACACGCCCTGGTGATTCAGCACCATCTGGATCAACATATTGTAGTCGTTGGCATTGAACAGGTGCTTGTCGCCGGGGGAGCGCTTTTCCAGGTTGATATTGAAAAAGGAAAACCACACATTCCAGTCCACGTGCTCCGCCACCTGGGCCCTGCCGTAGGGGCTCAGATTGAGCAATACGGTCTCTCGCAGACCTTCCAGGGTGGCAATGGCCGGGTTGTTTTGTAAATAGGCCGGGGTGCAGACCGGGTAGATCAGATCATGAAACAGCGGAATGGAATGATAGCCATCCCGCGGATCGGACACCTTGTTGATAAAGAGATCCGGGCGTACACCGGGCTCCATCTGCAGGAAGTTGCCTGTGGTCACCACATTGATGTCGATGTCCGGGTTGCCGGCAAAAAAGTCGGGCAGGCGCCGTGACAGCCACAGCCCGGAAAAGGCCGGTGAACAACAGATGGTAAGGGCCGATTTGCCGCTTTGGGTGCTTTGAATGCGCTCGGCGGCCTGGGCAATGTTCACGAAAGACAGATAGGCCGCATCATAAAGAATGGTGCCGGCTTCCGTCAGCTCCACGGTGCGGCCGGTTCGCTTGAACAGCTCCACCCCCAGGTGGGTTTCCAGTTCACGGATCTGGCGGCTGATCGCCGCCTGGGTCACGCAGAGCGCTTCCGCCGCCCGCGTAAAACTCAGGTGCTTGGCCGCTGCCACAAAGGATCTGACCGCCGTCAGCGACGGCATTCTGACCAGTATTTTGTCCGGTTCTACAAGCTTAACCATAATATTTTGTTGTTAATTGCCCTGATTAAAAGTCGCTTTACCCGATTGTAAGCCACTTGTAAATTCCATTTGAACACTAGGCATCCCTGATGAAAGTGCGGGAAATACCGCTCACTGCTCCCTCTCAGGTGACACAATATGGCCGCCGTCCGAGCACCGCAGTCTACACCCAGGGGCCCGCTTCACAAGTGTAGTCATGCAATAACGGGTGCCGCCGCACACTAACAAGGAGTTAGGTCCCAATGGAAGTCAAGATGATGACAAATCAGCAAAAAACCCTGGATCTCGTCGAGCAGCGCAAGCCACGTCACAGCCTCAGTCGAGCGCTCTACCACGATGCGGATGTATTCCAGCAGGATCTGGAACAAATCTGGCACAAGGAATGGATCTTTGCGGGCCATACCTTTGAGATTCCGAAGGCGGGCAATTACCTGACCCTGAAAATTGGCAACTATCCCGTGGTGGTGGTGCGTGACAACGGCGGTGAGGTGCGGGCATTTCACAACAGCTGCCGTCACCGGGGCTCACGTCTGTGCACCGAGGCCAAGGGCAAGGTGGCCAAACTGGTTTGTCCCTATCACCGCTGGACCTATGATCTGGACGGCAAGCTCCGCTTTGCCGCCAATATGGGCGATCAGTTCAACCCCGACGATCACGGCCTGATGCCGGTGCACTGTGAGCTGGTCAACAGCTACATCTACGTCTGCGTGGCCGACCAGGCGCCGGACTTCGCCGCCTTTCGCCGGGATGTGTCTCCCTTTATCGCTCCTCATAACCTGGAAGACTGCAAGGTAGCCTTTGAATCAAACCTGATTGAAAAAGGCAACTGGAAGCTGGTGTTTGAGAACAACCGGGAGTGCTATCACTGCGAAGGCTGCCACCCCGAGCTGCTCAACTCCTTCCTTGAAAACATGTCGGTCGCCGGTGTGGGCGGCAACGACGATCCCGAGCTGGTCGCCTTTTGGGATCGCTGTGAGGCGGCGGGCCTGCCCAGCCGCCTGCTGATGGATCCCGATGGCCAGTACCGCATGACACGTATTCCGCTGTTCAAGAACGCGGTCAGCTATACCATGAATGGCCAGCCCGCGGTCAAAGGCCGGCTGGACAAGACCGACGAACAGAACATCGGCGCCCTGTTGTATTTCAATTACCCTTCCACCTGGAACCACTTCCTGGGAGACCATGCCCTGAGCTTCCGCATTCTTCCTCTGGGCCCAGGTGAAACCCTGGTAACCACCAAGTGGCTGGTGCACAAGGACGCTCAGGAAGGGGTCGACTACGATCTGGATAACCTGACCAAGGTGTGGCTGGCCACCAATGATCAGGATCGCCAGCTGGTGGAAGAAACCTTTCAGGGAACGGGGTCGCCCTCCTATATTCCGGGCCCCTACTCCGACATTGCCGAAAACGGTGTTTGCCAGTTCGTTGACTGGTACTGCGATACCATGAAAAAGAAACTCGGCAATACCCGCTAACACCAAATCGGTGACGTTTTAACGGACGTCACCGATTCCGGTTAACCGTAAATGCCCTTTATCAGGGCATGTATTTCACTTCGGCCGTTCGCCAATAAATACCCCCTGTTTCTCCTACCTTGTTTTATTCGTCTTTCTTCACTTCGCACCCGTGATAACCACAGGTATTTAGTCTTGTGACCACCAGCTTTATGACACTCAATATTCGCACCACTTTCGCGCATACATGCACCAAAAAAACAATAACTTCAGGTTATGTTTTTCACCAACCAAATATAGTTGGACGCTTTCATCACCAGGCCATAAATTGGTCAACGGTAAATAAATTGTTAACCCACACTCATTCAGTACGTAAATGACAGCATGAATTCTGGTATTCAACACTCACACGTTTAATGACCTGTCAGCGCAGGAAGTTTAACGGTCAGAAAGGAAGATCACTGCCATGGTTACAAGGAAGGAATCACAAGAAATCCTCTCGGTCAGCAATATCTACAAGATATTTGGCGACAAGCCCGACACTGCCATGCAAATGCTCAAGGCAGGCGCGGCAAAGGACGAAATATTTGAAAAAACCGGTCAGGCCGTGGGCGTGGTGGACGCCAGCTTCTCGGTCAACAAGGGCGAAATTTTCGTCATCATGGGCCTCTCCGGATCGGGCAAGTCCACCATGGTGCGCCTGCTCAACCGCCTGATCGAGCCCTCGGCCGGCACCATTCGCCTCAACGGCCGCAATATCACCGGCCTGTCGGATGCCGATCTGCTGCAGGTGAGACGCCGGGACATGAGCATGGTGTTTCAGTCCTTTGCGCTGATGCCCCATATGACGGTGCTGGAAAACGCGGCTTTTGGCCTGTCGGTTTCCGGGGTGAGCGAGCAGGAGCGTCATGCCCGGGCCAGCGATGCCCTGGCCCAGGTCGGCCTGGCCGAGCATGGCGCCAGCTATCCGCACCAGCTCTCGGGCGGCATGCAGCAGCGGGTGGGCCTGGCCCGAGCCCTGGCCAACGACCCTGCCATTTTGCTGATGGACGAGGCCTTTTCCGCCCTGGATCCGCTGATCCGCCATGAAATGCAGGGAGAGCTCATTCGCCTGCAGCGCGAGCAGGAACGCACCATTATCTTTATTTCCCACGATCTGGAAGAGGCCATTCGCATCGGCGATCGCATCGCCATTATGGAAGGCGGCCGGGTCATTCAAATCGGCACGCCCAAAGAGATCCTCACCCACCCCGCCAACGATTACGTGGAAACCTTTTTCAAGGGCGTCGACGTGTCCAAGGTGCTCAAGGCCGGCGACATTGCAACGCCGCATCCGGACAGACAGATTCGGGTCAATGGCAAGGTGCCGCCCTTTGCCGCCAGTGCCGACTCGCCCTTTGGTTACCTGGTGGACGAGCAGGGTGGCTTTCGCGGCGTTATCGCCACGCAGGACCATGCCGGCAAAACCCCGGATGTGCAGACCCTGCTGGCATCACGTATCGACCAGCAGCCCGGCATCTATACCGATACTCCCCTGCATGAGGTGCTGGATATCGTGGCCACCACCCCCTACCCGATGCCCGTTATCGACAGAAACGGCCGATTCCACGGCACCATATCCCGCAGCCAGCTGTTGCAGACCCTGAGCCATCGCTGATCTGAAACCGCCGCCACGCTCACAAGGAAGGAGAAAACCCATGTCAGAATTCACCCTGCTGGACCCGTTCCAATACCTGAATGTTCCCCTCGGCGAATGGGTCGAGAGTATCCTCAACTACCTGGTACAGAACTTTCGCGGCCTGTTCCGCACCATTCGCTGGCCCATCGATCAGGTGCTCAACGGCATTGAATATGTGCTGCAATCCATTCCGCCCCTCATTGGCATTGTGCTCTCTTCCCTGCTCGGCTGGCAGCTGGCGGGCAGGAAAATGGGCGTGTTCTGTGCCGTCACCCTGTTTTGCCTGGGACTTATCGGCGTCTGGTCGGAGTCGATGACCACGCTGTCACTGGTGCTGACCTCGGTGTTCTTCTGCGTGCTGCTCGGCATTCCCCTGGGCATTCTGTGTTCACGCAGTGACCGCATTGAACGCTTCATTCGCCCGGTGCTGGACGCCATGCAGACCCTGCCCGCCTTTGTGTATCTGGTGCCCGTGGTCATGCTGTTTGGCATCGGCAACGTGCCCGGCGTGCTGGTGACCATTGTCTTCGCCCTGCCGCCGCTGGTGCGCCTCACCAACCTGGGCATTCGCCAGGTGCCGGCCGACAAGGTGGAAGCCGGTCGCGCCTTTGGCTGTACACCCCGCCAGATGCTGTTTCGCATTCAACTGCCCCTGGCCACGCCCACCATCATGGCCGGCCTGAACCAGACCCTGATGCTGTCGCTGTCGATGGTGGTGATCGCCTCCATGATCTCGGTGGGTGGCCTTGGCCAGATGGTGCTGCGCGGCATCGGTCGCCTCGACATGGGCCTGGCCACCGTGGGGGGGGTGGGCCTGGTGCTGCTGGCCATCTTCCTCGACCGCCTGACCCAGGCCATGGGCAAACATGCCGAAAGCAGCAACACCCAGCGCTGGTATGAAACCGGCCCCGTTGGCTTGTGCCTGCGCCTGGTTCGCCGGCAAAAGCCTGCCGCCCGCCCTACTGAAAGCAATACCTGAACCGGTCACATCGGCCTCGTCTCAGCTCATAAGGAGTATGAAAATGCAATCAGCCATCAAGCAACTGTCACGGAAAACACTGACCGCCGGCGCCCTGCTCACCCTGTCTTTTGGCGGCGCCGTTCAGGCGGAAAGCCAGCCGGGCAAGGGTGTCTCGGTGACCCCCATCTTCCCGAGCATCGCCGAAGAACGGTTTCGGGGTGAAATCGCCATCGCCGGCCTGGAAGCGCTCGGCTACGAAGTGGAAAAACCCAAGGAAACCGAATATCCGGCCATGATGCTGGCCCTGTCTTACGGTGACGCCGACTTCAGTGTTCATCCCTGGGAGGTGCTGCACGACAGCTTCTACCAGAAGGCCGGCGGCGACGACACCATGGTGCAGGCCGGCAGTATTATTCCCGGTGTGCTGCAGGGGTACCTTATCGACAAGAAAACCGCCGACACTTACAACATTCGCTCCCTCGCGGATCTGAAAAACCCGGACATCGCCAAACTGTTCGATGCCAATGGCGACGGCAAGGCCGATCTGACCGGCTGCAACCCGGGCTGGGGCTGTGAACTGGTGATCAACCATCATATGGAAGCCTATGGTCTGGAAGAGTACGTCAATAACAACCAGGGCTCCTACTTCGCACTGATGGCCGACACCATTGCCCGCTACCAGGCCGGTCAGCCCATTCTCTATTTCACCTGGGTGCCCCAGTGGATTGCCGGCGTGCTGGTGGAAGGCAAGGACGTGGAGTGGCTGGAAGTGCCCTTTACCAGCCTGCCCGGTGGTGAAGAAGGGGTGAACACCATGCACGAGGGCAAGAACCTGGGCTTTGCCATCGACCGGGTCATGGCGGTGATGAACAAGGACTTTGCCGAAGACAACCCGGTCGCCCAGGCCTTTCTGTCACGCGTGCAAATTTCCGCCGCCGATGAAAGTGCCCAAAACCTGAAAATGCAGGACGGCGAGAAGTCGATTGAGGACATCAAGCGCCACGCCCAGGAATGGATTGCCGCCAACCGCAGCACCTTTGACGGCTGGCTGGAGCACGCTCGCGCCGTCGCCAACTGATCCACGCCGTACCGAATCACAGTCGTTGTCTTATCCCGTCACTGGGAGCAGGTGCCCGCATTCGGGCACCTTTTTTACTCCAACTCATACAAGGAGTGCCCTGATGTCGCTATATCGGTTTGTACAGGACATGACGCTGGCGGATGTGCCCGAGCATACCCGCTATCTGGTCAGCACGGCGTTGCTGGACATTCTGGGGGTGGCCGCCGGTGCCCGGCACAATCACACCTCCGGCTGTGTCAAAGACTATGCCCTCAGCCACTACCCGCCCGGGCCGCTGGCCAGCCGGTTGCTGTTTGACGGCCGGCCAGTGCATCCGCTGGGGGCGGCCTGGTTTGGCGGTTTCACCATCGACAGCCTGGATGCCCACGAAGGCCATTTCACCTCCAAGGGTCATGCCGGTGCCACCGTGGTGCCGGCCCTGCTGGCCCTGGCGGACGCCTGCCGCGATCAGGGCCGCACCGTCAGCGGCGCCGAGTTTCTCGCGGCGCTGACCATCGCCTATGAAACCGGCCTGCGTGCCGGGGTGGCACTGATGGACACCGCCAGTGAATATCATGCATCCGGCGCCTTTTCCGGCGTTGGCGTGGTATGCGGCGGCGCCCGCCTGCTGGGCCTGAGTGAAACGCAGTTTCGCCATGCCCTGGGCATTGCCGAATATTTCGGCCCTCGCTGCCCCATGATGCGACTGGTGGATTACCCGTCCATGCTGCGGGATGCCCATGGCGCCGGCGCCCATGCCGGACTGAACGCCTTGCTGATGGCCCAAGCGGGCATCACCGGTGCCCCGGCGGAGACCATCGAGCTGGAGCGGGTGCGACACTGTTGGCAGGATCTGGGAAGCCGCTGGGAAATCGACGCCCAGTATTTCAAGCCCTGGCCGGTGTGCCGCTGGGCCCAGCCCGCCCTCACCGCCGCCACCGCCCTGCTGGCCGAGCACCCGGCCATTCAACCCGAGGCCATCGAGCGGGTGGAAGTGCAGACCTTTCACGAGTCCATGCGGTTGCAGGGTCATGTGCCGGCCAACGCCGATGAGGCCCAGTATGGCCTGGCCTTTCCCCTCGCGGCTTTGCTCACCCGGGGCCAGGTGGGGCCGAACGAAGTGACCGGGGATGCCATTCACGCCGCCGACATCCTGGCGGTCAGCCGTCGCATCGACATTGTGGAAGCGGACGATCTGTCGGCGCGGTTTCCTCGGGAAATCCTGTCGCGAGTCAGCATACGGCTGAAGGACGGCCGCCAGTTTGACAGCCCCACCACGGCCGCCAAGGGAGATCCACAAAGCGCCATGACTCAGGATGAGCTCATGACCAAATTCACCCAGCTGGCCTCGGTCAACTTCAACCGAGCACGCCTTGACGCCATCATGGCGGAGGTGGATGGCCTGCCTCAGGCCGACAGTTGCAGTGCCCTGCTTGACCAGGTGCTGACGAGCTGACGCAACCTGCCGGGGCCGCCTTGTGGGCGGCCCCGATACGTCACTTGAGCGTTGCCCTCAGCGGCTGTGTCTGCTCCAGTATCCAGCTTCGCAACACCTGCATTTCCGGTGAACTAGCGCGCTCACGACGACACACAAAATAGTGTTTTCGCTCCCGCGCATCATAGCTTTCTGCCACCGGCCTCACCAGGCGGCCATCGTCCAGCTGCTGCTGCACCAGGTGCCGCCAGGCCAGACCCACCCCCACCTCCTGATGCACGGCGTCCAGCAACATGGAAAAGTGGCTGAAATTCATTTCCTTGCGCTGACTGGCCATTTCAATGCCAAACGGCGCCAACCAGGAGCTCCAGTCGACCGGGGCCCACAAGGGCGCTTTCCAGTGCGTGGCACTGAGGTTAAGCAGGGGCACATTCAGCAAGCCATCCAGGGTGGTGATGGCGGGGTGCTGCTCAAGAAAACCGGGAGTGCAAACCGGAAAGATCTCCTCGGAGAACAGGTACTCGGCCACATACTGCGAATGCTCCTCGAGGCCCAGCATGACGGCAGCGTCAAACCCTTCGCGGTAGCTGGGGTTGCCTTCCCCACTGATCAGGTGCAATTGCAGATCCGGATATTGGTGATTCAGGGCTTTGAATCTGGGCATGAACCACAACTGGGCAAAGGCCGTGGTCGTTACCAGGGAGAGATACCCCTGGCTGTGGCTACGGAGCAGATCCCGTGACGCCGTGGCCAGGTGATGCAGGGCAAAGGATGCCGCCTGCTGTAACGCCTGGCCTTCCTCGCTCAGCTCCACGGAGCGATTGCCTCGAATAAACAGCTTGAAACCATACCAGGACTCCAGCGCCTGCACCTGGCGGCTCACCGCCGCCTGAGTCACGCAAAGCTCATCGGCCGCCGCCTTGAAACTGCGGTGGCGGGCGGCCGCTTCAAAGGTGCGCACGGCATTCAGCGGCGGAAGTTGCAGTCTGGTGCTTTTCATTCCCTGAGTCACATCCATTCCTCGATTAACAACAACTCATTCTGCCACAGGGTTTCATGATAATTCACGGCCCTTTCAATTAACCAAAGGTTAATTGAAAGGGCCCGAAAACTCGTTTGTTCAAACAATGGGAATCGCCGACCATCGATTCGAGCCAACCCTTATCGAGGTAACCGAAATATGCGATTCAATCACCAAGTCGTTGTGATCACCGGTGGTGCCGGCGGCGTCGGTCATACCCTGGTCAGGCTGTTCGCCCGCGAAGGGGCACGCCTGATGATTACCGATATCAACGAGTCCGGTTGTCAGGCCGCCGCCGACGAAGCGCGCCAGCTTGGCGCCGAGGCCGAATACCTGGCCGGTAACCTGCGTGAAAAAGCCCATTGCGAAGCCGTGATCGCCCGCGCAGCCGAGCGTTTTGGTGGCGTCGATATTCTGCTTAACAATGCCGGTATCATTCCCCGAGGCACCATAGAAGAAACCAGTGACGACATGTGGTTCACAGCCATGGACGTGAATCTCAACGCCGTTTTCTTTCTCTGCCGGGCCGCCATTCCCCATATGAAGCAACGGGGTGGCGGAGCCATCGTCAATACCTCCTCGGTATGGGGAACCTACCCGGGGCCAGCCCATGTCGCCTATTGCACCAGCAAGGGCGCCGTGGCGGCGCTGACCCGCAACCTTGGCCGAGACTGCGCACCGCTGGGCATTCGAGTGAATGCCGTTTGCCCTCATGAAATCAACACGCCCATGATTCGCAGCGGCTTTGAACGCCGTGGCCTGGATCCGGACAAGGCCGTTGAAGCGCTGAACAAGACAGTGCCCCTGGGTCGCATCGCCGAGCCGGAGGATATAGCCGATGTCATTGCCTTTCTGGCGTCGGATCAGGCCCGCTATATCGCCGGCGAATGTGTGGAAGTGACCGGCGCCAAGCCGGTATCAGGTTAAGGGGGAACAAATGATGACACTAGACAACAAGGTCGCCGTCGTGACCGGCGGTGGTCGAGGCATCGGCCGCGGCATTACCAACAAGCTGCTGGCCGCCGGTGCTCGCGTGCTGATTGCCCAGCGTCAGCCCCTCGACGACGAGCTCGGTGGCAATCCGAATGTCGCCTGGCTGAAAGCCGATCTTGCCGCACGCGAAGCCCCCTCGGCCATCGCCCAGGCGGTGGAAGCCCGCTTTGGCGGCGCCGATATTCTGGTCAACAACGCCGGCTTCATGTTTGAACGCCACCTCGACGACCTGCTCGAGGATGACTGGGATCGCATGATGGCCGTCAACATGCGCGCTCCCGTGTTTCTCACCAAGGCACTGTTGCCCCAGATGCGTCGCCGTGGCGGCGGCAGCATCATCAATATCGGCTCCATTGAAGGCATTGGTGCCAACCCCTGCCATGCCGCCTATTGTGGCTCCAAGGCCGGCGTTCACGGTTTTACCCGGGCCCTGGCGGTTGACCTGGGCAAGGACGGCATTCGCTGCAATGCCATCGCACCGGGCTGGATCAACTCCGAGCTGAGCCATGGCTATATCAATGCCCAGCCAAATCCGGCCGAGGCGAGGCGGGCACTGAACGCCATGCACCCGGTCGGGCGCACCGGCGAGCCGGACGACATTGGCGGCGCCGTGGTATTTCTGGCTTCTGAAGCCGCGATCTTTATTACCGGCCAAATCATGGTGATTGACGGCGGCCGGACCGCCAAATTGCCCCTGCCTTTTTAAGGTGCCTTCACTCAGATATAAAAAATACTGCGATTAACGGCAGGCAATTAGATAAGACCGGTGTTCCCCGAAACTGAAATAACGACCGGGGAACCCGGGCGCATCATATTCATAACCAAAACTTATTCAAATTAATAAGATTATATCGATTGACTCCATTCCCCTTGCCCCCTAGCCTCGTCTTTTTGGGGGAATGGCGGCTAAACAGGAGCAATGACCATGGCGTCCACCGGACCGGAGAGTCCCGGCAACCGATTTTATTTTTTTGCCGGCATCAAGGAGCTGCTGCCCATGGTGCCCGGCGTGCTCCCTTTTGGCCTGATCGCCGGAGCCAATGGCACCAGCCTGGGCTTTAGCCCCGAGCTGACCCTGGGCATGACCCTGCTGTTTTTTGCCGGCTCGGCCCAGCTTGCCGCCTATCAGCTCATTCAGGATCAGGCCCTGCCCGCGATCATCGTGTTTACCGCCCTGATGGTGAACATACGTTTTCTTATCTACAGTGCGGCCTTTGCCCCCCTGCTGCACGACATGAAAACGCGCCATAAATGGCCGCTGGCCTACCTGCTGAGCGATCAGGCCTATGGCCTGTGCGCCTCGCGCTTTTCCCCCCAGGATAATGGCCGTGAAAAGCTCTATTACTATATCGGCGCCGCCCTGGCCTTGTGGGTGAGCTGGGTCGGGTCGGTTGGCCTTGGCCTGCTGGTGGGAGAGCAAATACCGGCGGAGTGGTCACTGGAGTTCGCCATTCCCCTCGCCTTTCTCGCCATGCTGGTGGCCAATATTCGTGACCGGGCTGCACTGATCACGGCAATCTGCTCGGCCATGCTGGCGATCGGCCTGAGCCGGCTGCCCTATAACCTGGGCTTTATTGCCGCCATTATCGGCGGTACCGCCCTGGGCCTGATGGCCGGCAACCTGTTTGTGCGAAAACGGAGCGCCTTCGATGAGTGAAATCACCCTGTGGGCCATTTTTATTGCGGTTGGTATTGGCACCTTTCTGATTCGCCTGTCGTTTATTCAATTGCACGGCAAGGGCATGATACGGCTGGACAGCTACAAGAAGGCCCTGCACCTGCTTGCCCCCGCCGTGCTGGCGGCACTGTCGATTCCGGCCATCGTGCAGCAGAATAAATCACCTGACATCATGGCCAACCTGCCGGCACTGGCTGCTGCCCTGGTCACCGCCGTCCTGGCCTGGCGCTTTCGCGGCGTGTTCTGGCCGCTGTGTCTTGGTATGGTCACCTTCTGGTGCCTGAAATACCTTAACCTGTAATCGGCAAGGGCGCGCAGGCGCCCTCATTCATTACCAAAACTCACCGAAATCGATAAAATTATATCGATTGAGCCGCTTCCTCACGCGCCCTACCCTGTTTCTCATTGTTAATGACCGGTTAGCTGCCGGTTAATCCATATCATGAGCAACGCAAGGGAGACATTATGCGTGCCACATCCGGGCTATTAAAGGGACTGAACCCGACCGTTACCATCGCCTCCAAAATACTGGTGATCGGCTTTGTTCTGTTCTGCGCCATTCTGGCCAACCAGGCCGGCCAGTATTTCGAAACCATTTCCGGCGTACTGCTGCAAAACGTCAAATGGCTTTATTTGGGACTGGTGTCTTTGATGGTTGGTTTTTTGCTGTACCTGATGATCAGCCGTTATGGGCATATTCGCCTGGGCAAGGACGATGAAAAGCCGGAATTCAGTTACCTGTCCTGGGTGTCGATGCTGTTCTCGGGAGGCATGGGCATTGGCCTGATCTTCTGGTCGGTGGCCGAGCCCATGTGGCTTTATGCCGATAACCCCTTTACCGCCGGCCTGAGCGACGAGTCGGCCAGCATGGCCATGCAGCTGGCCTTTTTTCACTGGGGTCTGCACCCCTGGTCGGTGTTCATCATCGTCGCCCTGGCGCTGGCCTATTTTTCCTACCGCAAGGGCCTGCCCTTTACCCTCAGATCCATTCTTTATCCGCTGATCGGCGACCGTATCTACGGCCCCATCGGCCATGCGGTAGACATTGTCGCCGTGGCCATTACCGCCTTTGGCATTTCCCAGTCACTGGGCATGGGCGTCATTCAGATAAACTCCGGCCTGAACCAGGTATTTGGCGTCAGCATCGGCTTTGGCGTGCAGTTGCTGATCATCGTGGTGCTGTGCACCTGCGCCGTAGCCTCGGTGCTGTCGGGAGTGGGCCGGGGCATTCGCCGGTTGTCCGAGTGGAACATGCTGCTGTCGCTGGCACTGGTGCTGGTGGTGCTTTATGTCGGCCCCACCCGTTACCTGCTGAATACCCTGCTGGAAAGCACCGGTAACTATGCCCAGAACATTGTCGGCATGAGCCTGTGGAGCGATGCCCAGGGTGACTCCGGTTGGCAGAACTCCTGGACCGCCTACTACTGGCCCTGGTGGATGCTGTGGGCGCCCTTTGTGGGCATGTTTGTGGCCCGCATTTCCAAAGGCCGCACCATTCGCGAGCTGATCGGCGGCGCGCTGATCGTGCCCACCCTGATCACCTTTCTGTGGATTTCGGTGTTCGGTGGGGCGGCGCTGAAAGTGGAGCAGGATGCCCGCATTGCCCATGAACAACAGGCGATGGTGCTGGCCGAGTCGGGTCTGGAGCCCCAGGACGTCTTTGCCGGTGGCCCGGTGCTGACCGCCACCAAAACCGACACCACACTGGCGCTGTTCACCCTGTTTGACAACCTCGACACCGGCTCCCTGGGCAAGCTGCTGAGCATTCTGGCCTGTGTGCTGCTGGGAACTTACTTTATTACCTCGGCCGACTCCGGCACCCTGGTGCTCTGCACCCTGGACTCTGCCGGCGCCAGCGAGCCCCCCACCTCCATTCGCGTGCTCTGGGGTGTGCTGATCGCCGCCATTGCCGCCATGCTGCTCTATGCCGGTGGGCTGAAGGCGATGCAGGCCGCCTCCATTATCGCCGGTTTTCCCATCGCCATTTTTATCGCCATCATGAGCCTGACCCTGTTCCACAGCCTGCGCCGCGAGCCCGCGCCCTGGTCCATGCTGCCGGATCATGTGCGCCCCGAGCCCACACGGCTGGAAGGCTCGCTGTCCAGGGAGCAGTAATCAGACAAGGAGAAAGCCTAAACCCGGTGCCATTGACCTGAAAGCAGACTTTGAATACGTTCAGGTCAATGTGCGATTTACGGACCCGGTCATGTTGCTAATTCCTGTTGCCCTGCTCCCCCTTGAAGCCTTCGGCCATAGCCGGCGGGTTCGAATGGAAGCACACCATGCGTGATCTCAGGCTTATCGAGATAGGCATTATTCTCTATTCAAATGCGCAGCAGTCGGCGGTGCTGGGGCTGACCGATTTGTTTGACGTGGCCAATCGCATCGCCGTCGGCCACGGGCAAGGCGACACACCGCTGTTGCGCATCAGTCACTGGCTGGCAAATACCGAAACCACCGCGCCCGAACGCACCTTTGACAGTTGCCCTCACGCCTCCCCTGGCACCCTGGCGGCCTTGATCCTGCCCCCCAGCCTGAGTGCTCCCATGACTGAACAGGCCGCGGCGCCCCTGGCGCGCTGGCTGCGGGAGCGCCATGGCGAAGGCGTGATCCTCGGCTCGGTATGCGCCGGCGCCTTTGTGCTGGCGGCCACCGGCCTGATGGCACATCGCCGCATGACCACCCACTGGACCCACGCCGAGAGCCTGCAGCAGCGTTTTCCCTCGGTGCGGGTCGATGCCGATAAACTGATTATTGATGACGGCGACATCATTACCGCCGGCGGCCTGATGTCCTGGACCGATCTGGGCCTGCGCCTGGTGGATCGCCTGCTCGGGCCCACCGTGATGCTGGAAACGGCCCGCATGCTGCTGGTTGACCCGCCCGGTCGTGAACAGCGTTACTACAGCGTGTTTTCCCCCCGCCTCACCCATGGCGATGCCGCCGTGCTCAAGCTGCAACACTGGCTGCAGGCCACCGGCGCCAGAGACATGGCACTGGCACGCCTGGCCGAGCAGGCCGGACTGGAGCAACGCACCCTGTTGCGCCGCTTTCAAAAGGCCACCGGCATGACCACCACAGAATATTGTCAGCGGCTGCGGGTGGGCCGGGCACGGGAGCTGCTGCAATTTGGCGGCGCCACCATAGAGCGGGTGGCCTGGGAAGTGGGCTATGGCGATACCGGTGCCTTTCGCAAGGTATTTACTCGCTTGGTGGGCCTGTCACCGGGCGAATATCGCCGCCGTTTTGGCTCTCATGTCAGTGCGGAGCATCACACCAGGTAATGCAATGCCTTGCACCACACACAGGCCGCCCATCAAACGCCCTGGCAGCCAATACCGAGTATTGAGGGGCAATGGCCGAGGGCTATAGCGGCCCTCGACGCTGCGAGTTCAGCCAGCGAAGCACCGTGGCAGCCAGCTCATCAGGCTGTTCCAGGGGTATCATATGACCACTGTCATAACACACCTGAAGGGACGCATCGGGAATGGCATCAACCAGCTCGTCGGCTTCTTCAAGGGAGCGCAGGGAATCGTTTGCGCTGGCAATGACCAGGGTTGGGCAGCGCAGGCTTGCCGCAGGAACATCCGCCCTGCGTAGTGCCGATTGCGTCACCAGGGCCTCATAGCCCAGCCGGCTTCCCATTTTTCTGATGCGGGAAACCAGGCCCGTATCGGAAGCGCGATCTGGATGCAGCGACCTGGCAATGGTTCCTGCGCTCAGCCCGGTGAAGGTGTGCTCAGACAAGGCTTGTATGGCACGCTGTTTTGACTTCATTTGCTGCGTCGTATCCTCGCGCAGCGAGCTGGCGATGAGAATGAGCGCTTCCACCCGTTCCGGATAATCTGCCGCCAGTTGCCGGGCGATGTAGCCGCCCAATGAAAAGCCCACCAGCACCACACGGGAAGGCAGTGATGCCGCCATTCGCCCTGCTATTTCACCAATGGTCCGCCCGCCATTTAGAGATGGCGTATGCACCGACCATGTTTCGGGAAGATGGCCTTTAAATTCATTCCACAGGGTTTCATCCAGCATAAACCCCGGGATCAGCGCAACGGCGCATGACGACATTTCCACCCCCCTCCATTCAACGAGCCATCAGTATCAAGCGAACTAAAAATACCGCATCACGGCGGCGGCTACCATGCCGCCGGCTATGGCCGGCAAGGGCTTTTTCAACAGCAGCATGATGACCGCCGTGGTCAGCAAGGCCACTCGGGCGGCGTTATCCCCCGTTACCGCCATGGGCGCCAGCAGCGCCACCAGCACAGAGCCCGACATGGCCTGAATAAACCGCTTTACCCGATAATTGATGGGCACGAACGACATCAGGTAAACGCCGCCCCAGCGGGTTGCCAAGGCCACCAATGCCATGATGAGTACGATAGCCAGGGTCCCTGTTCCGGTGGTTTCAATGTTCATGGTCGTGCGTTCCCCATACGGTGCCAATCACTCCCCCGGCCAGGGCGCCCACAAGCACATGGCTGTTGTCCGGCAAGTACCAATAGGCCAGCAAGGATGACAGGGCCGCCACCAACCAGATGATCAGCATGCGCGGGCTTTTTTCTCCACCAACGGCCATGGCCAGCAGGAAGCATCCCATCACCATGTCCAGCCCCAGCCTTTCGGGGTGACTGATGGCATTGCCAAAATAGACGCCAAGCCAAGTGCCGGACACCCAGAAGAACCACAGGGCCAGGCCACCGCCCAGTAACAGGCCAAACCCCGGCCTGCCGCCACTGAATGCCCGCATGGACATGGCCCAGTTGGCGTCGGAGGCAAGCAGCATCACGCCATAGCGTTTTGCCGGGGTCAGCCGGCATAGCCAGGGATAAAGCGTGGCCCCCATCAGCAGGTGCCGGGCATTGATGGCAAGGGCCGTCATCAGCATGGCAAAGAGCGGGATCTGTGCACCCCACTGCTCCAACAGTGCGAACTGGGCATAACCAGAGAAGGCCAGGGCACTCATGGCAATGATCGATGTGTCACTCAGGCCTTTTTGCTTTGCGGCCAGGCCAAAGGCCGCACCAAAGACGGTAACAAACACGGAAATGGGCGCCAGTTGCCGAAAACCGGACCAGATCAGGGAGCCGTCGAGTTGATATAACCCGGTATTGGCGGTTGTCATTTGCTAAACCTCACAGTGCTGTTTCTTACTCCGCTACTGTGCAGTTGGCATAATCTTTATAAAAGCGAATAATTCAAAAAAAAACCATTCGATAACCTAATAAAGAGCCTCGACAACATGACCTATCAAGACCTGCAGATGGACTGGCTCAAATGCTTTGTTGCCGTGGTGGATGCCGGCTCGCTCTCCGCCGCGGCGCCACAAGTACACCGCTCCCAGTCTGCGGTCAGCATGCAGCTTAAAAAGCTGGAGGCCGCGCTGGAATGCCAGCTGCTGTTGCGGGGGCCGCGCCAGCATCAACTGACGCCGGAAGGCCAAACGCTACTGGGGTATGCCCGCCGCATGCTCGATCTGCATGCCGAGACCCAGGCGGCATTTCATGGCAAGGAGCTCACTGGCCGCATTCGCCTCGGGGTACCGGATGACTATGCCGCCACCTATCTGACTCCGGCGCTCAAACGGTTCGCGCCCTATCACGGCAAGGTGGAAATCGAGCTGAACTGCGAGCAATCGACCTCCCTTATTCCTCGTATTGAACGTGGAGATCTGGATCTGGCACTGGTTTCCCGGGACTCCAGAAAGGGCGCCTTTCTGTTTTACGAGCCCATGGTATGGGTTGGATCCCCGCAATTTGAAGTCTGGCGGCGGGATCCCTTGCCCATTGCCGTGTATGAAAGCACCAGTCTCGCCAAGCACAATGCCATTAACACCCTGGCGTTGCAGGGGCGCCGATACCGGGTGGTGTACAACAGCTCCAGCCTGGCCGGGCAAATTGCCGCCGTTGAAAGCGGGCTGGCCATTGCCGTGCTGACCCAGTGCAGTGTGCCCGCCCACCTTGAAATTCTGGGCAGTGATCACGGTCTGGGCCCCCTGGCCCCCATGGAAGTGACCGTGATCAGAAGTCAGGCTTCCAAAGGTGCAGAAGCGGTAGACAGGCTCTATGAGGTACTGGTTAAAACCCTTCGCATTTCAGGCGCCTCATAGAGCAGGCTCAACTTAAACATGCGCAGGGCGCCTTCCTGGCAGATCGTGAATTCGGCTGACCACACCTTTGAATGCAGCGCGGCGACCATGATCAAGAAAGACACCCCTGCACGGCGCCCATTCGGGCATGTGCTGGCGTGCGGCCGGCTCTTTGTCGTTATCACCCTCAAGGTTGTCGTCAGCGACACTGTTCACCTTGTTCCCCGGCGAGCACAATGTCACCTCCAACCAATGAGGAGACAGCACCATGAAACAACGCGGACTGATCGTGATCGACCTTCAAAACGAATATCTGCCCACCGGCAAGCTGCCCCTGAGCGGCATTGAGGCGGCGGTAGCCAATGCCGTCAGGGTCATTGCCGATGCCCGCGAGCAGGGCATACCGGTGTTTCATATTCGGCATGAGTTCTCCGGCAGCGAGGCTCCGTTTTTCGTGCCGGGCACCGACGGCGTCAACATCATGCCCGCCGTGGCACCGGCCGATAACGAGCCGGTTATCGTCAAGAACCATGTCAACTCGTTCCGCGAGACGGATCTCAAGCAGCGGCTGGATGCACAGGGTGTGGAAGAGGTCGTCATTATCGGTGCCATGAGCCATATGTGTGTGGATGCGGGAGTACGCGCGGCGGCCGACATGGGCTACCCGGTCACCGTGCTGCACGACGCCTGTGCCACCCTGGATCTCACCTATGGCGGCGTGACCGCCCCGGCCGCCCAGGTGCACGCCGCCATGATGGCTGCGTTTGAGTTTGGCTATGCCAGCGTTATCTCAACCGACGACTACCTGGCCAGAGCCTGAGTCACCGCGGGCAAGCCGATGCCTGCCCCGGGGGGCATAAGCCCCCCATTGCAAACCGGCAAAACCAAACATAAGATAGGTATAACGACTGCTATACAGAGATACCTATGAGCAAGCGGGACGATATTCTGAATACGGCCGAGCGGCTGTTTTACCGGCAAGGCTTTCACGGTACCGGCATCGATCAAATCGTCCGGGAAGCCGGGGTCACGCCGCGTACCCTGTATCGCCACTTTCCCTCCAAGGAGCAGCTGGTTATCGCCGTGCTGCAACAGCGTGAAACCCGCTTTCTCTCCCGGCTCACCCGCTCCGCCGATGACGCCAGGGACGATTGCCTGGCCATCTTTGATGAACTGGAGCAGTGGTTTGCGCAGGAAGGAGAAAAAGGCTGCCTGTTTCTGCGCGCGCTGGGCGAATACAGCCACAAGGACACCACCATTACCGAGCTGGCGCTGACCCACAAACGGCGGGAGCTGGAGTGCCTTTGCCGGCAACTCGATGACGACACCCCGGAGCGGCTGCGTGACCGGGCGGAAAGCCTGATGCTGATCCTGGAAGGCGCCGTCTCCCGTGCGCCCGTTATCGGCGGGGCCGCCGCCGCGCAGCAGGCCCGGCAACTCGCCGCCCGGTTGCTGGCCGGGCACAGCGGGTAAAGGAACACTCCCCCTTTTCGAGGGCATGGAAACGCAGCCATAAATGGGGGTTAAGTGGCCACCGGGCTTATCAAACAAACCCTGCACACCCCTGGTGTACAGGGCCTGGTTCATGTTCAGTACGACGCTACCGGCGCACCAAAGAGGGCTTCGTCGGGCAGGACGCCCAAACCCGGCCCCTGGGGCCGCTTGATGTAACCACCTTCAATACGGATTCCGTTTTCCGGATCGTAGTGGCCGGCGTTATAGGGCTCGGCCAGCCAGACTCCTTCAAGCAATTCCGGGGCAACCGTAGCACCTATATGGGTACAGGCGGCGGCAATGATGTCTCCCCCCCAGGAGTCGTCGCAGGTGTGCGGCAGGTTGCGTGCGGCGCAGATATCGCGGAACGCCCGCATGGGGTGCAGCCCGCCAATCCGGGTGACCTTCATGCCGAAGCCGTCGACCAGCCCGGTGCCGGCGGCGGTAATCGCCGTATTCAGGTTGACGCCATTTTCATCCATGTAGATACCATGACTCACCTGCGGCCGGATCTTTTGCAAATCCTCAATGGTGTTGCAGGGCTGCTCCATGATAAAGGGAATATGCAGACATTCCCGGCTGAGCCGCAGCGCATCCCGGGTGGTCAGGCTGCGATTGCCATCCGCCGCCAGCCGCATGCCCGAGCCGCGGATCACTTCCCACACCTTGTGCAGGGTTTCGATGTCTTCCTCGACCGCCCGGCCGCCCACCTTGACCTGCAGCCGTGGGTACCCTTCAGCCCGTTTTTCCGCCGCTATCCGGGCGGTTTCGTCCGGCGCGCCGATAACGGTGGAGTAGTAGGAAGGCACGCTGTCCGTGACCGCGCCCCCCAGCAGGTCGGACACACTGACGCCGAGGTGCTTGCCCAGAAGGTCATGGGCGGCAATGTCGATGGCGGCCTTGGCATAGTTGTGGCCCGTGAGCAACGCATCCATGCGCCGGTGCAGCGGTACCGGCAACACCTCGGTGCCAAGAAGACCTGTCGCCATGACGCTGAGTGCCGCCACGGCGCCGTCGGCATGAGATTCCGCGTAGGTGGGGCCGACCGGGCAGGTCTCGCCCCAGCCAATCAGGCCGTTATCGGCCACCAGCTTGACCAGGGTGGTGGACAGGGACCAGACATCGGCCAGCGCCAGCTTGTAGGGGCCATTCATCACCGGTAATTCGTGCCGGTAAATGTGGATTTCGGTAATTTTCATGGGATCTTCTCCGTCATCATGGGAACGGGCGGGTTTATGCCGTCATGTTTCCTCGCCCGAATCATTCCTTTATCAACACGCTGCCTTGCTCAGTCTCCCCACACCTGCAGGGGCTGTCCCAGCACGTTTTGATACACGCGAATGCCAAGACCGGGGCTGTTTGGCACCAGCACGCCGCCATCGATGATGGGGGCATCGAAGTCCGCCGTGGTGATAGCGACCATGTCTCTGGTGTCCAGAATGCAGCGCAGGTGGCGCTCCGGCACCGTCGCCCCCAGGTGAGCAATGGCCGCAAAGGCAATGGTGGAGCCCACGGTTTCCTGCACGCTCATGGTCAGCCCGGCCGCCACGCCAATGTCCCGGTGGCGGCGGCCCCGGGTCAGGCCGCCGGCCTTGGAGATTTTCAGGCCAAAGCCGTCGGCCAGATCCTCGCTCACCGCCAGCACCAGATCTTCGTCCTGCTGAACCATCTCATCGAGGAATATGGGTACTTCACAACGCCGGCGCAGAGACTTGGTCTCGCGCCAGGTTTTGCAGGGCGCCTCCAGCACAAAGTCGAGGCCCTCGGGCAACAGCCGCAACACCCGCAGGGCCAGCTCCGGAGTCAGGCCGCCATTGGCATCCACAATAAAGAACTCGCCCGGTTTCTGATCCGCCAGGCTGGCCTTGATGCGTTCCGCATCCAGCACCGGGCCGCCTTCGCTGTCGAGGGCGCCAATCTTGATGGAGTGCCCCAGATAACCCAGCTCACGATGGCGCGCCACATTGGCCCGCATCGCCTCCGGCGCTTCGGCATGAATGGAGGAGATCACCGGCAGCCGTTTACCGGTTGAGCCGCCCAGCAGCTCGCATACCGGTAGCCCCACCGACTTGCCAAAAAGATCCCAGCAGGCCAGATCAATCGCGGACTTGGCATGGTTATGCCCCACCAGGGCATGGTCCATGGCGTCATAAATGCGATCCACCTGGCGAGGATCCCTGCCCAGCAGGTGCGGGGCTATCTCGGCAATGCCGGCCCGAGCGCCAAGGGCATGAGACGCAATATAGGTCGAGCCGAACGGCGTGCTCTCCCCCCATCCCTCCAGCCCGGTATCGGTGAGGATGCGCACCATGGTGGCGTCAAAACTGCGGTATTCCCGTCCGCCCGACAGGTGATACACGCCACCGGCGTAGGGCAGATCCACCTGATACAGCTCAATGCGCGTTATTTTCATTGTTCCACCTGCGGAATGGTGAGCACCAGTTTGCCCATGTGCTGCTTGCTGATGAAGGCTTCCTGAGCCTGGGCTATCTCGTGTAACGGGAAGGTTTTGGCCACCTGGGGGCGAATCTCACCGGCTTCGATATAGGCAATCAGGTTGGCGAACACCTCGTCTTTCTGAAAGGTGCAGCCCGCTAGGGTCAGATCCTTCAGGTAGAGGGTGCGCAGGTCTATTTCGGCAATGGGGCCGGCAATGGCACCGGCAATGGCGTAACGCCCACCCCGGCGCAACAATTCCAGGAACACCGGCCATTGCTCGCCGCCCACCAGATCCACCACGGCATCCAGCGCGCCCTTGCCAAGCTCGGCAATAAGGTCGGCATTGCGATCAATCACCCGATCGGCGCCACAGGCCAGCACCTCATCCGCCTTGGCGGCAGAGCACAGGGCGATCACGGTGGCGCCCCGGCGCTTGGCCAGTTGCACCGCCGCCGAGCCCACCCCGCCCGAGGCGCCGGTTATCAGCACCGTCTCGGCACCTAGGCCAATGCGGTGCAGCATGTTTTCGGCGGTGGAATAGGCACAGGGAATGGACGCCAGCTCTTCGTCCGACCAGTCACAGGCCACGCGATGGGTCTCGCGGGCCGGCGCCACGGCAAACTGGGCAAAACTGCCGTTGCACTCGCTGCCCAAGGTCCAGCACTCATAAGGGCGGTAATCCACATAGCTGCGCAGCATGTTGCGCACCAGCACCCGCTCACCAATGCGGGCAGGGTCAACGTCGCTGCCCACGGCCACAATATGGCCACAGCAGTCCGCCCCCTGAATCAGCGGAAAGGTCAGGGCCCTGCCGGACCAGGACGCATCGTCATCGTTCACGTCGTCAAATCCGGTGGCGCCCCCCACATTGGTGGCCTGATCAACCGATTTTGAATACCAGCCCAGCCGGGTATTGATGTCGGTGTTGTTAATGCCGGCGGCCGCAACCTGGATCAGCACCTCATTGGGGCCGGGCTGAGGCACGGCCACATCGGTGCGGTATTCCAGCTGGTCGAGGCCACCATGGCCCTTGAGCAGAACGGCATGCATGGTGTGCGGAATGGAAAGGGTCATTATCAGTTTCTCCTGATCGGGTACTTGAACGGTGTGCCTGAATGCAACGGGCGGGCTGCCGGTTGCTCGTCCTTGCTGCTGTCGATAACGCCACAAGGGTATAGTGAACGTTATACCTACATTATGGCGATCATGGGTCCGGTGCAATGGCAAAAAAATGCATTTGTGCGTTGTTTGATCGAGTGCACATTTGCGGTGAAACCAGGAGTACCAGACACAAAAAAGCCGGCCCCGAGGCCGGCAAAGGTAGTGCTTGGAGACGTATCAAATATCAGGCCAGGCCGTGCAGCTCTTTCCAGTTACCCGGGTGCACCACATAACCAAACAGGGCATGCCCGCCATATATCAATTCGGTGCCTTCCGGAATCCACAGCATCTGGCCGGGGCGCACCTCGTGCTTTTTGCCGTTGGCTGTGAGCTCAAAGCAGCCTTCGATCACAAACACCACCTCATCGTACAGTACGGTCCAGGCCACTTCGGCCCCTTCCCAGCGGGCAAAGCCCACGCCGATGTTCGGCGACACTTCCGGGCTCAGGGCCCGGGCCACGTACGCCATGCCCGGCGAGTCGCCCCGCACGGTAAAGTCCAGCTCCTTGCTGTCAATCAGTTTTACTTCTTTGGTCACAGTTCACTCCTGCTCTGCCATTTGGCGAGGCGAATACGGCTTTTCACACCCAGCCCCAGGAAAGGCTCGGGCGGGTTCAGGCTGGGCATGCCGGTTACCTGGCGAATGTCGCGCAGCGCCTGGGTGTCCGCGCCCACCGCCATCTCGGCCAGCAGGGTGCCGGAAATGGTGCCCCAGGCCGCGCCCACGCCATTGTCGCAGGCACTGGCATACACACCGTCTTCAAGCTCACCAAAGAAATTGGTGAAGTTGCGGGAAATGGCATACACGCCACCCCAGGTATGGGTAAAGGGCACCTCGGCAAGCTCAGGGTAACGGTCCAGAAACGCCTTGCGGTGATCGGCGCGAATTTTACTGCGCATACCCTCACTCACACTGGCGCCATATTTGGGCACGTGCTTGTAGCTGTTGCGAATGAGAATGCGCCGGTCGGCGGTCATGCGCAGGGTGGTGCCGGCATGATCCGCCGGGGTCAGGCCCCAGTTCAGCTCACCGCCGTAACGGGTCAGCTCGTCGTCGGTCAGCGGCCGGGTCCAGCTGGCAAAGGTCATCACCGGCAACAGCCGGTTTTTCAGGTAACCGAACTCCCGAGTAAAGATGCTGGCACCCAGCAGCAGGGTCGGCGCCTGAATCTCGCCCTCGTCGCCCTGCAGCCGCCACAGGCCACCTTCACGGCGCAGCGAGCGAATGGGCGACTGCTCCAGCAGCTCCACGTTCTCGGGCAGGTGCTCGGCCATGCCGCGCACCAGGGCTGCCGGCTGCATCAGGTAGCAACCGGGAGTGAAAATGGCCTGGCGATAGAAGCCGGTGCCCAGCACTCGGCCCAGCTCGGCCTTGTCCACCCAGTGGTAGGGCTCGCCCAGATCCTTCATCAGGTGCTCGAAATGCTCGAGAAAGGCAATGCCGCGCTCGCCCACCGCGCCCTGATACTTGCCTACGGCGGACCACTGGCAGTCAATGCCGTGGCGCTCCACCAGCCCCTGCAGCTGGGCAATGGCGGCCCGGTTCAGGCCCAGCAATTTCTGCTTGTGCACCGGATCCGGGTGCTCCAGGGCGAACTTGTGAGGCAGGTCAATCACAAAGCCGGAGTTGCGCCCGGAAGCGCCTTCCGCCACCCGCTGGGCATCCACCAGCACAATGCGGGCGTCGGGCTTGAGCTCGGCCAGCCGGCGGGCCGCGGCCAGGCCGGCAAAGCCCGCCCCCAGCACCGCATAATCGGCTTTCTGGCTGCCCTTGAGCCGGGTGGCGGGCGCCGCCGGGGGCAGCGCCTGATACCAGCCGCAGCTGTTGTCGTCGTTTGGTAAGGCAATCATGATCTGTTCCTCAGGCCACGTTTCGTGCCGGATTAAGTTGTTCCAGCCACTGGCTGCGCTGACTTTGCAGCTCGCGGCCCAGCAGCGCAAAGCCGTTCAGGCTGCCGTCGGATCCGTAAAAACCGGCGGCCAGCTCCTCGCCGTGGGCTTCTACCCGCCATTCGCCGGGGCCTACCGCCGGCTGTACCGACAGCGGCAGCACCGGGGTTTTCACCAGCACCGGCGAATCCTTGAGGCTGGCCTGGGTGGGCCGGCCCAGCAGGGTGTCCACCAGGGCGGGAATGGCCTGGTTAATGGGGGCAATATAGGGCGCCCACTGCCCGGCCACCTCGGCACAATCGCCCAGGGCGAAGATGGCGGGGTCGCTGGTGGCATGGGCCAGGTCGACGCTGATGCCCCGGCCGGTGGCCAGCCCCGCGGCCTGGGCCAGGCCGGTGTTGGGGCGCAGGCCCACGGCGCTCAGCACCAGATCCGTGGTCAGCTCGTCGCCGCTCTGCAGCTGCAGGCGATAACCCTCGCCCTCGGCGTCGATGCGGGCAATGCTGTTCTGCAGCGCCCATTCCACGCCCAGGCCGCTCAGGGCCCGCTGCAGCGCCTCGCCCAGGGGCTGCGGGATCAATCGCTCCATCGGCCACTGACCCAGGCCCACCACGGTTACGCCCATGCCCTGGGCCGCCAGATCGTTGGCGAACTCACAGCCGATCAGGCCATCACCGAGAATGGTGACGTGCCGCTTGCCGGCCAGCCGCTCGCGAAAACGGCGGTAGTCCAGCAGATCGTTCACGCTTACCATGGCGCTTTGCTCGCCGGCCACGGGGATCTCGATGGGCGAAGCACCGGTGGCCAGCACCAGGCGACCATAGGGGTATTCGCCAATGCTGGTGTGCAGCCGTTTGTTTTCCCGGTCGATTTTTTCGACTCGAGTATGAGGGTAAACCCGCACGCCCAGGCGTTGCTCCCAGGCCAGAGCGGTTTCACTGACCAGGCCGTCGCCGTCCTTGCCCAGTGCCAGGGCATTGGACAGCGCCGGCTTGCTGTAAAGGGCGCCGTCGTCGGCGGTGAACAGGGTAATGGGCAGTTCGGGAGAGCGGGCGCGCAGCGCCGCCGCCAGCTGATAGCCGCCATGGCCGGTGCCGATGATCACCACCGGTTCCAGCACGGGTGCGGCCGCCGGCGTTTCAGCTTCGGCCACCGCCGCCACCGGGGCGGGCGCGTCGTCGGTGATTTCGATCATTTCGAAATCCGCCTTGCCCACCAGGCAATCGGGGCACAGCCAGTCGTCCGGCACATCTTCCCAACGGGTGCCCGGGGCAATGCCGTCCGACGGCCAGCCCTTGGCTTCGTCATAAATCAGTCCGCAGATGATGCATAACCACTTTTTCATTGTTCTCTCCCCCACTACCCTGTTACTGCCTTGCTTCAGGCCGGTGTACATCACCGGCCCTTTTTCTGGTTGTGTCAGCCCCGGCGCAGGCGAATGCCGATGTTACGGGTCTGCACATAGCTGTAGATGGCTTCCTGGCCCTTCTCGCGACCAAAGCCCGACAGCCCTACCCCACCAAAGGGGGTTTCAATGCCGCCGGCAAACCATTCGTTGATAAACACCTGGCCGCCGCGCAGCCGGTTGGCCACCCGCAGGGTCTGGCTCAGGCCTTCGCCGAACACGCCGGCCACCAGGCCGAAGTCGGTGCCGTTGGCCAGAGCCACGGCCTCGTCTTCGTCATCGAAGGGCATCAGCACCAGCACGGGGCCAAACACTTCTTCCCGGGCAATGCTCATGTCGGCGGTGGCCTCGATCACGGTGGGCGCCACAAAGTAGCCGGACAGGTCCGGCGCCTTGCCGCCGGTGAGCACGGTGGCCCCCTCGTTGCGGGCCTGCTCGATCATCGCCAGCACCTGCTTTTGCTGCCCTTCGGACACCACCGGAGTGAGATCCGGGTTGCCTTCGCCCTGACCGATGCTCAGGCCCTCGGCCAGGGCCACCACGGCGGCCTTGACCTCGTCGTAACGGCTGCGGTGCACCAGCAGGCGGGACATGGCCGAGCATACCTGGCCGGCGTTGAAGAAAATGCCGACCTTGACGCTGGCCAGCAGGGTGTCGAGATCCACGTCCGCCAGGGCGATGGCCGCGGACTTGCCGCCCAGCTCCATCACCGAGGGGGTGGCGCGCTCGGCCGCATCCCGCAGAATGCGCTGGCCGGTGGGCACCGAGCCGGTGAACACGATCTGGTTGGTGTCGGCGTGCTGCACCAGGTGGCTGCCCACCTCGGAGCCCTTGCCGCACAGCAGGTTAACCGCGCCCTGAGGGAAACCGGCCTGTTCCACCGCCTTGACCAGCAGGGTCATGGCCAGGGGCGAGATTTCCGGTGACTTGATCACCACGGCGTTGCCGGCGGCCAGCGCCGGTGCCAGGGAACGGGCACAGATGGACACCGGAAAGTTCCAGGGCACAATCTGCACCGACACGCCGAAGGGCACGTACTGGGTGAAGTCCACATAGTCCTTGCCCAGGGGCACCGAGATGCCCTCAATCTTGTCGGCCATACCGGCGTAATATTCAAAGTAACGGGCCGCCTCGATAAATTCGTCGCGGGCGTCGTTCAGACTCTTGCCGTTTTCCCGGCAGGCCACCAGGGCGCCTTCGTCGGCGATGGCGCGAATGGCCTCGGCGGCCTTCAGCATCCAGGTGGTGCGCTGGGCCGGGCGCACGTCGCTCAGGGCGCCGCTGTTCACGCAGCGGCGGGCGGCGGCCATGGCCTGGTCGGCGTCTTCAATGCCGGCCTGGGCGATGGTGGCATAGGGCTCACCGGTGCCCGGGTTCATCACGGTGATCTGGCGGTCGGCGTTCAGCCACTGGCCGTCGATGTAGTTCAGGTAATGTTGCATTGTTCAGTCCTCCAGGGCGGCTTTGGTCTGGGTGGCGAGCCATTTCTGGAAGAAATGGGTGGGCAGATCCATCTCGGGCGAGAACACACCACCGCCAAAACCGGGGGAGTGACGGCCTTTTTGCATGCCTTCCACGGCGCCGATGTCTTCGCCGAACACCACGCGCCAGGATTCCAGGGTGGCGGTGCGGCAGGCGGCGTATTCGTCACGGGTGGCTTCGTCGCCCACGTAGTAGAGGCGCAGCCGCTCGATGGTTTTTTCCGCGTGAATGGGGTCAATCATCATGGCAAAGGCATGATCCGCCTGAATGCCCAGCAGCACGTTGGGGAACAGCGCAATATATTCGGCATGGCGCAGCTTGTCCTGGGGCCAGCTCGGGAACATGGGCAGGTGAGTGCCGGCGGTGCCAGACAGGTCATACTTGTAGCTGCCCTGGCCCGCAAAGCGCTCTTCAAACATGATGTTGTAGTGATCTTCCAGCTTGGAATAGGTGTTCAGGGCCGGGTGCACCCAGGGCAGATGGTAGGCTTCGCAGTAGTTTTCCACGGTCAGCTTCCAGTTGCTCGCCACTTCAATTTCCAGGTGGCCGCCCATGTTGGCCCGGCGCAGCAGGCCGAGGCCGTCGTTGCCCAGGAACTCGCTCCAGCGGGCTTCCAGCGGGGCGATATGCTCTTCAAAGGAAGGGGCGTCGCCGGACAGGTTAACAAATACCATGTCCATCCAGATGGCGGAGCGCAGCGGCTTGAGGCCGTGCTTTTCGCACTTGAAACGGTCGTCCTTGTGCTTGGCAATGCCGCCAATGTGCGGGGTGCCCTTGAGGTTGCCGTTCAGATCATAGGTCCAGGAGTGGTAGGGGCAGCGGATCATGCCCTGCACTTCGCCGGCTTCCTGCACCAGCTGCATGCCGCGGTGGCTGCAAACGTTGTGGAATACCTGCACTTCGCCGTCTTTGTTACGCATCATCAGCAGCGGCAGGTTCATAAAGCTGACCGGCATGACGTAGCCGTTCTTGATAAGGTCGGACGCAAAGCCGATGCAGGCCCAGGTTTTGCCAATGACCTTGTCACGCTCAAAGGCGAAATATTCCTGGCTGATATAGGCGGTGTTGGGCATGCCACTGGCTTCCACAATCGGGTTCAGTACGCTGTCTACCTGCTGCACAGGAATAATGTTCTGGCTGACGTTGCTCATGTTGCTTTCTCCACAGTAACGCAGTGTTCTGCGTGGTTCCTTGTTGTTGGCCCTCAGTGAGTGCCGATGGGGTGGATTTTGGTTAACAAGGTGGCAACAAACAAACGACTTTTTGGCCGGGTGTGGATGAGCTTTTGTCATCCATAAAAAATGTGATTCAAATGTAACCGTTGATTTTGCGCCAGCCCCGTCATGGCTGCCGCATGAGCTGTTATCACTCGTGGATGAGAAAAAATAACTTGAGTGCGCGTTGCGCTATCCCTAACCTCACGCCGTTAACAACTGATTAACCAATAAGCGTATTACGCAGAGGGAGGAGTTATGCGTGCTACATCCGGGATCCTGAAGGGACTCAATCCAACGGTGACCATCGCCTCCAAGGTGCTGGTTATCGGCTTTGTACTGTTTTGTGCCATTATGGCCAACCAGGCCGGTCAGTATTTTGAAACCGTGTCGGGCGCCCTGTTACAAAACATGAAATGGTTTTACCTGCTGGTGGTCAGCCTGGTCACCGGCCTGTTGCTGTATCTGATGATCAGCCGCTTCGGCCACATTCGCCTGGGCAAGGACGATGAAAAGCCCGAGTTCAGCTACCTGTCGTGGATTGCCATGCTGTTCTCGGGCAGCATGGGCATTGGCCTGGTGTTCTGGTCGGTGGCCGAGCCCATGTGGCACTATGCCAGCAACCCCTTTTCGGAAGGGCTCACCAACGAGTCGGCCCGCGTGTCGATGTGGCTCACCTTCTTTCACTGGGGCCTGCACCCCTGGTCGATCTTTCTGATCGTGGCCCTGGCGCTGACCTATTTCTCCTACCGCAAGGGCCTGCCGCTGACCCTGCGCTCCATTCTTTACCCGCTGATCGGGGATCGCATTTATGGCCCCATCGGCCACGCGGTCGACATTCTTACCGTGGCCATCACCGCCTTTGGCATTTCCCAGACCTTAGGCATGGGGGTTATTCAGATTAACTCCGGCCTGAATCAGGTGTTTGGCACCAGCATCGGCTTTGGCGTGCAGCTGCTGATCATCGTGGTGCTGTGCACCTGCGCCGTGGCCTCGGTGCTGTCGGGGGTGGGCCGGGGCATTCGCCGGCTGTCGGAGTGGAACATGGTGCTGTCGGTGCTCATGGTGCTGGTGGTGCTCTACATCGGCCCTACCCGCTATATTCTGCACTCCTTCCTGGAAGGCGTGGGCGACTACAGCAGCCAGGTGGTGGGCATGAGCTTCTGGAGCGACGCCCAGAATGACTCCGGCTGGCAGAACTGGTGGACCGCCTACTACTGGCCCTGGTGGATGACCTGGGCCCCCTTTGTGGGCATGTTTGTGGCGCGCATTTCCAAGGGCCGTACCATTCGCGAGCTGATTGGCGGCGCCCTGATCGTGCCCACCCTGATGACCTTTCTGTGGATGGCCGCCTTTGGTGGCTCGGCGCTCAAGATTGAGCAGGAAGCCCGGGTGGCCTATGAGCAACAGGCGGTAGCCCTGGCCGAAGCCGGAGAGCCGGCCCAGGAACCCTTTGCCGGCGGCCCCATTCTGGAAGCCACCAAGAAGGACACCACCCTGGCGCTGTTCACCCTGTTTGACGAGCTGGACGCAGGGGCCATGGGCAGCCTGCTGAGCGTGCTGGCCTGTTTGCTGCTGGGCACCTATTTCATTACCTCGGCCGACTCCGGCACCCTGATCCTCTGTACCCTGGACTCACTGGGTAACCCGGAGCCGCCGACGCCAATACGGATTTTGTGGGGCATCATGATCGCGGCCATTGCCGGGGTGCTGCTTTACGCCGGCGGCCTGAAGGCAATGCAAACCGCCTCCATTATTGCCGGCTTCCCCATTTCCATCTTTATTGCGGTGATGAGCCTGACCCTGCTGCACAGCATTCGCCGCGAGCCCAAGCCCTGGGCCATGGTGCCGGATAACGTGCGCCCGGCTCCGGCCAAGCTGGACGGTTCGGTGCAACCCCTGGAGGAGCAAGGCACCAACGCCTCCCCGGCGGTGAACTGGAACAACCCCATAGTGGGCAAGTAAGCAGCCTGACCACTGACGTTAACAACAAAAACCGGCATGGTGACATGCCGGTTTTTTTGTTCGTTGTTCAGGCCGAACAAGGCGCATTTGCCGCCATGCTGCCGTTCAATCCCGCACCAGGCTGACGGTGCGTTCCTCCATCAGCTTGCCATGTCCTCCGGCCATCAGGCTCGTGATTTTGCCCGCGTTCAGGCTGAGCTCAACATGAATGACACTGGGTGATGCTGGCAGCATGTACTCGCCCTGACGAATCTCAAACACCTGTTTGTTCATGTTAACGACATCATGGAGGTAACACGCCAACGGCCCCGCCGCCATGCCGGTTGCCGACTCTTCCTCAATGGCAAACCGGGGCGCAAACATGCGCGTAGTGGCGTCGGCCGTGTGCTGCCGGGTTTCTGTGGTAAACACATAAAAACCAATGACGTCCAGCTTATCGCTGATCGCCGTGATTTTCGCAAAATCCGGAGCCAGGTGTGCCAGCGTCTGCGCGCCATTCACCGCCACAATCACAAAGCGGTTTCCGGTATTGACCACGGCAATGGGCAGGCCCTGAGCCAGCTTGTCTGCGGACAGGTTCAGGGCTTCCAGCACATCCTTCTGCGCCACGCCCTGCTCGGTCCAGTCTGAGGAAAACGCATAGCGAGGAGCCAGTTGCTCCATGTAGGCCGCGCCCTCCTTGATGACCACCTTACGCGGCCCGTCTACGGTCTCCTTGCTGGTTTCCCCCTCGCCCAGCACCCCTTGCGCGGCCAGATACGAAAAGGTGGCAATGGTCGCGTGCCCGCAGTGGGCAATACGGCGATTGGGCGTGAAAAAGTCGAGCTTGAACCCTTCCGTTTGAGACGTGGAGACAAAGGCGGTTTCCGACAGACCAACCCCCTTGGCGATCGCCTGCATCTGCTGTGCTGAATACCGGTCGGCATTCAGTACCACGCCGGCCGGGTTGCCCCCGTGCCCCTCGGCAACAAAGCCATTCACGACTTTCACATCGACCTTTTGATGATTGGCATTCATGAGCTTTACTTCCTGCTTTGACTATCCATACCCTTAAAATAGGGCTTGATGGCTAGCATCAACACTCATATAGACATGAGGCTGATTCATGAATAATACGGACAATCCCCTCCTTAACCGCCTCACCCAGGCCGCTCCCCTGCTGGCGGTGATCGGCAAAGAGCTGAGTTTTACCAAGGCGGCAGAGATCCTGGGAATTCAGCAGTCGGCGGTCAGCCACCGGGTACGCTCTCTGGAGGAGGCGTTGGGTTTACGTTTGTTTGACAGAACGACGCGCCGGCTCAGCCCCACCCCCGCCGGCCGAATTGTGTGCGAGGCGGCCGCCCAGGCCGTTGCTATATGGCCTCAGGCTCTTGCGCGGTTAAGTCGGCTACACACTGGTTCTCATGTTCAGCTGAGTGTCGCGTCGTCTTTGGCCATGAAATGGCTGATCCCCCTGCTCAACCGAAGCGCCGAATACGGTGTTGAAGTGGCGATTAATGTGCAGGATGAACTCAGCAGTTTTGACCATGACACCATTGATGCGGCGATCCGTTTTGGCACCGGGCCCTACCCGGGGTTGCATGCCGTGCATTTATGTCATGCGCAGCTGCAGCCGGTGGTTAGCCCGCACCTGACCAAACACCATGGATCATTGGCCTGGCTGGCCAGTAGAGAATTGCCGTTACTCTCGGACCGGCGTGGCGAGCAGGATAGCACCGACTTTAGCTGGCACCATTACTTTGCCCAGCAGGGCATGACGGCGCCCGCAACATCGGAACAACATCGGTTTGACCGCGCCGATCTGATGCTGCAGGCGGCCATTAATGGCATGGGGATTGGTCTGGGGCGAACCCTGCTGATTGAACAGGATCTCGACAGCGGCTTTTTGCGCAAAATTGGTCCTGCGCTAGCACTCAAGTCCAGTTACTGGCTGGTGTGCAAACCTGGCTTTGCCCAAACCGAGCGTCACGCCCATCTCCGCCGCTGGCTAACAGCGCAGGTGAAACAAAAACCGGCACGGTGACATGCCGGTTTTTTGTTGAGCACCGTCGCTCCCGCGCAGGTGGGAGCCCAGGGCAGAAGTGCACGGTATTAGAGCAAGACACCGTCTGTGAAATGGATTCCCGCCTGCGCGGGAATGACAAGTAATAACGTGGAATAACTCCACCCCGTCGCTCCCGCGCAGGCGGAAGTCCAGGGCAGACGTGCATGGTATTAAAGCAAGACACCGTCTGAGAAATGGATTCCCGCCTGCACGGGCATGACAAGTAATAACGTGGAATAACCCTCCCCGTCGCTCCCGCGAAGGCGGGAGCCCAGAGCAGACGTGCACGGTATTAAAGCAAGACACCATCTGAGAAATGGATTCCCGCCTTCGCGGGAATGACAAGTAATAACGTGGAATAAACCACCCCGTCGCTCCCGCGAAGGCGGGAGCCCAGGGCAGACGTGCACGGTATTAAAGCAAGACACCGTCTGAGAAATGGATTCCCGCCTTCGCGGGAATGACAAGTAATAACGTGGAATAACCCACCCCGTCGCTCCCGCGAAGGCGGGAGCCCAGAGCAGACGTGCACGGTATTAGAGCAAGACACCACCTAAGACATGGATTCCCGCCTTCGCGGGAATGACCAGTAATAACGTGGAATAACCCCACCCCGTCGCTCCCGCGCAGGCGGAAGTCCAGGGCAGACGTGCATGGTATTAGAGCAAGACACCTCCTGAGAAATGGATTCCCGCCTTCGCGGGAATGACAAAAGTGATAAATGGGTCCCCGCTCAACTGCCGTCCTGCAGGCCCTTTTCGCCCACCTGCCCCGGCAACTGCTCCAGCAGCCAGCTGCGGAACATTTTCACGCTGTTGGGCACCACGCCCCGGTTCAGGGGCTCCAGCATGCAGAAGCTGGCGGGGGTGCGCAGCACGGTGTCTACCGGGCGCACCAGGGCGCCGCTTTCCAGGTATTCATCCACCAGCGAGCCCCAGGCCAGGGCTATGCCCTGGCCGTTGACGGCGGCCTGGATCAGCATGGGGTAGTTGTTGATGTTAATGCGGTTGCGGGGCGTGATAGTGGGCCAGCCCACCTGCTCAAACCATTCCTGCCAGGTAAGCCAGTCCCGCTGAGACTCGTCCAGATAAAGCAGGGTTTTGCCCAGCACCTGCTCCGGCGTATCCCACCCCGAGCAGCGCTCCAGATAATCCGGGCTGCACACCGGAAACACCTCTTCGGGAAACAGGGTGGTCACCTTCATTTCCGCCGGTGGCAGCCGACAATAAAACAGCGCAATGTCGCAGTCGAGCCGCCGGAAATCGGTGACCTGATCCGAGGCGAGAATGCGCAGATCCACCTCGCCATGCTCACGCTGAAACGCCGCCACCTTGGGCAGCAGCCACAGCGCCGCCATGGCATTGGTGGTGGCCACGGTAATTTGCTGCTCACCCTGCCACTTTTTAATTTCGCCGGTGGCCTGGGCCACATCCAGCAGGGCACGGTAAATGGTCTGGTAATACTGCATGCCGGTGGGGGTAAGGGAGATATTGCGGTTGGCCCGCACGAACAGGTCCTTGCCCAGGTATTCCTCCAGCTGACGAATTTGCCGGCTGATGGCGCCCTGGGTCACGCTCAGTTCATTGGCGGCCAGGGTAAAGCTGAGGTGGCGGGCCGCCGCCTCGAACACAATAAGGCTGTTCATGGGCGGCAGTGGCTTGATTTTCATGGTCGCTCCTGACGTAGGTGGACGAACTGCTCCGGTCCGTTTCGGCGCGCACTCTAGCATTATTTTCAGCGGTGGCCAGCGATAACAAGGCCCAAAAGGACACCGGTGTGATCCCGCCGAAAATAATGCTTGCGAGCTCCCGCCTTCACGGGAGCCAAAACAGGCCTAATCGGCCAGCAGGACCGCTTCAAAGGGGTAGGAAGTCAGGTTTTCCACACCGGTGTCGGTGATCAGCACCTGATCTTCCAGCTTGACCCCTTCCCTGCCGCCCACGGCGCCCACATAGGCCTCCACACACAGGGTCATGCCCGGCTCCAGCACGCCATCGTAGCCGTGGCCTTCCAGATCTTCAGGGTAGCGAATGCAGGGATATTCGTCACAAAGCCCCACACCGTGCATCATTACGCCGTAGCGCTGGGCCCGGTAAGGCTCGGGCAGCAACAGGCCGGCCTCGGTCACTTCCCGAAAGCTCATGCCCGGCTTGAGGATGCTCATGTTGTGCTGAATATGCTCATGGGCCACGCGATACAGGTGTTTTTGCTCCGCCGTGGGCGCGTGGTCGCCAATCAGCCAGGTGCGGGAAATGTCGGCGCAGATGCCGTAAGGGCCGATAAGATCACTGTCAAAGGCCAGCAGCTCACCCGCCTGCACCACCCGGGGGCCACATTCCTGAAACCAGGGGTTGGTGCGCGGGCCGGAAGACAGAATGCGGCATTCGATCCACTCGCCGCCCCGACGAATGTTTTCCGCATGCAGAATGGACCAGATGTCGTTTTCGGTGACACCCGGCACCGAGGCCTGTTGCATTTGTGCCATGGCGATTTCGGTAGAGGCAATGGCGCAGCGCATGGCGTTGACTTCGTCTTCGTTCTTGATGGCCCGGGCCAGCTCCATTACCTCCTGGCCGTCACTCATTTCAATGCCAAGGCGCTGCAGCTGGGTAAAACCGGCCATTTCGATTTTGTCTATCGCCAGCCGCCGGTTGTTGCCACCGTGCTCTCGCAGCACCGACTGCACCTCGGCGGCAAATTTGGCGGCGTGCTCCTCGGTGCGGTTGCCGGTTTCGAAATAGAAAAAGGCGGCGCCGCCGCGCACCTCTTTTACCAGCGGCAAGTGGGCCGACAGGTGCTCGCAATTATGAAAGTCCCACAGGATCACATGGCCCGCCGCCGACACAAAACAGGCCCGGGCATGGTTGTGGGTGATCCACAGCTGCATGTTGGTAGTGTCGGTGGCATAGCGAATATTAAGCGGGTCGAACAGCAGCACGCCGGCCAGATCCCGCTTTTGCAGCTCACCGACAATACGCTGCAGCCGGTATTCCCGCATGCGGCTTAAGGTGGGTGGCGTGAGCCCCCGCGCCTGCCATTCGGCAAAGGCCAGTTCGGTGGGGCCGATTTCGACCCGGTCGTTGTCATTGAGGGAGCCATCGGGCTTGAACTGCCCCCGGCGACGGGAAGGATCAATCTTTCTGTTGGAACCCACCGTCGAGAAAACGCCTGCACTTTCCATTATTTATCCTTGTTGTCATGTCCATTATCAACACTGGCACCGGGCCGCTGCTTCCAGTTTCTGCCTGCGCAGAAATGTTAATAAAGTGTCACAGCCAACAAGGACGGAAAAGCGAGAAAAACTCAGGCTCGCATGAGCGCAGAACATGTGAGCCTGAAGGGCCTCAGGAGCCGGCCATGGCCTGGCCGTAGTGGCGCGGATTAAAGCGCAGGGTGGTGAGCAGCACCAGGCTCACCAGGCCGAGATGCAGGGTCCAGCCGGCGGCAAAAGTGCCGGTGCGCTCCAGCAGCAACGACACCACCAGCGGCCCCAGGGCCGCCAGCAAAAAGCCGCCCCCCTGCATCAAGGCGGTCAATACGCCGGCCTGCTGGGGCTGCGGCAGGTGATCCAGCGCCGTGACCAGCGACATGGAGAAATTGCCGCCCAGGCCCATGCCGCACACCGCCACCCACAGCCAGGGCGCCAGCTCGGGCTGCAGCAACAGGCCGGCAAAGCCGGTGAGCTGCAACAACAGGGTAAGCCATAGCCAGGGGCGCCGGTCCTGACCCCGGGCCAGCAGGGTAATGCCGACCGCCGCAATAGCCTGGGCCACCGCCATGGCCGACACCAGGCCGGCGCTGCTCGCCGCACTCCAGCCCAGTTGCTGATAATAAGGTGCCAGCCAGGTCACCATGGTGGAGTAACCAGCGTTTACCAGGCCAAAACACAGCATTAGCTGCCAGGTGCGGGGCCGGGCCAGCAGGCGCTTCGCCAGCCCAGGCTCGGGGCGCTTGCCACCCTGCTCCGTCAACACGCGGTGGGCACACAGCCAGGCCAGGGCCACCGGCAGCGCCAGCCAGGCCAGCGCCTGTTGCCAGTGATGCTCGCTGCCCGCCAGCCAGGGCGTAAGCTGGGCGCCAAAGGCTCCGCCCCCCATGATCATGGCGGAATACAGCCCGGTAACCATGGCCATGCGCCCCGCAAACTGCTGCTTGATGATGCCGGGAAACACCGACTGCACAAAGGCCACACCCATGCCGCAAAGCAGCGCGGTAAACAGCAGCGCGGCACCGTTTGGCACCATCAGTCGCAGGCCCGAGCCCAGCATCAGCAGCGCCAGGGCGGTGAGCAGCCCCCGGCGGGTGCCCCAGCGGGCCTGCAAATGAGGTGAAACAAAGGCCCCCACGCCCATCAGCAAAAACGGCAGCAGAGTGATCAGCGACATGCCCACATAGCTGAGGCCGGTGCCGGTGCGAATCATCTCCATTACCGGGCCCGGGCCGGTAATAAAGGGGCGCAGGTTCAGGCCAACAAGCACCACCAGCAACAGCATGGCGCCCTGCCCGTAGGCAACAGAGCGGGATTGAGTGGTCATCAATGGGTTCCGGTTAAACAAAAAAATCAGCGGCCGCCGGCCTGCTCCAACAGCTTCACCATGTCGGTGTAGCCGCGCTTTCGAGCATGCTGCAGCGGAGTGATGCCGTCGGTATCGGCAATGTTGGGGTCGGCGCCGGCGTCGAGCAGCAGCGCCACAATCTTGGTGTGTTCCGGCCCGCCCTGCCCCAGCACAATGGCCTCCATCAGGGCGGTCCAGTGCAGCCGGTTGATGTGATCCACATTTACCCCGGCGGCGATCAGCATGGATACCGTGTCGACATGGCCACGTTCGGCGGCGGGAATAAGCGCGGTGCCGCCGTAGCGGTTAGTGCTGGCCAGATCGGCGCCGTGGGCCAGAGTCAGTTCAAGGATCTCGTTATGCCCCCTGGCGCCGGCATACAGGTAGGGGCTGTCGTGAATATGATCTTTGGCATTCACATCGGCGCCGGCGGCGATCAGCACTTGAGCCGCTCCAATCCGGTTATGGCGGGTGGCCAGCATCAGTGCGGTACGACCGTGGTCATCCTGGCTTTCCAGTTTAGCGCCGGCGTTCAGCAGCGTGGTAATGCGCGGGGCATCGCCCTTCATGGCTGCCGCCCACAATTCTTGCTCCGGCTCGCTGGCCATCGTCACCACAGACATTAGCAAGGTTCCCAACCAGACAAGGTGAATGGATAAACGCGAAAGCATCACAAGCAGCTCCTTCTGAAACCCGTTTTGAGCAAAACTCACCCTTTGCATGGTAGAAGCCACACCAACCATTTGAAAATTAAATATTGAAATGCCACTCATTGAAAAATCGAATAGTTGGTGAGGTGCCGCCCGGCATGGAGGATGTGGCTCATGCGCTCCCCCCACTCGTCACATAAGCACATCTACTGTTTGACATTAAGAATACGAATTTTGTTTTTGTTACGCATTTGTCACCATCAGCACCGTAGAAGATGCAATTACTTAACAAACTCCACGCAAAGGGATTGATTATGTCAAACATTATTAAAAAGACGCCCAAGGTCTATGTGATGGATAATGGACGCATGACCATGGACAAAAACTTTATGGTCAGCATGCACAACCCCGCCACCATTGACGAGCCCAATAAGCCGGCTCAGATGATTGAGTTTCCCATTTACACGGTATTAATCGATCATCCCGATGGCAAGGTCTTGTTTGACACCGCCTGCAATCCCAACGGTATGGGGGAAGGCGGCCGCTGGCCCGAAGAAATTCAAAAGCTGCTGCACTTTACGGCGGAAGTAAACGGACAGGATTGCCACCTGCACAGCCGCCTGGAAGAAATTGGCTTTGATCCCCGTGATATTGACTATGTGGTGGTGTCCCATCTGCACCTGGACCACTCTGGTTGCCTGGAGCTTTTCACCAACGCAAAAATCATTGTGCACCAGAATGAGTTCAATGCCGCCCTGTCCAATTATGCCCAGAACCGCAGTGCCGATGGTTTTATTTGGGATGACATTGATGCATGGATCAAAAATGATCTTACCTGGCGTGTAGTACAGGGAGACGAAGATGACCTGGAACTGCTCGATGGCATAAAAATATTGAACCTGGGCAGTGGACATTCCTTTGGCATGCTGGGGCTACATATTGACCTGCCTGATCACGGCGGCTTAATCCTGGCATCCGATGCCGTTTATTCTGCCGAGAACTATGGTCCGCCGGCCCGTCTTCCCGCCACCATTTATGACTCGATTGGATATATGAAAACCATCGAGAGGATCAAAAAACTCTCTCATCAGACCGATTCAAAAGTCTGGTTTGGCCATGATGCCGAGCAGTTCAGCACGCTTATCAAATCAACCGATGGTTATTACGAGTAAGGACAAGGAAAAATGAGCCAGATTATGTTTGTAGAGACCTTTCGCATAAAGGTTTATGTTATTGAAGAATATGTGGAAAAGGTTCTGAGTGCGGTTCAGCGTGTGACCAACCTGAAGTATGGTAACTATGACGGCGTTTCATGGTGCTCCCACCCTGGTATAGAAAGGTGCACCCCTCGTGCAGGCTCGGACACATGGGGTGGTTCAATCGACGCACCTTTTTCCATCGCCTCTACGCAGGTGGAATTTTCAATTCCCAGGGACAAGCAACTGCTGTCCCAGGTTGTTGAAATGATTTTTGAAACACACCCCTGGGATGAGCCCGTCATCTCGATTTTTGAATCAACAGAAACCAGAAAGAACGGCGTTATATAAAACATTGCCCAACTCAACAATGAGTTGGGCTCACCACTTTGCCTGACCAGACATCACACCATCATTAATTGGCAACAGGATCTGACCCGCAACAATGTGGATGTTACTTACTGATCAACAGGAAAAACATGATGATAAGTACGCAGGGAAAAAGCAATTTTGACAGGTTCACAATCGCAACCTCACTGATTATTGTCTCGGCAATATCATTGTTCTTTTTGATAGAACCCGACAAAGCGATCACGTTTGCAGGTGACATATTCACCCTCATCGCCTATAACTTCGGCACCCCCATTCTTTGGTTTGCCTTTGGGCTCCTTATTCTTGCCGTTTTTTTTACCTTCAGTAAATATGGCAATATTCGCATGGGAAACGAGAAACCGGAATTCTCCACATTCTCCTACATCGCCATGATGGCCATGGCGGGCTTTGGTTCCGGCACCATTTATTGGGCTTTTCTGGAATGGTCCTACTATATTAAAACACCGCCATTTGCCATTGAATCAGGCTCGGTCACCGCGGCTGAATGGGCGGTAACTTACAGCCTGCATCACTGGGGAGTCATTGGCTGGACCATCTATTGCGTTACCGCCATACCCGTAATGTACTCCTTTTACATTCGGAAAAACCGTTCACTGAAGATCAGCGATGTGGTCATTTCCATGATCACAAACAAAACCACCGCCAGGGTTGTTGGTCGCGTGATTGATATCGCATATCCGATCACCCTGACCTTTGGCCTGATCATTGTGCTGTCTCTGGGGGTGCCCATTGTTTCAGCCGCCGTCTCATTGCTTTTGGGTATTGAGAACTCCTTGTTCATGAAAGTGCTGATGCTGGGTGTGGTGGCAGCCATTTTGATCACCAGCTCCTTCTTTGGCATTGAAAAAGGCATGCAGAGGATCAGCAACTATGGCACCTACTTTGTTATCGCGCTGATTGTATACATACTGCTGTTTGGCCCAACCCAGTTTATTATCGAAAACACCAGCTCCTCCATTGCAATTTGGGCCCAGAATTTCGTGATGATGAGCTTGTATACCGATGCCATCAATCAGGCCAAATTCCCGCAATCCTGGACTGCCTACTTCTGGGCATACTGGATGATCTTTATTCCGCTGATGTGTGTATTCGTAACCAAGGTGTCAAAGGGACGCACCATTCGTGAAGTGGTAGCCTGCATGATTGGGGGCGGTACCGTAGGCGTAACTTCGCTGTTCTCGATTGTTGGTTCTTTCATGATGAAGACCGAGCTCGACGAAAAGGTCAACATCAGCAAAATGGTGGCAGACGGCCAGGCCAGTGAAGCCATTGTACAGGCGCTCAACACACTGCCGCTGCCCTCCATCATGCTGGTTGTATTTATTACCTCCACTTTTTTGCTGCTGGTAACCACACTGGACGGCTCTGTATTTACCGTAGCCTGTAATACACAGAACAAACTGGACGAAAACAACAATCCGTCTACCCTGCTGAAAATGTTCTGGTGCCTGGTCATTGTTGCCCTGCCAACCATTTTTATTATTGTGGATGCTCCCGTACAGTCGATGCAATCGGCGATCCTGGTGTTTGCCCTGCCCATAATGGTCCTGACATCATTCATGCTCTACAAAACTATCGTTTATATGCGTGAAGAGTATGCACACCTTACGTCGGCAGAGATTCAGACCATGTATAAACTTCAGGGTGAGCCCGCCACCAACCAGAAAAAAGTAGATAACGCCACCTTGGTAAAAGATGAGAACACGGTGGGTTAAATAGCCACTTCGTGCCGCAATGTATAAACACAACAATCCTCACCCTGGCGGGGATTGTTGTGTTTATAGCGCCAGCGTTCAGAACGCAAGCCAACTGACCGTGAGTGCTTTTGCTACCTGGTTCAATATGTTATAAAGCCGACTATACTTTTCATCATGAAAAATTGAACAACCGGTTCATTTCAATCAGCTTAAACTGGAAAATAATATGAGAAGGCCTCCACCACATAACTGGCTGTTTGTTTTCAAGGTTATCGTCGAATCCGGCTCGATCACTGAGGCCTCTGAAAAGCTCAATGTTTCTCAATCCGCCGTTAGCCAGCAAATTAAATCTTTGGAAGACTACCTTGGCAAACGCCTTATTATAAGAGGCAAAAAAGGCATTGTGCTTACAGACGTAGGCAAGCACTACTACAACGTAATAAGAGTGTCGTTAGACAACATTTCCGTTGCCACCGAAAAACTGTTTGGTTTCGAGCAAAAAGACACCATCACCATCAAGTCAAATTACTCCTTCGTGGATGTATGGCTGTCGAGGCATATTTCTGCTTTTTACCATGCACACCCCAACACCAGCATTGAAATATACACCATGCTTTGGCTGTCTGACTTTCGCAATATCGGCAATGAAATAGAAATCAGGTATGGTGATGGCACCTGGAGTGATGCCAAGGTTCACCGGTTAACCAACGACAGCATCTTTCCGGTCTGCTCCCCAAAGACCAAACGCAACATCACCAAACCGGAGCACATTCTTGACTACCCTTTGGTATCGGTCATGGGAAACAAAACCGGCTGGACGGAGTGGCTTCAGGAAATGGGTGTTCATGCAGGCGGCAAGTCGGCCAGCCTTTACGTTGAAAGCAACCTGCTCGCCTACAAGGCATCGATTTCGGGAGATTACATATCACTGGGCATCAACTCGCTGGTTGACCACTTCTTGCAGGATGGCAGCCTGGTCAGGCTGGATGATCGCGAATTGAAAACAACGGAAGACTTTTTTTTGTTGGAGCCGGCCGAACAGTTTATATCGGAGAAAGAAAAGGTGTTTATTGACTGGATCAAGTCCACTTACACTCAGCAATAAGTAAGTATTAAGGTTATCCCTGTGATCAGGGATAACCGGATGCGCAAGGCCTGCATTCAGCTGCGTCTTAGCCTCATATTGTAGGTAAAGCGGCTTGCCGGCAACACGGACTCACTGACTTCAAAAATTTCGTTTTTATCGTCGATAAACTTTCGCACCAGGTGCAACGCGGCCTCGCCTTCCTGCGCCTCCAGCTGGTCTGCCACATCACGGTGAATAATGCAGGCAGAGATGGCCTGATCAACCTGGGTTGACTGCTTGCCGAACTGTTTCTCCAGCAGGTAGGCCACCGAACCTTTCAGCTGGGAAAGCTCTTCAACCACGGACTTGAACTGGGCAGGAATCCAGATCTTAAGCGTACAAATAGGGTACTGCTCGGCCCCTTCCTTCTGGTAACGCAGGCCGTCTATCTGGATCAGCGGCTCACCGGCAGCAAACCCCAGTTTTGCGGCCAGCCCTTCGTCGACGGTAATTTCCTTGACCGACTCAAATACCGTATGAACCGTGCCCGCATGGGCCAGCAATTCATCAATGGAAGACCAGGTGTCCTTGAACATGGAGGTTTGCAACGACACCACCACGCTCCCCCGGCCCTGGGTGCGCTGAATAAGCCCCTTGTCTTCAAGAATGGCCAGCGCATTGCGCGCCGTGAACCTGCTGATTTCATAGGTTTTACACAAATGGGCCTCGGTTGGCAGCAGATCACCAACAGCGTACAGGCCTTTTTGAATATCGCTTTCCAATTTCTCCGCGATTTCTATATAGCGAGGAGCTGCCTTTCCCATTGGTTTGGTTCTCATTAAATAAAATCAATTTAATCATGATATTACCTTAATTCGGCAGGCATAAACACATGCACCGAATCGCCCGGCCTTGCCCGTTGGCGTGTCATCAGACTCAGCAGAAGCACACTCTCAGCCCTGTTCATCATGATCTTTACCGCCGTTCAGGCGGACCTGCTAGCGCAACGGAATCGTTAAATATGTATGGACAAATTGTTTGCTCGATGTTAGCGTTAAAATCACCTCATTTGTACGGACAAATATAGCATTCAGGGTGGCGATTGCCGTGACCGGCATCAAGCTTTGGTCTGCACATTCGTGTTTGAAGCCCGGCATCTCACGCCCGCAGCACGGCCGTGGAGCCAACGGGAGAACGAAGGATCGACATCAACATTGACTGATTGGGAGTGGACAATGAACAGCAGCAGAAAACCCCGTGTAACAGGAAAACTTGTCTCCGCGCTGGCCTCCTTGGCGCTAACGCCCCTGGCCTTTGCCGCCGACTATTCCATGAAGCTGGGCCTGATTGCCCCCACCGGCCACCCGGTGGAAGTGGCCGCCCAACACTTCGCCAGGGAAGTGGAGCAAAACTCGAATGGGCAAATCAAGGTCAGGCTGTTCCCGGGGGGCCAGCTGGGCGGTGAAATTGAGCTGCAGGATCAGGTGGCGCTGGGCACCATTCAGGCCGCCAGCATTGGTACGCCGGTGATGAGTGGCAAGCTCAAGAAACTGGACATTCTTAACATGTATTACCTGTGGAATGACCGGGATCACATGAGCAAGGTGCTGAACGGCCCCATTGGTCAGTCGCTGTGGAATGAATATCAGGGCCGCACCGGCATCAGTGTACTTGCCGCCAACTGGCAACAGGGCACTCGCCACACCCTGATGAAACAGGCGGCCACCACCCCGAAAGATCTCGGCGGCATCAAAATCCGCGTGCCTGCCGGCGTGCCCCTTTATAACGATCTCTGGAAAGGCATGGGAGCCAACCCGGTGCCACTGGCGTTTCCTGAAGCCAATGCCGCCATGAAAACGGGAGTGGTAGATGCCATTGAACTGCCCTTTGACTGGATGATAAAGGGCGGTTTTGTCGAGCTTGGCAGCCATGTGGCCCTTACCGAGCACTATCTCTACTCCAACGTGGTGATCGTGAACAACCGATGGTTGAACAAGCTGCCCGATGATCTGGCCGCCATGGTGACCCTGGCCGCCCTAAATGCCGGCGAACTCAACACCCGGCTGGTGCTGGAAGGAGAAAGCGCCCTGCGTGAAGAAATCGTGGGCAAAGGGGTGGCCTTTGTAGATACCGACTACAGCGCCTTTCAGCAGTCGGTGCAACCCATCTATGACGCCAAGATGAACGTATGGGGCCAGGAGCTGTTCGACCAGATCCAGGCCGCTCGGTAATTGTTGTTTCGATACCAGGGGCGGCGGTGCCGCCCGCTTTGTTGAACCACCGCCTGGGAGCGCTCCGTAATGCGTAATTCAGCCACCCAACTGTTCAGACTTGTCTACCACCATGGCGTTGAAGCCCTGGCCAGCGCCATGTTTATCATCATTCTCTGGCTGTCCTGGTTGCAGGTATTCAGGCGCTATGCCCTGGATAACCCGGCCAGCTGGACCGAAGAAGTGGCCCGCCTGCTGCTTATCTGGATGACTTTTCTCGCCGCCGCCGCTGCCACTCGAGACGAAAACCACCTTGCCGTGGATCTGCTGGTAAACCGGCTGCCAAACGCCCTGCAGCGCGCCTTTCGCGTTGTTATTAATGTGCTGGTTGCCGCGGTGGGCGTGGTGCTGTGCTGGCAGGGCATCACCATCGTGGAGCTGGCGTTACCGGATCACTCCACCAGTCTGGGCTTTTCCAGAAGCCTGTTCTTTCTGCCCGCCGTGGTGGGTGGCGGACTCATTATTTTTTATGCCGTGGCCAATGCATTGCGCCATCTCGGCGATGACCGCCGGCCGGGCAAGCTGAAACCCGCAGACGGCATGAATTGCCCAACGGCCTGAGGAGATCTTCATGCTTTTCTTTATGATTGTCGGCGTCATTGCCCTGATGCTGATGGATGTTCCCGTGGCATTCGCACTGGCCGTGGTGTCGGTGGTGTTTTTTGTTGTGGAAGAGGTGCCCCTGGCCAGCTTTGTGCAAATGGCCGCCAAGGGGGTTGACTCCTACACCCTGCTGGCCCTGCCCTTTTTTATTCTCACCGGCAAGCTGATGAATGCCAGCGGCGCTACGGATCGCATTATGGATCTGGGCAAGGCCCTGGTTGGCTGGATGTATGGAGGCCTGGGCCATGCCAATGTGATGGCGTCTTTCCTGTTTGCCGGTGTGTCCGGCTCGGCCGTGGCCGATGCCGGTGGCCTGGGGGCCGTTGAGGTCAGAGCCATGGAGAAGGCGGGCTACAGCCGGCGCTTTGCCGTTGGCGTTACCGCCGCCTCGGCCACCGTCGGACCCATTATTCCTCCCAGTATCATCATGATCGTGTATGGCATTGCCTCGGGCACCTCCATTGGGGCGTTGTTTCTGGGTGGCGTTGTGCCCGGCATTATCATGGCCATTGCCATGATGGTGATGGTGTCTGTGCTGGCCCGGCGGGAAAAAGCCGTTGAGCGCATTCCCTTTAACATCGCCAACGTCAGGGTAGAGGCATGGCAGGCCATTCCCGCCCTGATCACTCCCTTTATTATTGTCATCGGCATATTGACCGGCGTGTTTACCGCCACGGAGTCGGGCGCGGTCGCGGCCTTTTATGCCCTTGTGGTTGCCCTGGCTGCCAAACAGGGCCTGCGCATGCGCCAGGCCTGGCAGCTGGTGGTGGAAACCGTGGTCGAGTCGGCCGGCATTTTGTTGATCATGGCCATGGCCGCAGTCTTTTCCTGGTCGCTTGCCTATCAGCAGGCGCCGCAGGCGGCCGCCGGTTTGCTGACCGAGCTGACCTCAAGCCCCATGGTGCTGCTGTTGCTGCTGGGATTGCTGTATATGGTGCTGGGCTGTTTTATTGAAGCCATTGCCATTGTGACCATGACCATTCCGGTGGTCATGCCCATTCTGGTGTCGTTTGGCATAGACCCGGTTCACTTTGGCGTGATCCTGGCGCTGATTATGTCGGTGGGCACCATTACGCCGCCCCTGGGCATTGTGATGTTCACCCTGTGCCGAGTCACCCGCGTGTCTGTGCCGGCCTTTGCTTCGCTTATTCTGCCCTGGCTACTGTTGCTGCTTGGCGTGGTGGCCGTGGTTATGATGTTTCCGGAGCTGGTGCTGTTCGTTCCCAAGCTGGTGGGGGCCTATTAAGCCCAAATAAGGCCGACACAAAACCCCGTGGCCGCCCAGAAAACCCTACTACCGCAGCCGGTGGCGTCGCCGGCTGCATACTCACGCCCTCGAAAAACCATAACCAACTGATATTAAATAACATTTAATGGCGCAGTGAGCCCCTTTCCGGTGTTTAAACACCGGCTTGTTCAGCCATGATCCATCGCCCTGACTTCCAACAAAATATGTATGGACAAATATTTTCACCGGTGCTAGTGTGAATACACGATTTGTACGGACAATTTTATTTCAACCACCTCTATCCCACAGCGAGGATATGCAGAATGACCTCCTCCATTCTTGACTCAAAAATATTTTCCCCCCTGTTTCACTCACAGGCCATGCAGTCGGTCTTTAACGACGAGGCGCGCGTAAAGGCGTTTCTGGACACCGAAGCCGCGCTGGCCCGGGCGCAGGCAAAGCTTGGCATGATTCCGGCCGATGCCGCCCGCCAAATAGACGACGCGGCCGGCACCGTTGAGATTGATATGGACCGCCTGGCCCACGACACCGGCACCGTGGGTTACCCCATTCTCGGGCTGGTGCGCCAGCTGGCCGCGGCAGCGGGCAAGGAAGCCGGTGGCTATGTGCACTGGGGCGCCACCACCCAGGACATTATGGACACCGCCTCGGTGCTGCAAATTCGCGATGGCCTGGCGCTGATCGACCAGGATCTCAAGCGGGTGGAAAACGCCCTGGCGGTGCTGGCCAGCGAACACCGCAACACCGTGATGGCCGGCCGCACCCATCTGCAGCATGCCCTGCCGGTTACCTTTGGCTACAAGGCCGCCATCTGGCTGGACAGCATGCGCCGTGCTCGGGCCCGGCTGGAAGACATGCGCCCCCGAGTGCTCAACGCCCAACTGTGGGGCGCCGCCGGTACCCTGGCCTCCATTGGCGACAAGGCCGAGCATTTAACCGAGGCCGTGGCCAACGAGCTGGACTTGTTCACTCCCATTGCGCCCTGGCACGCCGCCCGCGACGGCTTTGCCGAAGTGGGCTGCAACCTGGCGCTGATGACCGGCTCGCTCAGCAAGATTGCCTTTGACGTGATGATCATGTGCATGGACGAAATCTCCGAAACCGCAGAGCCCTTCGTCAAGGATCGCGGTGCCTCGTCGACCATGCCGCAAAAGCGCAACCCCATTTCCTGCGAGGTGATTCGCGGCTGCAACCTGGGGGTGGCCAAGGCCGCCAGCCTGTTGATGGACGCCCAGGAAGCCGACTTTGAACGGGCCACCGGCCCCTGGCATGCGGAGTGGATCGCCCTGCCCCAGGTGTTTGTGCTGGCACACTGCGCACTGTCTCAGGCCGTGTTCCTGCTGGAAGGGCTGGAAGTGTTCCCCGACAAAATGGCCCGCAACCTCAACATCAGCAAGGGGCTGATTGTTGCCGAGTCGGCCATGATGGCGCTGGCCCCGCACGTGGGCAGGCAGGCCGCCCATGATATTGTTTATGAAGCCTGCCGCGAGGCTCAGGCCAACGACGAATCGCTGTTTGACGCTCTGTCGCAGCGGGAAGACGTTACCCGGCATATGGACCAGGTCACCCTCAAGCAGGTGTTGTCACCCTCGTCCTACCTCGGTTTGTCTCAGCATATTGTTGACAAGGTGTTGGCCAGCTAACCACAACCCCGCATGCTGATAGCTTGCGTAGGGCCGTCAGCTTTCAGAACCTAATGTGAACCGATTAATGGAGTTAATGGTATGAAAGGTAAAATTGCAGTGATGAACCAGCCCGGCAGTCTGGAATATCAGGAATATGAGGTTCCTGCTCCCGCCCCGGGCGCCGTGATGGTAAAGGTGCTGTGCAGCAACGTGTGCGGCTCCGAATTGCACATCTGGGCCGGCCATCACCCCAAGAAGAACGGCGGCCTGGGCCACGAAACCGTGGGCCTGATACACCAGCTGGGTGAAGGCGTGACCACCGACAACGCCGGCCAGCCGGTAAAGGTGGGGGACCGCATTGCCGCCACCTATTTCATCTCTTGTCAGCGTTGCCCTTCCTGCCAGTCGGGCAAGCTGAACCTGTGTGAGAACGTGTTCAGCTTTTGGGCCAAGCAGCCGGAAGAAGCGCCGCACTTTCACACCACCTTCTCTACCCACTATTACATTCACCCGGGCCAGTTCTTTTACAAGGTGCCCGACAATGTGCCCGACAAACTGGCCGCCGGCGCCAACTGCGCCCTGTCTCAGGTGTATTACGGCATTGAGCAGGCGGGCGTGACCATTCAGGACACCCTGGTTATTCAGGGGGCCGGCGGCCTCGGCATTTATGCCACCGCCATTGCCAAGAGCAAGGGCGCCACCGTGATTGTGATTGACGCCGACGCCGCTCGCCTGGCCCTGGCTAAAGAATTTGGTGCCGACCATGTGCTGAACATAAAAGAGCTGCCCACCAAGGAAGAACGCATTCAGGCGGTAAAAGCCCTGACCAGAGGCCGGGGCGCCGACCTGTGCCTGGAAGTGGCCGGCGTGACCGACGCCTTTGCGGAAGGCATTGAGCTGGTCTGCAGCGGCGGCACGCTGATCACCATGGGTAACGTTACCCCGGGCAAAACCGTGGCCATTGACCCTGGCTACCTGACCCGAAACCAGATTTCCATTATGCCGATCATGCGTTACCAGCCCCGCTACCTGAACAAGTCGCTGCAGTTTTTGAGCGACAACATCGACAAGCTGCCCTTTCACAAAATGATGGACGCCGAGTATTCCCTCGAGTGCATAGAGCAGGCATTGTGTGACTCAATGGACCGCAAAGTGACCCGGGCCTCCATTGTGATGGAGCAGTAAATGACCAGGGCACGGCCACAGGCCTGCCCTTTTCACGAATATTGAATGCAACCGCAAGCGACATCAGGACGACCTATGAAAACCTACCAACTCCATATTGAAGGCCGCTGGACCAACGGTGCCGACGGCGTAACCGAAGCCGTGATCAACCCGGCCACCGAAGAAACCGTGGCCCAATTTTGTCACGCCACCGCTGCCGACATTGACCGGGCCATTGCCTCTGCCACCCAGGGCCTGGTCGAGTGGAAGGCCGTGCCCCAGTGGGAAAAAGGCGCCATTCTGGTGCGCGCCGCCGGCCTGCTGCGCGAGCGCAAACAGCACATTGCCGGCATTCTCACCGAAGAGCAGGGCAAGCCGCTGGCGGAAGCCCTGGGCGAAGTAGAACGCGCCGCCGACTTTATTGAATGGGGTGGCGAAGAGGCCCGCCGCGTGGCCGGCCGCCTGATCAATGGCCGTGACCAGGGCAACACCATTGAAATTCGCAAGGTGCCCGTGGGCGTGGTGGCCGCCTTTGCCCCCTGGAACTTTCCGGTGGTGCTCACCGCCAAGAAACTGGCCGGCCTGTTGGGCGCAGGGTGCTCTTGCGTGGTGAAGCCAGCGGAAGAAACCCCGGGATCGGCGGTAGAGCTGATTAAAGCCCTGCTGGATGCCGGCGTGCCCGGCAACACCCTGAACATGGTGCTGGGCAAGCCGGCCGAGATTTCCAGCGCACTGATTGCCCACCCGGCCATTCGCAAAATTACCTTTACCGGCTCCTCACCGGTGGGCAAGCTGCTGGCCGCCAAGGCCGGCGAAATGATGAAACCGGTCACCATGGAGCTGGGCGGTCACTCCCCGGTGATCATCTTTGATGATATGGACGTAGAGCCTCTGGCCAAAATGCTGGTGGCCAAAAAGTTCTTCAACGCCGGTCAGGTGTGCGTGTCTCCTACCCGCTTCTTTGTGCATGAGTCGCTGTATGACCAGTTTGTGGCCAGCTTTACCGAGCACGCCCGGGCACTGACCGTGGGCAATGGCGCCGACAGCAATACCCAGATGGGCCCGCTGGCCAACGAGCGCCGGCTGCAGGCCATGCAGCATCTGGTGGAAGACGCCGTGGCCAAGGGTGCCAAGGTTGAAGTGGGCGGCGAGCGCCTGGGCGACAAGGGCTTTTTCTTTGCCCCGACCGTGCTGACCAACGTGAGCCACAACGCCGATTTGATGAGCACCGAAATTTTTGGCCCCGTTGTGCCCATTCTGCCCTTCTCCAGCGAAGAAGAAGTAATAGCAATCGCCAACAGCGTGGACTACGGCCTGGCCGCCTACTTCTTTACCAACGACGTGGCCCGCCGCCGCCGCGTGAGTGAACAGCTGTTTGCCGGCACCATTGGCGTGAACGACGTGCCGGCCCACATTGCCGAAGTGCCGCTGGGCGGCTGGGGCGACAGTGGCTATGGCGTTGAGGGCGGCATTGAAGCCCTGGAGTCTTACATGAAGAGCCAATACGTGAGCCTGCGCTAAGCCGAACATATAAACCTTCGGTAACTGCAAGCCGGGCATAACCCGCCCGGTGTGCAGACCCTCGCTCCCCCTGTGGCCGGCGGCACCCTTGCCGCCGGCCACATTGGTTAACCCCTCATTTATTTTGCCGCCAACACCGCGCGCACCAGCCTGATTACCCCAAGCGCGTAAAATGCTGTATATTCCACCCTCATTTTTTTGACTGTAGCGACACTACAGAGGAACTCTTATGCAATTCTCATCTCTGGATCTGGCCCCCGAGCTGCACCGTGCGCTGGTAGACTGTGGCTACAGTGAAATGACCCCGGTACAGACCCAGGCCATAGTGCCGGCCCGCCGTGGCAAGGATCTGCAGGTAACCGCCCAGACCGGCACCGGCAAGACCGCCGCCTTTGCCCTGCCCGTGCTGCAGCGCATGCTCGACACCCCCAAGGCCACGGTAGAGCGCCGCCCGCGCGCGCTGATCCTGACCCCCACCCGGGAGCTGGCCGAGCAGCTGGCCGACAACATTACCGCCTATGCCAAATATCTGGCCCTGAGCGTGACCGCGCTTTATGGCGGCGTGAAAATGGGTGGCCAGGCCAACAAACTGCAGGCCGGCACCGATCTGGTGATTGCCACCCCCGGCCGGCTGATGGAGCACATTACCCTGGGCAACCTGGCCCTGACCGACGTGGAGTTTGTGGTGCTGGATGAAGCCGACCGCATGCTCGACATGGGCTTTATTACCGACGTGCTCAAGCTGATGCAGCTGACCGCGCCCAAGCGCCAGACCCTGCTGTTTTCCGCTACCACCTCGCCGGCGGTGAACGAGCTGGCCCACAAGGTGCTGCACAACCACCAGCAAATTCGCGTTACCCGCATTAACAGCACCGCCGACACCGTGCGCCATGCGGTGTATCCGGTGGAAGAAAACCGCAAAATCGAGCTGTTTGAACAACTGCTGGCAGAAAAGAACTGGTTTCAGGTGCTGGTGTTTACCAGCACCAAGGAGCAGGCCGACCGCCTGCTGGCAGGCCTGAAAAAGAACAAGATCAACGCCGCCGTGTGCCACGGCGACAAGAGCCAGGGCAACCGCCGCCGGGCCATTGCCGACTTTAAATCTGCCAAGCTGCAGGTACTGATTGCCACCGAAGTGGCCGCCCGCGGCCTGGACATTCAGGGCCTGGACCATGTGGTGAACTTCAACCTGCCCTACCTGCCGGAAGACTATGTGCACCGCATTGGCCGCACCGGCCGCGCCGGCGCCCCGGGCAAGGCCATCTCCTTTGTGAGCCGGGAAGAAGAGCAGACCCTGGCGCGCATAGAAAAGCTGATTGGTGCCCCCATCAAGCGCATTAACAAGCCGGGCTATGAGGTCTCAGACCGAAATCCGCTGCTGAAAAAGATCTCCCGCAAGGTGCTCTCCGGTCGCTCCAACAAGGCCACCGCCACCACCATTGAGCTGGAAGGCACCGAAGGCCAGGGCAAGGCCAAAGCCAACCGCATTGGCAGCGATAAAAAACGCAGCCCCAGCCCGGTACGGCTGAAAAAGACCGGCACCGAAAAAGCCGGGCCCAAGAAGAAGAAACTGCGCGGCAAACGCGCCGAGCGGTATTCCCGCTAAAAGAACACAAAAGCCGGCCCCATGGCCGGCTTTTTACTGCCTGCCTTGTCGTTCCCGCGAAGGAACGTCATCCCGTGCAGACGGGGACGGGAACCCAGATCAGACAACGCCAAACCCGCCCCTTCCGCGTCGGTCACACACTTCATCCGTCGCTCCCGCGAAGGCGGGAATCCATGCGCACCTTCAAGCTCTACCAATACCTGCCTAACACTCCCTCCCCCACCCATCGCCGAAACCACCCTCAAACCGGCCACAACTCAACCAAAACACACCAAAACCTAGCCAAACGAGTATTTTTCGTTGCCTTTTGAGCCTTACGCGCCAAAAATGGACTCAAATAGGTTTTTCAGGCATGCGCTTACGCCTCAGCACAGCGATGGGCGGTAGCGTGTCCTAGCTAAGGAAAAAACTGATTTTTATAAAGTATATTTTTTGCCCCCAAGCAAGCATGCGCATATTGCTGCACAGTCATGCTCAAAAAGAACGGCTGTACCATAAAAACACGCGTCAGATCATAAAGTTACTTGCTTTACATTCGGGGATAGTGAGCAACGTCTGAGCGTCAACGAGCATGCTCATTTTCACACTTTAAAAAAGCTTAGGGTTTATTATTTAGGCAATAAAATCATAAAGTTAAACGAGATACCCGTACTTTCACAACAGAACAAATATGCGCATGCGCAGTATTATAATGTTATGTGTATAGGAGAGTATATGGAAAACGAACAGGAGTTGATTTTTCCACCTTATGAGGCATTTTATATAGAATCGTTACTTACTCATACGGTTTCTGCAATGGAATCTATGGAAATTGTAAGTAAGTGGATTGAATTGATAGTTGCTGATGACCTCAAAGCTCTTGAACTACCAAAGCCTAAACTGTTTGATCATCTTCATAACATTGCTCTTCAGGCCGCATCTGTTTCTCGCTATCTTTGGCCTTCAAAGCCAGGAGAAAACGGTGTTCACAAAAAACGAGCTTTGAAGCTTCGTCAAGCGTTACAAATAACTAACGAGAGCCCACTGAAAAATAGAAAACTCCGCAATCAAATGGAACATTTTGACGAGCGTCTAGATACCTATTTAGCTCAAGATATCATTGGTGAATTTATACCATCTTATGTTGATTTCGAGCCTATTGATGTGTCGCATCCTGTGCATATATTTAAAGCCTTTTACATAAACCGTCGAGAGTTTGTGCTTCTTGGAGAGACGCATGAAATGCAGCATTTGTGCAAAGAGCTTATACGTGTCCATGATTTACTAGAGTTGTTTGCCAAAAAGGGTCATCGGTTAAGGTAATATACACTTAACAAAGCATTTAAGAGTGATTCCCAATGCATGGCATTTTTCATTCCATCATTGGGTTTTGTGTTTACGGCGGTATAATTTAGTTTCGTGGTAGCGTTGCTCACACCTTAATGCTGCGTTAACAGTCATAGGAGAAACCGTGCAGATCTTTGTAAGCCGACCAACTTGGGTTTCTTCTGAGTTCGAGGAAGGGCTAAATATATTTTTAATGAATCTGGCTAATATGGGGTTAACCCCCAGAACGCTTGGTTCAACTGACTATCCAAGCAAAGCACCGTTGGACGAAGTTCTTGAAATCATGGAACAGTGCCAGGGAGCAATTATTCTTGGCTATCCGCAATTGAAAATTGATTCTGGCTTAATCAAAGACTCCATAATCAAAAACCCTATTACCTTGCCAACCGAATGGAATCATATTGAAGCTGCATTGGCTTATTCAAAGTCTTTGCCGATTATGGTTCTCCACCATAAAGGTGTTTCCAGAGGTGTTTTTGATCGTGGCGTAATGAATGCCTTTATCCACGAAGTAGATTTTTCAAAGCCTAGCTGGTGTATGGCGCCAGAGCTGAATGGCGCATTCCAAAAGTGGAAATCAAATTGCGAGTTAGGTAGCCCAAATTTTAGAAGTGTGGCCAAAGTAGATCCATCCAAGCCACTGTGCCCAAATTGAAGCACCACATCTAAGCCAATATACCTTAGTGAACTTCCAAAAAAATTTAGGCTGGGAAAGTGGACATGCACCAAATGTAATTACATCCAGCAATGACTGTCAACAAGTTGCTCAAATACGTTCCGGCCGCAAAAAGCGCGGCCTCCACCGGACAGCCTACGCTCCGCTTCGGCTGCCGTTTAGCAAGGCGTTATACATCAAGGAAGTATCATGCAATTTTTCTGGGTTAATCAATCTAAATTCAAAATAGAAAAAGAACTTGGAGTTATTCGAGCTGATACTCGTGACTCTGAACATCACGCTAGGATAAGGATATTTGAGGTTAGAAAAGGAGATGTAATATTTTCTTTTTCAAAAGCTGGCTTTCAAGCGGTACTAGTTGCGGAGGAAAATGCTGACGAAAGTAACAAAAACTGTGCGGTAGCTTGCACATATTATACTTTTGAAAGCAGTTTCGACTTAGATGCTACAGTTCAGCTTGTCCAAGAACACTTGCAGGGTTTGTATTCTCCAGTTGACTCTGAAGGAAATAGAAACCAAGGGTATTTGTATCCTATAAATGAAAAAGCGGCACTAACTTTACTTTATCTATGTGGTTTAGAAGTTGAGAGTCAGGATACTAAAACAGAAAGCGAAAAAACTTATCCCCCAAGAAAAGAAACATCAGTTAGCCGAATAATTAGAAATACAAAAATATCTAAAAATGTGAAGGACATATATGAAAACTCTTGTCAGGTTTGTGGGATACAATTGACCATTAGTAATGGACCTTATTCAGAAGGGGCTCATATCATACCTTTAGGTCAGCCTTACAATGGGCCTGATGAAGAATCAAATATTTTATGCCTTTGTCCAAATCATCATGTTCTTCTTGATGGATTTGCATTCTCTATAGCAGAGGATGGGGAACTAATTGGTTTAGAAGGTCACTTAAATATTAGCAAAAAACACAAAATATCTGAAAAAAGTTTAGAATGGCATAAAATGATGTATAACAAAGCCATCAAGTCGGATTCGTAACAGTTGGCTTGGTTCCGCGCTTTGCTACACAGTTTAGCCAACAATTTCTCACCGCTTATGACGGCGTTCGCATCACATGGTGGCATTTGAACTATGTTTGCAGGGATTAGAGAGAGGAAGAAGATCATGTCTTTTGATTCAATATTAAAGACCCTTGGAATTCGAGAAAAATCTCTTGCAGAAAAAGTAAACGATCGAATTATGAAAGGTTACAAGCCTAGCGTCATGGCCAAAGCTGTAGTTGGGAAGGTCTCTCCCAAAAAGTTTAATGAAATGATGGAAGATGCAAGCAAAAAATATAATGAAAAGCATGAAGTTAAGGTTTTCAAGGATGAGTAAAGCGTATAACCAAATGCACGAGAAGTTGGTGAAAAACAAACAAGATTTTGCAGGTATGATCGCCTATTCGATATACAAAGCTGAAAAAAGAGACGCTATTCGCAGGGGCCGAAACGTAGAAGAGTTTACTAAGTTAAAACTACAACCTAATGAAGTTAATAAATATAAAAAGGAAGCTGAAGAGTTAGTCAATATTTTCTTGCAAACAGCTGCAGACGAAGAAATTAACAAAGTCAAAGAACAATTAATAAAAGAAGTTGGAAAAATAACTGTCAAAGGCTTACCTTCAGATCCTTTGTATAAGAAGTTTAAAAGTTGGCATAACAATGGTGCAGCAGGAGTGGTTGGAAACTTTTGGACTGGCGCTATAGTGGCTATTTTTGTGTGGCTTTTTGCAGACCCAGCTACTTGGGAGAAAGCTCAAGAGAGTGCAAAGCAAGCTGTTACTAATATCGTAGCTCATCCAACTGTCCAAAGTGATGCTAACAAAGCAACACAGCCGGACACGTAAACTCGCCGCTGGTTGCGGCGTTACTCCCCTATTGGCGCTCAAAATACCTCTCAATCAACCGCACATTACGCCTATTGGCCTTAAAGCCAAAGTCGAACAGATCACCGACCACGGGAATGCTGCCTATCACTACTTCCAGCAGCACGTTCAGTCCCATACTCAACAGCCACTAACACCCGGCTGTTGAGTATCAATTATCCCCTCACGTCTTGATCGCCAGCAAGGCACTAAAGGTCAGCAGTCCCGCCCCACAGGCCTGGTTCAATCGCTTCTCCATGCTCAGCAAGTGTTTTTGCAATGCGCTGGAGGTAAACAGCATGGCCACCATACAGAACCAGAGCCCGTGCAGTGCCATCATGTAAAGCCCGTACAGTAGCGCCGAACAGTTGCCACCGGCGTCCGGTGTGATCAGCTGACTGAATATGCTCAGGAAAAACAGCATGGTTTTGGGGTTTAACAGGTTACATAAAAAGCCCTGCGCCAAGCATTGCAATACGGCGACCTCTTTTTGACGGTCCGCCATCACCTCAAGATTGGCGCCGGCCGTTACTATTCCCTTCACCCCCAGGTAAAACAAATAGCCACAGCCTGCATAGCGCACCGCATTAAACAGCACTTCATTCTGTGAAATCAGGTAACTGATCCCCAGCATCGAATAGGCGATGTGCACACAGATGGCCAAGCTGACCCCGAGCGCAGTCCAGACCCCTGCCCTTCTTCCCCGGTTGACGCTGTTTTTCAGCACCAGAATAAAATCCGCCCCCGGGCTGATGACGATAAGCAACCCCAGAACAGCGAGACTCAACCACTCCGTACCCCCTCCCCCATTGATTCATAACGAACTAATAGCGCTCATTGTAGGGACTTTTGGGAGTGGCTATAATCGAAAAAATCTCGGTCATTATGTGAGTAAAAATCACACATGAGACACCTGAAGGCGTTCCACATCTTTCATATGGCGGCATCGTCAGCCAGTTACAGTGAAGCGGCACACAAGCTGAACATTACCCACGGCGCTGTGAGCAAGCAGATCAAGGTGCTGGAGCAGTACCTGTCTCAGCCCTTGTTTTACAAGCAGGGGCGAAACGTACGCCTGACCCGGGAAGGCGAGCTGCTGAAAAGCTATACCGAGCAGGCGTTCAACGCCCTGGATGCGGGCGTGAGCATGCTCTCCCGGCTACAGAACCCCTGCCTGGAGGTGTCGTGCGAGCCCACGTTGACCATGCGCTGGCTGATGCCGCGTTTGTCGGACTTTCACCTGCAATCGGGGGTGGATGTCAGATTGTCGACCGCGGGCGGGCCCGTCACGCTGGGCACGACCGGGTTAGCCATGGCCATTCGCCGGGATGATTTTGTGTCGCTGCACGACTATCGAAAGACGCCCCTGGTGGAGGAATGGGTCGGGCCCGTCTGCTCACCGGAATATTGGGAGCTGGTCAAAGCCGACCTCGGCAACATCAAGCTGCTCCATAGCCAGACGCGGCCGAAAGCCTGGGCAGACTGGTCTGCCGGATATGGCGACTCGTTTCTGGCGGACAATGTGCACCAGACCTTTGCGCATTTTTATTTCTGTATTCAGGCGGCCGTGGACGGCCTGGGTGCGGCCATTGGCTCGTATCCGCTGGTGGTGGATGAGCTGAAGCGCGGCAACCTGATCGCCCCCTTCGGGTTTAGGTTGTCCGGGCACAGCTACATTTTGCTAAGCCAGAACCAAGCGCCCGATGAGCCGGAGCAAGCGTTTATGCACTGGCTACAGCACCACTTGCGAGAATGCGTGCCGACCCAAGCCGAGGCACAGGGCCAGCTGCCTTGCTGACAGCCGGCATCACCCGCAAGCAAAGGCAAAGCGGCCAATCAGCGTTCAAGGGGCCGATGCGAACGCCGGCGGTTTGGTGGCATGAATGATCTAGCTTATTCCTGAACAAAGGGATGCCTTTGTCAGCGCATCGCTAAGCAGGTTCCACAGGTTTTAACGATCAGAGATAGCAAAAAGAAAAACTCAGCCCTTTATCTATCGAGCTGTGGCTCGCATAAACCGGGCTGAGTTTCTTTCCTTTACAGGGTGCCGTTACTCGGTGCAGTGCTTTAAGGCTTTCTTACTGCTTTTGCAGTCGATAAACAGCACCTTGCCCAATGACAGGCACATCATCACCATGACCACGTTAAAGGGCAGCGCGCCTATTACCATGGCATTTTGAATGGCCTTGCGTGGGTCGGTGCCCGACTCACTGCCCGCAATCAGCAAAGAGGCAATCAGCAGGGTTAACAGCACGCCCCACAGCACCCGGTGGCGTACGCTGGCATGCACATTGCCGCCCGAGGAGATGGTGTTCAATACCAAAATGCCCGAGTCGGATGAGGTCACCAGAAAGGTCACAATCAGCACCAAACACATGATGGTCATCAGGTTCAGGAACAGGCCGTTGCCCAGCAGCACTCTCAGGTTTTCAAACAGCATATTGGTAACACTGGCATTAATAATGGCGCCGTTGGCCAGGCCGCTGAGCTCGGCGTCGATGGCGGTGCCGCCCACCACCACCAGCCACACAAAGCAGAACAGGGCGGGAGCAATCATGGCGCCAAGCACAAATTCGCGCAATGAGCGGCCCCGTGAGATGCGGGCAAGAAAGAGCCCAACAAAGGGGGCAAAGGCAATTTGCCAGGCCCAGTAAAAGGTCGTCCAGCCCTTCTGCCAGTCACCCAAGGGCGTGTCGGTCGGGTATGCGGAGAATGACACCTCAACCAGGTGAAGAAGATAGTCACCCAGTGCGCTGGCATAGGTGGTGGTGGCAAACAGAAAAGAGCCAAATATCACAAAGGTCAGCAGCAACCCCATTGATAGCACCAGGTTCAGGTTTGATAAATACTTTATCCCCTTCCCCACCCCCGACACGGCGGAAATAATAGACAGCGACATAATCAGGAACAACGCCGTCAGCAGCCCCACAATGCTTGGCTGCGGTGCCTGGCCGTCGGTTACCTTCACCAGCCATGCCATGTCGGTGATCGCATACATGCCATCCACAAACTGACTCACTCCAAAGCCAATGGTCACGGAAATGCCCAGAATGGTGGCCACCATGCCCATAATGTCGAACACATGGCCCAGCATGCCGTTCATGCGCCGGCCAAACAACGGGGTGAGCGCCGTTCTAATGGTCAGCGGCAGCCCGCGGGAATAAGACAAATAGGCAAGGGTCAGGCCCACCACCACGTAAATGGCCCACATATGAAAGCCAAAATGGGTGAAGGCATATCGAAAGCTGGAGGTCAGGGCGTCGGCGCTGTAGGGCTCCACTTCACCGGCCACAATGGCCGGGTTGCTGCCCCAGAGCCCAACCGGCTCGGCGGTGGAATACACCATCAACCCCACGCCCAGCCCGGCGCCAAACATCATGGAAAACCAAGAAATGGTGGAGAATTCGGGCTTTTCACTCTGTTTGCCCAAAATCCGTTTACCCGTTACCGGAATAAACGCAATCAACAACAGAAAAAAGGCAAAGCCGCCAACCGTTAAAATATAAAACTCGTTAAACCAGCCTAATAACAGGGTGTTGGTAATGCCAAGGCTTTCATTTGCGCTTTGCGGCCATATCAATGCCCAGATCAGCAAGGAAGACATAACAAACTTGCTGATCACAGACACCGGCATGCTGTAGCCCTGGTAAAATCCGTTAGTGTTGACCTTTATCTTTATTCCATCAAATAGATCTTTCACTTTTACTACCTCTCTTGCTTCCATGTAAGGCTCATGCGCGACTGCAAATAACACCCGCATAAGCACCGTACCAAAGAGTCCAGCGTTCTATCTTTTTCTTTTAAGCAGCCTTATTGAACTCCGACTTAATACGCCACCGCTTCGTTCTCAAATGGGTTTTCTACCGCGGGCCAAAAATCCAGGGCGCGGTCCTGATATACAATTTCATTAATATTTGGATTCACCCGGCCCGGCGTGGCACAGAAAATCACCTTTGACGAGATGGCCGCAAACGGCGTGTAGAAATGAAACAGCGACTTCACCACAATCAGTGATTTTTGTGACAGATCTATGCCCATTTGCTCAAATGCCTCGGGGTGATACACCTGAATTCTCAGGTTGTTGATGATCAGATCCACCCCGTTTTCCGCCTGAAACCACACCACGGTTCCTAACGGTTCCAGGCCGGCGCCGAGGTGCTGCCCCACATTATCGGCAATGCGCATAATGCGCCCTCGAATATCCACCGGGCTGCCCGAGGCCGACTCCACCTTGCCCCCCAGGCGCAGGTTAATCTCTGCCCCTTCGCCGGCATCAAGGCAAAAGCGCACGGCCATTGGGTCCCAGTAAAGCCCGGAGGCCACATTGGTCAGCCCGCGTTTCAGCACTTCCTGCAGCACATAGGTTGCATCACCGGGTGCACCCGCCCCCGAGTTGTCCGACATATCCGCCAGCACCACGGGGCCATCAGTCACGGTGGCGGCCAGCGCCAGAGCCTCATCCAGGTCCGGATATTGCCGGGTCACCGCGTGGCGCTCAGCAAACAGCCGCCTGCCAAGCTCTTGTGCCTTGTTTGCCGCCAGCTCGTGGTCGGCATCGGTGATCACCAATACGCGGGTGCCAACCTCTTCCAGATCGGCCCAGGGAAAGCCATGGGCCAACGACACCGACAAAATATTGTGCTCTTGCTCCAGCGCCTGCATGTGCTGCACAAAGTCACGCATGGCGCCTTCTTTAGTGAGATAGAGGGAGATCATGCGGCAATCATAACTGGCCATGACCGGTTTGATTTCACCGGCCGCCGTGCGCTGCGCCAGGTCAAAGATTTCATGGGCGCGATCAGAGGCATCATCATGCGGGTATTCCTTGAACATGATGATCAGATCACAGGCATCCTCCATGGCCGGAGTCAGGTGGCAATGCAAGTCCAGCCCAATGCCAATCACCGCATTGGGGCACAGCGCGCGCACGGCCTGGGTGATATCTCCTTCGCAGTCATCCACGCCCTCGGCCACCATGGCGCCGTGCAGTTGCAGCAACACCACGTCCGGCTGACCCGCCTTGTTCAGATCATCAATAATTTCGCCCTTCAGTGCGGCATAGGCGCTTTTGGTGGTTCGCCCGGCGGGCTCGGCAATGGCGGCCAGACTTTCCGTTACTTGCCAGCCCAACGCCTCTGCCCGCTCCCGCCAAACATGAAGGGCTTCGGTCATTAAATTGGGGGGCTCCTGAGTGGCAGTGCCGTGCCTGAGAAAATAATCTTCGTAATTCTGCAATGACGTGGGCAGGGGTGAGAATGTGTTGGTTTCCGTGCTGAGAGTAGCAATAAATAGATGCATGTCGACTCCGCTATTTTCTTGAAAATTAATGCGTTAACCCTGAGTTAAACCGTTAGTCCCTTAACAACATTAAAAAAATAACCTGCTTTCTCACCCCGTTTCATCATTGCTTCATCTTTCACCATTATCAGGAAGCCCAAACGGCTTGCAACTAAGCGAGTTTATGCTAGTTTAGGTTTTGTTATGCGCTTACATTGAGTTGATACAGACGCCGATTCATGAGTACACACTTCTCCCAGAACCTGCGATATCTGTGCGCCGAGCGGGGTTCAGCGGCACAGGTGTGCCGCGATATCGGCATTAATCAGCAGCAGTTCAGCAAATACCTTACCGGGCGGGCCAAACCTTCCAGCCACAATCTACGACGCATTTCCCGCTACTTTGGTGTGCGAGATGAAGACATGTTTGAAGCCCCCGAACAGCTTATTCATGCCTACCAGAAAAATTCGGCCAAAACCGGCAGCCGGACCGACCCCTTTTATGATGCCTTTCCCGGCAGCCTGCGCGACCTCCGGCGTTTTTTAGGGGTTTATCAAACATTTAATTTATCTCCGGCCGCCCCGGATGGCGTGGTGGTGGCGCTAACCATGCTGGAGGAGCATGAGGGGCTGGTTTACAGCAAAACCGTAGACTCCATGCTGATGCGCTCGGAAGATGCGCGGCAAAGCACGGTTTATGAGGGCAAGGCCGCCTATCACGGTGAGCGTTTGTTTGTAATGGAGTTTGAGTCCCAAAACAGCGGCTCTTTTATGATGACCACCCTGTTCCCCCCACATCGTTACCGCAGAAAATACCTGTTTGGCATGGTTTCTTTTCTTGCGTCGTCGCCTCATCGCATGCCTTATTCTTCGCGCACGGTCTGGGAGCGGCTGGATACCGCCACCCTGCCAAATATTACCCCGGATAAATGCGGCGAGTTTCCGCTGCATTCATCCAGAATCGGGCCAACCATTCGCGACTTTCTGCTTGATGACTCTCCCGTTATGCCGGACTTTACGTCGTTTTAACGGTGATCACTCTATTCCCAGCCAGGCGGGTTTTTAATGCTTGCCTGCGTTCTTCACTCAGCCAAGGTATTTAACAATGTCAAGAGCACCGGTTAATCAATACGATGCCTACCACGCCCACGTTTATTTTGATGCGCACACGCTGGCCTTTGCCACTGAATTGTGCCAGCGCATTGCCAATGAGTTTTCCCTTGAGGTGGGCCGCATTCATCAAAAGCCGGTGGGGCCGCATACCCGGTGGAGCTGCCAGGTGAAGTTTACTCATGCCGACTTTGACCGCTTTATTCCCTGGCTGGAGCGGCATCGCGGCACGCTGAGCGTGCTGGTGCATGCCGACACCGGCGACGATCTGGCGGATCACACCACCCATGCCTACTGGCTGGGCGATGCGGTGAAGCTGAATGTGCAAATGTTCAAACGCTGAATAACATTCATTAAAACAATCCCTTACCAAGTCTTGCGACCAAGGCCAAGCCCCCTTTGAGCACAAGGGGCTGGCGTGATGGCAAGCAAGTTTGCCGCTCGCCGCGTTTTTGAAGCGACGCGGTTGAATCCTCTCTGCCAATGGCGCATATTCGGCAACGGTTTTCGAGCATTTAACGCAAGCAATATACCCTTAACGCTCAACAGGGAATGATGACCATGAGTACCGTCTTGATTCTGATCGCCGTTATCGCCTTTATCGTGATAACCACGGCGCGGTTTAAGTTACATCCATTTATCTCTTTGCTGCTGGCGGCGTTTTTGCTCTCGTTCGCCAGTGGTTTGCCCATCGCCGACATCGCCAAAAACATCAGCAATGGCTTTGGCGGCATTCTGGGTTACATTGGCCTGGTCATTGTGCTGGGCACCATTATTGGCGGCATTCTTGAAAAAAGCGGCGCCGCCATTACCATGGCGGAAACGGTTATTAAAATATTGGGCCCCCGCTTTCCCACGCTTACCGTTTCCATTATTGGTTATCTGGTGTCCATTCCGGTTTTTTGTGATTCGGGCTATGTCATTCTGAACTCGCTCAAGCAATCCCTGGCCAACCGCATGCGGGTTTCCAGCGTGGCCATGAGTGTGGCACTGGCAACGGGTTTGTATGCCACTCACACCTTTGTGCCTCCCACCCCGGGCCCCATTGCGGCGGCGGGCAACCTGGGCCTGGAGGCAAGCCTGGGCACCGTGATTGCCGTTGGTTTGCTGGTGGCGGGCTGTGCGGCCATTGCAGGCCTGCTGTGGGCAAATCGCTTCAAGCATGAGCTGCCCGACGGTGAAGGTGCCGAAGAGCTGCTGGAAAAGGCCGAAGAGTTCGAGGCCATGAAGCAGCGCTATGGCGCGCTGCCCGGCGCCTTCAATGCCTTTGCCCCTATCTTTGTTCCCATTCTGCTTATCTGCCTGGGCTCGGTGGCCAACTTTCCTGCCGAGCTGATGGGCAAAGGGGCGCTCTATGACGTGGTTAACTTTCTCGGTCAGCCGCTGAATGCCCTGTTTATTGGCTTGTTCCTGTCGTTCAACCTGATTAAGGGCAATAACCGGCTGGAGCAGTTCTCCGACTACATTGCCAACGGCCTGGTGGCGGCCGCCCCCATTTTGCTGATCACTGGTGCCGGCGGTGCCTTTGGTGCCGTGATCAAGGCCACCGATGTGGGCAGCTATCTGGGCACGGCCCTGTCGGGCCTGGGCATCGGTATTTTTATGCCGTTTATTGTGTCGGCGGCGCTGAAATCGGCGCAGGGCTCGTCCACTGTGGCGCTGGTGACCACTTCGGCGCTGGTGGCGCCCATGCTGGGCGACATTGGCCTGGGCAGTGAAATGGGCCATGTGTTAACGGTAATGGCCATTGGCGCCGGTGCCATGACGGTGTCGCACGCCAACGACAGCTTTTTCTGGGTGGTGACCCAGTTCAGCAAAATGAGCGTGCCACAGGCTTATCGTGCCCAAACCATGGCCACCCTGGTGCAGGGCGTTACCGGCATGGCGGTGGTATATATTCTGAGCCTGGTGCTGTTGTAAGGCCGCCCTGGCGGCCTTCCCAGCGATCAACCTGAAACACAAGGAGCGAACATGGGGCTGGTGCTGCTGCCGTTAGTGGTGGCCTGGATAGCGGGCGCGGTTTATGCCGTGAGCATATGGTATTCCATTTTCAGTGGTCACACGCCGCTGCCTTACTCCCTTGCGGTGCTGATGCTGGCCTGCGCCGGGGCGCTGGCCTATGCCTGGCGAGGGTTGTCTCGCTTCAAGGGCAGGAACAAGGTGGGTGCGTTTGAGATACCGCTGTTTTTGCTGCTGAACCGGTGTGCCATGCTGGTGTTTGCGCTGGCCGCCGCCGTTCACTATTTCGAGTGGGGCTCGGCCCTGCTCTCTCACGGGCCGGCCCTCAGCTTTATGCTGGCCTTTGCCACCTCGGCCGGCACGCTGGCGGGCAGCCTTTGTGCCGGCGTTTTTGTCGCCAGACAGGGCATCGAAATCACTTACTAGCTGCTTGGCGGCAACGGCCGCTTTTAAACACGTTAACGACCAGGGCGCTGCCACCCTGGTCGTTTATTTATGCCTTTGGCTTACCGACAAGACCGAGTGCGGTGATCAGGCCGGCTGCCGCGTGGCGGCAATGGTAATGTCGCGAATGTTGACGTTCTGCGGCTGCTGATACATAAAGAGCGCGGCACGGGCGATATCGTCCGCCACCAGCACGCCGCCCATGGCGGTTTTCCACTCTTCATAACCGGCAATAATGTCCGGGTTGGAGGTATGGCCCAGCAGTTCGGTGTCTACCGCGCCCGGGTGAATGGCCATGACGCGCACGCTGCTGTCGGCCACTTCTTCGCGCAGGTTTTCGGTTATGGAGCTGACCGCGAACTTGCTGCCCACATAGGCGGCGTGGTTGGGAAAGCTCTTTTTGCCGGCAATGGAGCTCACATTCAAAATGGTGCCCCGGCCTCGGGCGGTCATGTCGCCCAGCACCGCCTGAATGCCGTTCAGCAGGCCCAGCACGTTTACGTCAAACATGCGCTTCCACTCGGCGGCGTCTTGGATATTCAACTGCCCCAGCAGCATCACGCCCGCATTGTTTACCAGCAGATCTGCCGGGCCGTAGACGGCTTCGGCCTCTTGAATGGCGCCGCGAAACGCCTCGGCGTCGGTCACATCCACCCGGCGGCACAGGGCGTTGGGCAGATCCAGGGCTTCAAGTTGCTCAACCCGGCGCGCCAGCAACAGCAGCGGATGCCCTTCATTTGAAAACTGCCGGGCAATGGCCGCGCCAATGCCGGAGGATGCGCCCGTAATCACTACCAGTGGTTTTGCCATCATCTTTCTCCTAAGCCCCGGGCCGCCAACATGGCGGGCCGGCTGTGAAACACGGGCGTATTGTGGCCAAGGGCGGTATTATGAAAAATGGGCACATTTCAAAAAGGCTGTTCGCTTTTTATGAACAATATCTCCTGGCGCTGGGTGCGCGCCTTTCTGCTGGTGGCCGAGCACGGCAGTTTTACCGCGGCCGCCGATGCCTCCGGCCAGTCCAAGGCCAATCTAAGCCAGCAGGTGACCGAGCTGGAGCAGGCGCTGCAAGTGCAGCTGCTGCACCGCACCACACGCAGCCTGCGCCTGACCCAAATTGGAGAGGGTTATTTCGAGCGCAGCCAGCTGGCCTTTCGGCAGCTGGAGTCCGCCGCCGAATGGGCCATGCAGTCAACCAAAGAGCTGAAAGGGGTCATTCGCATGAACTCGGTGGGCGGCATTATTGGTGAAGAGCTGATAGCCCCGCTGGTGTTTCGTTTTCAGCAGGCGCACCCGGGTGTGGAAGTGGAGCTGGACTTCTCCAGCCCGCGGGTGGATCTGCTGAGCAGCCCTTATGATCTGGTGGTGCGCATGGGCGTGCTGGAAGACTCCTCCCTGGTGGCCCGCAGCCTGCACCGGGTCACCACTCGCTATGTGGCCAGCCCGGCGTTTTTGGCACAACACGGCCCGGTGCGCGAGCCCGCCGATCTGCGAGGGCTGCCCCTTATCTACGGCAGCGTTGAGCACTGGCTGCTGGAGCGCGGCACCGAGCAGCAGCTTATTCAGGCAAAAAACGGCTTCAGGATCACCAGCGGCCGGGCCATGCGCCAGGCCGCGCTGTCTGGCCTTGGGGTTACCCGGCTGACCGACGCCTATGTGCAGACCGACATTGACCGGGGCGCGCTGGTAGAGGTGCTGCCGGAATGGTCCCAGACCACTCAGCTCTCGCTGGTGTGCCCGCCCCACCGCTTTCAGCTGCAACGCGTGCGCGGGTTGATGGACTGGCTGAAAAGCCACTTTGCCGGCGTCTATGCCAGTGCCCTGCAACAAACGCAACCACTGGGGCCCATGGCATAACTGACCGGCCCTTGGTTGTTAAACCTTGACCGGGCAAAACCCTGCCTGAATACTTTTTGGCTTGCGCGGCTCACCAACAAGAGTAACAACATGAAAACGATAGGCCTGATTGGCGGCATGAGCTGGGAGAGCACCCTTGGCTATTACAAAGAGATCAACGAAGGGGTCAAGCAGCGCCTTGGCGGCCTGCACTCCGCCAAGATCGTGCTGCACAGCGTGGATTTTCAGCCGATAGAGCAGCTCCAGCACCGCGGCGACTGGGCCGGCACCGCCGACATCCTGATTGATGCCGCCAAAAGCGTGGAAGCGGGCAGGGCCGATTTTGTATTGATCTGCACCAACACCATGCACAAGGTGGCCGCAGACATCGAGCGAAACATCCATATTCCCCTGCTGCATATTGCGGATGCCACCGCCGAAGCACTGACTCAGGACGGCGTAAGGAAAGTGGGCCTGCTGGGCACCGCCTTTACCATGGAGCAGGACTTCTACAAGGGAAGGCTGACCGAACAATACGGCCTTGATGTGGTTGTGCCCAACGAGGCCGACCGCAAAATTGTTCACGATATCATCTACGGCGAGCTCTGCCTGGGTGAGATCAAAGACGAGTCTCGCCAGGCTTATTTGCGCATCGTTAACGAGCTGCGGCAGGCCGGGGCCGAGGCGGTTATTTTGGGGTGCACCGAAATTGGCCTGCTCATCGGTCAGGAGCACACCGAGGTGCCCCTTTACGACACCACGGTTATTCATGCCGCCAAGGCGGTGGAGTGGGCGCTGTAGCTCGCCTCTCAATTGGCGCCTGGCAGTGACCGGGCGGGCGCCAATTCAGCCTTCGCGCCCCGTTCGCTCAAAATAGTCCTCCATCAACCGCACATTGCGGCGGTTGGCCTTGAAGGCAAAGTCGAACAGATCCCCAAGAATGGGAATGCTGCCAATCAGCACTTCCAGCAGCACGTTCAGGCCCATGCGCGCCAGCAGGGTAACCGGCAGTTTCATGCGCGCGGCCTGCAGCACTATGTAGCCCGACAACGCGGCACCGGCCAGATCCCCCACCCCGGGCACCAGCCCCATGATGCCGTCCAGGCCAATGCGAAAACCGCCGGGCAGCCGAACGGCGCTGTCCAGCAGCCAGGCCAGACGATCCAGCCTGGCACGGGTTTCCTGAGTGTGGTTTGAATTGCGGCTGGGCATGGTTGTCCTTGTGGTTACATTGAAGGCCTGGCGACACTCGTGGGGCCATTGCGGGAGTATACGCCACGTCGTGGGCGGATATGTTTGAGTCGCTTTTACTGCGTCGTCTCTCAGCACGAGTTCACATACTCAGGTGAAACTTACCGTCAGGGATGACCATATCATGCAAAAAACCCTCTCCGCACTCGCCTTGTCACTGGCCTTGCTGTTGCCGCAACACACCACCGCCGCCACCAGAATGGACTTCTCCAATGAATATAATCACAGCTCCATTCATGCCGAAGGAGACGGCTACTTTATCGACAAGGTCAAGGAGCTGACCAGCAACGAGGTCACCATCGCCCTGCATACCGGTGGGGCGCTCGGCTACAAGTCGGCAGATCATTTCTATGCCGTGGCAGACAATGCCATTCAGCTGGCAGATACCTTGGCCGGCACCCTGGCGGGAGTAGACCCCATTTTTGCGCTCTCTTCCCTGCCCTTTCTGGTGCGCAACGAAGATGACGCAGAACGCTTGTACCGGCTGGCACGCCCCCACTATGACAAGGTGTTTGCCGATAACGATCAGATCCTGCTGTATGCCTCACCCTGGCCGGCCAGCGGTATCTGGGCAAAACAGGAAGTGGCCTCTACCGCCGGCCTGAATAACCTGAAGATCCGTACCTACGACAAGAACGGCACCCTTACCCTGAAAAATGCCGGCGCCTCTCCGGTCAACCTGTCGTGGGCCGATGTGGTGCCGCAACTTTCCACCGGGGGCATCAGTGCGGTGCTGACCTCCGCCGAAGCCGGTGCCAACGCCAGTTTCTGGGAGCACCTGGAGCACTACAGCGCCATTCAATATGCCATTCCGCTGAATATGGTGCACATGAACCGCAGTGAGTTTGAACGTCTGTCGCCTGAGCAACAAACCGCCGTGCTCGAAGCCGCCCGTCAGACCGACGAACGCAACTGGCAGCAGGTGCGCGCCCGCGTAGCCGAAAACTATCGCACGCTGCAGCAACACGGGGTGGCCATCAAGGAACAACTGCCTACCGAGTTCATGCAGGAATTGCAGGCGGCGGCCCACACCACCACGGAGCGCTGGCTGGAAGAAACCGGTGAGCGAGGCCGGCAGATCCTTGAGCAATTCCGGCAGGGAAGCTGAGTCATGGCTGCGCTCATCATTGGATTCAGCCGCCGGCTTAACCAGCTGGCGGGCTGGCTTGCCATGGGACTTATTCTCTATATCACCGCGCACATATTGCTGGAGATAGGGTTGCGGCTGTTTGGCCACTCAACCTTTGTGCTGGATGAGTTTGTGGGCTACGGCGTTGCCACCATGACCTTTCTTGGCCTTGGATATGCCCTTGAGCGAGGCTCACTTATTCAGGTGAAGCTACTGGTGGAAAAGCTGCCCGCCCGCTGGCACTGGCTGCCCGAGCTGTTTGCCACCCTGGTGGCACTGGTCACCTTCACCATTCTGGCCCTGGCATGGGGCAAGAACGTCTGGCGCAGCTATCAGCGCGGCACCCTGAGTGACACCCTGGCGGAAACCCCTATCTGGATACCCGAAGGCATGGTGTTGCTGGGTATGGTGTTGCTGTGCCTTACCCTGCTTGGCAAGGCCCTGGCCCTGCTTGCGCCAAATAACAACCCGCAGGGAGCACACTGATGGAAACCATCATGCTGGCGGCCGGCGTGCTCGGCCTTATTTTTCTGTTTCTGGGGCTAGGCACCTGGATTTTTGCCGGGCTGGCGGCGGTGGCGCTCGGCTCGCTGGTGTGGCTGGGCGGCTTTGATCTGGAGCGCGCCGGTGCCATATTGAGTCGCATTCTTTATCGCGCGGGCAACGCCTGGGAGCTGTCGGCCATACCGTTGTTTATTCTGATGGGGGAGCTGATTTTTCGCTCCAATATCTCGGACCGGCTGTTTCGAGGCCTGGAGCCCTGGGCGCAGAAGGTGCCGGGCGGCATTTTACACACCAATGTGTTTGGCTGTGCCATTTTTGCAGCCGTCAGCGGCTCCAGTGCCGCTACCACCGCCACCATTGGCAAGATCACCACCAATGAACTGTCTCGTCGGGGTTATGACCGGCATCTGTCCATTGGCTCTCTGGCCGGTGCCGGCAGCCTGGGTCTGTTGATCCCGCCGTCCATTGTCATGATTGTTTACGGTGTGCAGGCCGAGGTGTCCATCAGCCAGCTGTTTATGGCCGGTGTGATCCCCGGCCTGCTGATCGCCCTGCTTTATTCCGGCTATATCATGGCACTGGCGCTGTATCGACCAGACAAGGCTCCGCGCGCAAACGCGGGCGGGCTGTCACTGCTGAACAGCCTTGCCTGTCTGGCCCCCGTGTTCCTGCTGATTGTGCTGGTGATGGGGGCCATTTATTCAGGCATTGCAACCCCGTCGGAAGCCGCCGCTGTCGGTGTGGCCGCCACCCTGGGGCTGCTGGCCGCAGAGCGCCAGTTAAACCTCGCCATGTTCAAGGAGGCGCTGGCCGCCACCCTGCTGAACGCCACCATGGTATGCAGCATTCTGGTCACCGCCGCCCTGCTCTCCACCGCCATGGGATATTTGCACCTGCCCCGGGAGCTGGCGAGCTTTATTGCCGAGCAAGCCCTTTCTCCCGCCTGGTTACTGGTTGCGCTGGCCCTGTTTTACATTGTGCTGGGACTGTTTCTGGACGGCATCTCCATTACGGTAATGAGCCTGCCGATAACCCTGCCCATTGTGCAACTGGCGGGCTTTGATCCCATCTGGTTCGGGGTTTTTCTGGTGATCATGGTGGAGCTTGGGCAGATCACACCGCCCGTGGGCTTTAATCTCTTCGTGTTGCAGGGGCTGACCGGTGAACACATTGGCAGGGTAGCCTACTCCGCCCTGCCCTTTTTCATGCTCATGTGCCTGGCCGCCGCCTTAATTAGTTTTTACCCCGGCCTTGCGCTGTGGTTGCCCCGGTTGCTGACCGGCTAGGGATTACAGGCCATGCGTTGTTTCGAAGCCCTCGAAGGCATGATCTTCGAGGGCTGCGCTTACTCTGCCTTGCTTACCACATCCATGGCGTCGGACCAGGCCTGCAGGCCGTTGTTCGCGTTGATGTGCTCCAGGCCTTTCAGGGTAAAGGTGCCGGGGGTGGCAATGCCGTTGCCAATGTCGCCGTAGTCAAGCTCGGGGCGGGATTCGGCCAGGGCCATGGCACTGGTGATGGAGTTCACCACCATTTGCCGGGCGGCGTGCTGGCTCATGCCCTGCGCCACGCTCCAGTCAATGAGCTGCTGCACCAGAAAATAGCTCCAGCCATGCAGGCAGCCGTGGGCCAGGGCCACGTCAAACAGGGCTTCCGACTCCAGCACAATCACCTTGCCCATGGCGCCGAACAGGGCCTCGGCGGTGGCGTTGGCCGGAAACTGCGGCACCGGCCCGGCGCCGACCTCCACACTGGCCGGCGGCAGCACGCGCACCAGGGTGGCGCCCTGCAGCGCCGCGTGTTGCCGCAACTGCTGCAACGACACTCCCGCCATGGCCGACATCACCAGCTGGCCGGGCTTGAAGGTCAGCCCTTGCACCAGCTCGCTCAGGCTCTTCGGCCGCACCGCCAGCAGAATGATGTCGCTGCCCTCCACCACTTCCTGATTGCTGCCGGCCACCTCGCACCGGCACTGTTCGGCCAGCCGGCTGGCCGCTGCGGCGTTACGCGGGCTTAGAATAATGCGCCTTTGGTCACCGCCGTTGCGCAGGCCGGTTACCGTATAGGTGGCCAGGTGGCCAACGCCCAGAATGCCCAGAGTGGCAGTGGTCATGTCGGTGTTCTCCTTTGGCTGTGTTTAGCGTTCGTCCATACAACACTCATCCTGCAGGAAGCCAATCACCGACTGCAAGCGTTCAAACTCGGCCACGCAATAAAGCGTACGCCCTTCCCGCCGCTGAGAGATAAGGCCGGCCGAGGCCAGGCTGGCAATATGGTGAGAGAGGGTTGAGCCCGGCACGGCCAGCTGCTCTTGCAGGCCTCCCACCGCAATGCCCTGATAGCCCGCCCTGACCACCTTTCTGTAGATCGCCAGCCGGGTAGGATGGCCCAGTTCTTTCAATGCCTTGGCAACCGTTTCCAGCTCCACACGCGAACCCTCTTTAAAAATATATTTCGATATTAATAGAAATGTCTTGATCCGTCCAATGCTCCCCTTTATATTTCGAATATTCTAGAAATATAGGAATTAGGTTATGCCCGATATCACCATGAAAATGATGCAAGACACCCTGAACATGTTCGCCTTTCTGGCCGCCGAGCTGACGGTGCTGTTTCTGTTGATAAGCTACCTGGTGGGTGTGCTGCAGGAGTACATTCCGCCCCGGAAAATTCAGCGCATTCTCAGTGGCCGAAACGGCAGGGGTTACCTGGTCGCCGGCTTTCTGGGGGCAATTACCCCATTTTGCTCGTGCTCGACCATTCCCTTTCTGAAGGGGCTGTTAAGGGCCAGGGCGGGCTTTGGAACCATGATGGTGTTCCTGTTCGCCAGCCCGCTGTTAAACCCGGTGATCATCGGCCTGTTTGCGGTCACCTTTGGCCTGCAGGTCACCCTGTTCTATTTCGTGATGGCCATGGGGGTGTCGGTGGTGGCCGGCTATCTGCTGGAAAAGCTGGGCTTTGAGCAGTTCGTCAAGCCGGAGGCCTATATTGAGCCCCAGTCAAAGGGCTGTGGTGCGGTATGCGCAGGCCAAGCTGCGGCACCAATCAGCAAGTGGCGCCGAATCTGGCAGGCCACCTGGAAAGACTTTAAAAAGGTGCTGCCCTACCTGATTGGCGGCATTGCCCTGGGCTCCATGATCTACGGCTTTATGCCCACCGAGCTGGTGGCCCGGCTGGCCAATGACAGCAACCCCTTTGCCATTCCGGTGGCGGCGGTTATCGGCATTCCCCTGTATATTCGGGCCGAAGCGGTGATCCCGCTCAGTGCCGCCCTTGCTGCCAAGGGCATGGGGCTGGGCGCGGTGATGGCCCTGATCATCGGCAGCGCCGGCGCCAGCCTTACCGAGGTGATTTTGCTGAAGTCCATTTTCAAAAACACCATGATCGTTGCCTTTCTGGCCGTGATCATTGCCATGGCGGTCAGTGCCGGCGTTCTTTACACCTGGCTGTTCTGAGTGAAGGGCCGGCGCTCCTGCGAGCGCCGGCCCTTGTTGTTTCACCACCAATTATATAAAAAACCAGAATTCTTAATCCATTTTACTGTAATTTATCAAGGATATTAATTGCAATATCTTGTGGTCAGCACCATCGCCACGGCGATGGCTTCGTCCTTATTGCCGGAGACATCAAGATGACCACTACCGCTTCTGTCATCCTTCTCAGCCCCTTGCAGCAGGCCCGGGCATTGGCGCTGCCTTCACGAGACGCCATGCTGGCGCGCGCTCCATCGGTACAGCGATTCTGGGACGACAACCGCCAATTGCTCGGCGACGCCTGGCAGGAATGGGAGCAAACCGAACTCAAGGGTGAGTTTGCCCTCAACGATACCCTGCTGGATGCCGGACTGCGTGAGGCGGTGCACCAGGCCTGGCAGGATCCGGACAAGGAGTTGGCAGTCGCCGATCTCTGGCAGGAAGTATCTGCCGGCGTATATCAAGTCCAGTTCTTTGACCCGGCTCGTCTGGGGGAATTGCGCGATTACCTTGAGCAGGTGGCGAATGCGCACATTCCGCTGCGCCCGCCCTATGGCATTGCCCTTAACCGCTATGGTGCCATGCTGGATGCCCGCTCGGAAGGCTACCTCGCCGCGCCCGGGTTTCAGGCCCTTTATCGTGAGCTGATGGACAACTACATGCGCCCGATAGCGCGTTTGCTGTTTCCCGAGGTGATGGGTTACGACAGCCAGACCTTTGGCTTTTCCATTCAGTATCAGCCCGGCATGGACACCTCGCTGCGGTTACATACCGACGCGTCGGCGGCCACGCTCAACGTCAACATCAACCTGCCGGGCGAGGAGTTCGAGGGCTCTGAAGTGGACTTTTATGACCCTGCAACCGGGCGCGTAAACCGACTTGCCTTTGCCCCGGGCATGGCCATGCTGCATCGCGGCAGTGTCGCCCACGCGGCCCAACCCATTACCGGCGGCAAGCGCACCAACCTGGTGATGTGGCTGTATGGCGAAGGGATGCAAATTCCTTATCATCGCGAGCCATACACCGCCAGCAATGCCCGGCAGCGCTGGAGTGTGCCGCAGGTCCCCTCCGATCAGGTTGCACCTTTCTAAGCACACCAGGTGCAGAATAAAAAAACGCCGGCATTTGCCGGCGTTTTGCGTTGTCTTCCCCAAGACAGTGCTTATTTGCGCAATACTCCTTCCTCCACCAACAGATCATAGATGGCCTGGGCGGCGGCCTGAGGGTCATCGCGAATGATTTGCCCCTTGCCGCCCTGGGCCTTGGCGGTGGCCTGCTTGAAGCGGTCGGCGGCGGTCTTGGCACGAGCCACTTTCAGCCGCTTGGGCCTGGGCCTGGCGTCCTGCCACTGCCAGCCATGGCTTTCGGCATCGCGACGCGGGGCCACCGGCAGCTGCTCGGTGATGGCTCCACGCCGGGCCCGGGCAAAGGCGAGCTGACGGGGGCTGGCGGCGGCTTCATCCACACTGGCCACCAGCGGCAGCCGAGCAGTAATGCGCCGGCGCTGGCCCCGTGGCAGGGCCTGCAACAGGGTAACCTCGTCCCCCTCGATGGACTCGATGGCGGCAATGCCGGTCACCAGCGGCCAGCCCAGGTGTTCGGCCAGCAGGTAGGGCAGCATGCCCGAGCCCTCGCCCTGCTCGGCATGAATGCCGGTAAGCAGCAGATCGGGCTGGCGTTCGTCCAGGTAGGGCGCCAGCACCGACAGCGCGTCATCGTCCTGCCCCTGACGCAGCACCGTCATGCGCTGCAGACCCATGCCCAGGTAATCCTGCAGCGCCGGGCGCTCCGGATCGCCGGCATGGATCACCTCAAGCTCGCCCCCCAGGGCAAAGGCCACTTCCAGGGCGCAGGCATCCTGCAGAGCACGGCGGGCGCGGCCCGATACCGGGTGACGGCCTTCACTCACCAGCACCGCAATGTTCAGATGTTCAGGCTGCATCGCTTATCTCCTGCTCCGATTTGGCAGACGCCAGTTCCATCAGCGCCGCCAGAATTTCGCGGCTGTCGCCAATGGCACTCAGGCCGGCCCGCTTGACCATGTCACAGTCGCTGTCCTGGTTGATGGCCACCACCTTTTCCACCTTGCCCAGGCCCTGCAGGTGCTGCACGGCGCCGGAAATGCCCACGGCAATGTAGACCCGGGCACTCACCCAGGTACCGGTGGCCCCCACCTGGCGGTTGCGCGGCATAAAGCCGTCGTCCACCGCCACCCGGCTGGCCCCTTCGGCGGCCCCCAACAAGGTCGCGGCCTGGTGGAACTGCTCCCAGTCGTGTACCCCGTTACCGGCGGAGAGAATAAACTCCGCCTCGGCCAGGGGAATGTCGGACGGATCCACCGCCACCCGGCCCTTATCCTGTACCCGGGCGGTGGGCAAGGCATCGGCCTCAAATTCCACCGGCAGGGTCTGATAGCGGTATTCGGTGCAGGGCATGGCACATTCTTCCAACAGCAACAGCAGCCGGCACAGCGGCCGAGTAATGTCCTGGTGGCCGGCACCGCTGCGGGCAATGAGTTGTTCCCCTTCCCACTTCCACACCCCGGTGGCGGGCCGCTCGCCCAGGGCCACCGACAACCGGCGGCCCAGCTCGGCCGACTCGCCGGCATCGGGAAACAGCCAGTGCAGCGGCTGGTATTCGCTGTCTGCCTGCAGGCACAGCTCGGTCCAGGCTTCGGGCTGGTAGCCCTCCACCCCTTCCAGTTGTAGCAGCCGATCCACCCCGGCCTCGTCAATGCCCTCTTTCAGCTCACCGCACACCAGGCCCAGCACCGCCGTGCTCTGGGCCTGGGCCGCCGCCAGTTGCTGGGCCAGGCCGAGCACGTCCTTGCCGTGCCCGGTCAGGCGGCCGCCGGACAGCGGCAGCCAGACGGCAATGTAGTGCTGCGGACTTTCCACCACATGCAGCGGCAGCTGCGGCTGCTCGCTGGCCTTGCGCACCAGGGTGGTCACCCCGGCGTTGCCGTGCATGTTGAGCCGATCGAGCCGGCGCAGGCCGCTGGGGCCGTATTGCCACTGGGGCCGCGGGTTCTTGCGCAGCAGCCCGGTGGGGCCGCGCAACGGCTGGCCGCTCAGCTCGCCGTGACGCGGATGCAGCCGGTTGCGGGCAATCCAGGCCAGCCGCGGATCCTTGCGAATGACGTCAGACATGGGCTTCCTCCTTGTTCGGCTGCTCGGCAGGCTGCACCAGCGCGTCAAGCAGCAGCTCGGCAATGTCCTTCACCTCGGGCCGGGGCTCCACCACCCCTTCCATCATCAGGGTGCACTGGGGGCAGGCCACCGCCATCAGCTCGGCATCCACCGACCGGGCGTCGTCCATGCGCATGTCGGCAATGCGACGCTCGCCGGGAATGTCGGTGACAGGGGCACCACCACCGCCGCCACAGCAACGGGAGCGGAAACCGCTGCGCTCCATCTCGGTGCGCTCAAAGCCGAGCTGGTCGAGCAGGTAACGGGGCGCGTCATAGACGCCGTTATACCGACCCAGGTAGCAGGGATCGTGGTAGGTCAGCTTGCCGCTCTGGCCATTGCTGAACGCCAGTTTGCCCTGCTGATGCAGCTCGGCCAGCAGCTCGCTGTGATGCACCACGTTCAGCTCACCGCCCAGCTCGGCATATTCGGTGCCCAGGCTTTGCAGCGAGTGCGGATCGGCGGTGACAATGCGGTTAAAGCGGTACTTGCCCAGGGTACGAATATTGGCCTTGGCCAGGCGCTGGAAGGTGGCTTCGTCGCCCAGCCGGCGGGCCAGATCCCCCGAGTCCAGCTCTTCGTTACCGAGAAAGGCAAAGTCCACTCCGGCGGCGCGCATCAGCTGCACCAGGGCACGCAGGGTGCGCTGGTTGCGCATGTCAAAGGCGCCGTCACCTACCCACAGCAGCACGTCGACCTCACCGATGTCCTTCATCAGCGGCATGTTGAGATCGGCGGCCCAATGGCTGCGGCTGGCCGGGGCCAGGCCACCCGGATTGTCGGTGGCAATCAGGTTTTCCAGCACTTCCTGGCCCTTGCCCGGGGTCTGGCCCCGCTCCAGGGTCAGAAAGCGGCGCATGTCGACCACGGCATCCACGTGCTCAATCATCATGGGGCACTCTTCCACGCAGGCGCGGCAGGTGGTGCACGACCACAGGGTCTGGCTGTCGAGCATGCTCTCCACCAGCGGCTTGTCGGGGCAGCCGGTGCGGGCGGCGCCTTCCTGGCCCGGATGCGGGCTGCCGCGGTAGGCCACCTCTTCCTGGGCGGCCAGGCTGGTCACCATGTCCTGAATGAGCTTTTTGGGGTTGAGCGGCTGGCCGGCGGCAAAGGCCGGGCACTTGCTTTCACAGCGGCCGCACTGCACGCAGGCGTCAAAGCCCAGCAGCTGGTTCCATTTAAAATCGGTGACCTTTTCCACCCCCAGCTTGTCGGCGTTCAGATCGAGCGCCTTCAGGCCGGTGTCGCGGCCGCCGCCAAAGCGGGCCGGACGGCGGTGAAAGGCCAGGTGCAGGGCACCGGCAAAGGCGTGCTTCATGGGGCCGCCCCAGGTCATGCCAAACACCAGCTCACCCAGGCCCCAGGCGCACACCGCCAGCAGCACCAGCGCCAGCAGGCCACTGCCGGTGCCCTCGGGCAGAATGCCGGCGGCCGGCAGGGTAGCGATAAAAAAGCCCAGCGAAAACGCCAGCAGGCTTTTCGGCAGTCTTTGCCAGGGGCCACGGGACAGCCGCGAGTTGGGCAGTTCGCTGGCGGGCTTTTGCCGGCGCTTCCATACAAACAGCGCGCCCACCGTCATCAGCAGGCTGGCACCCAGCAACGGCCATACCAGCCAGGCGCTGTGCAGGCCCAGGCCGTGCACCAGCACCACCAGCACCAGCGCCAGCACAAAACCGCCGCCGGTGGCCACGTGGGTATTGGACATGTACTTGTCCCGCGCCACAACATGGTGCAGATCCACCAGATAGCGGCGCGGCATGGCGGCCAGTCCCTGCCAGAAGGCCACGGGGCTGACCTGGCCCCGGCGCCACAGCCGCACCCGGCGCATGGCGCCGATGGCGGCCAGGGCAAAGGCCAGCGTTAACAAATAAGGGATCACAGGCTCGAACATAGCGGGCTCCTCGCAGGGCCGGGGTTGCCCCCGGCCCCAGACTCAGAAGTCTTTACACAGACGCAGGGCGTCGTAGATGGCGGCATGGGTGTTGCGCTGGGATACGCAATCGCCCAGACGGTAGAGCAGATAGCCCTTGCCGTGCTCGGCCAAGGCCGGCTGGGGTTTGGCGTCATACAGGGCCTCAAGATCAATCTGGCCCTTGTTGACCGCATCGCCCTTCAGCTCGTAATACAGCCGCTCGTCCGGACGCAGGCCGTTCTCCACCACAATCTGATCCACCACCCGCTCTTCCTGCTGGCCGGTGTATTCGTTTTCCAGCACCGCCACCAGCTTGTCGCCCTCCTTGTAGACCTTGTGCAGGGCCAGATCGGAAGTCATGATCACCTCGCGCTCATAGAGCGAGCGGTAATAGGTGGGGAAGGTCGTGCCGCCAATGGCCGCGCCGGGCTTGATGTCGTCGGTCACTATCTCCACTAGGCTGCCCTTGGACGCCAGGTAATCCGCCGCTGACATGCCGGAAAACTCGCAAATGGTGTCGTATACCAGCACGTTCTTGGCCGGCTCTACCTTGCCGGAGAGAATGTCCCAGGTGCTCACCACCAGGCCTTCTTCCGCGCCCCACTCGGGGTTCTGCTCCAGGAAGGGAGTACCGCCCACCGCCAGGATCACCACGTCGGGCTGCTCGCCCATGATGGCGGGCAGATCGGCGGCGGTGTCCAGACGCACATCCACCTTGAGGCGGGCCAGCTCCAGGGCGTACCAGCGGGTAATACCGGCAATCTGGTCACGCTGGGGCGCCTTGCCCGCCAGGGTGATCTGACCGCCCAGCTCGGGCGCCTTTTCAAACAGCACCACGTTATGGCCGCGCTCGGCCGCCACCCGGGCCGCCTCCATGCCACCGGGGCCGCCGCCCACCACCACCACCTTGCGAATGGGACCGTCGGTTTTCTCGATAATATGGGGCATGCCCAGGTGCTCGCGGGAGGTGGCCGCGTTCTGAATACAGAGCACGTCCAGGCCCTGGTACTGACGGTCGATACAGTAGTTGGCGCCCACGCACTGCTTGATTTGGTCGACCTGACCCAGCTTGATCTTGGTGATCAGGTGCGGGTCGGCCATGTGCGCCCGGGTCATGCCCACGAAGTCGACGTAGCCGCCTTCCAGAATACGCTGGGCCTGGTTCGGATCCTTGATGTTCTGGGCGTGGATCACCGGCACGGTCACCACTTCCTTGATGCCCGCCGCCAGATGCAGGAAGGGCTCGGGCGGGTAACTCATGTTGGGAATCACGTTGGCCAGGGTATTGTGAGTGTCGCAACCGGAGCCGATCACGCCAAAGAAGTCCACCATGCCGGTGTCGTCATAGTATTTGGCGATCTGCTTCATGTCGTCGTGGCTGAGGCCGTCGGGGTGGAACTCGTCACCACAGATGCGCATGCCCACGGCGAAGTCGGGGCCCACCTCGGCGCGAATGGCCTTGAGCACTTCCAGGCCAAAGCGCATGCGGTTTTCAAAGTTGCCGCCCCATTCGTCGGTGCGCTTGTTGACCCGCGGGCTCCAGAACTGATCGATCAGGTGCTGGTGCACGGCGGACACTTCCACTCCGTCCAGCCCCCCTTCCTTGGCACGGCGGGCGGCCTGGGCGTAGTCGCCGATGATGCGCTGAATTTCTTCCGGCTCTATGGTTTTACAGGTGGCGCGGTGCACCGGCTCGCGAATGCCGGACGGCGATACCAGGGTGCTCCAGTTGTAACCGTCCCAGCGGGAGCGCCGGCCCATGTGGGTGATCTGAATCATGATCTTGGCGCCGTGCTTGTGCATGGCGTCGGCCAGATTCTGAAAATGAGGAATAATGCGGTCGGTGCTCAGGTTAACCGAGCTCCACCAGGCCTGGGGACTGTCGATGGACACCACGCTGGAGCCGCCGCAAATGGCCAGGCCCAGGCCGCCTTTGGCCTTTTCTTCGTAATACTTAACGTAGCGATCCGTGGTCATGCCGCCGTCGGTGGCATACACCTCGGCATGGGCCGTGCTTACCACCCGGTTGCGAATGGTGAGCTTGTTGATGTTCATGGGTTGAAACAAGGCGTCGAACTGTCCCATCCTGGAATCCTCTTGTACATGCTGCGGGCCGTATTCCCGGCCCGCCGAAAATAATCGTGCCGAAAACGCGCCTTACAGCGGGCTCACTTCAAACAGGCCGTAATCGCAGCCGCTCTGGGCACCGCTCTGGGTCTGGCGAGCCTGGGTGCGCACCGCATAGCCCAGGCTTTGGGCAATCTGATCCATGGCGCCGGCGAACCAGCCGGTGAACATGTAATCCACCATGCGTTCTACCTTGCCGTACTGATATACGAAGGCGGAGTGATCCAGGCGAACCCGGGCGGTGCCGGCGGCAATATCCAACTGCTCAATGGTGAACAGGCCCCAGCCACGCTGAGACAGGCGCTTCATGTAGTGCTCAAACACGGCGTCGCCGCTGATGCCATGGCACTCGGCTTCTTTTTCACACCAGTGCCAGGCCGACTTGTAACCGGCCTTGTAGAGGATTTCGGCATAGCGCTCCGGGCCCAGCTCTTCCTCGATGGCCATGTGGTTGTTCACGAAGAAGTGACGCGGCACATAGAGCATGGGCAGGGCGTCTGTGGTCCACACGCCGGTGTCGGCGTCTACTTCAATCGGCATTTCGGGTGCATGTACTGACATTGTTGTTTCTCCCTTGCTTCCTTGATTCTGCTTATTCGCCCCAAACGTCCTTGAGCACACGAACCCAGTTGCCGCCCATGATCTTCTCCACCAGTCGCGGAGAATAACCATTGCGCAGCAGGGCCTCGGTGAGGTTGGGGAATTCACCTATGGTGCGAATGCCTTCGGGGTTGATGATTTCGCCAAAACGGGTCAGGCGGCGGGCATAGCCCTTGTCGTGAGTCAGCCACTCGAAGAAGTTCTGATCGTGCCCCTGGGTAAAGTCGGTGCCGATGCCGATGGCGTCTTCACCCACGATGTCCAGCACATAACCAATGGCCTCGACGTAATCGTCGACGGTGGACTCAATGCCTTTCTTCAGGAAGGGCGCAAACATGGTCACGCCCACAAAGCCGCCGTGCTCGGCGATGAAACGCAGCTCGGCGTCCGACTTGTTGCGCGGGTGGTCCTTGAGCCCGGCGGGCAGGCAGTGGGAATAGCACACCGGCTTCTTGGACTCGAGGATCACCTCTTCCGAGGTTTTGGCACCCACGTGGGACAGATCGCACATAATGCCCACCCGGTTCATCTCGGCCACCACCTCGCGGCCAAAGCCGGACAAACCGCCGTCCCGCTCATAACAGCCGGTGCCCACCAGGTTCTGGGTGTTGTAGGCCATCTGCACGATGCCCACACCCAGCTGCTTGAAGATTTCGACATAGCCGAGCTGATCTTCAAAGGCGTGGGCGTTCTGAAAACCGAGAATGATGCCGGTGCGGCCTTCTTCCTTGGCAGCCAGAATGTCGGCGGTGGTGCGCACCGGCCGAATCAGATCGCCGTGCTCCTGAAAGTGACGGTTAAACTCGGCAATGTTGTTGACCGTGGCCTGAAACCCTTCCCACACCGACACGGTGCAGTTGGCGGCGGTCAGTCCGCCCCGGCGCATGTCTTCAAACAGTTCGCGCCCCCAGTTGGCGATAATGAGGCCGTCGATCACGATCGACTGGCGGTGTACCTCTGCTGCATTTTCCATAGCCTGCCCTTCCTCGCATTCGGTTGACGGTGACACGGTATTCACCGGATTCAGGGGCAGTCTATCCCGCGCCAATGGGGGCGCTGTGGCTGAAAGCGACCGGGGCATAGTTAAAAACGTCACGACACCGCGCATGTGTCGGTGATGGGCATGCCAACTGTATCGGCCCGTTACGGCTGCCACACCTTGTCACCAAAATCCCCTTGTCTGGCATAACTGCGCCACAAAGATCATCAACAATGGCAGCGTTGACCAAGCCCCTGATGAGGAAGAGATGAGAACAACTATCAAGGTAATGCTGTTAGGTTCCCTGGTGATGGCTGCGCCACTGTATGCAGCAGACCATGATCACAAGCCCCACAGACAACATGAACAGCGTCAGCAGGTGGCAGAGATGTCGCCCGAACAGTTCAAAAAGCACCTGGAACAGGGCTATGAGCGCGCCGCCGACAAGCAAAAGCGCAAGCAGTTTCTGAACCGGCTGGACGAGCGCAAGTCAAAGATGCCGGCCGCCCACCAGAAAGTGGCGGAGCGTTTTCTGGCCAAGCACCGATAATCCCCTGTAAAAACAACAAGCCCCGCAATGCGGGGCTTGTTGCTTGTGAGAAGGCGTGAAATTACAGCGTGACCGAGGCAAAGGTGGGCTCGTTGCGGGCGCTGCTGAGGTTCAGGCTAAGTTCACTCGCCGGCGGGGCCATGCCGTGGCTGGCGGTGGTGCCGTTTCTCAGGCGGTCGTCGCGAGGCGGCACGCCAAAGCACTCGCGATAGCACTTGCTGAAATGGGGGGTAGAGACAAAGCCACAGGCGGTGGCGATGTCGATAATCGACAGTGAGGTCTGGCGCAGCAACTGCCGAGCCCGTTTCAGGCGCAGGTTGAGGTAATAGCGCGACGGCGAGCACTTGACGTGGCGCTGAAACAGCCGCTCTACCTGACGGCGGGACAGCCCCACATAGTGGGCCAGCTCATCCAGGGTAATGGGCTCTTCCAGGTTGGCTTCCATCAGTGCCACCACTTCCGCCAACTTGGGCTGGGCCGGGCCCACCAGGTGGCGCAGCAGCACCTTTTGCTCTTCCTGGCCATCGCGAATGCGCTCGCACAGGAACATGTCGCAAATGGCGGTGCTGAGGGCGCTGGAATGTTCCTTTTCAATCAGGTGCAACATCATGTCCATGGGCACGGTGCCGCCGCTGCTGGTGAGCCGGTCCCGGTCGATGCAATACAGCGCATTGCTGGTTTCGAGCCGGGGAAACGCCTCCTTGAAGGCGGCCATGTATTCCCAATGCAGGGTGCAGCGGTAACCATCGAGCACCCCGGCGTCGGCGAGCAGATAGCTGCCGGTACACAGGGCGCCCAGCTTCACCTTGCGGTGCGCCAGCTGTTGCAGCCAGGCCCGCAGGCTGCGGCTGCGGGCGTTGGCCACGCCCACGCCGCCACACAGCAACATCATGTCGAGGTGACCGGCGTCGTGAATGCCGTGATCCGGAGTGACGGTCATGCCGTCGCTGGCCCGTACCGGCTGGCCGCTTTCACTCAGCATGACCCACTCATAAAGTGCCCTGCCCGACAGCTGGTTGGCCATGCGCAGGGGCTCGATGGCCGAAGCCAGGGAAATCATGGTGAAGTTGTCTACTAACAGGAAGCCGACACGCTGTGGTTCGTTCATTGCTCTTGCTCCTGGTCCCTGTGCGGTCGCATTCGGGATCCTTTTTATCGTGATTGCGACATTTCATGGAGTGGCATTTGCGTAGCAAATCCGCCCATAAGCAAAACATATAACATTAGTTTTACTTTTCGCCAGACGAATACCGTTCATTTTTAGGCGCTCAGTCACAGTTTGAATATCAGGCGTCATAATTAACCTTTTACTCATATATGAAATGCTCATGAAAAGTCTGAAATGATATGGCTTTACATATGGTTACGCCTGATGAGTGCCGGTTGAAGCGTCTGAAGCCCGCCAGCCATAAATATGAGAAAACCGCCATAAAAAGGCGGTTTCGTTATGCTTTTTTAGATTAAAAACCCGCTTTCCTGGCGGCTCAGGGTGCCGGCGGTACTCGGGTGGCCACCGGCAAGGGCGCCGGCAGCTCTTCGTGCAGGCCCTTAAACAGGCCCCACATCATCACCATGATCACCATCGAGAATGGGAAGGCGGCAATAATGGCCGCGGTTTGCAGGGCCGTCAGGCCGCCCGCGAGCATCAGAATGGCCGCCACCGCGGCAACCGACAGTCCCCATATTACCCGCTGGCTGCGGGGCGGATGCTCTTCACCCAGCGACAGTATGGTGGTCACTACCAGGGTGCCGGAGTCGGCAGAGGTAATGAAGTAAAGCGCAACCAGCACGGTGGCCAGCAACGAGGCCAGATAGCCCATGGTGCCGCCGTCGAGCTGGCTCAGGGTGACATACAGCGCCGAGGTCACGCTCTCGCCCACAGCGGTCACAATGCCGGCCTGGCCAATGGCGCTGACCGCTTCACCGGCGGCGTTGGTCACGGTGTGGGTCAACTCCAGGAACAAGGCGGTGCCGCCGAACAGGGTGAGCCACAACATGCCCAGCAGGGTGGGTACCAGCAGCACACCGCAGATAAATTCGCGAATGGTACGGCCGCGGGAGATGCGCGCGATAAACATGCCCACAAAGGGCGACCACGACATCCACCAGCCCCAGTAGAACACGGTCCAGCCCGACTGCCAGCCACTGTTTTTGCTGGCGTCGGTCCAGGTGCTGAGCGGCACCACATGGGCCAGATAGTCGCCAATGCCCTGCACATAACTCTGCAGCAGGTAACTGGTGGGGCCATAGGCCAGCAAAAATACCAGTATGGCCACGGTCAGCCAGATGTTGATCTCCGACAGCCATTTCACGCCCCGGCCAATGCCCGACAGCACCGAGGCGGTGGCCACTAGGGAAATCACCAGGATCAGCAGCAGCTGATTGCCGGTGCTCACCTCAACGCCAAACAGGTGATTGAGGCCGGTGTTGATCTGGGCCACGCCCAGGCCAAGGGAAGTGGCCACCCCGAACACGGTGCCAAACACCGCCAGCACATCGACGGTATGCCCCATCCAGCCATAGATGCGCTTGCCGATGAGCGGATAGAGCGCCGAGCGAATGGTCAACGGCAGGCCCCGCCGGTAGGAGAAATAAGCCAGCGCCAGCCCAACTACCACATAAATGGCCCAGGGGTGCAGCCCCCAGTGAAAGAAGGTAATGCGCATGGCCACTTCCGCCGCTTCCGGTGTCAGCCCCTCGGCAATAAAGGGGTTGGCCTGAAAGTGGTAGATGGGCTCGGCAATGGACCAGAACACCAGACCAATGCCCATGCCGGCACTGAACAGCATGGCGAACCAGGAAAACAGGCCGTATTCCGGCCGGGCGTCGTCACTGCCCAGACGCAGCTGGCCAAAGCGGCTGAACGCCAGCACCACGCAAAACACCAGCATAAGCGCGACGATGGCAATGTAATACCATTTGAAGTGGGTAAGAATGCCGCTGGACACGGCGCTGAACAGGCCGGCGGCGGCGTCCGGATAAAGGGCGCCGCCCAGCACAAACAAGGTAACGATCACCATGGAGCTGATCGTTGCCGCCGGACTCATTCCTTTCAAAATTCCATCTTTGCCAACCATAGCAAGAGATCTCCGTCGGATAGATTGTGTCAGTCGCGACCGGGGCCATGCTCAGTTCAAACACGGCTCCGGTCGCGACTGCGGTTGATGACCGGGCGCTGCAGGCGCCCATCGGTGCAGTACCGTCCGCTATCTCAACAGCTAACGACTGGTTGAAACTTCTCCAATGCGACACCCTGTTAACCAGTTCCGTCGCGAACGTCATATTCTGTTTCCATTGCGACAGCATGTCGCAAATGGCCTTGTCAGCGGTCGCGCCGGGAATTAGCCTGCGCTTTTAGGAACAGGAGAGCCCACCCATGATGATCAGCGACCTTATCGATCAGCAGGATTTTCTGGCCCGGTTGCGGGCATGGAATGTGTCCGCCCCGGCGCGGCTGGCCGATTGCGAGCCCCTGCTGGCCGAGCTGCTGGCCGGCCCCGAGGGAGAGCGGTGGCGGGAACGCCTGAATGCGCTGCTGGCCCAGCGGGCGCTGATGCACCCCGAGGTGCTGGCCCTGGTGGAAAAGAGCCTGCAGTGAAATAGCGACAAAATAGAAAGGGGAGCCGGCGGCTCCCCTTTTTATTTCTGCGTTCACGCTATTACAAGAACCCCAGCCAGCGCGGCAGAAACAGCGACAACTCGGGTACGAAGGTGGTCACCATCATCACCGGCAGACCCACAAAGATCATCAACGCCAGGGCGGGTTTCACCGTTTTGTGAATCGACACCTTACCTATGCGGCACGCCATATAGAGAATGGGCGCCACCGGCGGGCTGTTGGCACCAATCACCACCGAGCAGGCGACAATGGAGGCAAAATGCACCGGGTGAATACCGGTATCTACCATCAGGGGCAGAAACAACGGCGCCACGACCACGGTCACCGATACGTCATCCATGATCATGCCGGCAATAATCAGGAACAGGTTTACCGCAATCAGAATCAGCAGCGGGTTCTGGATGAGCGTGCTGACCATTTCGGTCAAATCCTGAGGAATCCGTTCCGACGCCAGAATGCGCCCGATCATAAAGCTGAACAGCAGAATGAGGATCACCGTGCCGGTGGTTTCTGCCGCCGCCACCACGCTTCGGGCAAAGCTTTTCAGGTTCATGTCGCGGTAGATAAAAAACCCGATCATCATGGCCGAAAAAGCCGCGACCGCCGCCGCCTCGGTGGGGGTAAACACACCACCATAAATCCCCCCGAGAATGATCACCGGCAACGACAGCGCCGGAAAGGCCTTGAGCGTTGCCCTGCCCTTGCCCGGCGATGTGTCCAGCCCCTTGCCTGCGGCACTGCTCACTTCCTCAAAAAACCGCCCCACGCCAAAACGGTTGGCGAGGATAAGCCCCAGCATCAGCAAAATGGCCGGCCCCACCGACGCCGCAAAGCAGGCCGCCACCGACTGCCGAGTAACCACCGCAAACAGTATCATGGTGATCGAGGGCGGAATAAGAATGCCCAACAGCGACGATATGCCCAGCAACGCCGAAGAGTAACTGCGTGGATAGCCGCGCTGCTCCAGCGGGCCGATCATGATGGTGCCGATGGATGCCACCGCCGCCGTGGCGGTGCCGGCAATGGCGCCGAAAATACCCGACGCCATGACCATGGATGCCCCCATGCCGCCTTTGCGCTTGCCGATCATCACCTCAATAAAGTCCACCAGCCGTTTGGCAATGCCGCCGCTTTGCATCAGATAACCGGTAAGTACAAACAACGGCAGTGCAATCAGGATCACCGAATCTACCGAGCGATAGCCCTGCAGCATCAGGGTATTCAGATTGGCGTCATACACATACACCATGTACGCCAGCACCCCGGCAAAGGACCAGGCTACCGGCACCCCGATCACCATCAGCAGCATTAACAGCCCGATGGCAAAAAAACCTTCCATGTCAGTGCTCCTCTTTCAGCTGGCGAGAGCCGGTGTTCGCTCCGCACAGGCCGGCAACGGCCCTCAGCAAGTCTCGCAGCGAATAACAACTGCAACCCACGGCCGCCAGCATGATCGACGCCTGGGGCAGCCACAGCGGAATGCCCATGCCCGGGGTCGACTGGGGCCGGCGCAGGCCCCAGGCCAGCATGCGGTAGGCCAGCAGCACAAAGAACAGGCAGATAGCAAAGGTGATCAGCGATATCAGCGCTTTGTGCAGCAATTTGAGGCGATAATCGGTGATCTGCAACTCAACGAAATCCACCACCAGGTGCTCATTGCGCCGGCTGGCGATCAACGCCCCCAGCATATAGAGCCACATGCCGAACAGCATAATCAGCTCCAGCAGGCCCACCACCGACCAGCCAAACACATATCGCGCCAGCACCAGAAACAGCATCAGCCCAACCACCAGCAAACTGGCTGTGAAGGCTGCCGCTTCCAGTAACCAGCCCACCCGCCGGTCCAGCCCGGAAAAAAATCTGCCGTTCATTGATAGCCCCCTGGAAACGGTCCGGCCCGAAGACTGCCGGCCCCGAGTGAAATGACTGGCCGATTAAAGGCCGGTCGCGTTGGCACGAATGGTATCCATAATCTCGGTACCGATTTCCTTGTCCATCAACGGCCAGACCTGTTCACGGGCGGCCTTGGCAAACTCACGCAACTGCTCGTCACTGGGCTCGAAATACTTCATGCCGGCTTCCTGCGCCTTTTGGATGTAGTACTCGTCCTGCTCCTTCGCGGCCTTGAACTGCTCGTTCATGATTTCCACTGCGGCTTCCTGCACGACTTGCTGCTGCGCTTCGGTCATGCCTTCCCACACGTCCAGGTTCATGGAGAGCACGCCGGTCATAAAGAAGTGTTTGGTCTGTACATAGTGGTCAATCGTGTCTCTAAAATATTCGTAATCCCAGTAAATGACGTTGCCGGCCTCGCCATCCACCACACCGGTCTGCAGCGCGGTGTAGACCTCGCCCCAATCAATGGCGGCAGTCTGGTAACCCAGGGCCTGCATGGTCTGGGGCGCAGGGAAAACGGTCATGGTGCGCACCTTGAGGCCGTCCGCATCCTTGATGGTGAGGGCATATTTGTCCCGGGAACCGACGCCGTTAAAGCCTTCCGGCCAGGGGCCAAAGAACTTCAGGCCAATGTCCTGATATACACCGCCGAGCAGGTTGTTGACCCAGCCGCCCGGACTGTAGGCTTCCAGCGCTTCCTTCCAGGACAGGGTCATGTAGGGGGTGTAGATGACACCAATGCGCTTGTCGTAGGACGTCATGGGCCAGTTCAGCATCACGTCCACATCGCCGGCTACATGCAGGTCAAACACTTCCTGCTGACCGCCCAGTTCGTTCTGGTAGAACACCTTGGTTTCGATATTGCCGCCAGATTTTTGCTCAATCAGCTCGCCCCATTTTTTCAGGGCTTCACCGGCTGGCGATCCCTGCGTGCCGGAGTCGGTAGCCAGCTTGAGGGTTAACGCCTGGGCACTGGTGCTGGCCAGGCAGGCAGCGGTAATGGCGGAGGCAAGCAGGGTCTTGATGTTGAAGCCGATGGTTTTCATGCGGTGTCCTTTCCGATATGTGCCGTGTTGATGGTATTCGAGAGCCCTTTGCAGGGCGGGTTCAAACACATATGGATACTACGGGTGCCTGCATATATCACTGTCTCAAATGCGACCGTTCGTGAGCCAATAACGGCGCGAATACGACAGGAAAAAGGAACGTCGAGTGACTCTGGGCACATACACCACAAGGGTCACATTGCTGCAGACGCAATGCGGCGGGGAAGAAATGAATGGCCCCCGCTTTCGCGAGGGCCACAAGGTAAAACACAGGGATGACCGTCGAACCCCGGGATTCACATTACCATTCCGGGCTTTCGGCTTACTCCGGCAGTTTGACGGACAGGGTCTGGCCGCCGGCGTTGGCGACGAAGGTATCGGCGTACCAGTCGACAAAGTTCACCACACCGAACTCGTAGGTGGGTGAATAAGGGCCCGGCTCATAGGCGATGGAGTTGATGCCACGCTGGTTTTCCTCGGCCAGGGCGCGGTCCTGGGCGTTGGTGGCATCCCACACCAGACGCAGTTTTTCCACGTCATAATCCACGCCTTCCACCGCGTCCTTGTGCACCACCCACTTGGTGATCACCTTGGTCTTCTGCGGCCCCAGCGGCACCACCTGGAAGGTGATCAGGTGATCGCTCTGGCCGTGGTTCCAGGAGTTGGGCAGGTGCAGAATGCGCAGTGAACCCAGCTCCCGGTTCTTGACCCGGCCCAGGGTCTTCTCACAGGCATTGGAGCCATCGATGGTCATGGCCACCTTGCCTTCGGCCAGGGGCATGCGCACCATGCGGTTGCGCAATCCGAACGACACATGCTCATGGGGAATGTTTTCCGCGTCCCATTGTTCGGCCATGCGCGCCACATGGGCCTTGAAGGCGTCGGTCGCGCGGGGATCGGTGGTGTCGTCGAACTCCAGCAGGGTATTGAGCAGCTCGGGGTGAGAACCATTGCAGTGGTAACATTCCCGGTTGTTCTCGATCACCAGCTTCCAGTTGGCGTCTTCAACGATTTCGGACTGCACCGCCACCTTGGCGTTTTCCAGATCGTAAGGCTCCAAATAGAGCTCCAGCGATGCCAGAAACTCGTCGATGTCGGGCGGGTTGTCGGCCAGACAGATAAAGATGTAACCACCGGCGGTCTTGGTGTGTACCTTTTTCAGCGGAAAGTCGCCTTTGTTGAACTGCTCACCCATGTCGTTGCCGGCATAGATCAGCTGTCCGTCCAGCTCATAGGTCCACTGGTGGTAAGGGCAAACCAGCTTGGCCACCTTGCCCTTTTTCTCGGTACACAACCGTGAGCCCCGGTGCCGGCACACGTTGTGAAAGGCCTGTACGCCTTCCTTGTTGCGCACCACGGTAATGGGGTTGTTGCCTACTTCTACCGTGATGTAGTTGCCGGTTTTGGGAATTTCACAGGTCAGCCCCACATACAGCCATTCCTTGCAAAAGATCTGCTCCATGTCGGCTTCAAACACCGACTGGCTGTTATAGCAGGCCTGGGGAAGGGAGTAGCCGGGACGACGCTGCTGCAGCAGCTGAACGGTATCCGCCAGTCCGGGGGCGGTGCCGATAACGGTGGTGTTGCTCTGCTCCATCTGCATTGCTTCCTTTGCTGAGTTGAAAGGGCGGAAAACCATACCGCCGATGGGCGTATTGTTATCCTGCCCGGGCGGTGTCGGTTGTCTGAAAACGACTCGCCCCGCCTGCTTTTACGACCCGCAAGCCGGCGTCTGGCCCCGGCTTCACGCTCATTAACGGCAAAACGGGGCTGACGGATATTTCCATGTCGTTTTCAGGCAACCGCGCCGGCTAAATCTCATCAAGAATGCCGGCAACAAGGACACAACGGGGCCCCTCGCCGCCCCAGCGGAGGACAGCGATGAATCAGGACTTTATTTCACCCATCAATACCCAGACCTGGAGCAACGGTCGCCACCCGGTGCGCTGTGTGCGCGTGATTCAGGAAACCTGGGACGTGCGTACCTTCTGCTTCACCGCCGAAAGCCCGCTGCTGTTTTTCTTCAAACCCGGCCAGTTTGTTACCCTGGAGCTGGAAATTGACGAGCAGACGGTGATGCGCAGCTACACCATCGCTTCTTCGCCCTCGGTGCCCTACAGCTTTTCCATTACCGTCAAACGAGTGCCCGGCGGCGTGGTGTCCAACTGGCTGCACGACAACCTCAAGGAAGGCGACGCCCTGGCGGTGCACGGCCCGGTGGGCAATTTCAACTGCATCGACTTTCCCAACGACAAGGTGCTGCTGCTTTCCGGCGGCGTGGGCATCACCCCGGTGATGTCGATGATGCGCTGGTGGTTCGACACCAACGCCGATGTCGATATTCAATTTGTGCACAGCGCCCGCACACCCAAGGATCTGGTGTTCTACCGAGAGCTGCAGCACATGGACTCGCGGCTGAATAATATTCAGCTGAGCCTGATCTGCGAACGCACGGACATTGGTGAGACCTGGAGTGGCTATCGCGGCTTTCTGAACAGCGCCATGCTCAGCCAGATCTCCCCCGACTTTATGGAGCGGGAAGTGTTCTGCTGCGGCCCCACCCCCTACATGAAGGCGGTGCGCAACCTGCTGCAACAGGCCGGTTTCGACATGGATCGTTACCACGAGGAAAGCTTTGGCGCCACGCCGGTAGAAGTGATTGAAGACGTGGAGCTGCTGGCCCAGGAGGCCTCGGATCTGGCCGAAGAGATGGAGCGCACCGAAGAGCGTTTGACCATTTCCTTCCTCGACAGCGACCTGCAGGTGGACATTCTGCCCGGCGAAACCCTGCACAGCGCCGCCGCCCAGGCCGGCCTGCACATTCCCAAGGCCTGCGGCATGGGCATTTGCGGCACCTGCAAGGTCAAGGTGCTCAAGGGAGAAGTGGCCATGGAGCACAACGGCGGCATTACCGATGAAGACATCGACGAGGGTTACGTGCTGAGTTGTTGCAGCGTGCCCAGCGGCAACGTGGAAGTGGAATACTGAGTACTACTGAGAGGTTGTAGGGGGGGCTTACAGGTCCAACCATTTTGCCCGAGCCGACAGTCCGGCCCGGGCTTTTTTGCGTGCCGGCCGCCGAGAAGAACGACAGGCGCCGCTTCGGTCGGCGCGTTATCAAACAGGTTAACGGTCTGCTGTGCACTCCCTGCCCAACGACAGTAACGGCGACAACAGACCCCGCAGTCTGGCTCCCTTTTGAAATGTCGGTGTAATCAGCGCGTCGAGGCGGCCCTGAACTGGTTGCTGTGGCTGTCGTAGCGGTAACCAATTTGCGCCATGCGCGCACTCAGCCAGCCGCCGTCCAGTTCGTAACGGGCCAGCAGCGCCTCCAGGCTGTCGCACTCGATGCGCAGTTTTTCATTGAGAATGCTCAGCACCATGTGAATGTCCATTCGTTCCAGTTGCGTTCTGTCCATTTCGCCCTCCTGTCGGTAACCGACCGGCTTGGCAGCCGGCATGATCGAAACACTGTAAATTTAACCAGTTAAATATTGACCAAACCGCCCCGAGTGAATACTGTATGTATAAACAGTAAAACAACAGGCAGGGCCGATCCATGATGAACCTTTCGTTAATCCGCAAGCAGGCATTGATCCCATCGCAGCAGGCGCTGCCCCACTGTCATTCCGCCGCGCTCAACACGGCACCGCAACCCGAGGTGCTCACTCGGCTGGCGGCCCTGAGCCACGGCAACGGCGGCTGGATCCTGGTGGCCAATGCCCCCACCCGCTTGTGCCGTCAACGCCTTGCCGCCGCCGGCATCAACCCGGCCCGCGTGCTGGACGCCCAGCGGCTTACCCCACAGCAACTGCAGCGAGCGCTGGCCAGCCCGACCATTGCCGCCGTGGTGTGCTGGCAACAGCAAGATGAAACCTTTTTGCACCAGCGGCAAGCCGATGCGCGCCTTTTTGTGATCGGACCGGCAGTGCCGGGCAACCCGCTGCACTGAGCGCCGTTCACCCTGTAACGAACAATAAAAAACCGGCGCTGCCGAGGGCAGCGCCGGTTTTTTATTTATGGGATTGACGCCTTTCAAGGGCCGTAGGTTGAAATGAGCGAAGCGAATTCCAACCTACCAGCCAATCAAGCGACCGATATGGAGTGAGATCACACCAGCTCGCGGCAGACCAGATCCACCAGCATGCGAATATGGGCGGGGTTGTCGTTCAGGGCAGGAATATAGCGATACTGCTCGCCCCCGGCCTTGATGAACAGCTCCTGGTTTTGCTCGGCGATCTCTTCCAGGGTTTCCAGACAGTCGGCAGAAAAGGCCGGGCAGATCACGTCCAGCTTTTTCACCCCTTCCTTTGGCAGCGCCTTCATGGTTTCGTCGGTATAGGGCTTGAGCCACTCTTCCCGGCCAAAACGCGACTGAAAGGTGGTGCGCCACTGATGCGGCTCCAGCCCCAACTCTTCCGCCAGCAGTTCGGAAGTGCGATGACACTGCTGACCGTAAGGGTCGCCCTGGTTTTCAAAGCGCTTGGGAATGCCGTGGTAAGAGAGCAGCAGCAGGTCGCCCCGGCCATGCTCCTGCCAGTGTGCCCGCACCGAGTCGGCCAGGGCGCCGATGTAGCCACTGAAGTCGTGATAGTTATGCACAAACCGCAAGGCCGGCACCAGCCGCTCCTGCTTCATTAATCTGGCCCAGCTGTCAAACACCGAGGCGGTGGTGCTGACCGAGTACTGCGGATACAGCGGCAGCACAATGACCCGGTCTACGCCCTGCTCCTTGAGCTGCTGCCAGGCCGAGGCAATGGACGGCTCGCCATAGCTCATGCCCAGCGCCACCGGCACGTCTATGCCTTCATCCTGCAGCGCCTTTTGCAATGCCGCCTGCTGACGACGACTGACCACCATCAGCGGCGAGCCTTCCGGCCACCAGATGGATTGATAGAGTTTGGCCACCTTGGGCGAACGAAACGGCAGAATAATGCCATGAAGCAACGGACACCACAGCGAGCGGGGCAAGTCCACCACCCGGTAGTCGTGCAGAAACTGACTGAGAAAGGCCTTTACCGCCGCCGAGGTGGGGGCGGAAGGCGTACCCAGGTTGACCAGTAAAACGCCTGTTTTCACCTTGTTACCTGCCTTTTACCAACAACAAAAAGCCGGACCTTCACAGGCCCGGCTTGAACCATACCGGCTTAAGCCAGAATGCTGGTCAGCTCCCGGCTGACCGCTTCCACCGACTGGGTGCCATCCACCTTGTGGTGCTGGGTGTGGCCGGCTTCGGCTTCCTGCTTGTAGTAATCGATCAGCGGAGCGGTTTGCTCGTGATACACGGCCAGACGCTTGCGCACGGTGCTTTCTTCGTCGTCGGCGCGGATCACCAGCTCTTCACCGGTCACGTCGTCTTTACCTTCCACCTTGGGCGGGTTGTATACCAGGTGATAAACCCGGCCGGAGCCCGGGTGTACGCGGCGGCCGCTCATGCGCTTGACGATCTCTTCGTCGGGCACGGCGAATTCCAGCACATGATCCACGGCAACACCGGCTTCCTTCATGGCGTCGGCCTGGGGAATGGTGCGGGGGAAACCGTCGAGCAAAAAGCCCTTGGCGCAATCGTCCTGGCTGATGCGCTCCTTGACCAGGCCGATGATGATGTCGTCAGACACCAACTGGCCCTTGTCCATCACTTCTTTGGCCTTCAGGCCCAGCGGGGTACCGGCCTTGATAGCGGCACGCAGCATGTCGCCAGTCGAAATTTGCGGAATACCGAACTTCTCCATGATGAACTGAGCTTGCGTTCCCTTACCCGCGCCCGGTGCACCCAGCAAAACGATGCGCATAACAGCGTCCTCTTATTTGATTAATCATTCGCAATTGGTGGCTGATTGTGTCATGACACCGTCACGGGAACAAGTAACAGCCCGGCCTGTTAGACCTATTGATGATATAAGCAGCGGATGCACCCTTCACAATATGGACCCCTGCCTTCGCAGGGGTGACACCCCTCCCGCCATTCCTGCCCTCTCCCGTCATTCCTGCGAAGGCAGGAATCTGCATACTCCGGGCCCGCTGGCAGCACAGTGCCGCCCCACACATGGGCCCCTGCCTGCGCAGGGGCGACAAAAAAAGCGTAGGGGCGACAAAAGGCGCAGGGGTGCCCTCCGTCATTCCTGCCCTCTCCCGTCATTCCTGCGCAGGCAGGAATCCACATACTCCGGGCCCGCTGGCAGAACTGCCCTCACCCAAACTCGGGGCATTCAAATAATATCATTCCACAAATCCTGCCAGTGAGGATTGAACTCCTCAATAAGCCGTATCTTCCAGTCGCGTTTCCATCTTTTAAGTTGCTTTTCTCTGGTTATCGCATCATACATGCTGCTGTGTGACTCAAAATAAATCAGCCGGTGAAGATCATATTTCGCTGTGAAACCATCAGCTTCATGCTGTCTGTGCTGCCAGATACGCTGTACCAGATTGCTGGTCACCCCAATATACAGGGTCCCATTACGCTTATTGGTTACGATATAAACAGCAGGAGCCTTGAACATAAGTGAGCCTTATCCGCTTGGAGTTTGTTCAGATTAAAGCAGGAATCCATATACTCCGGGCCCGCTAACTACACCGTTAGCGCCACACATTCCCCCTTATCCCAAATTAAGGTACTCTGTTCGCCGTTTTAACCAGTCAGGAACCACGGATTGGCCCGCATTAAACAACGGCAGGTGTTTTATATTCACGGCTTTGATCCGCGTGGCGCGGGTCACTATCACCGCCTTTATCGCAGTCAGTCGGCATTACAGGCAAAAGTAAACGGCCTGCATATTGATGTTTCTGCCCGTAAGCGCGGCGAAAATCACAGCCATTGCTGGCAACTTGATACCGAACACTGCCAGACCCGGTATAACTACCTGGGCTGGGATGATATTGTGCGCGCCCACTGGGCCAGAGGGTGGCTTCAGATCATCGGTGATTTAAGCCTGTTTCTATGGGTATATATTTTACCCGGCCACATACTCTCCTACGCCAAGGCGTCGCCCAAACAGCTGATGGCCGGGCTTTACCCCGCCTTTTACCTGCTGCTTAGTCTGTTGTTCTCGGTCTGGCTGGCAACCAGCCTGGCCGGGCAACTGCCCTGGCAAATGGCCCAGCTGCCTGCCGGGCTGGTGCTGGTAGCCGCGCTGATGCACACCAGCAAACACCTGGGCAACAAGCTGGCGGTATTCTGGTTATTGCGCATCTACGCCTTTTCAGCCCGCTGGGCCAGGGGGCAAATGCCTGAGCTTGCGCCGCGCATTCACTCCTTTGCCAGCCATATGGCCGAGGCCATTAACGACGACACCAACGACGAGGTGGTGATCGTTGCCCACAGCGTGGGCACCATGATGGTGGTCCCGGCCCTGGCCCAGGCCCTGCAGCAAGTTCACAATCCGAATCGCCTGGCCCACCAACGGGTGGTGTTGATCACCCTGGGGCACTGCATTCCGCTGGTGAGCTTTCACGCCGCCGCCGCCGACTTTCGCACCGCCCTGCAGCAGCTGGGACACAACAAGCGGCTGCTGTGGCTGGACTACACCGCCCCCACCGACGGCGCCTGCTTTCCGCTGTTGAACCCGGTAACCTCCTGCGGCCAGAGCTGTGCCCCCCACGCCGGGCCACGCCTGCTCTCACCCCGTTTTTTTACCCTTTATCACCCGGCTCGCTATAAAAAGCTGCGCCGGGCCTGGTATACCATGCACTTTCTTTATCTGATGGCCACCGACAAGCCCGGCCCTTACGACTTTTTCGCCTTTACCGCCGGGCCCGAGACCATTGCCAGCCAACTGAAGGAACGAACATGAGCTGCCCGGTGTTTCCCAAACCCGCCAAAAGCAAGGCCTCGCTGTGGAAAGTATTTTTCACCAAGCGTCACTCCTGGCTGGACGCCCTGTATGAACGCAGCTATGGCATGAAGATGGGGGAATACAAACTGCCGGGGCTCACCCTGTATATGGTGAACCAGCCCGAGCTGGTGCGAAAAGTCATGGTGCAGAACATGGCCGACTTTCCCAAGCACGCCATGCTGGGGGACATTCTCGAGCCGCTGCTGGGCGAAAGCATTTTCACCACCAACGGTGAGCAGTGGCAAAAACAGCGCAACATGCTCGATCCCGCCTTCAAGCATGCTCGAGTGCAGCAGGTGTTCGGACTGATGCAGCACGCCGTGGCCGACATGCTCGCGCGGCTTGAGGCCCACCAGCCGGGGCAGGACATAGACCCGGAAATGACCTTTGTGACCGCCGACATCATCTTTCGCACCATAATGTCGGCCAGCCTCGATGCCGAGCAGGCCAACCGCATTCTCGATGCCTTTGTGCGCTTTCAGGCCGAATCCCCCAGGCTGGCATTGAGAAAAATGTTCAAACTGCCCGGCTTTTTACAGCGGGGCGCCAGCGAGAGCAAACGCCTGGCCGCGGCAAAAGAAATTCGCACCACCATAGAAGACATTATTCGCCCCCGCTACCGGCAGGCCGAAGCCGCCCGCGCCGGCTGCCCGCAGTCACACACCGAGCTGGAGAACCAGCAGGATATTTTGTCTTCCCTGCTGCTGGCCAAAGACGCCAGCACCGGTCAGCCGTTCGGCTTTGATGAAATCGTGGATCAGATCTCCATGCTGTTTCTGGCCGGCCACGAAACCACCGCAAGCTCGCTGACCTGGTCACTGTATTTGCTGGCCACCCACCCGCACATACAGCAAGACGCTTATGAAGAAGTCACTCGCGTGCTGGCCGAGCAACCCATGGGGGTGGAAGCCCTGCGCAAAATGGTGCTGGTGCGCGATGTGTTCCGTGAAGCCCTGCGACTTTACCCGCCGGTGGGCTTTTTTGCCCGTGAGTGTGCCCACGCCAGTGAAATGAGAGATAAAAAAATGAAGGCGGGCAGCTCGGTGATGGTCTCACCCTGGCTCATTCACCGCCACACAGACTACTGGCACGAGCCGCACCGGTTCGACCCCTATCGTTTTACCAGCAAGCAACTGAAAACCCCGCTCAGCAAAGCCTACCTGCCCTTTGGCGCCGGCCCGCGGGTGTGCATTGGTGCCGCCTTTGCCCAGCAGGAGTCCAGCCTGATACTGGCGAGTATTCTGCAGCACTACCACCTTAGCCTGCCCGATGGCTTTGAGCCCCGGCCCGTGGGCCGGCTGACCATTCGCTCCGACAACGGGCTGCGGCTTATTCTGACGCCAAGGAACAAACAACCACAATGAAAGAACGAATTGCCGGCTTTATTCTTATGTGCGCCGTGGTGCCCCTGGCCATAGTGGGCTACCTGATTATCTGTTATGTGGGGTTTATGGGCCGGGTGGAGCGTGGCCGCGCCGGTGTGCGTGCCCTCGATCACTTTGTAAACGCCTCGGTATTTAATGGCTACGCCTGGGAGTCGGTGTCTTCCCACGCCTGGCGCGAACGCGACAACAAACGCTGGGCCCGCTTTGTGATATGGCTTACCAATAAATTCCAGCAGGATCACTGCAAACGCGCCAACAAGCGCGAACAACCCCTGGTGGATCTGATGCTGCAGAAAGGACTACACCGGCAAACCATTAAGTAACCGTGGGAATTCACTGCGCTCCAAACCCCATCGGAACCACTTGCCGGGGTAACAAACAGCACCTAATTCCATTTATGCTTTTGACATAAATATTTGATATTACTCCCGTTCATACCCTGTGTTAGAATGCGCCCCGCACGGAAAACGCAGACATAACTAAAACAAATTCATACGGGACTCTTGATGAAATCAGCCTTGCTACTTCAAGGGCCGCTTGGGCCTTTTTTTCAGCACTTTTCCCGCTTTTTAAGCGAGCAGGGCATTTTTGTACACAAAATTCACTTCAACGGCGGCGATGGCTGCTGGCCCTGCCGGGGCACCAATGTGCACTACACCGGCTCCCTGCCGGAATGGCGCCACTTTCTGCACAACTACATTAACGAGCACGGCATTGACACCGTGTTCTGTTACAGCGACTGTCGCGAATATCACGCCGTGGCCCGCCACTATTGCCTGAGCCATAACATTCGCTTTTTTGTGTTTGAAGAAGGCTACCTGCGTCCGCACTACATTACCCTGGAGCAAAACGGCGTTAATGCCCACAGCCCCTGGTTTGGCAAACTGGCAGACGAACTTCCTACACAAAACCCCGAGCACGTAAAGCACCAGTTCGACATTCGCGCCAGCTTTAAACGCCGCATTTACTACGCCATGCGTTATTACTTCAGCATGCATTGCTGCCGCTGGCGCTTTCGGCACTATGTGCACCATCGTCACCGTTCATGCTGGACAGAAGGCATTGCCTGGCTCAAGGGCTGGTATACCAAATATACCCACACTGCCCATGACCGAGGCCTGCAGCAGCACCTGATTGACCAGCACTCCAAACACATTTTTCTGGTGCCATTGCAGGTGGCCGACGATTTTCAGATCCGGGCCCACTCGCCCTTTGAGGACGTGGCCGAGTCCATTCGGCACATTATGCGCTCCTTTGCCGCCTGTGCTTCCCGGCAGGATGTGCTGCTGTTCAAACACCACCCCATGGACCGTGGCTACACCAACTACACCCAACTGATTAACACCCTGGCCGCCGAGCAGGGCATTGAAGGCAGGGTATTTTACGGCTTTGAGCTGCACCTGCCGGATCTCTACCAGCACTGCAAGGGCGTGGTAACGGTAAACAGCACGGTGGGCATGTCGGCCCTGTTTCACCATGTGCCCACCATTACCCTGGGCAAGGCGCTGTATGACATTCCGGGACTCACCAGCCAGGGGCCATTGGCCACCTTCTGGCGCACGCCGCAGCCGGTGAACGTGGGCCTGTTTAAACGGCTGCGGGCCTTTTTGCTGGAGCGCACCCAGCTGAACGGCAGCTTCTATGCCGAGGCAGACAACACCTGCCGGCAAATTTGGCAGCGGCTGCAACAACAGGCCCAGCCCCCGATCAGGGTTTCACCACAGGTGGCTTATCGACAGTCCGAAAAGGCCAACAGAAGCAAGCGAAGGGTTGCCTGATCTTGCCATTGCGGCCCTTGTCCAATAACCATCCACTTGAACGGTGGGGCCGTCGAAATTGTAATGGCCGGGTGGTAGTATCATCCCGGATTAAAACACTGAGTTGCATTTTGCAACCAGTGTGCACAAGGAGAGAGTGATATCAGCGAATTGGGAGCTGTAACCCACGGGCGGTAGCGTCCTTTTTTAACACTCAAAAAATTGCCTCTCTCGTCAGGTTTTCTTTCGCCGGTTGGCTGGCCCCCCTTGAGCCGGCCGGGCATACCTACACGCATTTCTTCTTTTTATTACGTTAGTCACAAGAGTTAACCAAATGTCTTTTGTCAGCAAAGCCCTTGCAGGCCCGATTGCCGTTTTATGCCTGCTCACCCTCGCCGGGTGCGCTACCCAGCAACCACAAGATAACCAGGCCAGCATTAACAACGACTCACTCCACCAATTTATTGAGTCGGCCGCCCCCCATGCCACCGCCTCCCTCCCCGCCAGCCCCTGGGGTGCCAACGCCCAGGTTACCGCCGGCGCTGCCTACTTCGCCGCCAGCGGAAAAACCTGTCGCTCGCTGCAGGTAACCCAAGCCATCGGCAGCCAGGAAGAACACATTGCCTGCAAAGGCCAAAACGGCCAGTGGCAGCTTTCGCGAGCCATAACGCAACAGCCGTAAGCCCTACTCGCATCAACACCATTCATTTAAAGCTGTGTAGGCCCCAATTTATTGGGGCAATATCACCACATGCGCTAAAAATTGCCCGAATCAATTCGGGCCTACAAGATTCCGAGAACACCACATGTCTTTAAAAAAATTCATCATTCCCTTTGGGCTACTCGTATTAGCGAGCCAGTCCCAGGCCCAGCTGATTGGCGCCGCTGCCGGCGAGCTGCCCGCCGAGCAAAACAGTCGTTTTGCCGCGCCGTCCGAATCTGACCAGGCCGCGCAAAACAGCAGTACCCAGTGGCAAAACAACCGCTATGGTGTGCCCGGCACTACCATGGCACAGCAAGACTACCCAAGCTTTGGCAGCCATTTGTTCAACGGCGGCTTCAGCGGCGTGCGTGCCGACGGCCTTAACGCCGATTATGTGATCACCCCCGGTGATCAGGTTACCCTACGGGTGTGGGGTGCGGTTGAAATAGACCGGGTGCTGCCGGTGGATGCTCAAGGCAACATTTTTATTCCCGGCGTGGGTCCCATCAAGGTTCAGGGCATAAGGCACAGCCAGCTGGACGCCAAGGTGCGCAGCGCCGTTAACTCCATCTATTCCAACAACGTGCAGGTGTACACCAACCTGCAGGGCGTGCAGCCGGTGTCTGTGTTTGTTACCGGCTATGTGCAAAACCCCGGTCGCTTTGCCGGCACCCCCAGCGACTCGCTGCTGTATTTCATAGACCAGGCTGGCGGCATAGACGATGCCACCGGCAGCTACCGCAAGGTGCGAGTAAAGCGCCACGGCAAAACTATTGCCACCGCCGATCTCTATGCCTTTTTGCTGAACGGCACCCTGCCCCGCGTGCAGTTTAAAGACGGCGACACCATAATAGTGGACGAGCGCGGCCCCACCGTGACGGTGGAAGGCGACGTGGCCCGCCCCTATCGCTATGAACTGCTGCGCACCGGCATGACCGGCCAGGAGCTGCTTAAACTGGCCCGGCTCAAGTCGAACGTGACCCATGTGCTGCTGCGCGGTGCCCGCACTCAGGGGCCGGTTTCCAGCTATGTGAAGCTGAACGAATTCGACCGGCAGCAACTGAACAGTGGCGATCAGCTGGTGTTCAGCCGCGACATGCGCGACAACACCATAGTGGTGCAACTTGAGGGCAGCTACTACGGCCCCTCACACTTTGCCCTGCCCCGGGATGCACGCCTGCATGAACTGCTGAACGCCGTGTCTGTGCCGCAAACCATGACCGACACCAGCAGTATCTCCATCAAGCGGGTCAGCGTGGCCGAACGCCAGAAACAGGCCCTGGATGAAAGCCTGGCCCGGCTGGAAACCACCTACCTGGGTGCCTCCTCCTCCACCGCCGATGAAGCAGAAATTCGCGTGCGCGAAGCCGAGCTTATCAGCCAGTTTATTGAACGGGCCCGCCAGGTGGAGCCCAATGGCCGCCTGGTGCTGGCCAACAACGGCCGAATCAGCGACATTCGCCTGCAGGACGGTGATGTCATCACCATTCCCGAAATTTCCGATTCCGTGCTGATAAGCGGTGAAGTACTGGTGCCCCAGTCAGTAGTATTTAACACCGAGCGCAGTGCCAAGGACTACATAGAAGGCGCGGGCGGCTTTACCGAGCACGCGGATAAGAGCCGCATTCTGGTGGTGCGCCAGAACGGTGAAGTGCGCGAGGCGGCAGATGTGACCTTGCGCCCGGGTGATGAGATTTTGGTGTTGCCCAAGGCACCCACCAAAAACCTGCAATTGGCCGGCACCATCACCCAGATCCTGTACCAGATTGCCATTGCCGCCAAGGTGGCGGTGGATCTGTAATGAGCACAATGCCAAGCCGCACACCCTGGCAGGTGACCCGCAGCGTGTGGTTTGCCATGTTTATGCGTGAGGCGGTAAGCCGCACCATGGCCGACCGCATGGGCTGGTTCTGGATGATATTCGAGCCGATAGCCTTTATTACAATAATGGTGCTCATTCGAACCCAGCTAAGGGGCACCGACAGATTGATTATAAATGCCGATTTCATTCCCTGGATGGTTGCCGGCATGTTAGGTTTTTTTCTGGTGAGAGAAGGACTTACTCGAAGCCATGGTGCCATCGATTCTGTTCAGGCACTCTTTGCTTATCGCCAGGTACAACCGGTAGATGCCGTGCTGGTGCGCACCTGGGTAGACGGCACGCTGCGCACTGTGGTCTTTGCGCTGTTTGTAACCGGAGGGCTGTTGCTGGAGCTGGATATTTTCCCCGACAACGTCATTCTCGCCCTGCTGGGTTGGACCTCACTGTGGGCACTGGCCCTGGGGTTTGCACTGGTGGTATCGGTCACTGCTCACTTGGTGCCCGAAATTGGCAAAATCATTAAAATGCTGAGCTTGCCACTGATGATCATTAGCGGTGTTATTCTGCCATTAAACAGTCTGCCTCACAGTCTTCTTGAATATTTAATGCTTAACCCCATAGTGCACGGACTGGAACTGCTGCGCGCTAGCTTTTTTGAGCATTACCATATGGTTCCCGGTACCAGTGCACTGTATTTGTGGCTGTGGATTCTGGGGCTCAATGCCCTGGGACTGCTAATGCACCTGCGCTACAAAGAAAGGTTGAAAGCGAAATGATTACAATCAGCAACCTTTATAAACGCTACAACAACCGCGATGGGCGTGATGCCCCCTGGGTGCTGCAAGACATTAATCTCAGCATACCTAAAAACGTAAGTGTGGGCCTGTTGGGGCGCAATGGCGCCGGCAAGAGCACCCTGTTGCGACTAATTGCCGGTATGGACAACCCGGAACGGGGTAAAGTAGAACGCCATTGTCGGGTATCCTGGCCTATTGGCCTTTCCGGCGGTTTTCAAGGCTCCATGACCGGACGACAAAACGTTAAATTTGTAGCCCGGGTGCACGGTGCTGGCAATCAGACTCAGCGCATTATCGACTATGTAGAGAATTTCTCGGAGTTGGGCTCTGCCTTCGACCGCCCTATTAAAACCTATTCTTCCGGCATGCGCTCCCGGCTTAACTTTGGCCTTTCACTGGCCTTTGACTTCGATGTTTACCTCTCAGATGAAGCCACCGCCGTTGGCGATCGTGCCTTCAAGACAAAGGCCAGTAAAGCCTTTAAGGACAAAGTGGGTCAGGCCAGTCTAATCATTGTTTCCCACTCCGAAGGCATACTCAAAGATCTGTGCCAGGCCGGCATTTACCTCAAAAACGGCCAGGCCCAATGGTATGACGACATCAACGATGCCATCGCGGCCTACCACGAAGAAAGCAATCCCTAAGGGGCTATCTGTTTTTTGAGCTTAACGCTACGGCCAACAACCTTCACAAAATTCAAATCCAATACAGAGTTCACATGCATTACTTCATCAAAAAACAACCCCATTGGGCCGCCGCCCTGGTGGCAATTCTGGCCGTTGCCTTTTACTGGTTCGCCTGGGCGTCGGACAGATATGTGTCTCGCGCTACCGTAGTGCTGGAAAGCCCGCAAATTGCCGCACCCGAGTTCAACTTTGCCAGCCTTATTAGAGGGGGAGCTGGTCACAGTGATCTGCTACTGCTGCGCGAGCACTTGCTTTCTACCGATATGCTCAAAAAAGTAGAGTCTGAGCTGCCCTTTCGTGAGCACTACAGTAAAAATGGTGACCTGTTCGCCAGCCTGTGGGACCAGAATGCTCCCTTGGAAGAGTTGCACAAATACTATAAGAAACGCGTTAGCGTAGAGCTGGACGAATATGCCAGCGTACTGAACATAGAAGTGCAGGCCTTTACCCCGGAATTTGCACACGAACTGGCCCAACTGCTGCTAAGCGCCGGCGAAGCCCATATGAACGATATGGGCCAACGCCTGGCAGAAGAGCAGGTAAAATTTCTTGAGCAACAAACAAACCGATTGGGAGAAAGGCTGGACGAAGCCCACGCCAAGCTACTCGCATATCAAAACGAATATGGGCTTATCTCCCCCATACATACTGTAGAAAGTTTGAATCAGGTAGTGAGTTCCCTAGAAGGAGAGCTAGCCCGTCTGCAAGCTCGTTACTCCGCCGCCCAGAGCTACCAGAGCACCCGCTCTGCCGAACTGGTGCAAATAAGAGCCGAAATAAACGCCCTGCAACAGCAAATTGGCAAAGAGCAAAACCGACTGGCCAAAGAAACCGGCAGCGCTCTTAACCAGATTTCCGCCGGATACCAAGCACTGGAGCTGAAAGCCCAGTTTGCTCAGCAAACCTATTCCAGCGCACTGGCGGCACTGGAGAGCACTCGTATAGAAGCTGCCCGCAAACTTAAGCAGGTAAGCGTGCTGCAAAGCCCACTACAGCCAGAGTATGCCACTCAGCCTGAGCGGCTATATAACACTAGTATGTTTGCTATTATTATTCTTTTTTTCACCTTTATCGTTAGTATGTTGATAGTAATCATTCGCGACCATAGAGACTAACCATCATCACAGCTCATAAAATTTAAAAAATAAAAAAGATAGTACCGGAGTGAAAGCAAATCATAAAAATCACTAAAAAGTTAAAATGTAACTTTCATAGCCTCTTTTAAATTCAACCTTAAACTAAAGAGTTAAAATATGTTTTCAAATAAAACCATCCTTGTTACCGGCGGCACCGGCTCATTCGGTAACACTTTTGTACCGATGACCCTTGAGAAATACAACCCTAAAAAAATCATCATTTTCTCTCGTGATGAGATGAAACAATGGGATATGGCAAAGAAGTATCAAGGGGATCCTCGTGTTCGCTTTTTTATTGGTGATGTTCGTGACAAAGAGCGCCTGTACCGTGCCCTGGACGGTGTGGATTATGTAGTTCATGCGGCAGCCACCAAGATAGTTCCCACCGCCGAATACAACCCCTTTGAATGTGTTAAAACCAATGTAGATGGCGCCATGAACCTGATCGATGCCTGTATTGATAAAGGGGTAAAAGGGGTAGTGGCTTTATCTACCGACAAGGCCAGCAGCCCTATTAACCTTTATGGTGCTACCAAACTCGCGTCGGACAAGCTATTTGTCGCCGGTAACGCCTATTCAGGTGAGCATGGAACCCGCTTCTCGGTGGTTCGCTATGGCAACGTAATGGGCTCTCGTGGCTCAGTAATTCCTTTCTTTATGTCCATCAAAGACAAAGGGGTACTGCCCATTACCGATCCGCGTATGACTCGCTTCATGATCTCCCTTGAACAAGGTGTTGAGCTGGTATGGCATGCTTTTGAAGACATGGAAGGCGGAGAGATTTATGTGAAAAAAATCCCCTCCATGAAAGTAACCGATCTGGCCCGCGTTGTTGCCCCCGAGGCAGAACAAGAAATCATTGGTATTCGCCCGGGTGAAAAGCTGCATGAACAGATGATCAGTGCAGAAGATGCTTACTATACCTATGAATACCCCGAGCATTTCAAGATCCTGCCAACTATCAACGACTGGGCCAGTTGTGAAAAACGAATCAAGAATGGTCAGAGAGTACCGGAAGGCTTCGTCTACTCCAGTGACAACAATGCCGAATGGATGACCGATATTGAACTGCAAGCCTGGATTGAAACTAACCGTGAAAAAATTGGGAGCATCTAAAGCATGATCCCGTACGGCAGACAAGACATCACTCAGGCTGATATTGATGCGGTAGTGAATGTGCTGCAGTCCGACTTTCTTACTCAGGGGCCATTGGTGCCCCGTTTTGAACAGAAAGTGGCGCAACACGTTGGGGCAAAACATGCCTTGGCTGTAAACAGTGCCACCAGTGCCCTGCACATCGCCTGCATGGCACTGGGGCTGGGTCAGGGAGACTGGCTTTGGACTACTCCGGTCACCTTTGTAGCCTCGGCAAACTGCGGCCTTTATTGCGGAGCGCAAGTTGATTTTGTCGATATTGATCCGCGAACTTATAACCTCTGCCCACAAGCACTTGCAGCCAAACTGGCAGTAGCAGAGCGTGAGGGACGTTTGCCTAAGGTTCTGGTTGCCGTGCATCTTTGCGGCCAGCCCTGTGACATGCAGGCGATTAATGAGCTGGCACAGCGCTATGGTTTTAAGGTGATTGAAGATGCCTCTCATGCCATTGGAGGCAAGTATCAAAGAGAATTCATCGGTAACGGCCGCTACAGCGATATTACCGTATTCAGCTTTCATCCAGTCAAGATAATCACCACAGCCGAAGGCGGCATGGCACTGACCAATGATGATACCCTGGCAGAGCGCATGGCCTTGCTTCGCAGCCATGGCGTGACACGAGAGCCATCATTAATGACCCATGCCGCTCACGGCCCCTGGTACTATCAACAAGTGGAGCTGGGCTTCAACTACCGCATGACCGAGTTACAAGCCGCGCTGGGCGTAAGCCAGTTAACCCGGTTAGATGACTATGTGGCTCGCCGTCATGCTCTGGCGCAACGCTACGATGAATTACTTAGCAACCTGCCGGTGAGCCTACCCTGGCAACACCCTGACAGCTACTCCGGGTTCCACCTGTATGTAATACGGCTGCAACTGGATCAGATCACGATGACCCACCGTGAGGTATTTGAAGCGCTGAGAGATAAGGGAATTGGCGTTAACGTTCATTACATTCCGGTGCATACCCAACCCTACTATCAACAGATGGGCTTCAAAGACGGTGATTTCCCTCAGTCCGAGGAGTATTACCGTGAAGCCATCAGCCTGCCGCTGTTTCAGACACTGACTCACCAGCAACAAGACCAGGTAGTGGCTACCCTGGAGGAGGTACTGCTGGCATGAAGGTAGCGATTATCCCCGCTCGCGGTGGCAGTAAGCGGATTCCACGTAAAAACATCAAAATGTTTTGCGGTAAGCCCATGATCGCCTGGTCTATAGAAGCGGCAAAAGCCAGTGGCTGCTTCGATAAAATCATCGTATCCACGGATGACATGGAAATCGCTGAAACTGCTAAAAAATGGGGGGCAGAAGTTCCTTTTATGCGCCCAGCTAAATTATCAGACGATTACACGGGTACAATTCCGGTGATATGCCATGCCGTACAATGGTTACAGGAACACAAAGTGGCCGTAGACTACGCGTGTTGCATTTATGCCACGGCGCCTTTTGTTTCCGCCGAAGATCTGCAACGAGGCTGGCAGTTGATCAATGGCGCAGCACACAATTATGCTTTTTCCGTTACCAGCTATGCCTTCCCGATCCAGAGGGCCATTCGGATTACTGAGCAGGGCAGGGTAAGCATGTTCAACTCCGAGCACTTTATGACCCGATCTCAGGATCTGGAGGAAACTTGGCACGATGCCGGGCAGTTCTATTGGGGCACAGCATCCGCCTGGCTGGAGGAAAAGCTAATCTTTACCGACAGCTCGGTGCCAGTAATTTTGCCCCGCCACTGTGTACAGGATATTGATACCCCAGAAGACTGGGTTCGTGCAGAGTGGCTGTTCAAGGCCATGCAGGCAATAACGGAGGCCGGATGAGGATCGTCTTCCGAGCTGATGCGTCTATTCAGATTGGCACCGGCCATGTAATGCGCTGCTTAACCCTGGCCGAAGAGCTGACCCGCCAAGGTCATGAATGCCTGTTTATCTGCCGTGAGCATAAAGGGCATCTGGGCGACTTTATCAGGGAAAAAGGCTTCGTACTTCACTTACTATATTCAAGTAATGAAAAGCAGCACGCTCCTGATACACTAAACTGGAATACTCATGCGAAATGGCTAGGTGTATCTTGGCAGCAGGATGCCGAACAGACTCTCTCCACCCTAATTCAGCAGCCTGTTGATTGGCTGGTAGTTGATCACTATGCGCTGGATGCCCGCTGGGAACAACTGGTTGCTAAATACACCAAGCACATCATGGTGATTGATGACTTGGCAGACAGGCTGCACCAGTGTGACATGCTGCTGGATCAAACTTTTGGCCGCCAGTCTGTAGATTATCGCGAGTGGGTGCCTGCCAACTGTGAGCTATTATGTGGTTCTCAATATGCACTGTTGAGGCCGGAATTTGCAGAGTTAAGACATTACAGTTTACAACGCCGAGCTAAACCAGAATTACATAGCCTACTAATCACCATGGGTGGTGTGGATAAGGACAATATCACAGGTCAAGTACTTGATGCCTTGCGCGAGAGCACACTTCCCCACTATTGCAAAATTACCGTTGTAATGGGCTCAACGGCTCCTTGGCTGGAAGCGGTGAAACAACAGGCAGAAACAATGCCTTGGCCGACTGAAGTCAAAGTTGGAGTCCGTAATATGGCACAACTGATGGCCGAAAGTGACTTGGCAATTGGTGCGGCCGGGGCAACGGCTTGGGAGCGTTGTTGTTTAGGCTTACCTTCAATCCAGGTCATAGTTGCAAAAAATCAGCTTTGGATAGCTAGAGCTTTAAATAAAGTAAGGGCAGCATTTTTATTAAATAATATAAGCTCTGTCCATGATGCGATTTCCTACACTATAAAAAGCCTCAGCAGCATGAGTCATGAGTCACAAAAAGTGACCGATGGGAAAGGAGCCTTAAAGGTTTTTGAAAAAATGACTGATATATTTCATGACCCCAACTTTAAATATGATGCCCGATATAGCATGCACTCTTTTCAGTGCTTAAGCATTAAAGAATCAGAAAAAATATTAGAAATGCGCAACCACCCTAATGTTAGAAAATGGATGCACAACCCTAGTGAGATCAGTATAAATGAGCACCTAAACTTTATTGAAAACTTAAGGAAAGGTGAAAAGGAATATTTTTCAATAAAAGACAACAATCGAATTATTGGTGTCCTATACTTCACTGATTTTAACAAAGAACATGATAGCTGCTATATCGGTTTATATAAAAATTTCAACTCACCCCAAAAAGGTGATGGCAGCGTGATAATGAAAGTTGCTATTTATTACGCCGTCAATTCTTTAGGTCTAAATAAAATTTACTTAGAGGTTTTAAAAGATAACTTAGCAGCCATTAAGTTATATGAGAAGTTTGGATTTGAAAAAGTTGAAAGTTACAACCTTCTTAACAGAGTTGTTTTGATGGAAAAGTCTATTTTAAGGAGTGGTAATGAAAAATTTATTTCTAGGTAGTTTCCTACCAGTTCTTCATGTTTTCTTTAATTCTGTTAAGAATGTTGTTGTTGCTATAGAGCAGAAAAACTTAGATTCAGAAATACATCACTATTGTGTAAATAACGAAATAGATTTTTATATTGTGGAAAACCTAGAAGATTTATTTTCTATAAATAATGATAGTAGTTATGACACGGTTTTGATTGCGGGGTGTGGGATTATTCTGAACGACAAGTTTATTTCAAAGTGCAATAAAATATATAACTTTCACCCCGGAGATGTTCATACATGTAGAGGACGGCACCCACTTCCTGCCGCAATTAAGCGAGGGGATAAAAAGATGGCTATTTCAGTCCATCAAATATTAGATGAAAAAATTGACAAAGGACCACTCTTCGCTCAAGTTTTTTTTGCAATCAATTACAATGAATCTTATAAAGAGAATGAAAAACGATTGCTTTCATGTCTTTCTTTTCTTACTAAACAACTTTTAGAGGTCCTTTTAGTTTCGAAGAGTTTCCCTACCTGGGAATGGCAACCTGCTGAAAATAGCTATTTAAAAAGGCTTGATAGTAAAGAGCTGAATAGTATTTTTGAAGCTAAAAAAATAAAGGATATATAAAGTGAACATTGTTATCTCTCAGCCACGTTATCTACCGGCCATAAATTACCTTCAGCGCCTTTATTTTTCTGATTTTTTTATACTTTTAGACAATGTTCAAAGACAGTCCCGCGGTTATGAAAATAGAAATAAGTTGTTGACTCCAACGACTAAATGGCTTTCAATCCCAATAGAATCAAGCTCACGTGCTGCAATATTTGAAACTAAGATTACAGATTCTCCCAGCTGGATTTCAGAGCATAAGAACATCATTAAATCAGCGTATCATAAGCACCCTTTTTTCGATGAAAACATCCTTGAAACCCTCTATACAGGAATGGAAGGGAAGTTATTTTTTACAGATGCAGTAGAAACATTCCTAGACAACTCTTGCTCTCTCATAAACTTCAAGCCAAATATGATTAGGGCTTCTAATCTTTTAGGTAAGAGTAAAGAGAGTGGAGTTGTGAATATCGTAAACTTGGTCGATAGAATTGAAGCTGACAATAAGGTCTATGTTTCAGGTAGTAATGGTCGGGATTATGGTATCTTAGGTGCTTTTCGGCAACGTGGTGTTGAAGTTTGCTTTCATGACTGGACTCCAAATGAGTACCGTCAAAAAAATCAAATTGATTTTATCCCTTATATTGCTTTCATAGATTATATATTTAATATGGGAGTGGATAAACTTGAAAATGTTGTGAAATCTGAGCCGGAGTTTTTTTATGAGTAATTCTTTTGATATTGCCAATCGTAAAGTAGGTGAAGGTGAGCCTGTTTATATTATATCCGAACTTTCAGCTAACCACCTTCACAACTTGGACTATGCATTAAAAATTGTTGAAATATCTGCAGCTTGTGGTGTAGACGCTATTAAGATACAAACACTAACAGCTGACACAATGACAATTAATTGTGATAAACCGGAGTTTATAGCGGGTGGTGGTACTATTTGGGATGGGCGTAAGTTATATGATCTATATTCAGAAACACCATTGCCCTATGAATGGCATGATAAAATATTCAATAGAGCCCAAGAGCTTGGCATAGACTGCTTCTCTACTCCCTATGACTTAACTGCACTAGAATTCCTTGATCAGTTTGACATGCCTGCTTATAAAGTTTCTTCTTTTGAAATAGCTGACATTCCTTTGATTGAAGCAATAGCAAAAAAAGGTAAACCAGTTATAATTTCAACCGGCATAGCAGAGCTAAAAGATATTCAGGAAGCTGTTGACGCTTGTTATCGCCAAGGCAATAACCAAGTAGCCTTGCTTAAATGTACATCTGCTTATCCCGCACCTTATAGCTCTTTAAACCTGAAAACAATCCCTAATTTAAAAAACACCTTTGGGGTTGTATCCGGTCTTTCAGATCATACATTAGGTATTGAAGTGCCCGTAGCAGCTGTTGCTCTGGGAGCTTCAATAGTTGAAAAGCATGTCACTTTAGACCGAAGCTTAGGTGGGCCAGACGCAGAGTTTTCATTAGAGCCAGACGAATTAAAACAAATGGTTAATAGCATCCGAAATATTGAACAGGCTTTGGGGAAGGTTAGTTATTCAATTTCAGATAGAATAAGAGAAAACAGGATTAGATTTGGTAGATCTCTATATTTTGTAAGAGATATAGAGAAAGGTCAGATAATTTCTAAAGAAGACGTACGCTCTATACGACCAGGGTATGGCTTACCACCAAAATATATGAATGACATTGTTGGAAAAAAAGCAACCAAAAATATCGAAAGAGGAACCGCTGTCAAATGGAGTTTTGTAAATGAATAAAGTGGTCCTTGTTGTTGCCGCCCATACAGATGATGAAGCTCTTGGGTGCGGCGGCACCATCGCCAAGCATGTATCACAGGGCGACACTGTATACGCTGTATTCCTTGCTGATGGGGTAACTTCTCGTCCCAATGCCACTTCCGAAGAGTTGGAAACTCGAAACGCAGCGGCCACTAGGGCACAGGCAGTCCTCGGGATCAAAAAGAGCTATATGCTTGGGTTCCCAGATAATCGCATGGACAGTATCCCCCTGTTGGACATTGTTCAAAAACTTGAAAGCGTACTGGAAGAAATACAACCACAGGTGATCTATACGCACCATCATGGGGATCTGAACATCGACCACCGCATCACCCATCAAACTGTAATGACTGCTTGTCGGCCTGTGCCGGATGCATCTGTTAAAGAAATCTATGCCTTTGAAGTATTGTCGGCAACCGAGTGGAATACACCCGGTTTAGCCCCATTTGTACCCAATACCTTCATTGATATAACGGAGCAATTAGATACAAAAATGGAAGCCCTTGATGCTTATGCACTGGAAATGCGTGAAGCACCACACTCCAGATCGCTGGGTAATACCAAGCAGCTAGCAGCATTTAGAGGAAATAGTGTTGGTGTAAAATTTGCTGAATCACTTATGCTCATTCGTCATTTGTCATAATATATATCAGTAATCTTCAGTTTTTGAGAAAAAACCTACACTTCATTATTTAAACCCCTGTCAGCTCAGTGAAGGTTTTTACTGAGCCGACATCCTTTAAAATACCATTACATAATATATCTTGGCAAGCTTCTTGTAAGTAGATTACATGCAAGAACTCACGGAGAAAAGAAATTTCATCATATCCCACACAGCGCCTTTAAACTGATAACAATATCGCCAACTGGACCTAATGATAAATACCAAGCCTGAGATTAAACCAGTGTCTAAAATTTTTAAAAGTTATGGTACATAGAGTAAAAGTGAAATTTTTACTCTATGTATCTTATTTATAAAAAATAAACCGCAACACCCGGCTAATATCCAAAGAAATATCCAACGCATATTCATATATACCTCATCCACCCCGGCTTAAAAATACAATTCAACAGGAAGTCACAATGTTAAGACTAGAGTTATCAAAAAATCGAGATAACAAAAATAATAAATTACCTATTGAATTTCAAGGAAGAAACTGGATCGATAAGCCCAATGCACCTATTGCCATATTATTTGGATTTAACCCTTGGAAAAGAAATATAATACATCATTTCATTCCTGAGTACAGAGTTGCTTATTGTTTAGGAAAGGCTTCCTGGACCAGGCTATATAACAAATTCATAAAACATATAGATAAAGACCAGGAATTGATTTTTATCAAATGGGGTAAAAAAGAACTACCACTTTACACTAAGTTATTCATATACAAAGAAAAAAATATAAGCCGTAGAAATATAAGCATAAAGTCTGTAGAGGATGGTTTTGTTCGTTCTATCGGCACGGGCTTGTTACATACAAGACCTGCCTCCCTCTGCATTGATGGTAAAGGAATATACTTTGATGCAAAAAACAGTTCTGATTTAGAAGAACTGTTCAACACTTTTGATTTCACCGCAGAACAAGAGCTATTAAAAAGGTCAGAGCGCTGCCTTGATTTTTTTAAGTCTGCTTCAATAACAAAGTACTATGATGCGGATAAAAAGTTAGCTACAGAAGAAACATTTAAAAGAAAAAGCAATTACTCTATTCTTGTTATCGGACAAGTAGAAGATGACGCATCCATAACCTATGGGAAGAGCAGAATAAAACTAAATACCGATCTTGTTATGGAGGCTGTTCAAGATTTCCCAGATGCTGACATCTATTTTAAACCACACCCGGATTACTTAGCCAAGAATAGAAAATCTAGATCAGACATCAATAAGTTAAAGGATGTATGCGCAATACTCCCTCCAGAAACAAGTCTAGATGAAGCCATTGCTAAAGTAGATCACGTTTATACCATATCATCTCTTGCCGGATTTGATGCTTTAATAAGAGGAGTAAAAGTTACAACTTGCGGCCTCCCCTTTTACTCAAACTGGGGATTAACAATAGATAAAATTAAAACCAAAAGACGTAGAAGAAACTTATCAATCACTGAACTCTTTGCTCTTTCTTATATTGTATACCCTCGGTATGTTCATTTAGAAAGTGATGAGTTTGTTAGTCTTGAAGAAACTGCCAGCTACTTCCTTTTTGAGGCTATCAAGCACTATGACACTTTCAAGCTCCACGAGCTAGATATATTCAACAAATCTAAAAATTTGTTATGCAAGTTCTCTACACCATTAAAATTAATTTCTTATTTATATGATACAGGCACATATGCCGAAGGTAAAAGCAATATTATAATGGAGTTTATCCGTGAGGACTTTAGACTTCATCATTACAAACAGATAAGTTACATCCTTGCAAAAACGTCAAATTATGATGCTTTGGTCGAATATTCAAATTATTGCATAGCGCATTTAAAAGAGTCGACTCAGAACATCCATAAAAACACTTCTCTTCTTAAAAACTTCCTATATGCACTTTCTTTATCACTAAAAAATTCTAATGGACGAGTAATTAATCAACTTCCCGACTTATCTGATTCCATTACAAAAATCCCTGGGAATGATTCAAACTTAAATGAAATAATAAAAAACTATATAACCTGCTGCTCATTCAACTTACAATACGAAAATATAGAAACACTAATAAACAAATTAGAGCCAAATGAAAAGCCCTCTAGCTTCAAGGTCCACTATGACATTGAAGACCACATACAGGAATCACTTTTATTTTCTGTTTCAGGTGGTATTTATAGAAGCTTGACTCAAATCCTATCAGCAAAGCCATCAAGATCAGAAAGAGATATTGAGAAAAGGCACCAACTTAAAACTAAAACATCTTCATTACTACTAGCTCACCTGAACAAAAAACATGCAAATGAGTATTGCTACAAGCTAAACAATGCAATATGTGGAGTAGCTCAGAACGATTATCTTTCCGTTGAAAATGAGGTTAATAAACTCATAGAACTAATAGATAAAAATAATCTTAAAAAGCATATACAGTCCAAAAAAAGAAATAAAGATGTTATATCTATAGCTTCATACTTAATAAAATATAAAAAAATAAAAACTGTTGAAAGCTTAATGGAATTACTTTCAGACATTGAAAGCTCAGAAGCGGGCTCTTTATTGACACTCAGCTATCATAAAGCAAAAGGAGATTTAAAAAGTTACTTTAATAATTACAATAGGCTTCCCTTACACATAAAAAAATCTGAGAAAACAGCAACAGCCTATGCGCGAACCTTGCGAGAATGTGGACATTTACATGCAGCTTTGGAACAATATCAATCATTAGAAAAAAGAGCTAACACATTAGCCCGAAGGATGAATATCAAAGCCGAAGTAGATAAAGTCAGATTTTGTATCAGGTCAAGTGAGATATTAAACTCCGTACCTCAGCCTAACTTACCTAAAGGAGTGGTGTTTCTCGCCTCGCAGACCTGCTTTAACACTTTGGCCATGATGATACCCAGCTTGGTTGAGCTTAAGAAAAAAGGCTATGCGGTTATAGGTCTAACGAAAGGCATGCTGATACAAGAAAGTACTGGATTAGGGTTTATAGACAAATTTCAAGACTCTATCCCTTTAGATCTAACCGACATCAGAACAAAAGAAGATTTAAAAAATCAGTGGCATATCGATTGGAATAAAAAAACCATAGAGTCATCAGGGATTAATTTCTACCAAAGTTTTTATGAACGACTATCCACATCAGTAAGACGTTACCATGTCGATATTAACCAAAAGAATGTATATAATGAGTTCCTAACCCAGTTAACCCGTTCAGATACATGCTTAAGTCTCTGTGAAGACATATTCAATAGCATTGTTAAAGAATATGAAATCCCTGTTACATTTATCACAGGAAACAGTCATGTAACCCCTTATTCTATATTTAGAGACTTTGCCCGACATAAAAACCATCCTTTGGTCGGCTTTATTAATTGTAATGTCGCTTACGAATCCTATTTTTCAAACCTTGGCAGCAAATTTGCGAACACCATGTGTGTCACTGATATGACTCTACATCCAACTATTCGTGCTCCATTTATGGCTCGAAGAGAACAGTTCGAAACTTGGTATGAAAAAAATAAAGAAGATCAAGGTTACATCAATAAAACTGAGTCTCTGATAAAAGTAAACCGAGTAGGATCATCATCAGATGAAAAGGAAATTGAAATAATTGAGTACATTAGAAAAGAAAAATCTAATGGAAAGAAAATCATATGTGCCTTTGGAAAGGTTCCAGTTGATCTTAATGTTCCTATTGATGGTGGTCCCGCGCATGAAGACATGGCTGACTGGATAAACCATACAGTCGAAGTTTGCAATAGCCTAGATAATGTCGTACTACTCGTAAAACCCCACCCACATGAATTAAAGCCTGAGATTGCATTAGATCTGGTTGAAGGGTTCAACGAGTTAATAACCCATACTCCTAATGATAATGTCATATTACTCGGGCACAGAGACATTAACGGTCATGCACTAGCTCCACATCTAGACCTAGCCATACTTTATAATGGTTCAAGCTCGCTAGAATTGACAGCTCAAGGTGTGCCAGTATTAATGACTTCCCATTTTGGGAGGTATGACTACCCTGTTGATTTAAACTATCCAGTAAGCAGAGAACAATACAGGAATTACATCACTTCTGGCAATTACAAAAAACCAGACTTTGAAGTAAGAAAAAAGGCTGCATTTCTCATCAGTTACCTTGGGACAGAAGAAATATCAATACTCAACCAATATTCCCTTCGCCAAATCACCAATGATAAAATTGGAATCCCGTCTTGGAATGAAGAAAAAATATCTCACTTCTTGAGTCATGGAGACCCCAAGATGGAATTAGTTGCATCTAGAATCATAGAGAAGTTTGAACGCACGACCTCTGATGGAAACTTAAAAGAAGAGGCACCTTCTCTCATGGCTCAGAATCATCAATAGACATACCAAATTAACCATATAAACGGCCCTCTTATAATAACTTAAGGGGGCTACCAAAAAACACTCACAACAACAAGCAATCATAAAAGACTTCTCATTAAGATAATCAAAAAAATTAGAACCCATGCTTCTTACATTTTCACTTGGAATTTTAAAAAAAAAGAAAGAACTATATAACCTCTTAACTCCACATGAATTACCCACAACCATAAGAATAAATATAAATGCGGTTATAGGATGGGGACATAAACCTAACACCAAATATGCAATAGCTATTGCAAAATACCTTAACTACCCTTTCTGGCGCCTAGAAGATGGCTTTATCGGTTATATCGGCCATCCGGCCAGTGGCGGCCACCGGTTGTCATTGATCGTGGACGAAACGGGAGTGTATTACGACGCCACCCGACCAAGCGATCTTGAGCTCATGCTGCAAAACCTTGACTGGTGGAATAATGGCTGGCGGCAACGGGCCGAAGCGCTGCGCCAGACTCTGGTTGAGCATGGCATTACCAAATATAACTGTTATGCCAGTCATACCCTGCCAACGACCGTGGCAGACAGGTTGAGCAGCACCAGCTCCAAGGTGCTGGTGATTGATCAGACCAAAGGCGATCAGTCGGTACGGCTGGGGTTGGCCAGTGAAGCGTCATTTACCAATATGCTGGCTGCCGCCAGGGCCGAGAACCCTAGCGCCCAGATTATTGTGCGCACCCACCCGGATGTGCTGCTTGGGAAAAAACAGGGTTATTTAACCCATGCTGCCGAACCCGATGTGTTGCTGCTGGCAGACAGCATCAACCCCTTCGCCCTGATGGCCGAGGTGGACAAGGTATATACCGTCACCTCCCAGTTGGGCTTTGAAGCGCTGCTGGCCGGTAAACCAGTGGTGTGTTTTGGCGCGCCTTTTTATGCAGGCTGGGGCGTAACCGACGATCGCATCACCATACCGCGCCGGGGTGAACCGCGCACAGTGCCGCAACTGCTGGCGGCGGCCTATTTGCGTTATTGCCGCTACCTGGATCCGGTGACCGGCGAGCGTTGCGAGCTGGAAGATTTGCTGGATTTGATTTTGGCGCAACGCGCACCGGTGCCGCCGGTGAATGAGCTGTATGCGGTAGGGTTTTCGTTGTGGAAACGGGCTTTTGTACGGCAATTTGCGAAACGCTATGCCGACAAGGTGACCTTTGTTGATCGTATTCCGGACAGCGGCGTTATGCCTGGCAGTGCGGTAGAGGCTGAAAAGGCCATGGATTCCCGCCTGCGCGGGAATGACGAGGGGGGACGCGGGAATGACAAAATGGGTGGTGGGAATGACGAAGCGGGATGCGGGAATGACAATAATGCCGTGCTGGTATGGGGTCGCAAATTCGAGCAACAGGCAGCCGCCTGCTCATTGCCGGTGTGGCGCATGGAAGACGGCTTTTTACGCTCGGTGGGGCTGGGCTCGGATCTTCGCCGGCCGGGATCCCTGGTCATTGATCCTGTGGGCATGTATTACGATCCGCGCACGCCGAGTGCCATTGAACATTATTTAAAGCATCATGACTTTTCTGCTCTAGAGATTGAGCTGGGCAAACGGCTGTTAACGTATTTTCGTGAGCAGTCGTTGACCAAATACAACGTAGGTACGCGCCGCCAGCTTGACTGGCGGGCGCAGGCCGGCGGTCACCCGGTCATCCTGGTGCCCGGTCAGGTGGATGACGATGCCTCGGTGCAACTGGGCAGCCCGTTCGTGGCCGGTAACGCCGCCTTGCTAAAAGCGGTGCGGGCTGCTCATCCCGATGCCTTTATCGTGTTCAAGCCGCACCCGGATGTGGTGAGCGGAAACCGCAAGGGCCAGGTTCCGAAGAGCGTGCTGGCAGCGTGCGTAGATCGGGTGGAAACCGAGGCCGGTATTGTCGACTGCCTGAATGCCTGCGATAACGTGCATGTGCTCACGTCTTTAACCGGGCTGGAGGCGCTTATTCGTGGCAAGCCGGTCACGGTCTGGGGCCAGCCGTTTTATGCCGGCTGGGGGCTGACCACGGATATATATCCGGTTTCCCGCCGGGGGCGTGTCCTGTCTTTGCCTGCCCTGATATATGCCACCTACGCCTGGTATCCCACCTATGTGGATTACAAAACCGGGCTTTACAGCACGCCGTTGCGCATGGCGCGCCAGCTGGCCAGGGAACGTGAAAGCCAACGCGAGCCAAAAAGCGCCCTGCTGCGACTGCTACACCGCCGCTTGCGCAAGGCACGTTTTTTATGGGAAGCGTTAACAGGCTGAGCCTGTCTCCTTTCCCCGCCTGCGTAAACGTCACAAGGCATAACGAAAAAACCCGGCACCAGGCCGGGTTTTGCGTTTATGGCATTATGCTGATCAGTCGAGCAGCAGACGGTTTATCCGGGCCACAAAGGCGGCGGGGTCTTTCAGTCCGCCCTGCTCGGCAAGCTGGGCCTGCTCCAGCAGCAGCTGGGACCATTCGTTGAACTGCTCGCCCTCGCCCAGGCTTTCCAGTTTTTTCACCAAGCTGTGCTCGGGGTTCAGCTCCAGAATGTATTTCTGCTCGGGCACCGGCTGGCCGGCGGCGCGCATCAGCTTGATCATCTGGGTGCTCATATCATGCTCGCCGGCCACCACGCAAGACGGGGTGCTGGTCAGGCGGTGGGTCAGGCGCACTTCCTTCACCTCGTCACCCAGAGCGGTTTTCACCCGCTCCAGCAACGGCTTGAGGGCTTCCTTCGCTTCTTCCTGGGCCTTCTTGGTTTCTTCGTCGTCCAGCTCACCCAGATCCAGCTCACCCTTGGTCACGGACACAAACTGCTTGTCCTTGAACTCGCTCAGGTGGTTCATCAGCCACTCGTCCACCCGCTCCCACATCAGCAGCACTTCAATGCCCTTCTTGCGGAAGATTTCCAGGTGCGGGCTGTGGCTGGCGGCGGCGTAGCTGTCGGCGGTGATGTAGTAAATCTTGTCCTGGCCTTCCTTCATGCGCTCAATGTAGTCAGCCAGTGATACGGTCTGAGCGTCGGCGTCGTTATGAGTGCTGGCAAAGCGCAACAGGCCGGCAATCTGCTCGCGGTTGGCGAAGTCTTCCGCCGGGCCTTCTTTCAGCACGTTGCCGAACTCTTTCCAGAAGCCCTGGTATTTTTCGGCGTCGTTCTTGGCCATCTGCTCCAGCATGGACAGCACCCGCTTGGTGCAGGCCTTGCGCAGCTGGGCGGTTACCTTGTTGTCCTGCAGAATTTCGCGGGACACGTTCAGCGGCAGATCGTTGGAGTCGAGCACCCCCTTCACAAAGCGCAGATAGGTGGGCATGAATTGCTCGGCGTCGTCCATGATGAACACCCGCTGCACATACAGCTTGAGGCCGTGGCTCTGATCGCGGTTGTACAGATCAAAGGGCGCCTTGGCGGGCACATAGAGCAGGCTGGTGTATTCCTGGTTGCCTTCCACCTTGTTGTGGCTCCAGGCCAGGGCGTCCTGCCAGTCGTGGGAGATGTGCTTGTAGAATTCCTGATATTCCTCGTCGCTCACCTCACCCTTGGCACGAGTCCACAGGGCGGTAGCCTTGTTCACCTGCTCCCACTGGCCTTCGGTGGCCGGCGCGGTGACTTTGCCCTCTTCATCGGTCTGCTCGGGATCGCCGTCTTTCCACATTTCCACGGCAATGCTGATGTGATCGGAATACTTGCCCACAATGCTGCGCAGGCGCCAGTCGTCGAGGAACTCAAGCTCTTCTTCACGCAGGTGCAGAATAACGTCGGTGCCGCGGCCGGTTTTCTCGATGTCGGCCACGGTGAAGCTGCCGTCACCGTCGGATTCCCAGCGCACGCCGCGATCGGCAGCTTCGCCGGCGGCCCGGGTCAGCACGGTGACCTTGTCGGCCACGATAAAGGCGGAGTAGAAGCCCACACCAAACTGACCGATCAGCTGAGAGTCCTTGGCCTGATCGCCAGACAGCTGGCTGAAGAAGGCCTTGGTGCCCGACTTGGCAATGGTACCCAGGTGCTCGATCACCTCGTCGCGGGTCATGCCAATGCCGTTGTCGGAAATGGTCAGGGTTTTGTTGTCCTTGTCGATGACCAGGCGCACCCGCAGGTTGCCGTCGCTCTCGAACAGGTCGCTGTCAGACAGCGCCTTGAAGCGCAGTTTGTCGGCAGCATCGGCGGCGTTGGACACCAGCTCACGCAAAAACACTTCTTTGTTGGAGTACAGGCTGTGGGCCATCAGGCTCAGCAGCTGCTTGACTTCGGTTTGAAAACCATGGGTTTCGGTATGCACGGCTTCGGTCATCATCATGTTCCTTGCTTGGTTTAACCTACAGCGAGAAAGATGGGGATGACCGGGCCGTTTTCAAGGGGGAAAGACAAAAACAATACAAGGGTTCGGCGTCATTTCAGGGATCACACCGCCCCTGCTCAGTAATAACTCTCCCCTTGCTCGGCCATTTGCCTGAGCGGCGCGCAGGGGGTAAAGCGTTCGCCGTATTTGCGCACATATTCCTCCATTCTGGCGACCATGGTGTCGATGCCCTGCTGGTGCAGGTAATGAAAGGGACCACCGGTAAAGGGCGGAAAACCAATGCCAAACACGGCGCCAATGTCGCCATCCCGGGGCGAAGCCACCACGCCCTCGCTCAGGGCCAGAGCCGCTTCATTAAGCATCAACAATACGCAGCGTTCGGCCATGTCCCGGGCCGGCAGCCGAGCCTGGGGCGTCAGCTCCAGCAGGTGATAGAGCCCGGGATCCGCCGGTTTGCCTTTTTTGTCAAAGGCGTAGAAGCCCCGGCCGTTTTTCTTGCCGAGACGCTTGTCTTCCAGCAGTTTGCCAAAGGCGGCCGGCGCCCTGAAACGGCTGCCCAGCTCCTCTTCCAGCACGGGGGCAATGTTGGCGGCCACGTCGATGCCCACTTCATCAAGCAAGGTCAGGGGCCCTACCGGAAAGCCGTAGTCCACCAGCGCCCGGTCAATGGCCTCGACGGGCTCGCCTTCCAGCAGCAGACGAATCGCCTCGTTGATATAGGGAGCCAGAATGCGGTTCACGTAAAAGCCGGCGCTGTCTTTTACCACTATGGGGGTTTTGCCCTGAGCCCGGGCCAACTTCAGCGCCGTGGCCACCGTGCCTGCGCTGGTGCCGGCATGAGGAATGATCTCGGCCAGGGGCATTTTGTCTACCGGGCTGAAATAATGCAGCCCCACGACCCGTTCGGGCCGCTCAGCCCCTTCGGCAATGCGGTGAATGGGCAATGACGAGGTATTGCTGGCAAACACCCCGTGGGCGGGACCATGCTTTTGCACTTCCCGCACCATACGGCGCTTGATCTTTAAATCTTCAAACACCGCCTCCACCACCACATCGGCCCGGTTAAAGCCGCTGTAGTCCAGGGTGCCGGTCAGCCGAGCCAGTTGCCGGTTCATCTCGGGACGGCGCAGGTGCTTTTTCTTTACCTTGTCATTGAGCAGGCGATGGGTCATGGCCATGGCCTGATTAATCCCTCTGTCATCAATGTCCTTGATGCGCACCGGCAGGCCGGCCCGGGTGGCGGTCACATAGGCGATGCCGCCGCCCATCAGGCCACCGCCCAACACCCCCACCCGCGCCACCGGACCGGGCTCGGCGCCCTGATAGCTGGTCTCCTTTTTCATGTCGGTGGTGGCAAAAAACAGTCGGCGCAGCGAGGCCGACTCGGGCGTCATCACCAGAAAGCCAAAGGCTTCGGCTTCGGCTTTCAGCCCCTCGGCCATGCCCCGCTCATAACCGGTGCGCACCACTTCCAGCAGTCGCTCCGGCGCCGGATAATTGCCCCGGGCTTTGCGCCTGAGGGTGCTTAGAGCCTTGTCGAACACCACCTTACGGCCCAGGGGGTTGCCTTCCAGCATGAGGGATTTTAACCCCCTGGTGCGGTGCCGGGCGGGCTTGCCCCGTTTTGCCAGGGCGATGGCGGTCTCCAGCAATATGCTCCGGGGCACCATATCGTCGACCAGCCCCGCCTTGAGTGCCTGCTTTGGTCTGAGCTGTTTACCGGTGAGCATCATGTCGAGGGCCTTCACCAGTCCCACCCGCCGGGGCAGGCGCTGGGTGCCACCGGAACCGGGAATCAGCCCCAGCTGCACCTCGGGCAACCCCAGTCGAGTGAGGTCGTCGTCGCTGCACACTCGGCCGTTGCAGGCCAGCGCCAGCTCCAGCCCTCCCCCCAGGCAGGGGCCGTGAATGGCGGCGATCAGCGGCAGATCCAGTGCTTCCAGTTCATTGAACAGCGCCTGCCCGGCCCGGGACAGGGCCTCGGCTGCTTCGGCACTCGCGCAGTCATCCAGCATATGCACGTCGGCGCCGGCAATAAAGGCGTCGGGCTTGCCGGAGCAAAACACCAGGCCCTTGATATCATCTTGAGCGCGAATGTCGGCCAGCAGGGTGCGCAGTTCGTCGGCAAAGCTCGCGCGCAGGGTGTTCATGCGCTCGCCGGGCACGTCCATGGTAATAATGCCGATGTGGTCTTCGATGTGCAGGGTAAAGGTGGTTGATTCGCTCATTGGGCCGCCTCCAGAACCATGGCCACGCCCAGGCCGCCGGCGGCGCAGGCGGTGGTGAGTGCCAGACCGCCGCCCCGGCGGTGCAGCTCATTCAGGGTTTGGGTGATGATGCGCGCGCCGGTGGCGGCAAAGGGATGGCCGTAGGCCAGGGAGCCGCCAAGCACGTTGAATTTACTCATGTCCACGGTGCCCACCGGCGCCGCCAGCCCCAGCTCGTTTTCGGCAAAGGTACGGCTTTCCAGGCACTGCAGGTTGGCCAGGGCCTGGGCCGCAAAGGCTTCGTGCATATCGACCAGATCCATATCGGCAAGCGTGCAGCCGGCCTGTGCCAGGGCCTTGGGAATGGCGTAGCTCGGCCCCAACAGCATGTCGCGCTTCACGCCAAGGGCGGCATAGGCATGGCTGCGTAAATAGCCCAAGGGCTTCAGCCCCAGGGCCCGGGCGCGGCTTTCGGTCATCATCAGCACGGCGGCGGCGCCATCGGTCAGTGCCGTGCTGTTGCCGGCGGTTACGGTGCCGTGGCGCTTGTCAAAGGCGGGCCTGAGCCGGGCGTAGTCGTCCAGGGTGGAGTCGGGCCGCAGGGTATTGTCCTGCTTCAGGGGAGCCTCAAACGGCGGCACATAGGCGGTCATCACTTCATTGTTGAGCCAGCCCTGCTCCCAGGCGCCGGCGGCCAGCCGGTGAGAGCGCAGGGCAAATTCATCCTGCTCCCGGCGGGAAATGCCGTGGCTCTTGGCCATTTGTTCGGCGGTCTGGCCCATGGTCAGGCCGGTGGAATATTCCGCAATGGCCGGCGGCACCGGCGCCAGATCCCTGACTTTCAACCGGCGCAATATGGCCAGCTTTTGTGTCAGGCTTCTGGCCTTGCTGAGCGCCAGCAGGGCGTCGGCAAAGGCGCGGGACACACCGATGGGCAACACCGAGGCGGAATCGGCGCCGCCGGCAATGCCCACTTGCACCCGGCCCGCCAGCATCGACTCGGCCAGGCTCGACACCGCCTGAAAACTGGTGGCGCAGGCCCGGGTCACGCTGTAGGCATCGGTGCTCACCGGCAATTCGGTGGCCAGCACGATCTCCCGGGCAATATTGGGGGCACTGGGCATCAGGATCACCTGGCCGAACACCAGCTGTTCAATGTCACCGGCCGCCACCGGCGTGCGGGCCAGCAGCTCGGCCACCACCATACGCCCCAGATCCAGCGCCGGAATGCCGTTCAGGGCGGTGGCCTGGCGGGCAAAGGGGGTTCGCAGGCCGGTCACGAAGGCGACGCGATCGCCCTGCCGGGTGGTAAGGGGAAATGTCGACGGCATGCTTGCTCCTTTTCCTGTGGCAACAAGAGGTCTGACCTCAAACATAGTAGCAACGGCAAAACCGGTTTCAAACAGGTTCGTTCGTTTTTACCTGGCAAGGCCGGGGTGACAAGGTGGTCGCCACGGGCAGCAACACTGGTTAGACTGAAAACAGGCTCCTACACGGGTTGAGTGATGATTTCCGTATTTAAGCGAAAGCAACAGGGGCAGCAAACGGTCTCAAAAAGCATGATGATAAAACAAAAGCGCTATGAGGCCTTGGTGTATGCCCTGCATGGCGATCTGTTTCGCTATGCCTTTTGGCTGTGCCACGACCGTCAGGTGGCGGAAGATCTGGTACAGGAAACCTTTCTGCGCGCCTGGAAGGCCCTCGACAGCTTGAAGGAAGAAAAAGCCGCCAAGGCCTGGCTGATCACCATATTGCGTCGGGAAAATGCCCGTCGGTTCGAACGCAAGCAGTTCGATTTGGTAGACATTGAAACCACGGCGGTGCCCGATCGCAAGGCACCGGGCCTGGAACAAAACATGGAAAACGAATGGCTGCGCCGGCACATTGCCGAGCTGGCCCCCGAATATCGCGAGCCGCTGTTGCTGCAGGTAATTGGCGGCTTCAGTGGAGAAGAAATTGCCGGAATACTGGATTTGAATAAAAACACCGTAATGACCCGCCTCTTTCGCGCCCGAAATCAGCTGCGAGAGGCCATTGAGCAAGACAAGACAGCAAGAGGTCGATGCAATGGATGATCTGGAGTTCCGCCGCCGGGCCTACGCGGATCCCGATGACAAAAGCCCGGAGTTTTTACGTGCGTCTTCCGCCCATGCCGGCAACCGCCAGTTTCTGGAAGACATGAAAGGCTTTAACCACAAGCTTGCCCGCGCCCTGGACGAGCCTGTGCCGCCAAGCCTGCCCGACAAACTGATGCTATCGCACCTGCTGCGCCAGCCGGAAAGCCGCCCGCTGCCGGGCTGGCGACATTTGGCCATGGCCGCTTCGGTGGCCTTTGCCCTGGGGTTTGCCACCCGCTTTGTGACCTTTTCGCCCCAGGCTGCGGCCGGCCCACCCTCGGTGGCCCAGGTGGCCCTGCATCATGTTATGCGGGAAATGCCCTTTACTCACTATATTGACGAGGAAGTGACCCTCACCACGGTCAATGCCAAGTTGCGTCCTTATGGTACACAGCTGCACGATATGGCGGAGGTCGGTAAGGTCTATTACGCCAACCACTGCATGTTTGCCGGCGGTCCGGCCGCCCACCTGGTGATTCAGGGCGAGCATGAACGGGTGCATGTTTTTCTGGTGCCCATGGAGCGACCATTGCAAATACAAAGTCGCTTTACCGAAGACAACCTGCACGGCGAAGTCATGCCCATGAGTTACAACCGTCTGGTGGTGGTCAGCGACCGCGGCGAAGACGTGCACCGCATGGCGCAAAAGGTCAAGGCATCACTGGAAAAGGCCATCTGAATACAGGCGAAGCGCCGGCCAGCCGCTGGCGCTTCATCTTGCTTCGCGCAAACCCCACACCACACTCACATTTTTCAATGCTCGTGCCGTTCGAGGCCAGACTACTATAAGAGTTGTGCCGCTTTTGGTGTAACATTCTGACCCCTTCTCGAACGGAAGCCTCCAATGCTGTTTGCAACAACAGGAATGTGCTATGACCATTGAACTCCCCATTCTTATCACCTTTGTCGGCTACCTGGTGCTGACCATGTTGATCGGTGTGGTGGCCTACAAGGCCACCAGTTCACTCAGTGACTATATTCTCGGTGGCCGCCGCCTGGGACCGAGCGTGGCGGCACTCAGCGTGGGCGCCTCGGACATGAGCGGCTGGCTGCTGCTGGGCCTGCCCGGTGCCGTTTACCTGCACGGCCTGAACCAGGCCTGGATAGGCATTGGCCTGGTGGTCGGCGCCTGGCTCAACTGGCTGTTTGTGGCCAAGCGGTTGCGGGTCTATACCGAGCAGGCCAACGACTCCCTCACCCTTCCCGACTTTCTGGAGAACCGGCTGGACGACCGCAGCGGCCTTATTCGCGTGATCTCGGCGCTGACCATACTGGTGTTTTTTGTGTTCTACACCTCTTCCGGCCTGGTGGGCGGCGCCATTCTGTTTGAACAGGTCTTTGGCCTGCCCTATCTCACCGCCCTGCTGGTGGGTGGCAGTGTGATCGTGGCCTACACCTTTATGGGTGGGTTTCTGGCGGTGTCCTGGACCGACTTTTTTCAGGGCATTTTGATGCTGATCGCCCTGATCGCCATGCCCTGGGCAGTGATGAACGAACTGGGTGGCATGGAACAGACCATGACCACCCTTACCGCCATGGATGCCCACAAACTGGAACTGTTCCACGACTTCTCGCTGTTTGGCGGGCTCAGCCTGATGGCCTGGGGCCTGGGCTATTTTGGCCAGCCGCACATTCTGGCGCGCTTTATGGCGATTGACTCTCCCCGCTCGGTGCCGCTGTCACGGCGCATTGCCATGAGCTGGATGGTGCTGTCGCTGATCGGTGCCCTGGGCGTGGGCCTGGCGGGTGCAGTGTATTTTGCCGATGCGCCGCTGGCTAACCCGGAGACCGTGTTCCTGGCGTTGTCCAACGCCGTGTTCAACCCCTGGGTGGCCGGCCTGCTGATCGCCGCCATCATGTCGGCCATCATGAGTACCATCGACTCCCAGTTGCTGGTGTGCTCGTCCGCCCTGACCGAAGACTTCTACAAGCGCTGGCTCCGCCCTCATGCCAGCGACAATGAACTGGTGTGGGTGGGCCGCTTCGCGGTGCTGGCCGTGGCGGTGGCCGCCATGTTGATCGCCCTGGATCCGCAAACCACGGTGCTGGGCCTGGTGAGCTACGCCTGGGCCGGCTTTGGCGCCGCCTTTGGGCCGGTGATCATTCTGTCGGTATTCTGGCCGCGCCTGACCCGTAACGGCGCCCTGGCCGGCATTGTGCTGGGGGCACTCACCGTGATCGGCTGGAAGCAGCTGGAAGGCGGCCTGTTCGATCTCTACGAAATCGTGCCCGGATTTATCATCTGTGCCCTGGCCTGTATCCTGGTCAGCCGCAAGGACAAGGAGCCGTCCAAATCGGTTACCCTGGCCTTTCGCCGCATGGAGTCCGAGCTGTAAGCCTTGATGACCCTCACAAAAGGGGCCGTATGGCCCCTTTTTTTGTAAGCAGCCGTTTTACATTTACCCCGCGCTTACCTAATCTGCCAAGCAGCAGCGCTGCTTTTTCAGGCCGGTCGCGTTGGGTTGTCGCGCCATTGTGTTTCCACCAGCAAAGAGGGTGATGATGAACCAGAAAACGCTGACACTGACCTTACTCGCCGGCGGGCTGGCGAGCATGACCGGCCAAGCCCAGGCCGCCGCCTTTCAGCTGGCGGAGCAAAGCACCAGTGGCCTGGGCCGAGCCTACGCCGGTGAAGGGGCCGCCGCCGACAACGCCGCCGTGCTCGGCCGCAACCCGGCGGCCATGACCCTGTTTGAGCGCCCGGCACTGTCGGCCGGGGCGGTCTACGTCAATCCGGAAGTGGATGTGAAAGGCAAACCAACGTCGCCACAGGCCGCCGGTGCCGCCAGCGCCGGGCTGCCAACTCAGTCTGACGATATCGCCGATGATGCCGTGGTGCCTTTTTTCTATTATGTGCAGCCCATTAACGCACGGTGGGCGGCGGGCGTTGGCGCCTTTACCAATTACGGCCTGTCCACCACCTTTCAGGACAACCACTATGCCGGACCGGTGGCGGGCAAAACCTCGCTGACCACCATAAACTTCAACCCCAGCCTCGCCTACCGAATGAACAGGCATCTATCACTCGGTGTTGGCTTTAATGCGGTCTATGCGGATGCCGAGTTGATCAGACACAAAGGCTTACTGTCGCTCCCTCCTGCGATGGGAGGCATTGGTGGTCAAGCAACGGACGAAGTGGCTCGTCTTGAGGGTGACGATTGGGGTTATGGGTGGAATATCGGCCTGCTGTTGGAAGCGAACGAACATAACCGCTGGGCATTGACCTACCGCTCGGAAATAGATCTAACAATGAAGGGCGATTATTCTGGTCTCAATACCGCTGGCCAACCGGTATCAGCCACTCTGGACCTGACCCTGCCGGCCATTGCCGAGCTTTCCGGCTTTCACCGGGTTCATCCCGAATGGACCCTCCACTATGGCCTGATGTGGACCGAATGGAGCAGCTTTGAAGAGCTGAAAGCGGTCAGTAATGATCCCCGCTGTACCCCTGACTGCTTCCAGAAAGACGAAAAGTTCAAAAACAGCTGGCGCATCAGCGCCGGGGTCACCCATGAGCTCTCCCCCGACTGGACGCTGCGCGGCGGCCTGGCCTACGATCAGTCACCGGTACCGGCGGCCACCCGTAGCATTTCCATTCCGGACGTGGATCGCACCTGGTATACCCTGGGCGCCACCTATAGGGTGAATGACGCGCTGAGCCTGGACGGTGCCCTGGCCTTTCTCAATGGCGGCAAGGTGGAAGTCAATGAAAGCCCCTATCAATTCAGCTCGGGTGGCGATGCCTGGCTGCTGGGGCTGCAAATGAATTACCGCTTTTAAAAAGGACAGCAAGCATCACGGCGCCCTGACAGGTTTCGAACCTGACAAGGCTTGGTGAGTTTCATATGCTTCCTGTATATTAATAAATCAGGTTCTTACGCGGTGTCTACATGGAAAATTACAGTTTTGTCGCCAAACAGGCCATTCTCGACGTTCATGGCAAACCCCTCGGCTATGAGCTGCTGTTTCGCCAGGGGCTTGACAATCGTTTTCCCAACATCGGAGCCGAACAGGCCACCCGCCGGCTAATGGCCGAACAATTCCTCAGCCAGAAGATTGAAGATCTGGTGGGCCCGGCCATGTGTTTTGTAAACTTTCCCGATACCCTGCTGCACGAAGGGCTGGCCGAGAGTTTTCGGCATTACAATATCGTAATTGAGATCCTTGAAGACGCGACCCCCACGCCTCAGTTGCTGGCATGCGTGCAGGATCTCAAGGCCATGGGCATGAAAGTCGCCCTGGACGATCATATTCCACATGAAGCCTGGCATGACTTTTTTCCCTACCTGGACTTTATCAAGCTGGACTTGCGCGAACTGCCGCTGGAGGAATGCAAGCGCCTTATTAATACCTGCCGGCCCCATACGTCACTGCAGTTTATTGCCGAAAAAGTGGAAACCCGGGAAGAATTTGAGGCCGCACGCAAGCTCGGCTTCCAGTATTTTCAGGGCTATTACTTTCAGCAGCCCCAGGTGGTTCAGCGCCGCCTGCTGACCACGGATGAAAGAACCGCCTTTGATCTGATGGCCGCCGTAACGGAGTCTACCGTTGACTACGACAGGGTGACCGAGCTGTTTATGCGGGACTTGCCTCTCACCTACAACCTGCTGCGTTACATCAATAACCAGCACCTGGGATACAAGGCCTCCGGCATCGACAAGCTGCGCAGTGCCCTGGTCTACCTCGGGCAAAAGCAACTGAAACAATTCACCGCCATGGTGATGACCGCCTACATCAGTAAGGGCAAAAGCCAGGAGCTGTATCGTCATGCCATGATTCGGGCCAGGTGGTGCGAGCTGATGGCCACCAACATAAAGCCGGAGCTGGCCGAAGACGCATTTTTATGCGGCCTGTTTTCCCTGCTGGATGTGCTGCTGGATCAGACCATGGAAGAGGTGCTGCCCAACCTGACGGTAAGCGAGCAGGTGCAACAGGCCTTGCTGGAGCGCAAGGGAACCCTGGGGTTTCTGCTGGGGGTAGTGCACGATCATGAGCGGGCCAACTGGTCCCTGCTGCAGAAGCGGCTGAACTTTATCGACATGGATCAGCAAACCAGTGCACGTTGTTACGAAGAGGCCGTGCACTGGAGCCTGGCCCTGGATGCCGAGGGCGACTGAACATCGCCCTTTCCTCTTTCCTCTGCGCCTTTACGGCGGTCAGCCGCGCCGAACCGCCGCCCAGACTCCCAGTACCAGCACAAAGCCCATTGCCGCCGCCGCAAATCCCGCCAGCAGGCTGCCGGTCACCCCCAGTGCCAGAAAGCCGGTTATGCTGACCACGGCCATGGAAAGGGCATAGGGCAGCTGGGTCACCACATGATCGATGTGATGGCAGGAGGCACCGGTGGAAGACAGTATGGTGGTGTCGGAAATGGGCGAGCAGTGGTCGCCAAAGACGGCACCGGCCATCACCGCCGCCATGCCGGGCAGCAACATCTGGGCATCAATGGCCATGGTCATGTCGGCGGCGATGGGCAGCATTACGCCAAAGGTGCCCCAGCTGGTACCGGTGGCGAATGCCATGATGCCGGCCAGCACAAAGAGAATGGCCGGCAGCAGATACAAGGGCAGGTTTTGCTGCACCAGTGACGCCAGGTATTTGCCGGTTTCCAGCTCGCTGATAAGGCCGGCAATGGTCCAGGCGAACAACAGAATGTAAATGGCTGGCAGCATACCCTTGATGCCCACCGCCAGGGTGTGCAGCCAGTCCCGTGCCGAAGTGCGCTCACGCACCAGCGCCAGGGCGCAGATCAACACGCCGGCAATGCCGCCGCTCACCAGAGAACGACCCACGTTGGTGTTTTCCAGCGCGCCCAGCAGGCTGAACGCCTGCCCCGCCTCGCTCAGGGCCTGGGCTCCGGTCCATATCAAGCCGGCCAGGGTGACCAGCGTCAGGCCACCAATGGCAAACAACAGGTCTGACACTCGGCCACCGCTTCTCTCGTGATCGTGCACACCGGGGGGGGTGCCCTTGTCGGCATCATAAAGCTCGCCGTCCAGCGCTCGGCGCTCGTGGCGACGCATCGGCCCCAGATCCCAACCCCCCTTGATCACCAGAATCACCATCAGCAGGGTAAAGATGGCGTAGAAATTCATGGCTCCCATGGTCAAAAAAGCCGCCAGGGGGCTTTGACCAGTCAGGCCGTAACTCGCCAAAATGCCGCCGATCAGGGCGATAATATAGGCGCCCCAGGACGATATCGGCATCAGCACGCAAATGGGGGCCGCGGTAGAATCCAGCAAATACGCCAGCTTGGCCCGGGAAATACCGAAACGATCGGTTATCGGCCGGCAAATGGTGCCCACCGACAGGCTGTGAAAGTAATCATCGATAAAGAAGACAAACACCAGCAGGCCGGTCATGACCTTGGCCTGTCGCCGGCTTTTAATGCGCGCCTGCGCCCATTCGGCAAAGGCATGGGTGGCGCCGGCTCGGCTGAGCATGCTGATAATACAGCCTAGCAATAACAAAAATAACAGAATATTGACATTCCATTCATTAACGGCACCCTCGTCCCAGAAAAGGTTAAATACCTTGCCGGCGAGATGAGTAAAGGCGGCGACCGGCTGGAATTGCAGCAACAACAACGCTGCCAGAACAATGCCCAGGCCGAGGGAAAGCAAAACGCGACGAGTAACGATGGCCAGCACTATGGCAAGCACGGGAGGGAATAGTGACCAAATACTTTGAATAAAAGGATGAGTGTCCACAGCAGCACCTGAATCTTGAGTTACAAAAAACCACCAGGAGCAGGAAACCGACACTGTCACGTCCTTTCTTTCCCAGCAGTAGCGCATCACGACTCGGGAGTCGTGACAGTATCAGCCCTTTCGGTACTGATCCCAGCGCCTGGCTCTTGATAGAGCCGAACACTTCGGCAACGCTTCCTTTCCATCGGGATAAACGGCATCACCCTGCCCCGATGTACTGATAAGCGCTGCGCCTCTACGCAGGTAAGTTGGCGGATTTTACTGCCGAAAAACAAAAAATCAATACATTTGTCTATATCATGTGCATTAATCCGCTTGAAAAAGCGGCTGCCGGTCATCATACCCTGCCCTCAGGTTCCGGCCGCTGAGAGGGTTAGTTTAAAAGTGAGAAAGCACTTGCATAATATGAAAATCATCACGCAAATATAGTTGCATTATGCGAGCATATTAATAACCGCTTCCTCTTATTTTTTCTCGAATGACATCATTAAAAACAGGACATAAATCAATTTACTTGCAACACCGGCAATCAGCCTGTAAATTTAAATTATTAAAAACAAATATACTTAAACAACAGGTGTAACAGATGACCGATTTCCTGAAAACTCTACTGAATATTCGCAGCCTGCGTGCCGCCGGCCGTGAGATGACCATGGAGCAACTGGAAGAAGCTCTGAGCAAATTGACCATGGTGGTGGAAGAGCGCCGCGAAGCTGAAGCCGAAGAGAAAGCCAAGGCCGAACAGAAAGAGCGCAAGCTCAAGGAATACGTCGACATGCTGGCTGCCGATGGCATTGATATCAGCGATCTGATGGAAGTCGCCGAGCCGGCCAAGAAAGCCAGCGCACCGCGCAGCAAGCGCCCGGCCAAATATGCCTACACCGATGAAAATGGCGAATATAAAACCTGGACCGGCCAAGGTCGCCAGCCCGCCGTGATCAAGAAAGCCATTGAAAATGGCGGCTCTCTGGAGCAGTTCCTGATCAATCAGTGATTCACAGATTGGTGTGAAAACGGGGCCCCGGGCCCCGTTTTTTTATTTATTTAAATCGTATAAAGAAATTGGTTTTAATGCCTAAGACTCATATTGAGCCTATATCTGACGTAACCGCTGCCAATCACAAATAAACGTGACCCCGCCTAAAGCAGAGCATAAAGCGATTGATCCAGGCCATTGTGCTTGAGTTCATACACCAGCGCCAATTCGGCGCCCAGGCCACCTGCCGGCCAGCCCTTGCGCTCCATCCAACACAAGTAAGCCAGAGGGAGCCGTAACAACGGCTGACCACGGTACTTACCATAGGGCATGGGTTTGCGAATAATACGCAGCAACCCGGCCTGATCCAGGCCGGGTGATAGCGGCTCAACCATGCAGGCTGGCGTTAATAGCACTCAGGGCCGCCGCGGGATCCTCGGCCTGAGTAATGGGGCGGCCAATCACCAGATAGTCACTGCCCGCCTTTAACGCCAGCTCCGGAGTCATGATACGGCGTTGATCGCCGGCATCACTGCCCGCAGGCCGAATGCCCGGGGTGACCAGTTTAAAGTCCGGGCCCAGCTCGCTCTTCAGCAGGCTGGCTTCCTGGGCGGAGCACACCACACCGTCCAGGCCGGCCTGTTGGGTCAACCGCGCCAGCGCCAGCGCCTGCTCGGCGGGAGAACGCAGCACACCGGTCTGATTCAACTCTTCGGCGGTCATGCTGGTCAGCACGGTTACTGCAATCAGCAGCGGCGCCCTGTCACCGTAGGGTGTCAGGGCCGTCTTTGCCGCTTCCATCATACGGCTGCCACCACTGGCGTGCACATTCACCATCCACACGCCCAGCTCCGCGGCGGCGGCCACCGCCTTGGCGACGGTGTTGGGAATATCGTGAAACTTGAGATCCAGAAACACATCAAACCCTTTCGCCACCAGGGTGCGCACAAATTCAGGGCCGAACAGGGTAAACATCTCCTTGCCTACCTTGAGTCGGCACTGCGCCGGATCCAGCTGCGCCACCAACGCCAGCGCCTGTTGCTCGTCGGCAAAGTCGAGTGCTATCAATACCTTGGGATCGCCATTGCGTGTTGTTTGCATGAAATACCTTTTCTTTTTTGTGAGGGGTGAGGAGTCATAACCCCTGTCGTAATTTACTCGCCGTCGAGGCCGCGCACCGGCTTGATGGTGCCCCACTGCCGGCAGGACGGACATTGCCAAAACAGGCTGTGAGCCGAAAAACCACACTGGCCGCAACGGTGGCTGGGCTTGGCCTTGATCTGCTCGGCCACCAGTGCCCTGAGCATTTCCAGGCTGGCCCGCGCCCTGCCCTGTTCGGCATTGGCGGCATGGTAGGACATCAGCCGGTAGAACCCTTTCATGGTGGGGTGACGCTGCAGGTGAGACAACACCAGCTGTTCGGCATTGACCTGACTTTCCCGCTCGGCCACGCGGTCTGCCAGCATCAGCACGGCGCTGGCCCCAGTGCCGGACGCAACCCATTGCTCCAGCAGGGCGGTAAAGGCGTCATCCTGATCCAGCTGCCGATGACAACGCTGCAAATCGGGCAGCACCTCACTGATAAAGTCCGCATCCTGCGCCACCACCTGCTCCAGGCAGGCGGCGGCCTGGGCCCACTGGGCCTGCCCCATCAGCAGCGCCGCCAGCCTGATATTGGCACGCACACAGCCGGCATCGGCCTTCAGCGCCTTTCTGAAATCGGTCGCCGCGCCCTTTTCATCCTGCCGGCGCCACTTCTGCTCCGCCAGTTCGCAATAAAAATGCCCCATGGGCACCAACACCTTGCTGCCCTGGCGCTTTTTCAGACGGGCAGCCACGGCAATGGCCTGTTCCCAGTCACGCAGCTGCTGATAGAGGGTCATCAGCAGCTCAAGGGCTTCCTGCTCGTAATCGGGGTCGTCTTTGAGTTCAGTCAGGATTTGCTCGGCGCGATCCAGCAGACCAGCGGCAAAGAAATCTCGGGCCAGCTCCAGCATGGCTAAATGGCGTTGCTCGAGAGACAGGTTGGTACGGGCGATCAAATTTTGATGAATACGAATGGCTCGGTCTACTTCGCCACGGGTACGGAACAGGTTTCCCAGCGCCAGGTGGGTTTCAATGGTTTCGCTGTCAACCTGCAGCAACTGAATAAAGAGATCGACGGCCTTGTCGGGCTCGTCGGAAAGCAGAAAATTCAACCCGGCAACATAGTGCCGGGAGAATTGGCTGGATTGTTTCTGTGCATCCTGGCGAACGCCTCGGCGTCCCATATACCAGCCATAGGCTGCTGCCACCGGAAGCAGCAGAAACAGCAATTCCAGCATGAAGTTCGTCAGTCCTTAACCGGCAGCGCCCTGAGCTCTTCCAGTTCCCGTTGCTGACGCTCAACCTTTTTGTGCAGCCCCTTGTTGGTCATTTTAAGACGCAGCATAACCAGGCCAAAAACAAGCCAACCCAAGGCAAATCCGGCTACAAAAATAATCGCCAGCAAAGAAGACAGTCGGTAGTCTCCCTGGGCCAGCAAATAATTGACATGCACCAGCTGGTCATTCTGGGAGCCCAAAGTCAGCCCTACCGCAAAAAGGACAGCCAGAATTATCAGGCCAAAAATTATTTTCACCTTACCCTCTCAACATCCTGATTTTGAGTAAACGGCATTATCCCGAAAAAGCCGGGGGGACGCCACCGCGGCCGGCGGAAAAGTGAAGCTACGCCGGGTTTACCCGTTCCCGCAGCTCCTTGCCTGGCTTGAAATGGGGCACGTATTTACCGTTAAGCTCCACCTTTTCTCCGGTCTTGGGATTCCGTCCCAGGCGGGGGGCACGGTAATGCAGGGAAAAACTGCCGAAACCGCGAATTTCAATGCGATCACCCGATTGCAGGGTCGACGCCATTTGCTCCAGAATTTCCTTGATGGCGTTTTCCACTTCCTTGGCGGAAAGGTGCGCGTATTGTTCCGCCATACGTTCAATCAGGTCGGATTTTGTCATGCTACTGTCTCCGGAACACCAAATAAAAAGGGGCCGCGAAGGCCCCCTTGTTTCAATTCGGACAGGCTTATTCGCCTTTCGCCGCCTTGAATGCTTCGGCCATGGCACTCAGACCAACTTCTTCTTGCTGCTGGTTCAGGGTGTCGATGGCAGCCTTCTCTTCAGCTTCGTCCTTCGCGCGGATGGACAGGCTGACGGTGCGGTTCTTGCGATCGATGCCCATGAAGCGAGCTTCAATTTCTTCACCGGCGTTCAGCACGGTGGAGGCGTCTTCGATGCGGTCGCGGGAGATGTCGGCAACGCGGATGTAACCTTCCACGCCTTCTTCCAGCTCAACCACGGCACCCTTGGCGTCAACGGCGGTGATGGTACCCTTAACGATAGCACCTTTCTTGTTGTCAGACAGGTACTTATTGAAGGGATCTTCGTCGATTTGCTTCACGCCCAGGCTGATGCGCTCACGCTCCGGATCGACCTGCAGAACAACGGCTTCGATCTCGTCGCCCTTCTTGAATTCACGAACAGCTTCGTCACCGTTGGCGTTCCAGGAGATGTCGGACAGGTGAACCAGACCGTCGATGCCGCCTTCCAGACCAATGAAGATACCGAAGTCGGTGATGGACTTGATCTTGCCAGATACGCGGTCACCCTTGTTGTGGGTTTCGGCGAACTGCTGCCAAGGGTTGGATTTGCACTGCTTCAGACCCAGGGAGATACGACGACGCTCTTCGTCGATATCCAGAACCATCACTTCCACGTTGTCACCAACGGAAACAACCTTGGACGGGTGAATGTTCTTGTTGGTCCAGTCCATTTCGGACACGTGCACCAGGCCTTCAACGCCTTCTTCGATTTCAACGAAGCAGCCGTAGTCGGTCAGGTTGGTTACGCGGCCGGCCAAACGGGTGCCTTCCGGGTAACGGTTGGCAATATCTACCCACGGATCTTCGCCCAGCTGCTTCAGGCCCAGAGACACACGGGTGCGCTCGCGGTCGAACTTCAGGACTTTAACGTTGATCTCGTCGCCCACGTTCACGATCTCGGAAGGATGCTTAACGCGCTTCCAGGCCATGTCGGTGATGTGCAGCAGGCCGTCTACGCCACCCAGATCTACGAAGGCACCGTAGTCGGTCAGGTTCTTGACGATACCCTTGACTTCCTGGCCTTCCTGCAGGTTTTCCAGCAGCTGCTCGCGCTCGGCGCTGTTTTCGGTTTCGATCACGGCACGACGGGAAACCACAACGTTGTTGCGCTTCTGGTCCAGCTTGATGACCTTGAACTCAAGCTCTTTGCCTTCCAGGTGAGTGGTGTCGCGAACCGGACGCACGTCTACCAGGGAACCGGGCAGGAAGGCGCGGATGCTGTTCACTTCTACGGTGAAACCACCCTTGACCTTGCCGTTGATCACGCCGGTCACGGTTTCTTCGTCTTCGTAGGCCTTTTCCAGCTGCAGCCAGGCTTCGTGGCGCTTGGCTTTTTCACGGGACAGCTGAGTCTCGCCGAAGCCGTCTTCCACGGCGTCCAGCGCTACGTCTACTTCGTCGCCAACGCTGATTTCCAGCTCGCCCTGGGCGTTCTTGAACTGCTCGGCGGGAATGGCAGACTCGGACTTCAGACCGGCGTCAACCAGCACGATGCCGTTTTCAATGGCAACAACGGTGCCCTTGACGATGGAGCCCGGACGGGTTTCGAGTTCTTTCAGAGACTCTTCAAAGAGTTGAGCAAAAGATTCAGTCATGTTTAATGAATACACTGTTAAGTTGAACATCCACGGGGCAATCCGGCGCTCGTGGGGTGACTAACACATTCCGCCCGGCTTCCCTGAGGGCGGCATTGCCAAATGGCTTAACGACCAAGTTTAACCTTAGTATGACTCAGTACCCTGTCCAGCACCTGGGTGATGGTCAGTTCGGTGGAGTCAATCACCAGGGCGTCATCGGCCGCCTTGAGCGGCGCCACGGCCCGGTTACGATCCCGGTCGTCGCGCTCTCGAATTTCGCTTAAAAGGCGGTCAAAACTAACATCAAACCCCTTTTCTTGCAACTGCTTGAGGCGTCGACTGGCACGCTCTTCGGCACTGGCGTCGAGGAAAATCTTGACCTCGGCATCCGGAAACACCACGGTGCCCATGTCGCGACCGTCGGCAATCAGCCCGGGCCTGGCGCGAAAGGCGCGCTGACGGCGCAGCAGCGCCTCGCGCACACGGGGAAACGCCGCGACCTTGCTGGCCGCGTCGGCCACTTGCTGAGTACGAATATCGCGGGACACATCTTCCCCTTCCAGGATCACACGAATGTCGCCGCCCGTTGTCGGAAACTGCACGTCCAGGTGCGCTGCCAGGGGCATCAGCCCCGCTTCGTCATCCAGAGCCACGTTGTGGTGCAGGGCTGCCAGTGCCAACACCCGGTAAATGGCACCGGAGTCGAGCAGGTGCCATTCCAGTTGTTCCGCCAGCAGCTGGCAAAGGGTTCCCTTGCCGGCACCGCCCGGGCCATCCACGGTGATGACGGGAGCTTGTTCAGACATACATCCTCCAGTGAAACATGAGTTCGGATACACTGCCTTTGAGGCAGGCATCGCGCGGGCGGCATTATAACCGACTCACACCACAAAGACAGGCATTACAAACAATTAACAAAGCCGCCAATACGATTGAACCTATACCTGTCGCTCCATCCGCTTTACAATAGCCGGCATTTTTTATTGATGTGCTGTTTTAAGAGGAAGGCCATGAGCAGTGTTACCCGAATGGCAAACTCCAAGTTGCCCACTCCCTGGGGCACCTTTACCCTGGTCGGTTTTGAAGAAAAGGGAACAGGCAAGGATCATGCCGCCCTGGTAATGGGGGATGTCGACAACGGCGAACCTGTGCTGGCCCGCATTCATTCCGAATGCCTGACCGGCGATGCCCTGTTCAGTCTGCGCTGTGACTGCGGCTTTCAACTGCAGGCGGCGCTGGAGCGCATTGCCAAGGAAGGTCGCGGCGTACTGTTGTATGTGCGCCAGGAAGGCCGGGGGATTGGCCTGCTGAACAAAATTCACGCCTATCACCTGCAGGATCAGGGCAAGGATACAGTGGAAGCCAATGTCGAGCTGGGCTTTGCCGCCGACATGCGCGACTACACCATCTGTGCCGACATGCTGCACAGCCTGGGTGTGGGCGAGCTTCACCTGATGACCAACAACCCGCGCAAGGTCAAGGCGATGGAAAACTTCGGCATCAAGGTAGCCGAGCGCCTGCCGCTGCAGGAAGGCCGCAACCCGTTCAACGAGCATTACCTCAATACCAAGGCCGGCAAGCTGGGTCATATGCTGAAAGACAAGGACTGACCGCCCGCCCCAATAAAAAATACCGGCCCTTGGCCGGTATTTTTTTATCCGTGTTCGAGCCTTATTCCTTGGTGAAATGGACGTCTTCTTCCTTTTCACCGGCATGGGGATCGTGAAAGCGGCTCACGTTCATGGCGCCTTCGCTCTTGCCCACGATGCAGGTGACCACGGCGTCGCCGGTAATGTTGACGGCGGTACGTATCATGTCGAGCAGACGATCCACACCGATGATCAGTGCAATGCCTTCCACCGGCAGCCCCACCTGGTTCAGCACCATGGCCAGCATCACCATGCCCACCCCGGGCACACCAGCGGTACCAATGGAGGCCAGTGTAGCGGTCATGATCACCATCAGGTAATCGCCAAAGGTCAGATCAATGTTGAACGCCTGGGCGATAAAGGCGGTGGCCACCCCTTGCATGATGGCGGTGCCGTCCATGTTGATGGTGGCACCCAGGGGCACGGTAAAGGAGGCTACCCGATTTTCCACACCCATGCGCCGAGTGGTGGTTTCCAGGGTCACCGGTATGGTGGCGTTGGATGACGCGGTGGAAAAGGCAAACATGACTGCGTCTTCCATCTTTTTGAGAAAGGTGATCGGGCTCAGGCCGGTGAACACCCGGAACAGGGTGGAGTAGGTCACCAGGGCATGCAGCAGCAGGGTGCCCGCCAGCACCAGGAAATACTCAATCAGATTAAGAATGGCATCCAGCCCCAGGCTGGTGAACAGCTGGGCCATCAGGCAGAACACGCCGTAGGGGGCCAGGTTCATCAGCAGCGCCACCAGCTTCATGATCACTTCGTTCAGATCCACAAACAGCGCCGCTACCCGTTCCCCGGACTTGCCCGCCAGGCTGATGGCAATGCCAAACAGCACGGCAAACACGATGATCTGCAGGGTATTGCCCTGGGCCATGGCGTTGATGGGGTTGGTGGGGAACATATTAATGATCACCTCGGCCAACGACGGCGCCTCGCGGGCGGCAAAGGTGCTAGAGGTCGCCAGATCCGCCCCTTCACCGGGCTTGAACAGCTCCCCCATCAGCAGAGCCAGGGAAATGGCCACGGCGGTGGTGAACAGGTAGAACGCCAGGGTCTTGCCCCCCAGCCGCCCCAGGGTGGAGATGTCTTTCAGGGAGCTGGTGCCGCATACCAGGGAGACAAAGATCAGCGGTACTACCAGCATGTTGAGGCTGGCAATAAAAATTTTGCCGCCGACCATGAACAGGCCGTTGACCAGATATTCCTGAACCAGGGCGGCGTCGGCAAACAGGGTGCGGATAACAAAGCCGGCCAGCATCCCCAGGGCCATGCCCACCAGCACACGGGTGGTGAGCGACAGCTTTTTTTCACTCGCATTCATGAATGAATACTCCTTATTCAAAGTCCCAAACGGGCGGGGTCGCAATCGAGGTGCGCAAGGGTAGCAGCTAATAACGTAAAAATCTTCAAAAACCCACAAATGGCGGAATAAAAAACCATAAAAAATAAAAAAAGCAAAAATTAAACCCACAAAAGTGGGTTTAGTCCTGTATTTAACGCGATCTGCTCTGGAAAGGTCAGCGACCGGTACCTACGGCTGCCGGCCCCGCCTGACCGCCGGCCATCAGCATCTGGGCATCACTGCGCTTGAGAACCGAATACACCACGCCGGTCAGCACCGAGCCCGCGGAAATGGCCAGCACATACCAGCCCAGTTGCTCAATAGCATTGGGAATAAACAACACGAACACGCCGCCATGGGGTGCCAGCAGTTTGGCCCCGAACAGCATCGACAGGGCACCGGTCAGGGCGCCGCCGGCCATGCAGCTGGGGATCACGCGAAGCGGATCCCGCGCCGCAAAGGGAATGGCTCCTTCGGAAATAAAACACAATCCCAGCACAAAGGATGCCTTGCCCGCCTCCTGCTCATTGGGGTTGAACTTGCGCCGGGCCAGAAAGGTGGCAATGCCCATGCCAATGGCCGGCACCATGCCCGCCGCCATGGCCGCCGCCATGGGGCCATAGGTTTGCGAAGCCAGCAGCCCCACGGAAAAGGCATAGGCCGCCTTGTTGACCGGGCCGCCCATGTCAAAGCACATCATGGCACCAATAATGATGCCCAACAGCACGGCGTTGGCCGAGCCCATGTTATTGAGAAAGTCGGTCATCACCGCCATGATGGTGGCCACCGGACCGCCCACCACATAGATCATCACCAGGCCGGTAAACAGGCTGGCGAACAGCGGAATAATCAATATCGGCTTGAGCGACTCCAGGCTTTTGGGCATGGGAACTCGCCGGGCCAGCAGGCGGGCGCTGTAACCGGCGAGAAAGCCGGAGATGATGCCGCCGATAAAACCGGCCCCCAGGCTGCTGGCCAGCATGCCACCGATCATGCCCGGGGCAATGCCCGGCCGGTCGGCAATGGAATAGGCAATGTAGCCCGACAGCACCGGAATCATCAGGGCAAAGGCCGAGCCGCCACCTATCTGCATCAGCGCCGCCGCCAGCGTGCCCTCTTCCTTGAACGCCTCGATGCCGAAAATAAACGACAGTGCAATGATAAGGCCCCCGGCCACCACCATGGGCAGCATAAAGGACACCCCGGTGAGCAGGTGCTGGTAAGGACCCGGCTCCTTTTTGTCGGCCTCGGTGCTCAAAGCCGCACCGCCGCTTTGCTGCTGCCAGGTCTTTGCCTCGCGCAGGGCGGTTTCAATGGTGTGCTGTGGCTTTTTTAACGCCTGCCCGGTACTGGTACGATACAGCCGCTTGCCGTTGAAACGGGCCAGGTTGACCTCGATATCGGCGGCCACAATCACGCAGTCGGCGGCGGCAATGTCGTCGGCGGTCAGGGCATTCTGGGCCCCCACCGAGCCTTGCGTTTCCACCTTGATATGATGACCCAGTCCCTGGGCGGTTTCGGTCAGCGCCTCGGCCGACATGAAGGTGTGCGCCACCCCGGTAGGACAGGCGGTGATCGCCACCAGCCGGATCCGATTTTCGCTGTGCGCCTCGAAGGGTGCCTCTACAGGCAGCGGCGCCGCCTGCTGCGCCGCCCGTTGCAACCAGGCCTTGGGATCGTTCAGCGCCGGCTGAATCTCTCCCACAAAGCCGGGCTTGCCGGCAAAGCGGGACAGGTTCGGGGCCGGCCCGGCGGCGGCCACCAGCACCAGCTCGGCCTCGGCGATCTGTGCCGGGGTAAAGGGCGTTACCGGCTCAAGCTGACTGTGGCATTCCACGGCCACCTGCCAGCCTTGCTGCTCGGCGGCGTGCGCCAGCACGCGGGCCGCCATGTAACTGCTTGCCATGCCGCTGGGACAGGCGGTAAGGATCAGCGCTTTCATGTGTCCGCTCCCTGACGAGCAATGGGTTCAATCTCAATGTTCCGCTGAAAGGCGGCAAAGGCCTTCTGATCGTAGATACCCACGCCTATCTGGGTGACCGCCATCAATGACAGGGCCACGGCGCGGCGCAGGTTGTCGGGTTCGTTCAGGCCTTCCACCATGCCGGCACAAAGTCCCGCCACCAGGGAGTCGCCGGCGCCCACCGTGCTCACCACCTTGACCCTGGGCACCCGTGCGCGCCAGGCGCCATTGGGGCCAAACCAGCAGACGCCGTCGGCACCAGCCGACACCACCACCTGTTCGATGCCCCGCTGCCGCAGGGTAAGCGCACAGCCGATCAGGGCCTCATCGCTGTCGACCGGCTGGCCCACCAGGCCTTCCAGCTCTTCCAGATTGGGCTTGATCAGGGCGGGCCGGCCGCGAATGCCGGCCCGCAGTGCCTCGCCGCTGGCGTCCAGCCAGACCGTTTTGCCCCGCTCACGCCACATTTCAATCATGCCTTCCAGCTGCGCCGGGCTGACCCCGGGTGGCAGGCTGCCCGCCACTACCAGGTACTCAAAATCGTCTGCCAGCGACTCGAGTCGGGCCAGCAGCCGGGTCCAGTCGCCCTCCCCGACCCTGAGTCCGGGCAGGTTGATGTCGGTTACCCGGCCTTCCGCCTCGCTGATTTTCACATTGACCCTAGTATCACCGGGCAGGCGGACGAAATCGTCGCCAATGCCGTGCCGGCCAAACAGGGCACGAAAGGAAGCATCGTTATTCAGCCCGAGAAAGCCGCTGGCCCGGGGCTTGTGCCCCAGATCCGCCAGCGCCCGGGCCACATTGATGCCCTTGCCCGCCGCCCCCAGATGCCCGGATTTGGCGATATTGACGTGACCGGCCTTGAGTTGCTCCAGCGACACGGTGAGATCCAGCGCCGGGTTCAGGGTCAGGGTTAGCATGCTCATTGAATTTCTCCTGTCAGGGCCCGGACGGTCTGGGCGTCCCGGGCACGAAGGGCCTTCGCGGCCAAATCCTTGCAACGGGCCAGGCTGCACTCGCGCACCCGGGCTTTGACCAGGGGTACCCGGCCCGGGCTGACCGAGACCTCATCCACTCCCAGCCCCAGCAGCAGCGGCAGCGCCTGGGGATCCGCCCCCAACTCGCCGCATACGCCCACCCATTTGCCATGGGCATGGGCGGCTTCTACCGTCATGGCGATCAGCCGCAGCACCGCCGGATGCAGGCCGTCGGACAACGCCGCCAGCTCGCCGTTACCCCGATCCGCGGCCAGGGTGTATTGGGTCAGATCATTGGTGCCAATGCTGAAAAAGTCGGCGTCTTGCGCAAACAATTGGGCATTGAGGGCGGCGGACGGTACTTCCACCATGATGCCCAGCTGCACGTCGGCGGCCTGTACCTCGGCCTGCACCCGCTCAAACATCTCTTTGGCAAAGCGCCACTCGGCCCAGTCGGCCACCATGGGAAACATGATGCGTAGCGGCCGATCGCCGGCGGCGGTCAGCAGGGCGCGCAGCTGGGTTTCCAGCAGCTCGGGCTGCTGCATGCACAGGCGAATGCCGCGCACGCCGAGAAAGGGATTGTCCTCTTTGGGCACCGGCCAGTAGGGCAACGGCTTGTCGCCGCCCACGTCCAGGGTGCGGGCCACCAGCGGCCGGCCATTAAGGGCGGTAAATGCCTTGTCGTATTCGGCCTGCTGCTGCGCCAGATCCGGCGCCTGGCTTCGGCCCATAAACACAAACTCGGTGCGCAGCAGGCCCACCCCTTCCGCCCCGCCTTCTACGGCGGCGGCGGTTTTGGCGGTATCCCCCAGGTTGGCGCCTACCTCCAGGCGATGGCCGTCGGTGGTAACGGCGGCCTGGTCACGGTGTTCCCAGGCCTGCTCGGCCAGTTGCCGCTCCTGCGCCTGGCGGGCTTTGGCCTGCTCCAGCACTCGGTCGGCCGGGGCCACATGCAGGGTGCCGGCGTCGCCGTTAAGAATGGCTTGCGTACCGGACTTCAGGCCCATGACGGCGCCGCCCATGGCCACCAACGCGGGAATGCCCAGTGATCGGGCCAGTATGGCACTGTGAGAAGAAGGGCCCCCTCCGGCGGTCACCAGCCCCAGTACCAACTCGGCGTTCATGTTCACCACATCCGACGGGCCTATGTCTTCCGCTACCCAGATATAGGGGGCGTTCGGGGTTTGCGGCAGCGGTGTGTCGCACAGAATGGCCATGACCCGGCGGCCGATATCGCGAATGTCGGCGGCCCGCTCCGCCAGCATGGCATTGGGGCTGGCCGCCTGCCGCGTGGCGGCGGAGTCGATTTCCGACCACCAGGCGGCGGGGGCCGAGGCGCCTCGCTGCAGCCGGGCCTGGGCGCCTTCGGCCAGCGCCGGATCGCCCAGCAATTCCCGGTGCATGGAGAGAATATCCCGCGCCTGAGGCTCGTGAGTGGCCTCGGCGGCGGCCGCTAGATCTGTATCGGCCTGTGCCAGGGCGGCCTTCAGCCGCCGTTGCTCGGCGTCGGCATCGCAGGCGGTATCGGGGTAGTCAAAGTGCACCGGCACCTCGACGAACAACGGGCCGATGGCGGTGCCCGGCGAGGCCCCCACGCCACGCATTTCGGTATCGGGGGCTATGTCCTGTACCTGATGCACCAGGGTCGGGCCGGCGGCAACCGGCATCACGTCTTCGCCCAGTCCTTCATTAATGGCGGTCACCAGTTGCTCCAGCGCCGCGGCGGCGTCGGGCCCTTCTGCAGTAAGCAACAGCTGATGGCCGGGGCGCACGCCCAGGCCGATGAGCTTCATCAGGCTTTTGCCGTTGACGTCATGGCCGTCACCATCCAGGTTGCGCACTCGAATGTCGGCCTCGAACTGCTTGGCAATCTGCACCATCATGGCACCCGGGCGGGCATGCAACCCCTGATGATTGCGCACCACCACCAGGCGCTGATTGTCGGCCAGGCCATCTTCGCCGGGGGCATGGGGACCCCGGGCCAGGGCGGTGTGCAGGGCGGTGCTATCGGCCATGGCCGCCAGCGCTTGTCCCTTGTCGGCCAGCAGCCAGTCGGCCAGCTGGGCCAGCAAGGGCCGGTGACCGTTGCCGTTGACCGCCAGTGCCAGCAGCGCCCGCACCGGCTGGCCCGAATGCTCAAAACCGGTGGTGGTCACCAGCGCGGCCCTGGGCTCGCCGCTGGCCGGGGCCTGGCTCAGCCACCAGCCCTGACCCAGGTGCAGGCTGCTGGCCTGCAATGCCTGACGTTCTGTGTCGTCGGCATTCAGCAGCTCGCAGGCCGCCCGTTGCAGCGCTGCAAGAGAGGTGGCCTCGACGCCGGTGCGCATCCACTCCCGACGCCAGCCCAGCACCGGCGCCTGCGACGATTCCTCCTCGCCCTGCAGCAGCCGCAGTATGTCCTGACGGCTTTCAGCCCGGCGTACCTGCTCCGCCAAATCATCCCGGGACAGGGCACGGGCAAGGCGGCGCAGCAGCTCCAAATGTTCGTCGGATCCGGCGGCGATGCCCAGCACCAGATAGGCCTTTTCACCGTCGCCCCAGTCCACCCCGTCGGGCAAGTGCAACGCCTTGATACCGGTTTGCTTTACCAAGTGCCGGCACTCCTGGGTGCCGTGGGGAATGGCAATGCCCTGTCCCAGGTAGGTGGCGGTCTGGGCTTCCCGCGCCAGCATGCCATCGGCATAACCGGCGGCCACGTTGCCATCCTGCTCCAGCCACTCGGCCAGTGCCGAAATGACTGCCTGCTTGTCGGCCAGGGTCTGGCCCATTTTTACGTCCTGTGTGGTCAGAGAGAGCATGACATCACCTGCTGATAATTCGGGATACAAACACCCTAGATTACGTTGGTTAAAACCACGAGCCGAAACTGTTAAAATAATGCTGAATCGTTTTAGCATGTCGAGCAAGCTTCCTGCACCGGCACTGTGCAATGATATGATCCGGTGCACACTTTCAGCGATGAGGCGAGAAATGAAACTGGACGAAATTGCGCGCCTGGCCGGGGTGTCCCGCACCACCGCCAGCTGCGTGATCAATGGCAAGGCCGAGCAGTATCGCATCAGCCAGCGCACCCAGGACAAGGTGATGGCGGTGGTACGGGCCCACAATTTCGAGCCCGATCGTCAGGCCGCGGCCCTGCGCGGCGGCCTGTCCCGTACCCTGGGGCTGGTGGTGCCGGATCTGGCCAACCCCAGTTACGCCACCCTGGCCCGGTTGCTGGAGCGCCAGGCCCGGCACCATGGCTTTCAGCTGCTGATCACCTGCTCCGATGATGACCCTCAGACCGAGCGGGAGCTGGCCCTGATGTTGAAGGCCAGGCGGGTGGACGCGCTCATGGTGGCGAGCTGCCTGGCGGTGAGCGATGACTTCTATTGCCGGCTGAACCGGGAGTTGCCGGTGGTGGGCCTGGATCGGCCCCTGCCTCACAGCCTGGCCTCGGTCAGCAGTGAAAACGCCGAAGCCTGCGCCCGCCTGACCCGCACCCTGGTGGGCCCTTCGCCGGAGCGGGCCTGGCTGATCGGTGCCGCTCCCGGGCTCAGCATCAGCCAGGAACGGGAGCGCGGCTTTCGCGATGCCGCCACCGAGCTGGGGGCGTCATTTGAGATTAGTCATGTCGAACAGTTTGACCGCCACTGCGCCCGCGCCCTGCTGGAGCAACAGGTCGACACCGACTGGCAGTCGCCCCTGGCCATCGTCACCACCGCCTTTGTACTGCTGGAAGGGGTGATGGACTTCCTTCACCAGCATCTGGGTGCCCTGCCTGCGTCGCTGCGGCTGGCCACCTTTGGTGATCACCGGCTGCTGGACTTTCTTGCCACGCCGGTGAATACCATGGCCCAGGATCACCACCTGGTGGCGGAAAAGGTAATGTCCCTGACCCTGGACGCGGTGCGCGGTCATTATCGCAGCGGGCATTACGCGGTGCCGCGCCTGCTGCGCCAGCGTTACCGGCCGCGCTGATGCCTCAGGGTTGAATTTCCCGGCCGTCCCAGGCGAACAACCGGCCCGACTGCGCTGGCGTGATGCCGTCGAGCACCGCCAGCAGGTGCTCGGCCGCCTGTGTCGGGGTCTGCAACTGCCCCTCGGGCAGGCCGGCGCGAAAGGGCGCGGAGAGGTTGGTGGCCACCGTGCCCGGGTGCAGCCCCACCACGCAGGCCAGGGGAAAACGCCTGGCCCACTCCACCCCAAGGTTTTTGATGGCCATGTTGAGCGCCGCCTTGCTGATACGGTAGCTGTACCAGCCGCCGCCGCGGTTGTCGCTGATGCTGCCCACCCTGGCCGACAGGGCCGCCAGCAGCAGGGGCTGTCGCCGTTCCATGCGTGCCGACAGCAATCGCGCCAGCGCCAGGGTGGGCCAGGTATTGATCCGCAGGTGATCCAGCAGGGCATGTTCGGTCAGTTGCTCGATGCGCTTTTCCGGCTGCCAGCAATCGCTGTGCAACATGCCCACGGTGTTGATCACCCTATTCGGCAAGGTCAGCCCGGCGCACAGCGCTCCCATGGCGTCTTCATCGGTGTTGTCGAGGGCATGCCATCCAACCCCGTCAATGCCCGGGTTGGTACGGCTGAACAGCATGACCTCGTCGCCCCGCTCAAGGCAGGCCGCCGCCAGCGCCCGGCCAATGCCGCCGCCCCCCATGATCCAGTAGCGCATAACGACTCTCCTGTTGATGGCAGTCGCCATTGAGACCGCATCAAGGATGCTTTGGTTGCAGGAAGAACAGCGGAAAGCGGGAAACGTGAAGTGCTGATACGGTGTCGTGCCTGCAAACCATATCGAGCAGCTGATGGCTAATCGCCTGTCTCTTGGTCACAAGTTTTCGTCGCTTGCGGTACCGTGCGTTTTCGTCGAACAAAGCGCACTGCTTCTCCGGCACGCCGTGAATACTTCCCTGTAGGCTCCCCTGCGCCATCCCTGGCGCACTCGGTGCTGACTGACCGCTTCCAGGCAGCTCCGAAGTTGCCCGAAGCAGCGGTGGGGATTGCCGAAGCCGACCGTCACATGCAATGGATGGCATGTGCCGAGCGACACGGGGAGGTGCTTGAAGCGTGTCGGCGGAGCGCAACCGCACTGCTGCTTCGCATGGCGATTGGTTCTCAGCGATTTTTGCCCAAGAGACAGGCTTAAAGCTTGTCTGCCCACTGGGCAAGAGCCGTGTACCAGTGCGCAAACAACTCCCCCTCGGTGGCGGGGGCCGTGACCTCAATGCGCTCGCCCTGCCAGTCAAAGGCCAGCCGCCAGGCGTGCAGATAGCCCCGGTCGGCGGGGCTGCCACCGTAGCGATCGTCCCCCAGTATGGGACAGCCCAGGCTTTTCAGCGCCACCCGCAACTGATGAGTACGACCGGTGTGGGGCTGCAGCATAAAGCCCCTCAGCCCCGGCGCCAGCGAGGTGCTGTAGAAGTGGGTAACCGCCGGGTTGGTCTCGCCCCGGGTCAGTTTCCAGCTGCCATTGCGGGTCTTCTCCATGCCCCCTTTCACCCAGCCCTGCTTTTTGACGGGTTTGCGATCGGACAACGCCAGATAGCGCTTGGTGGTGGTGCGTGCGGCAAATTGGGCGCTGAGCACACGGTTGGCCTCGGCGGTGCGCGCCAGCAGCAGCGCGCCCGTGGTCATCTTGTCGAGCCGGTGCACCGGATAAAACGATTGCTGCAGTTGTTCACCGAGCAGGCGCACCAGGCCGGGCTCATCGCCTTCCTGGTGCATGCCGATACCGGCGGGCTTGTTGATCACGCAAAACTCGGCATGGTCGAGCAATATCTCCATGGCAAACTCCGGCGGCCTAGCGCAATGAATAGAATGCAAAAAGCCCGCTGCTAATGCAGCGGGCTTTTCGGTGTCTGGCGGAGGAGGTGGGATTTGAACCCACGGTGGGCTATAAACCCACGCCGGTTTTCAAGACCGGTGCATTCAACCACTCTGCCACCCCTCCTGACGGGCGCCAATACTACTGAGGCCGCCGCACCTTGTAAACCGATAAATGCCATTTGCGGTTCAAATGGGCAAGAATCCGCCAATGGGCTTCACAGGGGCGAAACGGAAGACTCGACAACCGGGTCATATCATGTCCAGAATAGATACAACTTCATTCACGTCATTTTGAGTCAGATAGCCAAGGAGTCTGGATCATGCGTTACAACAACACCCTTTCACGTACCCATGGTGGTGCGCTGGAAACCAACAAGGTACTGCGCAATACCTATATGCTGCTGGGCATGACCCTGGTGGTCGCCGCCCTGTCCGCCGGCGTCAGCGCCATGATGAACCTGCCCCATCCGGGCCTGATTATTACCCTGGTGGGCTTTTACGGCCTGATGTTCCTCACCGAGCGCAACCGCAACAGCGGCCTGGGCCTGCTGTTTATCTTTGCCTTTACCGCCTTTACCGGCTACACCATTGGCCCCATTCTCAACTACTACCTGAGCACCAGCTCCGGCACCGAAACCGTGATGCTGGCCCTGGGCGGTACCGCCCTCACCTTCCTGGCGCTGTCCGCCTATGTGCTGACCACCAAGAAGGACATGTCCTTTCTCGGCGGCATGATGATGGCCGGCTTTGTGGTGATCCTGGTGGGCTTTGTGGCCAATATCTTCCTGGCCCTGCCGGCCCTGAGCCTGGCCCTGAGCGCCCTGTTTATTCTGTTTTCTTCCGGCGCCATTCTGATGCAGACCAGCGCCATCATTCACGGCGGCGAGCAGAACTACATCTCCGCCACCGTGACCCTGTATGTGTCCATCTTCAACATCTTCCTGAGCCTGCTGCAACTGCTGGGCATGAGCCGCGACTGATCGCTTCGGGCTCACCGCAACCCCCTTCGAAGGCGCCTCACGGCGCCTTCGTCGTTTCTGCCCCCTCACGGTTCGTCCCTTTTTTCATGGCCTGCCCCGGGCTTGTACAAGGGCCACTTTGTTACCGGCCCCGCCTTTCATGCACAAATATTTTACCTTCACCGCCAAGAATGAAACGGTTTGTCAAAAGCAGCCCGCCTGAGTCCTCTTTACGCGAAATTTCGACATGACGGCTTTGTTATTATTTTTTCATCGAAGCGTCACATTGTGCTGATGCGACCATGGACCCCGTCCCTTGCAGGAGGGAACGGCATCGAAAGGAATAATAGGGAGAGAACGATGAAAACTGTCATCTGGGCCGCCTTGCTGCTGCCAACCCTGGCACAAGCCGCCACCGACGAGCCGGGCGTCAGTCTGAGCGGCCTCATTGACCAGTTGATGAGCGTGGTGTTTTACAGCATTCCCCTCGGCGCCTCATCCATTCCCGTTATCGTACTGTGGCTGATCGGCGGGGCCCTGTTCTGTACCATTCGTTTCGGTTTTTTGCAGTTCGGCTCCCTGGGGCTGGCCTGGCGCCTGGTGCGCGGGGATTTCAACGATCCCCGGGCCCCCGGAGAAGTCACCCATTTTCAGGCGCTGACCTCGGCGCTGTCGGTCACCGTGGGGCTGGGCAATATCTCCGGCGTGGCCATCGCCATCGCCATTGGCGGCCCCGGTGCCGTGTTCTGGATGATAGTGGCCGGCTGCCTCGGCATGGCCACCAAGTTTGCCGAATGCACCCTGGGAGTGAAATATCGCACCGTCCATGCCGATGGCACCGTCTCCGGTGGCCCCATGCATTACATTCGCCGTGGTTTTGCCGACAAGGGGCTGCCCAGGTTGGGCCTGTTTCTGGCCGGCTTTATCGCCCTAGCGATCACGCTCGCCACCTTCGTCTCCACCAACATGTACCAGGTCAACCAGATTTATGCTCAGGTAGTCAGCGTGACCGGGGGTGAACAGGCCTTTCTCGGCCGCAACGGCTGGTTGTTCGGCGGCCTGATTGCACTCATGGTGGGCATTATCGTCTCCGGGGGCATGCAAAGTATTGGCCGTACCACCGAAAAGCTGGTGCCGCTGATGGGCATTATCTATGTCTCGGCCTCATTGATGGTGCTGTTCGTCAACTACGACCGCATTCCCGCCGCCTTTGGCATCATCGTCGACTCTGCCTTCAGCCTCGACAGCGTTTCCGGCGGCATCTGGGGGGCCATGACCCAGGGCTTTATTCGCGCCATGATCTCCAGCGAAGCCGGCATGGGCACCGCCGCCATCGCCCACGCCACCGCCAAGACCCGTTACCCGGCGGCGGAAGGTTATGTGGCGCTGCTGGAGCCCTTTATCGACACCGTGATCATCTGCACCATGACCGCCCTGGTCATTATTGTCACCGGCACCTACACCCAGGAAGGGCTCAGCGGTGTGGCGCTGACCTCGGCGGCCTATGAGACCGTGCTGCCCTGGTTCCGGTGGTGCTGGCGGTGTGCCTGCTGCTGTTCGGCTTTTCCACCATACTGGTGGCCTGCTATTACGGCCTCAAGGCCAGCAGCATGCTGTTCGGCAACCACCGCCTGGTGCGCGGCCTGTATCTGGCTATCTTCCTGATCCTGACCGTGGCCGGCGCCCTGCTCAAGCTGGATCTTATCGTCAACCTGATGGACACCCTGGTGGTGCTGATCTGCATTCCCAACATCATCGGCCTGATCATGCTGTCGTCCGTGATCCGCGACGAACGCCGCCGCTTTCTGGAGCATGTGGCCAGCAGGAACCACGAACCCGGGTCCGGGCACACGGCCTCCAGGCTCAGCCCCCTTCGGAAATAACCCGCTCAGAGGCATTTCCCCCTCATTCGCCATCTTGAAGAAAGGAACCCGACTATGACTATCTGGAAATGGAGTGCCGTCGAAACCGCCCGGCGGATCAAGGACGGCGACATCAGCTGCGAACAGGTGGTGCAGAGCCACCTGACACGACTGGACGAGGTCAACCCGCGGCTCAATGCCGTGGTGGTGCCCCTGCACGAACAAAGCCTGGCCGAGGCCCGCCGGCTGGATCGTCAACGCCGGCCCGGGGATGCACTGCCGCCGCTGTTCGGGGTACCGGTGACCACCAAGATCAACATGGATCTGGCGGGCCAGGCCAACTCCGACGGCGTGCCGGCCTACCGGAACAACATGGCCACCGACGATGCCCCCGTCATTGCCAACCTTCGCCAGGACGGCGCCATCGTGATTGGCCTGACCAACACTCCGGAGTTCAGCATTCGCTGGTTTACCTCCAACCCGCTGCACGGCGTGTCGCTTAACCCCTGGAACCCGGATGTTACCCCCGGTGGCTCCTCCGGCGCGGCGGTGGCGGCAGGCATCGGCTGCATCGCCCACGGCAACGACATGGGCGGCTCCCTGCGTCATCCGGCCTACTGCTGTGGCGTCAGCACCATCCGTCCTTCATTTGGCCGCATTGCCAACGGCAATCCCAGCGCCACCGGGGGCCGGCCGCCCATGTCCCAGCTGTTGTCGGTGCAGGGCCCTATCGCCCGTTCGGTGGCAGACGTGCGCCTGGGGCTGGCCTCCATGGCGCGCTACAGCGCCTTTGACGCCGACTGGTCTCCTGCCCGGGACAGCGGCCGAGGCAAGGGTGGCGTGCTGCGTATCGCCTACCAGGCCGATCCTTTCGGCGAAGGGGTGTCCGCCCCCGTGCTCGCCGCCATGGAGCAGGCCAAAGCGGCGCTGCAGTCCGCCGGTCACCGGGTCGAAGCCGTCACCCTGCCCGATGCCCGGCAAGCGTCAAATATCTGGGGCTGCATCACCCTGGCGGAGGTGGATGCCCTGCAGCGTGACGAGCTGGAACGCCATGGCTCCGCCGAGGTGGTGCAGGTGGTCGATGCCTATCGGGCATTTTTCGGCACGCCGACACTGACCGGCACCATGCAGGCCCTGATGGAGCGTAACCGCATTCGCCGGGCCTGGAGCCAGCTGCTGGAGCAGTACGATCTGGTACTGATGCCGGTCTCGGCCGAGCCCGCTTTTGCCAATGATCTGGATATGCGCGAGCCGAATCAGATCCCCCGCATGCTACGCGCCCAGCGCTTTTTGCTGATGATCAACGCCCTGGGGCTGCCTGCCGCCGCCGTGCCTACCGGTTTACACCAGGGAGTGCCGATGGGCGTTCAGCTGGTGGGTGCGCCCCTAGATGACGCGCTTTGCCTGCAGGGAGCGCAGGCCATTGAAGACCACTGCGGCACCCTGAGCCAGGCACTCTGGCAACAGGGCGTTATTGCCCGTTAAACACACATGTCCTTGTTACACTTGTTTATAGATAGGAAAAAATCATGACTCGCTTTATCGATGTTGGCAGCCTGAGTGACTATATCAGCCAGGCCGGGGTGGAAACCCTGATAGAAAAAATGGTGGCCTACCTGGAGCAGGACTACCGCCGCTGGAACGACTTTGAAAAATCCGCCCGCCTGGCCAGCCACAGCGACATCGGTGTGATCGAACTGATGCCGGTGTCCGACCAGCACCAGTACGCCTTCAAATACGTCAACGGCCACCCGGACAACCTCGACTACAACCTGCCCACCGTGATGGCCTTTGGTGTGCTGGCCGACGTGGCCACCGGCTACCCGGTGCTGCTCTCCGAGCTGACCCTAACCACCGCCATTCGCACCGCCGCCACCTCGGTCATGGCCGCCAGGTACATGGCCCGCCCCGACGCCAGGGTGATGGCGCTGATCGGCAACGGCTCCCAGAGCGAATTCCAGGCCCTGGCCTTCCACAAGGTGCTGGGCATCGAGGAAGTCCGCTGCTATGACGTGGATCCCACCGCCACCGCCAAGTTCATCGAGAACCTGTCCGGGGTTGAAGGCCTGCGCCTGGTGCACTGCCGCTCCGCCAAGGAGGCCTGCGATGACGCCGATATCGTCACCACCGTCACCGCCGACAAGCGACTGGCCACCATCCTTACCCCGGACATGGTGAGCCCGGGCATGCACATCAACGCGGTGGGCGGCGACTGCCCCGGCAAAACCGAAATCCACGCCGACATTCTGCGCCAGGGCAGCATCTTTGTGGAATTCGAGCCGCAAACCCGTATAGAAGGCGACATTCAGCAGCTGGCCGCGGATCACCCGGTAACCGAAATGTGGCGGCTGATCGCCGACAACCGCTCCGGGCGCACCAGTGCAGAAGAGATCACAATTTTTGACTCGGTCGGCTTCGCCCTGGAAGATTATTCCGCCCTGCGCCTGCTGTTCGATCTGGCAGAAGCGGACGGCATCGGCAGTTTCATCGAGCTGGTGCCTGATCTGGACGACCCGCGTGACCTGTTCACCCTGACCCGGGGCGGCAAGCAACGCGTCCGTCTGCGCAAGGCGGCCTGATCCCGACCGTCATTCAAGGAGTTCATGATGAAAGTAATCCCGTCCTTCAAACGCGCCACCCTGGCACTGGCCCTGAGCGGTGTGCTCGCCCTGCCCCTGCCGGGCATGGCAAACGACCACCATGCCCTGCCCGAGGGCGTTCAGCAACGCATAGAGCAGCTCACGCCTCAGGTGGTGTCCTGGCGGCGGGATATTCACCAGCATCCTGAGCTCGGCAATCGGGAATTCCGCACCGCCGGCCTGGTGGCGGACCACCTCAAGGCCCTCGGCATGGAGGTGCGCACCGACATCGCCCATACCGGTGTGGTGGGCGTGCTCAAGGGAGCCAAGCCGGGCCCCGTGGTGGCGCTGCGCGCCGACATGGACGCCCTGCCGGTGACCGAAGACACCGGGCTGTCCTATGCCTCCACGGTGCGCACCCAGTTCAACGGTGAAGAGGTGGGGGTGGCCCATGCCTGTGGCCATGACATGCACGTGGCCATACTGATGGGCGCCGCCCAGGTGCTGGCGGAAATGCAGAAGGAGCTGGCCGGCACCGTGATCTTCGTGTTCCAGCCCGCCGAGGAAGGCGCGCCCGCCGGCGAGGAAGGTGGCGCCGCACTGATGCTGAAGGAAGGGCTCTTCGCCGATATCAAGCCGGACGCCATGTTTGGTCTGCACGTCATGACCTCGCCCCTGGGCGAGATCTCGGTACGTACCCAGGGACAGCTGGCGTCTTCCGATCAGTTCAACATCACCATCAAGGGCAAGCAGACCCATGGGGGCATGCCCTGGAACGGTATCGATCCCATCGTGACCGCGAGTCAGGTGGTGATGGGGCTGCAGGCCATACCGGCCCGGCAGCTGGACGCCACCCAGACGCCCTCGGTGATCTCCGTAGGCGTCATCAAGGGGGGCGTGCGCGGTAACATCGTGCCCGATCAGGTCGTCATGGAAGGCACCATTCGCACCTTTGACAATGCCACCCGCCAGGAGATCCATGAACGCATGGAACGCACCGCGGTGAACATTGCCGAAAGCGCGGGGGCCACCGCCGAGGTGACCATCACCGAAGGCTACCCGGCCACCATCAACGACACCGAGCTGACCAGAGCCATGACGCCCACGCTGCAGCGGCTGGCCGGCGACAACTTTCGCGAAGCCAGACGCAGCATGGCGTCGGAGGACTTTGCCTTTTTCGCCGGCGAAGTCCCCAGCATGTATATCTTCCTGGGCACCCGCCCCGAGGGGCAACCCCTGGCCTACCCCAACCATTCACCGAAATTCAATCCGGATGAAGGGGTATTGCCCATCGGCGTCAGCGCCATGACCGCCCTGGTACTGGATTACACCAGCCAGCACCGGTAACCACCAGCGAAGCCATGGGGTTCATGGCTTCGCCTTCTCAATCAGCGGAGCCACCGGGCCCGAACGACTCGAACCTTTAAAAAGCGTCACTTCAAGGATGAAGGCAACGCCGCCCAGTCTCCCCAGGCTGGCGAGGGCTTGCTCGTCCTTTCACCACGAAAACACCTTCTGGTAACAAAGGAATTTACCATGATCGTCACACTCAAATCGCAAGCCGCACAACGCACGGCCCTGTCCGCCACCCTGCTCGCCCTGCTGATATCCGGTCAGTCCCGGGCCACCCTTTTCACCGAAGGCGATGAGCTGACCCTGACCTACAAGAACGTCTATTTCAACGAGTCTGCCGATGCCATCGATACGCGCATCTGGGGGGCCGAGCGCGATGAGTGGGTACATGGCCTGTTCGCGGACTACAAAAGCGGTTACCTCGGTGACTGGATTCAGTTCGAATATGGCCTGGCCGGGGTAGAAGACATTTATATCGGCTCCCGGGCCGACAATGTCACCAACCTGCCGGGCGCCACCGCCGCCAACGGCTTCAAGCCCGATACCCTGTTCGGTACCCAGACCGCCTATATCGGTACCCGCTACCAGGGCGACGGCTTTCGCCTGCACGCCGGCGGCGGCAAGAAGGCGCGCCAGTACGCCATCTATCAGGACAGCCTGAGCCGTATTCAGCCTGCCACCTCGGTTGGTTTTGATCTGAACGCCGACATCGGCGCACTCCGGCTGTATTACACCGAGCTGTACAAGATGAGCCAGCGCGATGCCGACAACTGGGGCGACGACCTGCGCACCTACAGTGGCGACAAGGTAGATGCACTGCGCTACTACGGCGGCAGCTATGAGGTGGGCAATGGCCTCAAGCTGGAGCTGGCCGAGGCCGAAGACTACATTCGCGAGCGCAAGGCCAGGATCGGCTACCGGCATTCGCTGCAAGGTCACCAGGCCGGGCCACCTACGGCACCATGAAAGACAGCGGCAGCCTCTATGAAGACGGCGGCGTGCCCCTTGGCAATATCGGCGGTCACGACTACGCCCTGGCGGAAGCCGGCCCGCTGGATGCCCGCTACTACGAGCTCAGCGCCGGCTACCGCTGGGCCGATTACGGCCTGACCCTGAACTATTCCAGCGTTAGGGGTGACGACTGGAACCATAACCTGGTGGCCAACGAGTTTCGGTTGTGGGATACCAGCAGCCAGTACGCCTGGATCTGGTACGGCCTGGAGGACGAAGACGCGGTCAGCCTGCTCGGCAACGCCGACTTTGGCAACCTGGGCCTGCCCGGGCTGAGCTGGAATGGCGGTGTCTGGTACTCCGACCATGCCCGTGGCTACATCGGTTTTCGACGCGTTGAGCTGACCAATATGCTCAGCTATCGTTTTTCCGGCCCGCTGCAGGGGTTGAGCCTGAGCTGGCTCAACAGCATTCACCGCTCCCGGGGCGAACTGGATAACATGAGCCGCACGGCCAACCCGGTAGGACCGGCCATGCTGGAACGCAAGGACGTGAACCGGTTGTACCTGACCTGGTCTCGCACCTTCTGAGCTCGCATTTTCAGGGTGCCGGCGCTGACGGGCCGGTACCCGTGAGATACACTGCGCGGGCAGCGCCGTTCGGGGCGTAGCATACTGTTAAGGATATGGGCCCGATGAATGCTCTCGACAAATTTGATCTGACAATTCTGCGACTGCTGCAACAGGACGCCACCTTCTCCAACGCCCAGCTCTCGGAGCGGGTCAACCTGTCTCCTTCCCAATGCCACCGCCGGGTAAAGCGGCTGGAGCAGGAGGGCTATATTCATCACTACGTCGCCCTGCTGGATCACCGCAAGCTCGGGCTGACCGTGCACGCCGTGGTGATCATCAAGGTGCGGGATGTCAGCCGGGAATCGAAAGCAGCGTTCAGGGAGCAGATTCGGCACTACCGCCTGGTGACCGAATGCTGGGCCATCGCCGGCGACAAGGACGTGATCCTGAAAATCGTGGCCCCCAGCCTGGAGAGCTATTCCGACTTTCTCAGCGAGAAAATACTGAGCATGGATAACGTCGCCTCGGCGGAAAGCTACCTGCTGCTCGATAACATGAAATACACCACCGAGGTGCCTATCGGTGACCATGACTAGTTCGGCCCGCTGAATCAGGCAAAAAACGCCCACCGGGTGCCGCAGTGCATGCGCCCCGGCCCACGGTCGAGTATTATCGGCAGAGCCCCCTTTATTACCGAGACACGCCATGTCCCCTGCCAGCCAGTGGCTGCGACGCCTCTTTACCGATGGTCATTTTTTCTTCGCCCTCAAGGTGTTGCTGGCGATGGCCAGCCTGCTGCTGGCGGGCTGGTGGCTGGAGCAGGTGCCGGCGGCGGTGACCCTTAGCCTGGGGGCCATGGCCGGGGCACTGAGCGAAACCGATCAACGTCCCGGCCGGCGCCTGGGGCTGCTGCTGCTGGGCCTGTTGTGCTTTTTTGTGGCCATTACCGGGGTCACCGCCCTGATTGACATCCCCTGGCTGTTTGGTCCCGTGCTGGTGCTGGTCACCTTTGGCCTGATCCTGGCCGGCGCCTGGGGCCAGGCCGCCGGCAAGCTCGGCTTTGGCATCCTGCTGGTGTCCATCTACGCCATGCAAGGCCATGTGGACAGTCCCGGCTTCTGGTATCAGCCGATACTGCTGACCGCCGGCGCCGCCTGGTATGGGCTGTGTTCATGGCTGGTGCTGCTGGCCTGGCCCTACAAGCCGGTGCACGAACAGCTGGCCCAGTGTTATTTTGCCCTGTCCCGCTACCTGCTGGCCAAGTCACGCTTTTTCGACAGCCCCGACGAGCTGCACCAGGGGCTGCGCCATCAGCTGGCCCAGCTCAATATTCAACTGGTCAACAACCTGGAGCTGAGCAAGCAAATCCTTAACCGGCGCCTGCATGGCGGCGAGCGGGATGCCGAACTGGCCCGGCTGCTGGAACTGCACCTGCTGGTGCAGGGCATGCATGAGCGGGCCGCGTCCAGCCATTATTCCTATCAGCAGCTTAATCAGGCGCTGGAGCGGGCCGAGGTGCTGGCCGGCTATCAGATCCTGCTGGCGGAGCTGGGAGAAGCCTGTTACCGCCTGGGGCTGGCCATTCTCACCCACCGCCCCTACCAGTCCGGCCGGCGCATCGCCTGGGAGCTGTCGGCACTCAAGGATCAGCTCGACTACAGCCATCTGCGCCGCCACTATTCCCCCGAGCTGATGAGCCCGCTTCGGTTTCTGACCCGCAACATGGAGCACGTGCACCAGGCCCTGCTTCGGGCCGAGGCCCTGACCGCCCGAGACGGCCGCGAGGCCCCGACCGCCCGGGCCGAGCTCGCCCGGCCGGCGCCCCAGTCCTTTGGTGAGCGGCTGCGCGCCCTGCTCAACCCCAATGCCATTTTGTTTCGTCACGGCGTGCGCCTGAGCGCCTGCTTTGCCCTGGGCTACGGCCTGGTCACCGCGCTGGAGCTGGAACGGGGCTACTGGATATTGCTGACCATTCTGTTTGTGTGTCAGCCCAGCTTCAGCGCTACCCGCCAACGCCTGACCGAACGTACTCTTGGGACCCTGGCCGGCATTGCCGCCGGAGCACCGCTGCTGTGGCTGTTTCCGTCGGTGGAAAGCCAGCTGGTGATCCTGCTGGTGTGCGCCTTTGTGTTCTTTACCCAGGTAAGGGTGCATTACAGCTGGGCGGTGTGCTTTATCACCCTGTTTGTGCTGCTGGCCTTTAACCTGCAGGGGATCGCACGGGATCCGGTGCTGCTGCCGCGCCTGCTCGACACCCTGGCCGGCTGTGCCCTGGCCTTTGTGGCGGTGTGGTTTATCTGGCCCGACTGGCAACGTCGCCACCTGCCCCGGCTACTGGCGGACGCCATGGAGGCCAACGCCGGTTATCTCTGTGCCATCAGCCACCAGGGCGACGACATGCCGCCGGAAAACCTGGCCTACCGCATTGCCCGCAAGCAGGCCCATCTGGCCGACAACCAGCTGGCCCAGGCCTGGCAAAATATTCGGGTGGAGCCGGTGTCGAAACACTGGCTCAACCTGTGTTTTGAAATCGCCTATCGCAATCACACCCTGCTGTCTTACCTCTCGGCCCTCGGCGCCCACCGACAGGGGTTGCCCGATGCCTTTGTCAACGGGCTGAACCAGCGCCTCTGTACCGCCGCCGACGCCCTGCGCCGCGGCGTGCCTCTGCCGGCGCAGCCACCGCTGCCGGCCATGGTGAATAGCAGCGAAGACGAATGGCAGATCCTCACCCGTCAGCTGCACAACAACATGGCGCTGCTGGTCAACGATCTCTATCAGCTGGCGGGTGGCGTACGTGAAGATGCACAAGACACGGCCCTTGAGTAAAATGGGCGGCAAAATGAGGAGAGAGCATGCTTGAATTTGAAGGCCGCCCGGTCGATACCGACGCCCAGGGCTACTTGAAACACCATCAGGACTGGCAGCCGGCCATGGCGGAAGTCCTGGCCGAGCAGGAAGGCATTACCCTGACCCCGGAACACTGGGAGGTGATTCAGTTTGTGCGCAACTTTTACCTGAAATACAACACCTCGCCGGCGATACGCGCGCTGGTGAAGGCCATGGCCAAGGAGCTGGGTGAAGACAAGGGCAACAGCCGTTACCTGTACCGGCTGTTTCCCAAGGGACCGGCCAAGCAGGCCACCAAACTGGCGGGCCTGCCCAAACCGGTGAAGTGTATTTAAAAAAATTCCGGCGCGAGGCCGGAATTTTTTATTGAGCCATCACGCGGCCCTTGAGGCCGGTGAGCCGTTCCAGGGCCGGCAGCTGCTGTTGCAGCCGAGCCTTGGCATCCGGTCCCACCCAAACCCGGTTCAGCTCACCCTGACGCGGCACCGAAGGTGAGGTTTGCACCCGATAGCCCGCCGCCTGCAGTTTTCTCACCAGGGCATTGACGTTGTCGGCACTGCGAAAGGCACCCAGCTGCACAACATGATCAGCCCCGGCGGCGGGCGCCACTGGCTTAATCTGGGGTGCGGGCTGCGGCGTCGGCGCAACCGGCTTGATCACCGGGGCCGGTTGCGGCTTGGGCTCGACCGGCTTGATCACCGGGGCCGGCTTGGGCGCTGACGGCTTCACCTCGGCGACCGGCTGGGGCTTGGGCGCGCTGACCACTTGCGGCTCGGGTTTGGGTGGCGCTGGCGGCGCTTCCCTTACCTCTTCCAGGGTCCAGCTTTCCGCCGATGCCGTGGCGGCCGGCTCGGCGGACGCCGCCTCAGGCCTGGACGCCGGGGCCACCTGGGGAGGTTCCAGCTCCGGCCGCAGGGGAATGCTCACCGCCTGCTCCGGCATGGGCGGCTGCTTGCCGTCCAGCAAATCGGGCAGAAAAATGACGCCCAGCGCCACCAGGATCACGGTGCCCACTAGGCGATGCTGAAACTGGGTTGCCATTTTCAGTCCTTTCCTTGTTGTTCGGCGTGCCAGGCCAGGGCCTCGGCCACGGTGAAAAAGGAGCCAAACACAATCACCCGCTCATGCTCGGCACAGGCCTTCCGCGCCACCGGCAGGGCCTCGCTCACCGAGGCATAGGCCCGGTCAACGCCCAGCAGGCCGGCCAGCATACTGCCGTCGGCCCCTCTGGGGCCGCCCAGGCTGACCGGGTACCAGTGTTGCACCAACGGCAGCAAGGGAGCCAAAGTGGCGGCAATGTCCTTATCCTTGAGCATGCCCACCACGGCGTGAATGGCCCCCTCGCCGCCCTGCAGCCGGGACGCCAGATAAGCCGCCGACTCGGGGTTGTGGGCCACATCCACCCACAGGTTCGGCGCCAGCTGCTGCAGCCGGCCGGCCAGCCGGGCTTCACGCAGGCCGGTGACGATGGCATCGACAGAGAGCCTAAAGGGCGAGGCCGCCAGGGTGGCCAGGGCCGTGGCCGCATTCATCAGCGGCAGGCCTGGCACCGGCAGTCCGGAAAGCGCCAGCCCCTGGCCTTCAAAACACCAGCTGTCACCCTGCTGTTGCCAGTGAAAGTCCTTGCCGCTGAAGGCAAGCCGGGTACCCAGCTTGTCGGCCTGGGCGGCAATGCTGGCGGGCGGATCGAGATCGCCGCACACCGCCGGTTTGCCGGGACGCAGTATGCCCGCCTTTTCAAAGCCGATCACTTCACGGTCGGAGCCCAGCCAGTCGGTGTGATCCAGGGCGATGGTGGTAATCACCGCCTGATCCGAGTCCACCACATTGGTGGCGTCGAGCCGGCCGCCCAGGCCCACTTCCAGCAGTACCACATTCGGGTGTGCATCCCGAAACAGCCAGAGTGCCGCCAGGGTACCAAACTCGAAATAGGTGAGCGCCGTGTCGCCCCGGGCCGCTTCCACCGCCGCAAAGGCATCGCAGAACGCCTGTTCGGCGGGAAAGTCACCGTTGATGCGTACCCGCTCCCGGTAGTCGAGCAGGTGGGGCGAGGAATACACCCCCACACTGTGACCGCCGGCGCGCAGCATGCTCTCAAGCAGGGCACAGGTGGTGCCCTTGCCGTTGGTGCCGCCCACGGTGATGACATGGGACGGCAGGCTGAGCAGGCCGAGCGTGCCGGCCACTCGCTGCATGCGCTCAAGGCCCAGCTCGATATGGGCAATGTTCAGGCCTTCGAGCACCGCCAGCCAGTCGGCCAGCGACCGCCTGGGTGCGTGGGCTGCGGGTTGATGCATCAGACTTCCAGCGGCTCCTGGTTCATCAGCTTGCCAATCAGGCCGGCCAAGCGATCGCGCATTTCGCGGCGGTCGATGATCATGTCGATGGCGCCGTGCTCCAGCAGGAACTCGCTGCGCTGAAAGCCTTCCGGCAGTTTTTCGCGCACGGTCTGCTCAATCACTCGGGGGCCGGCAAAACCGATCAGTGCCTTGGGCTCGCCCACGTTAACATCGCCCAGCATGGCGAGGCTGGCAGACACACCACCCATGGTGGGATCGGTGAGCACGGAAATGTAGGGCAGGCCTGCCTCGGACAGGCGATTCAGGGCGGCACTGGTCTTGGCCATCTGCATCAGGGAGAACAGGGCTTCCTGCATGCGGGCACCGCCAGAGGCGGAAAAACACACCAGGGCGCGGTTTTCCGCCAGGCAGGCTTCCACCGCCTTGACGAAACGGGCACCCACCACGGAAGCCATGGAGCCGCCCATAAAGGAGAATTCAAAGGAACAAGCCACCACCGGCAGGCCGCGCAGGGTGCCCTTCATGACCACCATGGCGTCTTTTTCGTTGCTGCTTTTCTGGGCCGCACTGATGCGATCCTTGTAGCGCTTGGAGTCCTTGAACTTGAGAATGTCCTGAGGCTCCAGCTCGCCGCCCAGCTCCTCGCGACCGTCCTGATCCAGGAACTTGTCGAGGCGGCTGCGGGCGCTGATGCGCATGTGATGATCGCACTTGGGGCAGACTTCCAGATTGCGCTCAAGCTCGGCACGATACAGCACCTGTTCGCAGTTGGTGCACTTGGTCCAGACTCCTTCCGGAATATTGTGACGGCGAACGCCGATGTTCTTGTTCTTGGGGAGAATTTTCTCAAGCCAGCTCATGGAAATCCTTAATCATTTTTTCGTGGTTGTCACGCAGCGGCCATTAAATCATATATTCGGCCGCGGGTTGATAAAAATTAAAGTTGGTCCGGCAGCCACAACGGGCCGGGAATGGTCGAGGGCAATGCAAATTCCTCGGGGTAATCGACCCCCACCAGGTAGAGGCCCCCGGCCTTGGCGGTAACCCCGGCCAGGTTGCGATCCCGGCCTTCCAGCACCTCCTTTACCCAGGCGCCGTCGGCCTCCCCCATGCCCACCTTGAGCAGGGTGCCGGTGATGTTGCGCACCATGTGGTGCAGAAAGGCATTGGCCTTGATATCGAGCACAATATAGTGGCCAAAACGCTGCACGTTAAGGTGCATGATGTTGCGATAGGGGCTTTTGGACTGGCACTGCACCGCGCGAAAGGCACTGAAGTCCCGCTCACCCAGCAGGCACTGACCGGCCGCGTGCATTCTGTCGGCATCGATATGGCCGGCGTAATGGCTGACCCCGGCGCCGTGAATGGCGGGCCGCATATTGTGATTGAAAATAATGTAGCGATAGCGACGGGCGCTGGCGCTGAAGCGGGCGTGAAACTCATCGGGCACCGCCCTGACCCAGCGCACCGCGATGTCCGGCGGCAGGTTGGCGTTCATGCCTAAGGTCCAGGCGCCATCGGGCCGGGTTGCCTGGGTATCGAAATGCACCACCTGGCCGGTGCCGTGCACGCCGGCATCGGTACGACCGGCACACTGCACCTCCACCGGGTGATCGGCGATTTTTGAAAGGGCTTTTTCCACCTCTTCCTGGACACTGGGGACTTCCCGCTGCCGTTGCCAGCCGTAATAGCGGCTGCCGTCATACTCTATGCCAAGGGCAATGCGCATATTCAGTTCCAAGATAAAAAAGGAGGGCAATTATACTCGTTGCCACGGCAAAATGAAGAACCGGCCTTACGGCCGGCTCCCACTGTCACCGTTCACTTGGGGTCAGCGCTTGCCGAGGCGCTGTAGCAGTTTGCGGGCGTCGGCCTGTTGCTCGGCATTGCCTTTTTCCAGCGCCTCGTTGAGCAGTTCCCGGGCGCTGTCGGCATCCTCGATTTCGATATAGGCCCGGGCCAGGTCCAGCTTGGCGCCCATGCCGCCTTCATCCAGATCGATGTCGGTGTCCTGCTCGTCGCTCAGCAGCCCGGCATAGTCGTCAAGCTCGGGACGAGCGGTGCTCGCCGGCCGGCTTCGGGGCGCTTGGTCGGCGCTGGCCTTAACCGGTTCGGCGGTCACCGTCTCGGCCTTGTCGGTCACCGGCTCCTCCTCGGCATCAAGGGCAAAGCGGGCATAATCCCGTTTCGCCTCGGTGGCGGTGGTGGCTTCATCGTTGTCAAACAGGCCGTCATCCAGGGCCAGCTCGGACTCGTCATCACGGGCGCTCGCCTGGTCAAACAGGCCGTCGTCCAGGGCCAGCTCGGATTCGTCGTCGCGGGCGGGCGCCTGGTCAACCAGGCCGTCGTTCAGAACTTCATCGTCATCGGCGGCGTTGTCCAAACGGGGCTTTCCGCCGTCGCTCTGCTCCGCCTTTGGCGCCGTTGGGCGTTCACCATCATCGTCGTCCAGGGCAACCTCTGCCTCGGCGCGCTCACCGGCGTCATCAAACAGCACTTCACCACCAGCGTCGTCAAACAGCACCTCGTCATCCTCGGCTCGGGGTTGCTGCTCTTCTTCCTCCAGCCGTTCCTGCTCTTCAAGAAAACGGGCAAAGGCGTCCTCGTCGATGCCGGACTCGTCCTCCTCGCGGGCGTTGGGGCCGTCGGTAGCGGCATCGGCAGGGGAAGCGGCTTCGGTATTGTCCTGCTGCCCTTCCTTGCGTGCCGGCTCGGTGGCAAACAGATCACCAAAGTCGTTATCGTCATCGTCCATCATCAGCTCCGATGACGCCGCTTCCTGCTCGGCCAGTTCCCGCTTGAGCCGGCTGCGCCACCACAGGGTGAACAGCGCCATCAGCAGCAATGCCGGCAACAGCAGCAACAGCGCCAGGTTGAGGGGTTGACCCAACAACTCGGCCAGCCAGCCGCCCTTGGTTTCCGGCTCCGGCTGTTCAGGGGCCAGACGCACCATTTTCAGCTCGTTCACCTCGGCGGTGAGCTGACTCAGGCGATTGCGCAAGGCCTGGTTGTTGTCGGCAAGCGCGGCCAGTTGCTCATTGGACATGGCCATCTGCTCGCGCAACTCATCCAGCAACCGGGCCTGCAACCGCTCCAGGGCCACCTGCTCGGCCTGATCCGGAGCGGCGACAAGGCTGCCTTCGGCCGCCGCGGGCGCGACCGCCTCGGGTTTGGCTGCGGGCTCCGGTTTGGCCAGCTCGGCAACGGCGGCCGGTGGCTGCGCCGCCCTGGGCTCGCTCAGACCATGACTCGGCGCCGACTCGGCCGCCTTGGGCGCAGGGGCTGCGGCGGGTTTGGCCGTGGCCGGCGGTGTGGCCACCACGGGGGCGGCCTGCGTCGACGGCCGGGCCGGTGCCGGGGTAGCCGCGACCTGGGGCCGGGCCATGCGCCGGCTGCCCTGCTGACTCAGCCGGCGAAACTCGGCCTCGGCCTCGGCGGGGGTGCGCTGTTGCGCCTGGGTCAGGGTGGGCAGGCGCAGGCTGGCGCCTCGCTGCAGATAATTGATATTGCCCCGCACAAAGGCGCCGGGATTGAGATAATAGAGCGCCACCATGGTCTGTTGTACCGTGGCCGGCGCAGAGGTATTACGGGCGGCGATGGACCAGAGGGTGTCGGTGCTGGTGATGGGGCCGTAGCGTCCCGGCCGTTGCAGGGAAGGCTGGCTGGCGGCCGGCACCACCTCGGGTGCGGGGGTCGGCGCGGCCGCCGGTGTTTCCGGCCCTCTCAGCTCGATGTAGAACTCCTGTGCCGCGGCCGGCAGGGTAACAGACAGCCACAGGGCCAGCACGGAGTAAAGCGGTGGTCGGCGTTTTCTCATTATGTCGTTGGTATCCCTTGTTTCGAACGCGGGGCCGGCTCACCGGCCGCCCGGCTGACCATGGCACAAGTGTAGAAAAAAACAGTCCCAATAGGAACTTATCTGTACTCGTAGTGGGCCAATGGTTATCGGCCGAGGACGCTCAGGCTTTAAACCCCAGGACCTCGGCCCCCTCGGTCACGCCGCACCACTGCAGCGACCCCAGCTCCCGGCGATCGGCATAGTCCTTGCGCAGCCGGTCAAAAAAGCTTGCCTCGCCCGACGCCAGCCCACGGCGAAAGTTCGCATCATCCTGCTCGATGTCGTACACCAGCCGTACCAGCCGTGCCACCATGGCCTGATCGGGTCGGTCATTCAGGCTGACCGCGCTCACTTCGGGAGCCGGCAGCAGCTCGTCCAGATGACGGGCAACGGGTCGCTCGCCATGGTCGCACAGGGCCCGGTAGAGGGCAAAGGTGCCCCGGGCCTTGCCTTCCAGGCTGTAGCCGGCGATGTGCGCGGTGGCGATCAGCACATGAGGTACCAGCTCGGCCAGCAGCAATGGCTCGTGCTCCCAGACGTCCATCACCAGGGTCAGCGGCGATCCACCCTGCTGGCGGGCGAGCAGGGCGTGATTGTCCCAGACATCGCCCCGACAGGCGTTGATCAGCACCTGCTGCGCATGCAGGCGCTCGATGCGCGGGCGGTTGAGCAGGTGGTGGGTGGCGTAAGGGCCTTCATGGGTAATGGGCACATGAAAACTGATGACATCGGCGGTCAGTGCCTGGTCAATGTCGACCAGGCCCGACGCACCGGCCTCGGCCAATGGCGGGTCGCAGCGCAGCACGCGCATGCCCAGGCCTTCGGCCCGCCGGGCCACTTCGCTGCCGGTGTTGCCGGCACCGATCACCGCCAGGGTTTTACCGGCCAACTGCCACTGCTTGTGGGCCGCCACCCGCAGCAGGGCCGCCAGCACGTAGTCGCCCACGGCGACCTTGTTGCAGCCCGGGGCGCTGGCAAAGGCGATACCGCGCCGGGCCAGCAGGCCGGTGTCGACATGATCGCAACCGATGGTGGCGGTGCCCACAAAACCAAGCCGGTCTGCCTCACTCAGCAATGCCTCGTTTACTTGAGTGATGGAACGCACCAGCAGCGCATCCACTCCTCGCAGTTGCTCCGGACGCAGGGTGCGCCCGGGCGCGGTCACCACCTCGGCCCAGTCGCCAAACAGCTCGTGCACAAAGGGCATGTTTTCATCGGCCAGCACTTTCATCGCTATCTCCTTGTTATAACGGCCGCTATTGTACTCCGACTTGAATCCGGCTTCACTGCCACCGTTACCGGCTTTCTGCTAGACTGCCGGCCCTTTCCCGCTCGAGATCCATCATGACCCTGCGCCTGTTGTTATTGGTATGTTCTCTGCTAATCCTGCCCGTGGCCCTGGCGAGCCTCGCCTGGCAGTGGCAATGGCACTGGTTTCCGCTGCTGGATCTGGACGAGCCACCGGCGCTGCTGGCCTATGGCCTGACCCTGACCGTGGGCAAGCTCGGCATTGGCATTACCCTGCTGGCCCTGAGCATGCTTGCCCTGCACCGCGGCCGCCGTCGTCCGGCCCTGCTGCTGGCGTTCTTTTTCTGCCTGTTTGCGGCCCTGGGCGGCGCCTTTGTCACCAAGACGGTGGCCAAGCTTTATTTCAAGGAGCCCAGGCCCTATGTGCTCTGGCTGGTGCAGCAAGGCAGGCTGGCCGACAGTGCCAGCTTTTATGCCATTCCCGAGGCGGCGCGGGAACAGCAACTGCAACAAAGCCTGCTGGGCGTAAGTGACACCCAGATCCCCGGCTGGCTCAAGCACCACTGGCAGGAAGAGGTGAACTATTCCTTTCCTTCCGGCCACTCCATTGCGGCCATGACCATCGCCGGCTTTTTCTGCCTGGTGCTGGGCTATCGCCGGCAGCCGGCCTGGCACCTGGTGGCCCTGGCCGGCTGGGCGGTGGCGGTATGCTATTCACGCTTGTTGCTGGGCCTGCACTGGCCGGCAGACATTCTGGCCAGCAGTGTGCTGGGGGTGTTGTTCGGCGGCGCCGGCGCCTGGGCCTTTTCCCGACTGGATCAGCGGCTGGGTGAGACGTAAGAAAATAGCAACCGCACCGCCTATAAAAAAAGCGCCCAGAGGCGCTTTTTTTAATACCGTTGGAGTATCAGCCCTTGTACTTGCTGAACACCAGGCTGGCGTTGGTGCCGCCAAAGCCAAAGCTGTTGGACATCACGGTGTCCAGCTCGGCGTCCTGACACTCGGTGACGATGGGCAGACCCTTGGCCTTTTCGTCCAGCTCGGTGATGTTGATGCTCGGGGCAATAAAACCGTGTTCCAGCATCAGCAGGGAGTACACCGCCTCGTGCACACCGGCGGCGCCCAGGGCGTGACCGGTCATGGCCTTGGTGGCGGAGATATAGGGGGCCTTATCGCCAAACAGGGTGTGAATGGCTTCCAGCTCCTTGACATCACCCACCGGGGTGGAAGTGCCATGAGTGTTAACATACTGCACCGGTGCCGGAGCGGTGGCCATGGCCTGCTGCATGCAGCGCACCGCGCCTTCGCCGGACGGAGCCACCATGTCGTAGCCGTCGGAAGTGGCGCCATAGCCGGTGATTTCGGCATAGATTTTGGCGCCGCGGGCCAGGGCGTGCTCCAGCTCTTCCACCACGACGATACCGCCGCCACCGGAGATAACGAAGCCGTCACGGCCGGCGTCATAGGTACGGGATGCCTGCTCGGGGGTGTCGTTGTACTTGCTGGACAAGGCGCCCATGGCGTCAAACTGCAGCGCCAGGGTCCAGTCCACTTCTTCACCGCCACCGGCGAACACGATGTCCTGCTTGCCCAGCTGGATCTGCTCCAGGGCATGGCCAATGCAGTGCGCGGAAGTGGCACAGGCGGAGCTGATGGTGTAGTTGATGCCCTTGATCTTGAACGGCGTGGCCAGACAGGCGGAAGTGGTGGACGACATGGTGCGCGGCACCATGTAGGGGCCCACACGACGCACACCCTTTTCACGCAGAATGTCACAGGCTTCAATCTGGTTCTTGGAAGAGGCGCCGCCGGAGCCGGTCACCAGGCCGGTGCGTTCGTTCGACACCTGGGATTCGTCCAGACCGGCGTCGGCAATGGCCTGCTCCATGGACAGATAGGCGAACGCCGCCGCGTCGCCCATAAAGCGCATCACTTTACGATCGATGTGTTCGGACGGGTTCAGCTTGATGTCGCCCCATACCTGGCTGCGCAGCTTATGATCGGCAAACTGCTGGGAAAAGGAAATGCCGGAGCGGCCGGCCTTGAGGGACTCAAGCACTTCTTCCTTGTTGTTGCCAATGCTGGAGACCACACCGATACCGGTAATGACTGCTCTTCTCATCTATCGTTCCTACTGTTTCGATTTGGTGCCAATTCTAACCACAAAGCATGGTCAAACTGGTCAGCTTTCACATAAAATGACCGTTTTTTGCGGCCCCGGAGCGCTCAGTGTCTCACCGTTTTATTACCACAGCCCGTCTCGACTGGAATGACCAGGGAACCCCGGTCGCCACCGCCTTTGACGATGTCTATTTTTCCAATGACAACGGTCTGGAGGAAACCCGCTACGTGTTTCTGGGTCATAACGGGTTGCCGCAACGCTTTGCCGAGCACGATCGCGACCTCTTCGTGGTGGCCGAAACCGGCTTCGGGACCGGCCTGAATTTTCTGGCGACCTGGCGAGCCTTTGCCGACTATAAACGCCAGCACCCCCAGGGCAATACACGCCGGCTGCACTTTATCAGCGTGGAGAAATATCCCCTCTCCCGTGACGATCTGCAGCAAGCCCTGCGCCAATGGCCAGAGCTTACCATTTTAAGCGAACATTTGTTAGCTGAATATCCGGTACTGGTTGATGGCTGTCACAGATTGTGGCTCGCGGAAGATGTATGCCTGGATTTGTGGCTGGGGGACGTGGCCGAGCTGCTGCCGCAAATGGACGCCGGGCTCGCCGGCCGGGTCGACGCCTGGTATCTGGACGGCTTTGCCCCGGGTAAAAACCCGGAAATGTGGACACCCGAGCTGTTTGCCCAGCTGGCCCGGCTGGCTCGTAACGACGCCACCCTGGCCACCTTTACCGCCGCGGGTTTTGTGCGCCGCGGACTGATTGACGCGGGCTTTGAGGTCAAACGGGTCAAAGGCTTTGGCCGCAAACGGGAAATGCTGGCCGGTTTTCGTCGCAGCGATACTCGGCCCCCCCGCCCTTCACCCTGGTACTGGCGCCGTCCGGGCCTGGGTCAGCGCACCCTGATCGTGGGCGCCGGCGTGGCGGGGGCGGCCCTGGCCCGGCAACTGACCCGCCGCGGCCACCGCGTCACCCTGCTGGAACGGGAAAGTGCTTCTGCACAGGGGGCCTCGGGCAACCATCAGGGCGCCATCTATCCACTGCTGAACGGTGATCACGACACCCTGAGCCAGTTTTATCTGCCGGCGTTTTTGTATGGCCGGCGCGCCCTTGAGCGCCTGGCTCAACGCCAGCCCTTTGGCCACGACTGGTGTGGCGTGGTGCAGCTGGCCCACGATGACAAAAGCGCCGCCAAGATAGACAAACTGATCGCCGGTGCCTTTCCGCCCGAGCTGGTACAGCCCTTGTCTGCCGAGGAAGTGAATGAAACCACCGGCATCGAGGCCAACCAGAGGGGGGTCGCCTATCCGCTTGGCGGCTGGGTCTGCCCCCATGAGCTGACCGCCGCCCTGCTGGCGGAAGCCGGTGATATTGCATGCCATTTTAATACCAGGGTTACCGGTCTTGAACGTATCCATGATGGATGGCAAGTACAGACGGAGCACGGGCAGACATTCGGTGCGGATAATGTGGTGCTGGCCAATGGCCACGCCCTGACCACCCTGGCGCAAACCCAAGGTCTGGCGCTCTATCCGGTGCGTGGCCAGGTCAGCCATCTGCCGGCCCAACCGGTGCTGGCGGCACTGAATACCGTGGTGTGCTACGAAGGCTACCTCACTCCCGCCTGGCAAGGGCAGCATTGCGTGGGCGCCAGCTACGACCGACGCGATGCCGGCCTTGATTACCGTGAAACAGACGAAGCCGACAACCTGGCCAAGCTGCAACGTACCCTGCCCGCCCTGGGTGAGCCAAACGCCATTCCGGGAGAAGGCCGGGTGGGCATTCGCGCCGCCTGCCGGGATCACCTGCCCCTGGCCGGTGCCGCTCCCGACAAGGACGCCCAGCTGGCCGACTACACTGACATGCCGAAACGGGCCGGCCAGGCCTTTCCCCTGGCCGCGGATCACGCGGGCCTGTATGTGCTCTCCGGGCTGGGCTCCCGGGGCATGTGCTCGGCGCCGCTGCTGGCGGAAGTGCTCGCCGCCCAGATCCAGGACGAGCCCCTGCCCCTGGGCCGGGAGGTGCTTGACGCCCTCAATCCCAACCGGCACTGGCTGCGCAAACTGCTGAAAGGAAAACCGGTAACTTAAAGCTGGAAGCTAAAAGCTGAAAGCATCATGAAGGAGGAAGTTATTCCGCCGGACGAATCAGGCCGAGCTGACGACCGAAGTCCTGCTCACGCTGAAAGTGTTTAAGCAGGTCCTGGGCAATGCCAAGCTGATGATAACCCACGTTGTCGGCCACCCGGTGCAACTGCATGCAGTCGGCCTGGGGCGCAATTTCAAACAGCGAGCGCTCCAGCCATTCCGCGGCCAGCAGCGCCCGCTCGCGCACCAGCCGCTCGTAGGCAGTTAGTGCCAGCCGGTAGTTCTGCCATTCGGGGGTTTGCGGCCATTCCAGCGGCTCGGTCACGGTGGCGGTCAGCGACACCAGCACGCGGGCAGGCGCGCACCCCGCCTGCCCCTGCTCGCCACTGAGCTGCCACGACATGCGATAATCCACATCCGCCAGGCTGGGCTCCAGGGCCGTGGAGCCATACACATCCACGGTTTGCCGGGCCTTCAGCTCCATGGCGCCAAAGGCGGGGGTGGCAAGCAACATGAGCAACGCAAAAGACACTCCTTTCACAACTCTTTTCTCCCGATAGCGGCGCCTGACCTGATTTGCTGATTATAAACCCGGCGGCAACTTAAGTCATTTGAGTCTATGGTGGAAAAGCCCGCAATCGGGCATTTGGCCGGGCCGGCATACCTGACAAGCCCGGCCCGCCTCTATATAGTGCAAACAAAGCCGACTGTCTGGAGCGCTGTATGATCACAGCCTATACCCTGAACGGGAAATCCCTTGAAATTCAGCCCCTGAGCCTGACCGACAAGCTACCCGCCAACACCCTGTGGCTGGACATTCTCAAACCCGACGAGCAGGAACAAAGCTGGATGAAGCAGCTGTTCGTGGAAGAAGTGCCCGAGCTGGATGAGCTGGACGACATCGAGGCCTCGGCCCGTTTCTACCGGGACAAGGACGGCCTGCACATCCACTCCCTGTTTCCCCAGCGGCTGGGCAAGGAAATCGACGGCATCAACGTGCTGTTTACCCTGCGCAACAACATGCTGATAAGTTTTCGGGAGGACGATCTGGGCCTGATGCGGCTGCTGCGCCACTATATGCGCCAGGACCGGCTCGAGGTGGAAGATGCCCCGGACCTGCTGCTGGAAATTTTTCAGCTCAAGATCGAATACATTTCGGATCTGATTGAAGACGGCTACAAGACCCTGGAGGAAACCGCCAAGGAAGTGCTGCAGGTGGAAGATCTGCGCCAGACCATGTCGAATCTGATGCACCAGGAAGACGGTAACGGTCATGTGCGTCTGGCGCTGTACGATACGCGCCGAGCGCTGCGCTTTATGCGCCGCACCCTGCGCAAGCAGGCCAGCGACGAGCAGCGCAAGTGGATAGACGAGCTGCTCTACGACATCGAGTCGCTGCTGCCCCATACCCAGTTTCTGTTCGACAAGATCAACTTTCAGCTGGAGGCAGCCATGGGCTTTACCAGCCTGGAGCAGAGCAAGGTGATCAAGATTTTCTCGGTGGCCGCCGTGGTGTTTCTGCCCCCCACCCTGATCGCCAGTATTTACGGCATGAACTTCAACTTTATGCCGGAGCTGGCACTGAAATACGGTTACCCGCTGTCGCTGGTGCTGATGTTGTTGTCCGCCTGCGGCACCTATTACTTCTTCAAGCGCAAAGGCTGGCTGTAGCCGCATCATGAAGCGCCGGCAACCGGTCAACGCGCCGGCCATGGCTTATCACCATAGTGACCTGATCGACGAGGAATGACATGAAATACCCATGCATGACCCTGCTGCTGGCCGCCCTCGGCCTGGCCGGCTGCGACAATAACGAGGTGGGCGATGTGTCCCTGGGGCTGTTTACCACCAAGGACATCAAGATTGAGGTGCTGACCGATCCGGAAGTGCCCGGCGTCACCTGCCATATGTCCAACATAGTGGCAGACCTGGATCTGGCCGATCCGTCGGACATGTCGATCAGCTGCCGGCAGACCGGCGAGATCACCACCGCCATGATAGCCGGCATCGACCGCTCGAAAAGCGGTGATATCGTGTTCAAGAAGTCCAAGAGCATCTTTCTCAAGAGCCTGAAGATTCGCCGCATCTATGACGAAACCAGCCAGAGTCTGCTCTATATCGCCTACAGCACCAAGGAGACCAGCGGCAGCTACAAACACTCCATGTCGACGGTGCCCTTGTGGGGCACCCAGGCCTATCAGGCCGCCTCCCGGCCCTGAACGCCACAACGGGGGCCAAAGGCCCCCGCATTCAGCGCGCTTCGCCCAGACGTGCCCTGACCGCCGCCACCGAAGAAAAGTCGGTGACGGTGGCGATCACCTTGCCGTCTCTGAGTTTCAGCAGTACCGGCAGGTCGCGCACGCCGAATTCGTTAAACAACACGCCATGACGATCAATGTGAAACGGTATCGTCATTTGGTATTTTTCCACAAACTCGCTCAGCGCCTTGTCGTCCGTCCACAGGTGATTGACCACTCCCTGCCAGGGCTCTTCAGGCAACTGTTTCACCAGCTCGTTCAACCCTTGCTGCACGTCCTTGCAGCGTCGCGCCATGCCGGGCCTGGCTTCTTCCAGGTACCAGTCGCACCAGGTCGCGCTAAAAAACACCAGGTGTTCTCCCTGCTGCCAGGGCGCCAGCAGCCGTGCCTTTTGCTTCTCGCCTAACGTCTCGGTGCCGGCCGAAGACAGCGACTGTCCGTCGGCCAGCCGCGCCATCACGCCGTCGAGCATCGCATCGGACTCATGGGTGGTGTAGACGATCTTCCCCGCGGGGTTGATCAGTACCGAATAGGGAGTGCCTTCCAGCCCCAGCTCCAGTGCCAGCTGGCCCCGTTGGTCCATCCATACCGGCATGGTCAGCCCGAACCGGTCGATCACGCTGCTGACCCGGCCCGAACGTTCATTGATGTTGATGTTCACCGCCACGAAATTAATGCGGTCGCCAAAGGTGTCTTGCAGCAGCTGAAAGTGGGGCATCTGCTGCATGCAGGGCTGACACCAGGTGGCCCAGAACTTGATATAGGTCGGCTTGGCGTGATCCAGCTCCGCCAGCCGGGTTGGCGTGCCGGTGGCAAAGTCGGTCAGTTCAATGGTGCGATAATGCGACTCCTGGCTCCAGGCGGATAAGGACAGGGTCAGGCAAAGCGCCAGACACAGGCGCGCAAGGGTGATGATCATAAAAGGCTCCTCGGTGGCAATGGGTTCCCGTGAAGTGTGAACGAACGCCGTCAGGGTGCCTTGTAGTTTTGCGACAACTTGCGTTTACGGTATTCGGCGGGGGTACCGCCGACAAAGCGGCGAAAGGCATGGGTGAAGTGGGCCTGATCGTAATAACCGCAAGACAGCGCGACCTGTGCCAGTGAAGCCTTTGGGCGGGCCAGTTGCAGTCGGGCCGCCTGCATGCGCACACAAAGCTGGTAAAACGCCGGACTCAGGCCTATCTGCTGCTGCAGCCGTCGCTCCAGGGTGCGGCTGCTGATGCCAAGCCGGCAGGCCACCTGGCCCACTCGCATGTCCGGCTCCCGTAACATGGCCAACGCCAGCCGAGTCTGCGAGGCGTCGCCGGTGTGCACCGCCTCTTCCGCGAGCCAGCCTTCCAGCCTGGCAATGGCCGGCACCACCGCCAGGCCGTCCAGCCCGACCAGCAGCCGGCGCAAGCGGGCTTGCGCCGGGCTGGGCAACAGCTGGCAGGCATCCACCGCCCCCGCCGGCAACAGGGTGGGAGACACCCCAAACAACTGAAACAGGGCGCCGGGCCTGAGCCGGGCGCTGATGCAGCGATGCCCGGCCAGAAACAGATGCCGCTCGGTACGCCGGTTGAATTCGATGCGGGCGCCGCGCAGGGGGCCGTCAAGGGTCACCGTCAGGCTGCAGCCGCCGTCCGGATACGTGGTCTCAAAGGATCCGTAAGGCAGGCCGGCACCTTCGCCAATGGCCCAGAAGCAGTCCACCCAGCCGGCCAGCTCGGGATCCGGCAAAAAGCGCCGAAATCCCAGATAGCGGAATGCCAGCTGCCCTTGCTCACGCACCCCAGGCCCTCCCCCGGGATCGGAGTTCGGGGCCGCGCCGTGAGCGGAAAAACAGCTTGTCTTGAGCCTGGTTCATTTTCATCGCCCTCAGCTGCGAATCATCTGCTCCCTGAGCTGGTGAATGCGATCCCGCAGCGCCGCGGCCTGCTCGAACTCCAGGTTCTGGGCGTGGGCCAGCATTTGCTGCTCCAGCTCGTCGATCTGGTGGCTGAGCTCCCTGGCGCTGGGCAGGTGCTCCGGCGACGGGGCTTTGTCCTTGGCCCGTTTTGACCCCACCCGCTTGGTGCCGTCCAGATCCATCACATCGGTGATGCGCTTGTTGAGGCCCTTGGGCACAATGCCGTGCTCTTCGTTAAAGGCCTGCTGCTTGGCCCGCCGCCGCTCGGTTTCATCAATGGCGGCAGCCATGGAGCGGGTAATGCGGTCGGCATAGAGAATGGCCTTGCCGTTCAGGTTGCGGGCGGCCCGGCCTATGGTCTGGATCAGGGAACGCTCGGAGCGCAGGAAGCCTTCCTTGTCCGCATCGAGAATGGCCACCAGCGACACTTCCGGCATGTCCAGGCCTTCCCGCAACAGGTTGATGCCCACCAGCACGTCAAACTCGCCCAGGCGCAGATCACGAATGATCTCCATGCGTTCCACGGTATCAATGTCGGAATGCAGGTAGCGCACCTTGACCCCGTGCTCGTTCAGGTATTCGGTGAGATCTTCCGCCATGCGCTTGGTCAGGGTGGTCACCAGTACTCGCTCGCCCTGCTCCACTCGAAGCCTCGCTTCGGAGAGCAGATCGTCCACCTGGGTCGCCACCGGGCGCACCTCAAGCACAGGGTCAAGCAGGCCGGTCGGACGCACTACCTGCTCGACAATATCATTCCCGGACTTGTCGAGCTCATAGGGGCCGGGAGTGGCCGACACAAACACCGTCTGGGGCATCAGCGCCTCGAACTCCTCAAAGCGCAGGGGCCGGTTGTCCAGCGCCGAGGGCAGGCGAAAGCCGTATTCCACCAGGGTCTCCTTACGAGAACGGTCGCCTTTATACATGCCGCCAATCTGGGGCACGGTGACGTGGGACTCGTCGATGATCAGCAGGCCGTCACCGGGCAGATAGTCAAACAGGGTGGGCGGCGGCTCGCCCTCACCCCGGCCCGACAGGTAGCGAGAGTAGTTTTCAATGCCGGAGCAGTAACCCAGCTCCTGTATCATCTCGATGTCAAACTGGGTACGCTGACTGATGCGCTGCTCTTCCAGCAGCTTGTTGGCCGAGAGCAGTTGCGCCTTGCGCTCGACCAGCTCTTTTTTAATGTGCTCTATGGCTTCCAGCAGGGTCTCCCGCGGGGTCACATAGTGAGTCTTGGGGTAGATGGTAAAACGGGCCACCGTCTGCAGCACGGCGCCGGTGAGCGGATCAAACAGGCTGATGCGCTCGATCTCGTCATCGAACAGCTCCACTCGCACCGCCTGATCGTCCGATTCGGCGGGAAAGATGTCCACCACCTCCCCGCGTACGCGAAAGGTGCCGCGCTGAAAAGCCGCGTCGTTGCGACTGTATTGCAGCTCCGCCAGCCGGCGCAGCATGTCGCGCTGATCCAGCATATCGCCGGTGCGCAGATGCAGCATCATGCTCAGGTAGGACTGAGGGTCGCCCAGGCCGTAAATGGCCGACACCGAGGCCACGATAATCACATCCCGCCGCTCCATCAGCGCCTTGGTGGCCGACAACCGCATCTGCTCGATGTGATCGTTGATGGAAGCGTCCTTTTCAATAAAGGTGTCGGTGGTGGGCACATAGGCCTCGGGCTGGTAGTAGTCGTAATAGGAAACGAAATACTCCACCGCGTTGTGCGGAAAGAACTCCTTCATCTCGCCATACAGCTGGGCCGCCAGGGTCTTGTTGGGCGCCAGCACCATGGTGGGCCGATTGAGGGTGGCAATGACGTTGGCCATGGTAAAGGTCTTGCCGGAGCCGGTAACCCCCAGCAGGGTCTGGTGCGCCAGCCCGGACTCGATGCCGTCCAGCAACTGGGCGATGGCGGTGGGCTGATCGCCGCCGGGCTGATAGTCGCTCACCAGTTCAAATGTCTTGCTCATGGGCCCTGCCTCCTCGCTATGCCCGGCCAGTGTACCTCCGAGTGACCTTTATTGCCAAAAACGGGCGCGAATGGCCGTTAGCAACAAAATCCCTTTGGGGCCTTGACCCGAACAGATCGGCCGCGTATTATTCGCGGCCTCTTCACGAGATTCCCCCTTAGTTCAGTCGGTAGAACGGCGGACTGTTAATCCGTATGTCGCTGGTTCGAGTCCAGCAGGGGGAGCCACTTTTTCGCCTGTCGGCACTTGACTTATCCACTAAATCAACAATCCACTCCGGCAAAAACCCACATGCCAGCGGCTTTGTTTCATTCCCTCGCCAGTGTCGATAAACTGAGCGGGATTTTTTTGTTGCTTTTTTTAAAGCATTGATTTTCAACGCATTATCATTTGATTGTTTTTTTGCCGGATTAATTGAAAGCCGCGCCCTGACTGGCTTCTCACCGCTTTCCTTCATCAAGTCCACACGGTTATCCACAGAAATAGTGGATAACCTGCCCAAACCCAGCCGCCGCGAGGCTCCCGCCGGCTGTGCATAACCCGTGACCAAATCAGTGCCGTACGAAACTGAAAAAATCCCCGGCCGCGATATTCGGCAAAGCGCCGCAACCCGTTTCGTTTTTTTACATACATTGCCGCATTCAATCGTACCGGAAGGCCAGATTTATATGATTTTTTCCCTACTTGGGTCTCAATTCGCCATCAACACCGGTAAAATTTCACTATCAGCACGATTAAGACCCGTTTTGCTCCTTAACTAACCCGGCCTTCATCGCACCGGCCACCGTCTCGGCACGGGTGCCCAGCACCACCTGCAGGTGGTGCTCCCCCAGGTGCACCACGCCTTTTGCTCCCAGGGCCCGCAGCCGGGCGTCGTCCGCCAGGGCGGTATCCTTCAGGGTCAACCGCAGTCGAGTGATGCAGGCGTCAATGTGTTGCAGGTTGCCGGCCCCGCCCAGGGCGGCGATCAATCCTCTCGCCAACACACTGTCCTGATCATCCTTGGGCCGAATCGTTTCGTTCTGCTGCTCAGGGGCATCGCCGGCGAGCTCCCGTCCCGGCGTGGCCAGGCGAAACAGCCGAATGGCCGAGTAGAACAACACGAAATAGAGCAGCGCCATCACCAGCCCCAGTCCCAGCAATCGCCAGGGATGGGTGGCCAGCCCCCAGTTCAGCACCAGATCAAACAGGCCGGCGGAAAAGCCAAAACCGTGCAGCGCGCCCAGGGCATTGGCCGCCATCAGCGACACCCCGGTAAGCAGCGCATGCAGGCCATAGAGCAACGGCGCCAGAAACATAAAGGTAAATTCGAGCGGCTCGGTAATGCCGGTGAGCAAGGAGGTCAGCGCCATCGACAGCAGCAGGCCTGCGGCCCGGGCCCTGTGCCCCCTGGGCGCCGCCAGCACCATGGCCAGGGCCGCCGCCGGCAGGCCAAACATCATCACCGGAAAGAAACCGGCCATAAATCCGCCGGCGGTGGGGTCGCCGGCAAAGAATCGATTCAGATCACCCCGAACAACGTCGTCGGCGATGCCGTTGATCACGGCGCCGTCCACGCCGGGCACGGGCCCGCCCACGCTGAGGGTGCCGGCCAGGGCCGGTGCCAGGCAGATATGCTGCTGAACACCGCCGGCCTCATAACTCACCTTGAGGCAATCTCCCAGGCCAAACCAGAACAGGGAATTGAGCACATGGTGCAGCCCCACCGGGATCAGCGCCCGGTTAAGCACGCCATAGACAAACTGCCCCGCACCACCGGCGCCCGCCACCGCCTGGCCAAGGCCGTCGATGGCCTGCTGCACCGGCGGCCAGGCAACCCCCAGCAACACCGCTACCAGCAGACACAATAGCCCGGTCATAATGGGCACCAGCCGCTTGCCGCCAAAAAAGGCCAGGCTGTCCGGCAGGCGCACGGCGGCAAAGCGGTTATAGCAGTGCCCGGCGATGATGCCGGCGATAATGCCGCCAAAAAATGACAGCCTGATCTCGGCATGAAGGCTCACCACGGCACCGGTGAGTACCAGGTACCCCACGGCGCCGGCCAGGGCCGCGGCACCGGCATCGTCCCGGGACAGGCCCACGGCAATGCCGATGGCAAACAGCAGTGGCAACTGATCAAACAGGGCGGCCCCCGCCTGGGCCATAAAGGGCAGGGCGAGCAGATCCGGCTGTCCGAGGCGCAACAGCAGCGCCGCCACCGGCAGGGTGGCAATGGGCAGCATCAGCGCCTTGCCCAGCCTTTGCAGATATCCCAACAGCATCACAGCGACTCTCCGTGGTCATGGCCGGGCCGGCGTGCCATGATCGTTCCCCGGGCCCGTGGCAAGGCAACGACACTTTCTTTATTATAAAAAGCTCTTTTTACCGTTAGGGTTGACCCCATGCGTCTGATCCCCCTGGCCGACGCCGAGCAGGTCGCTCGCCGGGCCGCGCATCATATTGCCACCCGCATCGAGCGCCATGGCCCCAGCGCCCAGCGCCCCTTTGTGCTGGGGCTGCCCACCGGCAGCACGCCCCTGGGCACCTACCGGGAACTGGTGCGGCTGCACCGGGCCGGCGCGCTCAGCTTTCGTCACGTGGTCACCTTTAACATGGATGAGTATGTGGGGTTGTCTCCATCCCACCCGCAGAGCTACCACGCCTTTATGCACCGGCACCTGTTCAGCCAGATAGACATCCCCGCCGACAACATTCATCTGCTGAACGGCACCGCCGAGGATCTGGATGCCGAATGCCGCCGTTTTGAAAACCGCATTCGCCATTACGGCGGTGTGAACCTGTTCTTGGGCGGTGTGGGCAGCGACGGCCACATCGCCTTTAACGAGCCGGCCTCATCGCTGGCCTCACGCACGCGGGTGATGACCCTGACCGACGCCACCCGCCGGGCCAACGCCCGCTTCTTCAACGACGACCCGGCCCAGGTGCCGCGCCGGGCCCTGACCGTGGGTGTGGGTACCCTGATGGAAGCCGAGGAAATCATGCTGCTGGTCACCGGCGCCCACAAGGCCCGGGCCCTGCAGGCGGCGGTGGAAGGCCCGGTCAATCACCTGTGGACGGTGTCGGCGCTGCAACTGCACCCGAACAGCCTTATCCTGTGTGACGACGATGCCACCCTGGAGCTCAGGGTGCGTACCCTGCGCTATTTTCAACAACGCGAAGCCGACATGTCTGCCTGCCCGGAGTAACCCATGCACGCCCTCACCCACTGCACCCTGTTTGACGGCGAGCGCCTGCACCGCCAGACCGCCCTGGTTATCGACGGCGACCGCATTGCCGCCCTGGTGCCCGAGCACGACCTGGACGCCGGCCTGCCCCGCACCGATCTGCAAGGCGCCGTGCTCAGCGCCGGCTTTATCGATCTGCAGCTCAACGGCTGTGGCGGCGTCATGTTCAACGATGCCATCAGTGCCACCACCCTGGATCGCATGCACGCCACCAACCTGGCGTCGGGCACCACCAGTTTCCTGCCCACCCTGATCACCAGCCCCGATGACGACATGCGCCGGGCGGTGACCCTGGTGCGCGATTACATGGCCCTCCACCCCTGGCGGGTACCGGGGCTGCACCTGGAAGGCCCCTACACCAATGTGGCACGCAAAGGCATTCATCCGGCGGCCCAGATTCGGCCGCTGACCGAGCCCATGCTGACCTTCCTGTGTGAACACGCCGACGCCATCGCCATGCTCACCCTGGCCCCCGAAGTGAATAACCCGGCCCACCTGCGACGGCTCGCCCAGGCCGGCATTCACCTGGCCATGGGCCACACCGGCGCCGACTATGATCAGGCCATGGCCGGCTTTGACGCCGGTATCGGCTTTGCCACCCACCTCTATAACGCCATGTCCCCCACCGCCAACGGCCGCCAGCCCGGCGCCGTGGGGGCCGTCTATGACGCGCCCCGGGTAGCCGCCGGCATTATTGCCGACGGCCATCATGTGCATTACGCCAATGTGCGCCTGGCCCACAGGGTGCTGGGCGAGCGCCTGTGTCTGGTGACCGACGCCACCGCCGCCGCCGGTGCACCGCCGGGCTTTGAGCGGTTCGACTTCTGCGGCGCCACCGTCTATGTGCGGGACGGCAAATGCGTGGATGAGCACGGCACCCTGGGAGGCTCGGCGCTGACCATGATCGACGGGGTGAAAAACCTGGTACGGCAGGCGGGCCTGTCCCTGGAACAGGCCCTGGCCATGGCCAGCCGCAACCCGGCTAAGATGCTGGGGCTTGACGCTGATATCGGCACCGCTACTCCCGGCCGGCTGGCCAATCTGGTAGCATTTGATACAACCTTTAATGTCATCGCGACCTACGTCAACGGACTGCCTTCATCATGACCCGCGCGCAAATCGCCAACGTTGATCTGGTCAAACAGGTCAACTGCTCTGCCGTCTACCGGCTTATCGACAGCCGTGGCCCCATTTCCCGAGTGCGCATCGCCGAACTCAGCCACCTGGCGCCGGCCAGCGTCACCAAGATCACCCGCTCCCTGCTCGAGCAGGGACTGATTCGAGAGCTGGAGCATCAGGCGTCCACCGGGGGCCGGCGCGCCATTTCCCTGACCACGGTGACCCATCCCTTTCACCTGGTGGCGGTCAAACTGGGCCGGGAAGAGCTGCGCCTGACCCTGTACGATCTGTCGGGCCGGGCCCATGCCCGCCATGTGCTGCCGTTTCCCCGCCGGGAGCAGGACGTGCTGCTGGCGGCGCTGCACCGGCACATTGCCGACTTTATACAGCATGAGGCGGCCGGGCTGCGGCTGATGGCGGTGGGCCTGGTAATGCCCGGCCTCACCGATGCCCAGGCCGGCCGGGTGCTGGCCCACCCCTGTTACCCCCTGGCGGGAGTGCCCCTGGCCGAACGCCTGGGCGCCAGCCTGGGGCTGCCGGTGTTTATCGGCAACGATATTCGCGCCCAGGCCCTGGCGGAGCATTATTACGGCGCATCCCAGGATTGCCTGGACTCGGTGCTGGTCAGCGTGCACCACGGAGTGGGCGCCGGCATTATCACCGAAGGCCGCATCTTCAAGAGCCAGGGCCGGGACGTGGCCGAGATCGGCCATATACATGTGGATCCACTGGGCGAACGCTGCGACTGCGGCAACTTCGGCTGCCTGGAGACCATGGTGGCCGACGCCGCCTTACTGCGTCAGGCCAGGTACATGCTGGATCAGGGCTATCACAGCAGCCTGGCGGAGCAGGAGCTCACCATGGGCGCACTGTGCCGGGCGGCGCTGGAGCAGGACCGGCTGGCGGTGAATATTCTGTGCCAGGCCGCCGAACGCCTGGGCCAGGTCATGGCCATTGTCATCAACCTGTTCAACCCGCAACGGGTGCTGCTGAGCGGCGCCCTGTGCGAGGCCGAGTCGCTGGTGTTTCCCATTATCAACAAGGCCATTCGCCATCAGTCCCTGCCCGGTTTTCACCAGGGCCAGGTGCTGATCCGCGCCCGCTTTCAGGACGATCAGACCATAGGCGGGCTCGCCCTGGTCAAGCGCGGCCTGCTGGAAGGCGAACTGCTGCAACGCATTATGGAGCAAAAGTCATGAGCAATATCGTTTTCAGCACCAATCCCGACTGGCAACCGCAGCAGGACCGCGACCAGGACGGCCCCGGCCTGTTTCCCAACGACGGTGTGGTGCGCCTACGCCGGGAAACCAAGGGCCGCAAGGGCGCCGGGGTGATTTGCGTGTATGGCATCGGCCCAGAACGGGTGGGCGAGGTGGCCAAAAAGCTGAAAAAGCAGCTGGGCACCGGCGGCGCGGTCAAGAAGGGGGTGATTGAAATTCAGGGCGATCGCCTCGAACAGATAAAACAATGGCTGGAAAAGGCCGGTTTTACCGTGAAGCAGGTCGGCGGCTAAGCGAAACCGCCTTGAACTTGCCGGCCAAATGACTAAAATACGATTTCCCTGCTCAAGGGGGAGTAGTCGCTAACGGAAGCCATTCCGCAGACGGTCGTCAACATAGTTGGTGCAAAATCACCATGGTGGCCGTGACCTTTCGGGGTTTGACGAGACCTTTGACAGACGAGTGCCGATACCGGGGACGGGCGGCATGGCGTCTGCTCATTGGTAACGATAATCCTGTCCCCTTTGGTAAACACTCTTGGAAGCCCTCACCACCTCGACCCTGGCCGTGTCCATCGCCGAAATTGGCGACAAGACCCAGTTGCTGGCCCTGATCCTGGCCTGCCGGTTCAGAAAACCCCTGCCCATTATCTGGGGTATTTTTCTCGCCACCCTAATCAACCACGCCCTCGCCGGCTCGGTTGGAATATGGATACAGTCCTGGCTGGATCCGCAATGGCTGCGCTGGCTGCTGGCACTGTCCTTCTTCGCCATGGCGGCCTGGATGCTGATTCCCGACAAGGCCGACGACGAAGACAGTCGCTTTTACCGCCTGGGGCCCTTTGTGGCGACCTTTGTGCTGTTTTTCCTGGCGGAGATCGGTGACAAGACCCAGATCGCCACCACCCTGCTGGCGGCCCGGTTTGTGGATGAGTTCTGGCTGGTGGTGGCCGGCACCACCCTGGGCATGATGGTGGCCAACCTGCCGGCGGTACTGGCCGGCCACAAGGGCGCCGGGCGCTTGCCCATGCACTGGATACATGGCGCCAGCGCACTGATCTTCCTGGTACTGGGCGTGACCACACTATGGTGGCCCTGGTCCTGACGCCTCGTCCTGCTAAAGAAGGAGCCCCGCCGGGCGGGGCCCTTTGCCGTCAGCCGTAAACGTTAAAGCTTTCGCTGTTCAGCCACAGGTGCACCAGAATACTGGCGACGTAGCCGAGAGCGATCACCGGCGCCCACTTCAGGTGGCCGGCAAAGGTGTACATGCCCCTCGCCTGCCCCATCAGCGCTACCCCGGCGGCGGAGCCGATGGACAACAGGCTGCCGCCCACGCCGGCGGTCAGGGTGATCAACAACCAGTTGCCGTGGGACATTTCCGGCTGCATGGTGAGCACCGCAAACATCACCGGAATGTTGTCGATGATGGCCGACAGCACCCCCAAAGTAATGTTGGCGTACACGGCGTCCCAGCTGTTGTAAAGCAGATCCGACATCAACGCCAGATACCCCATGTAGCCCAGGCCCCCCACGCACATCACCACCCCGTAGAAAAACAGCAGGGTGTCCCACTCGGCCCGGGCCACCCGGCTGAACACATCAAAGGGCACCACGCTGCCGAGGCGCTTGAGCGCCTCGTCATCGCCCCGCTTGATGGCCAGCGCCCGTTTGCGCGCCAGCGAACTCGGCAGGGTGCGCCGCAGGAAGTAACCAAAGCACTGCAGATAACCCAGGCCCGTCATCATGCCCAGCACCGGCGGCAGGTGCAGCAGGCTGTGACAGGCCACCGCCGAGGCGATGGTGAGCAAAAACAGCAACACGATGCGAATGGCCCCGCGCTTGAGATCAACCTCTTCATAACGGGCGGCGGGCTTGCGGTTTTCGATAAAGAAATTCATCGCCAGGGCCGGCACCAGATAGTTGACCAGGGCCGGAACGAACAGAATAAAGAACTCGTTGAACTTGACGATGCCCGCCTGCCATACCATCAGGGTGGTAATGTCGCCAAAAGGGCTGAAGGCGCCGCCTGCATTGGCGGCGATCACGATATTGATGCAGCAGAGATTGATAAAGCGCTTGTCTCCTTCCGCCACCTTGGTCACCACGGCGCACATCAGCAGTGCCGTGGTCAGGTTGTCGGCGATGGGAGAGATAAAAAACGACAGAAAGCCGGTCAGCCAGAACAGTGCCTTGTAGCTGAAGCCCCGGCGTATCATCCAGGCCCGCAGGGTATCAAACAGCCGCCGCTCTTCCATGGCGTTGATATAGGTCATGGCCACCAGCAGGAACAGCAACAATTCTGCATATTCAAGCAAATTGTGGCGAAAGGCTGCTTCGGTGACGCCGGGTATGCCCTGCTGCATGTAGATCCAGCCGATAAGTACCCATATGATACCAGCCGCCACCAACACCGGTATCGACTTGCGCAGGTGAAGGTATTCTTCCGCGGTCACCAGCAGGTAAGCGACCGTGAAGATCGCCAGCGCCAGCAGGCCCCAGACCGAGCCGGTCAGATCCAGCTGCCCGGTCGCGGCCAGCGCCGCAGGACTGGCCAGCACGGCCATCATGGCCGCACACAGACTCCATTTCCTTGTCATTGTTATTCTCGCTTTTGTAATAGTGATTTTTATGATCTTGGCTATAGTTACGGGCACGTTCGCGGGCAACGCGAAGCCCTTGAAAAGGCTATCATAAGCACCGCCCTTCGGGCTGACCGGTTTCTTGCCCCGGTTCGCAGTTTTGGCACCTCACTGGGCCGTGGTGGTGTTATACGAAACCCAAACCCGACGCCACAAAGTAAATATTTAGTCTTGTTTTTTGCATTATTTTTCACGATGATGGTGTCGTGTTTTTCAGGTTACCAAGGACAAGTACGTGCGCGAAAATGATGCCGCCCTGGTCAAGGCGTTCCGTCAATCCAGCCCCTATGTCAATCTGCACCGGGGCTCCACCTTTGTCATCATGCTGGGTGGCGAGGCCATCGATCAGGAAAACTTTCCCAATATCGTCAGCGATATCGCGCTGCTCACCAGCCTCGGCATTCGGCTGGTGATCGTGTTTGGTGCCCGCCCGCAAATCGATCGGGGGCTGAGCGAGGCCGGACTCAGCGGCGTGTTTCACAAACACACCCGGGTCACCGACGAGCCCAGCTTTCGCGTGATCAAGGACGTGTGCGGCGGCCTGCAGATGGACATTACCGCCCGGCTGTCGATGGGGCTTATCAATACGCCCATGCAGAACGCCCGCATCAACGTGGTAACCGGCAACTTCGTCATTGCCCAGCCCCTGGGGGTGGATGACGGCGTCGACTACATTCATTCGGGCCGGGTGCGCCGCATTCATACCGACACCATTCACCATCAGCTGGCCAACGGCGCCACCGTGCTGATCTCCCCCATCGGGTTTTCGGTAACCGGTGAAAGCTTCAATCTGTCATCGGAAGAACTGGCCCGCCGGCTGGCCATTGAGCTCAAGGCCGACAAGCTGATCGGGTTCTGCTCCCAGCGCGGCGTGCTGGATGAAGACGGCGTGGCCATTGCCGAACTGTTTCCCGAGCAGGCCGAAGCCCACCTGCAACGCTTGCTGGAAGAAGGGGAAAGCCTGTCGGGCACCGCCCGCTACCTGCGTGCGGCCATCTCCAGTTGCCGGGGCGGCGTGCCCCGCAGCCATCTGGTGAGCTACAAGGAAGACGGCGCCCTGATCCAGGAGCTGTTCACCCGTGACGGCCTGGGCACCCAGATCGTCAGCGAAAGTGCCGAGCAGGCCCGTCAGGCCAGCATTGACGACATCGGCGGCATTCTCGACCTGATTCGGCCGCTGGAAGAGGAAGGCATACTGGTGCGCCGCTCCCGGGAACAGCTGGAAATGGAGATCGATCAGTTCACCATTATCGAAAAGGACGGGGCCACCATCGGCTGCGCCGCCCTCTATCCCTTTCCCGAGGAGGGCATGGCGGAAATGGCCTGCGTGGCCATTCACCCCGATTACCGCAAGGGCAGCCGTGGCGACATGCTGCTGAACAAGATTGAGGAGCAGGCCCGCAAGCGCGGCATGAGCCGGCTGTTTATTCTGACCACCCGTTCCATTCACTGGTTCAGGGAGCGCGGCTTTGAGCCGGTGGACGTCAGCGCCCTGCCCATGGGCAAGCAGAAACTGTACAACTTTCAGCGCCGATCCAAGATCATGCTCAAGGACCTGAATCTGAAGGTCTGACCAATTAATCATTGACACTGTCACGTTAAATCAGTAGTTATAGGGCCGCCCGGGACGTGTGCCCGTGGCCAATGAGAAGAGGCGCGTTGTTCAGGCAGCCGGCAGAAGGAGTCGCCACTCCACAGATCGCCGGTCAGGGGAACAACGCCGAGATTGCCACCGGTGGCTTGACGGTGGTGGTCGGCTGCGAAGGCTGAATCCTTCGGGCTGTCACCTGTTGGGTGGAGTGCTTCCTGATGACCTTTCCATATGTCTTCGCAGTCGTTCCCCCCGTTGTTTCAATTTTTTCAGCAAAGCAAGGAGCTTGCCTTGAACCAACCCGTTGTAGCCAAATTCGGTGGAACCAGCGTTGCCGACGCCGATGCCATGAGCCGTTGTGCCGCCATTCTTGAAAACAATACCGGTACCCGGCTGGCGGTGCTGAGCGCCAGCTCCGGCGTAACCAACCTGCTGGTGGCACTGGCCTCGGGCAGTCACGGCCCGGAAGAGCGCACGGACATGCTGCAGCAACTGTCCGCCATTCAGCATCGCATTCTCGACAGCCTTGAGCGTCCCGAGATGCTGACCCGGCACATCGAGGACATTCTCAACCACATCAAGGAGCTGGCCGACGGCGCCGCCATCAGCCCGACCAAGGCCATCGGCGACGAAATCGTGGCCCAGGGGGAGCTGATGTCGACCCGCCTGTTTGTGGAGCTGCTGCGCCGTCGTGGCACCGATGCGGTCTGGTTTGACGTGCGCAAGGTGATGCGTACCGACGATCGCTTTGGTCGTGCCGCGCCGGATCTGGCTACCCTCAAGGCGGAAGTGGAAAAAGAACTCAAGCCCCTGTGCGCCAAGCAGCTGGTGGTGACGCAAGGCTTCATCGGCGCCGCCCCCGACGGCCGTACCACCACCCTTGGACGGGGCGGCAGCGACTATTCCGCCGCCCTGCTGGGAGAGGCGCTGAACGCCGCCGCCGTGGAAATCTGGACCGACGTGCCCGGCATCTACACCACGGATCCGCGCCTGGTGAGCGAGGCCCGCGCCATTCCCGAAATCAGCTTCAGCGAAGCCTCGGAAATGGCCACCTTTGGCGCCAAGGTACTGCACCCGGCCACCCTGCAGCCGGCGGTGCGCTGCCAGATCCCGGTGTTCGTGGGCTCCAGCCGCGCGCCGGAAGAAGGCGGCACCTGGATTCGCAACACCACCCCCAGCCAGCCGCTGTTTCGAGCCCTGGCCCTGCGCCGCAATCAGGTGCTGCTGACCCTGACCAGCCAGAGCATGTTTCAGGCGCATGGTTTTCTGGCCGAGGTATTCGGCATTCTGGCCAAGCACAAGATTTCGGTGGATCTGATCACCACCTCGGAGATCAGCGTGTCGCTGACCCTGGACGCCGGCGCCGAGCTGCTGACCCAGGAAGTGCAGGACGAACTGGCCAAACACTGTCACCTCAAGGTGGAAGAAGGCCTGGCACTGGTAGCACTGATTGGCAACCGCATGAGCGAGGCCGGCGGCACCGCCAGCCGAGTGTTCCAGGCGGTGAACGAGGTCAATATTCGCATGATCTGCTACGGCGCCAGCCCCCACAACTTCTGCTTCCTGGTGGATGAAACCAACGCCAACCAGGTGATCGCCGATCTGCACCAGGAGTTGCTGCCGGCGTAACGCCGATCGCATTAACGAAGCGGCGTTGCCGAATGCAACGCCGCTTTTTTGTTGCCTCATCCCCCCAAACTCTCTTGAGGACGGTAGCGCTCACTCAAATATCGCTGCCATCTCCGACCGTCTCCATCAGCACCTGCTCCAGCGGCACATGTTGAAGCTGATGTGCTTCGGCCACCGCTTGATAAACCACCTTGCCGTTATGCACATTGAGTCCCTCAGCCAGGTGCGCATTGTCACTCAGGGCTCGGCGCCACCCCTTGTTGGCCAGGGCCTGCACAAAGGGCAGGGTGGCGTTGGTCAGTGCCAGGGTGGAGGTACGCGCCACACCGCCGGGCATGTTGGCCACGCAATAGTGCACCACACCATCCACCTCAAAGGTGGGCTGCTGATGCGTGGTGGGCTTGCTGGTTTCAAAACAGCCGCCCTGATCGATGGCCACGTCCACCAGCACCGCCCCTCGCGGCAGTTTTTTCAGCATGGCTCGGGTCACCAGCTTGGGCGCCGAGGCGCCGGGTATCAGCACGGCCCCAATCACCAGATCGGCCCGGGCCAGCTCTGCTTCAATGGCATCGGCGGTGGAATACAGGGTCTTGAGCCGAGGGCCGTAGAGGGCATCCAGCTCCTTCAGCCGGGCCAGTGACTTGTCGAAAATGGTCACGTCCGCCCCCAGCCCCATGGCCATGCGCGCGGCATTAATGCCGACCACGCCGCCGCCCAGCACCAGCACGCGGGCCGGCAGCACGCCGGGCACGCCGCCAAGCAACACCCCTCGCCCGCCCTGGGCCTTTTCCAGGCAGTGGGCGCCGGCCTGCACCGCCATGCGACCGGCCACCTCGCTCATCGGCGCCAGCAACGGCAGACCGCCCTGAGCATCGGTGACGGTTTCGTAGGCGATGGCGGTACAGCCCGAGGCCAGCAGGCCTTTGGTCTGAGCTTCGTCTGGGGCCAGATGCAGATAGGTAAACAGCACCTGACCGGGCTTGAGCCGCCGGTACTCCTCGGGCTGGGGCTCCTTGACCTTGACGATGAGCTCGGCGCCGGCAAAGAGCGCCTCCACGTCGCTCACCAGCTCGGCACCGGCGGCGGCGTATTGCTCATCGGAAAAGCCCACCCCTGCCCCGGCGCCGCTTTCCACCCGTACTCGGTGTCCGGCCCGGGTCAGCTCGTGCACGCCCCCCGGCGTCATGCCCACCCGGTATTCGTGGTTCTTGATTTCTCTGGGTACAGCGATATCCATGTTCACCCCCTGTCTGGCCGCGTGTTTTAGAGTAGAATGCAGCCTGCAACCTTGTTGCTCCAGCCTGCCTTGCCCTTTCTTCTGTTATAGAAGCTGGAGCATGATTGTGCTTTTCCGTCCTTAAATATTCAAACGAACCCCAGGAGAACCCGGCCCCATGGACATTGGACAGCGCCTCAAGACCATACGCCTGCAGGCAAAACTGTCCCAGCGGGAGCTGGCCAAGCGCTCTGGCGTGACCAACGGCTTTATCTCCCAGGTGGAAAAAAACCTGGTCAGCCCGTCCATCGGCTCACTGAAGAAGCTGCTCGACGGTTTTCCCATGACCCTGGCGGACTTCTTTGCCGACGAAGACGCCGTTGGTGCCGATCACCCGGTGGTGTACCGGGCCGAAGATCAGCCCGAGCGCGGCACCGGCGACATCGGCTATCGCCTGGTCGGCGGCCGCTTTCCCGATCGTCACATCACCCTGCTGCGGGAAACCATGCCCCCCGGCGCCGATACCGGCCCCGACCTGCTCAGCCACCCGGGCCAGGAATGCGGCGTGGTCATTACCGGACAATTGCAGCTGCAGGTGGGTGAACGCCGCTTTGAGCTGGGCCCGGGCGACGGCTACTACTTCGACAGCACCGAGCCCCACCGTTTTATCAATATCGGCGAAGACGAGCTGTATATCGTCTCCGCCAGCCAGCCCAAGGCACTTTAAAACGTCGGTGGCGTGGCCGCCGACACCAGCTCGCATACTTCGGAGCCCAGGTTGCGAAAGCGGTGGGGCTGATGGGTGTCGAAATAATAGCCATCGCCGGCCTTCAGCACTCGGCACTCTTCCCCCACGGTGATTTCGATTTCGCCGCGCAGCACCAGGCCGGCCTCTTCCGCCTCGTTGCTGAGCATCTCCGGGCCGGTATCGGCGCCGGGCGGATAGCATTCTCGCAGCAGCGCCAGCTTGCGTTCGCCGGTCAGCGGCCCCACCAGCCACATGGTGACGCCGTTGCTGCCAAACTCCACTAGCTCACCGGCGCGAAAGAACACCTGCCGACCACAGCGCCGTTCCAGGCTGAAAAACGCCCCCATGGAGATGGGAAAGCCATCCAGCACCCGCTTGAGGGTGGCCACCGACGGATTGACCGCGGCCTGCTCAATTTGCGAGATCAGGCTGTTGCTGACTCCGGCGCGACGGGCCAGCTCCCGCTGGGTCAGGCCGTGCTGTCCGCGCAGCCATTTCAGGCGTTCCGGCAAGTCCATCGTTCCCTCCTCAGGCCGCACGGGCGGCGGCGGCTTCCTGAGCCCGGCGCTTTTCGGCCCGGGCCATCAGCCACCAGCCCACAAAGGTCACCAACGATACGATCACGATAATGATGGTGGCCAGGGCGTTGATCTTGGGGCTCACCCCCAGGCGCACGCTGGAAAACACCACCATGGGCAGGGTGGTGGCGTTGGGCCCGGACACAAAGCTGGCGATCACCAGATCGTCCAGGGACAGGGTAAAGGCCAGCAGCCAGCCGGCGATAATGGCCGGGGCGATGATCGGCAGGGTAATGACAAAGAACACACGAAGCGGCCGCGCCCCCAGATCCATGGCGGCTTCCTCCAGGGAGCGGTCGAGCTCCCGCAGCCGGGAACTCACCACCACCGCCACATAGGCGGTACAGAAGGTGACATGGGCAATCCAGATGGTGCTCATGCCCCGCTGGGCCGGCCAGCCCAGCCAATCGCCCATGGCCACAAACAGCAGCAACAGCGACAGCCCGGTGATCACCTCGGGCATGACCAGGGGCGCGGTGATCATAAAGGCAAAGCCGTTCTCGCCGCGAAAACGGCCGATGCGGGTCAGCACAAACCCCGCCACCGTGCCCAGCACCACGGCGGTGCTGGCGGCAAAAAAGGCAATGGTCAGGCTGAGCCCCACCGCCTGCATCATCATGTCGTCGGCCAGCAGCTCGCCATACCATTTGGTGGACCAGCCGGCCCACACGGTCACCAGCCGGGAGCTGTTAAAGGAGTAAACGATCAGCAGCAGCATGGGGGCGTAAAGAAAGCCAAAACCCAGCCAGAGAATGAGCGGCCGCGCCCAGGAGCGGCTGACGGGAATATTGTTCATGGCTCAGCCCTCCATTTCTCTGCGCTGAATGCGATGGAACCACATGATGGGCACCATCAGCAGCAACAGCATCACGCTGGCCACCGCCGCCGCCACCGGCCAGTCCCGGTTGTTGAAGAATTCCTGCCACAGCACTCGGCCAATGAGCAGGGTGTCGGGGCCGCCAAGCAGCTCGGGAATCACGAACTCCCCCACCGCGGGAATAAACACCAGCATGGCCCCGGCAATAATGCCGCCCTTGACCAGGGGCACGATCACCGTAAACAGCGTGGTCATGGGCCGGGCTCCCAGATCCGCCGCCGCCTCCACCAGGGAATAATCCAGCCGCATCAGCGCGGTATAGAGCGGCAGCACCATAAAGGGCAGATAGGCATAGACAATGCCGATATAAACGGCGGTGTTGGTATTGAGAATTTGCAAGGGCTGCTCGATGGCGCCCAGCCAGATCAAGGCATTATTGAGAAAGCCGGTGTTGCCGAGAATGCCCATCCAGGCGTACACCCGAATCAGGAACGAGGTCCAGGACGGCAATATCACCAGCATCAACAGCACATTGCGGGTCGACGGCCGGGAATGCACGATGGCCCAGGCCAGGGGAAAGCCAATCAGCAGGCACAGCAGGGTGGAAATGCTGGCCACCTTGAGGGACTGCAGGTAGGACTGAATGTACAGGCTGTCACTCAGCAGAAACAGGTAGTTGCCGAAGTTGAGCACGATCTGCAGCTGCTCGTCGACCATGCTCAGCAAGGCGCTGTAAGGGGGAATGGACAAGGCCGCTTCCGACAGGCTGATCTTGAACACGATCAAAAAGGGCACCAGAAAAAACAGCAGCAGCCAGGCATAGGGCAGTGCGATCACCAGCCGCTGGCCGGTGGCGGTTCCAAGCCGTTTCATCGTCACCTCCTCAGGTCATCAGCACGGCGCAGCTGTCCGCTTGCCAGCTCAAATGCACGCTGTCACCCCAGGTGGGGCTGTTGCGTCTGTGCCGGTCGACATTGGGCAGGGTGGCCAGAATGCGTTTGCCCGAGGACAGGCGCACGTGATAGATGGACACATCCCCGAGATACGCAATCTCGTCCACGATGCCGGACAGCCGGTTGTTGGCCTGGGCCGGCTCACTCAGGGTCAGCTGCATCTTTTCCGGACGCACCGCTATCATGATGGGCAGCCCTTCACCGATGGACACGCCGTGGTTGATCTGCAGCGGCTGCGCCAGATCGGCACAGCGGATCAGGGCACTGTCGGCCTCATTGCGGGTCAACTCGCCCTCAAACACATTGACCGAGCCGATAAACTCGGCGCTGAAACGGCAATTGGGGTATTCATACACATCCAGCGGCTCACCCACCTGCACCAGCCGACCCTTGTTCATGATGGCGATGCGCCCGGCCATGGTCATGGCCTCTTCCTGATCGTGGGTCACCATGACGCAGGTCACGCCCACACTCTCGATGATGTTCACCAGCTCCAGCTGCATTTCTTCCCTGAGCTTTTTGTCGAGCGCGCCCATGGGCTCGTCCAGCAGCAGCAGCTTGGGCCGTTTGGCCAGGCTGCGGGCCAGCGCCACCCGCTGCCGCTGACCTCCGGAGAGCTGGTGGGGCTTGCGTTTGGCATAGTCTTCCATGTGCACCAGCCTGAGCATTTCCGCCACTCTGCTGGCGATCTCGGCCCTGGGCAGCTTGTCCTGCTTCAGGCCAAAGGCGATATTGGCTTCCACCGTCATGTGGGGAAACAGCGCATAGGACTGAAACATCATGTTGATGGGCCTGTCATAGGGCGGCACCTCGCCAATGTCGACCCCGTCGAGAAAGATCTCGCCCCGGCTGGGCGGCTCAAAGCCGGCCAGCATGCGCAGCAGGGTCGACTTGCCACAGCCCGAGGCCCCGAGCAGGGCAAAAATTTCCCCCCGGGGGATTTGCAGGCTGACGTCATCCACCGCCGGCTGCCCGTCATAGAATTTGCTGACGCCCCGCAATTCCAGAAAGGGCGTCGTTTCCGTACTGACCGGTTGTTCCTGTTCCGGCATGCTTGCCTCCGTGTTGCTTGCCCTACTTCTTTATTGCTTAAGACCTTGTCACTCCGCGCGGGCGGGAGTCCATTCAGCCAACCACCCAAGCGGGCATGACAAGGAATACCCCGGGCAGACGCAAGTAGCCCCTCCTGCGCCTGCCTTTTTTACTGCAAACCTGCTTACTTACCGGTCTTGACCCGGGTCCAGGCACGGGTAATGGCCCGGTTTACCTTTTGCGGCAGCAGCTTGGCGGTATACAGCTTGTCCGCCACTTCCTGGCTGGGGTAAATGCCCGGGTCGTTCAGTATTTCCGCATCCACAAACTCATTGGCGTTTTTGTTGGGATTGGCGTAGGCCACGTAGTTGGACACCTCACCGATCACCTCCGGCTTAAGCAGGTAGTTAATCAGCTTGTGGGCGTTGTCCGGGTGGTTGGCGTCCTTGGGAATGGTCAACATGTCCACCCACATCAGCGCACCTTCCTTGGGAATGCGATAAGCCACCTGCACCCCCCTGCCCGCCTCGTCGGCCCGATCCCGCGCCTGCAGTATGTCGCCGGACCAGCCCACCGCCACGCAGATATCGCCGTTGGCCAGATCGTTGATGTACTTGGACGAGTGGAAATAGGTGATATGGGGCCGAAGCTTCATCATCAGCTCGGTGGCCGGGCCACGGTAATCACTCAGATTGGTGCTGTTGGGGTCCAGGCCCTGATAGTTAAGGGCGGCGGCAAAGATTTCGGTGGGCGCATCGAGAAAGGCCACGCCGCACTGGGCCAGCTTTTCCAGGTTTTCCGGCTTCATCACCAGATCCCAGGAGCCCACCGGGGCATCCTCACCCAGGGCTTCCCTGACCTTGTCGACGTTATAGCCGATGCCGGTGGTACCCCATAAATAGGGAATACCAAACTGGTTGCCGGGATCCTTGTCTTCCAGCAACGCCATGATACGCGGATCCAGGTTGTCGTAATTGGGCAGTTTGGACTTGTCCAGGGGCAGGAAGGCCCCAGCCTGGATCTGCCGTCCCATAAAGTCGCCGGTGGGCACCACCACATCAAAGCCGGTGTTGCCGGCAAGCAGCTTGGCCTCCAGTACCTCGTTGGAGTCAAACACGTCATAGGTCACGGCAATGCCGGTTTGCTCGGTGAAATTGGCCAGGGTGTTCTCGGCAATATAGTCCGACCAGTTGTAGAAATTGACCTGTGGCGGCTCCTGGGCCTGTGCGTTCAGGGCCAGGACCACACCGGCGGCCAGCAGGCCGGTGTTCAACTTAGCATGTGGCGTCATGTTACTTTCCTTGTTGGTTGCTGAGGGTAGAGAGGGTCAAATCCAGGGCGCGTCGGGCCTTTTCCACGAGTTCGTCCACCTGCTCGTGAGTGATCACCAGGGGTGGCGAGATGATCATGGTGTCGCCCACCGCCCGCATCACCAGTCCCTGTTCAAAACAGTGTTCGCGGCAGATAAGGCCGGCACCGGTGTCTGTGGGAAAACGTTGCAGGGTGGCCTGGTCGGCCACCAGCTCCAGCGCCGCCAGTAGCCCCACCCCCCGGGTTTCTCCCACCAGGGGATGATCACCCAGGCTGGCCCAGCGCCGCTGCAGGTAGGGGCCGATATCGTCACGCACCCGCTCGACGACCTGCTCCCGCTGCATCACCTCGATGCAGGCCTGGGCCACGGCGCAGGCCACCGGATGCCCCGAATAAGTAAAGCCGTGAAAGAACTCGCCGCCGTTGATCAGTGTTTCCGCCACTCTGTCACCCACCGCCACGGCGCCCAGGGGCTGGTAGCCCGACGTGATGCCCTTGGCCATGCACAGCAGATCCGGCGTCAGACCGTAATACTCACTGGCAAACCAGTGGCCGGTGCGGCCAAAGCCGCAGATCACTTCATCCATCACCAGCAGGACGTCGTACTTTTGGCAAATGCGCTGAATTTCCGGCCAGTAGCCGTCGGGGGGAATGATCACACCACCGGCACCCTGCACGGGCTCGCCGATAAAGGCCGCCACTCGCTCCGGACCCAGCGCCAGAATTTTTCGCTCAAGCTGCCGCGCCCGCTCCAGGCCGAAGGCGTGGGGATCGGTGTCTCGCCCCTCACCAAAGTGGTAGGGCTGGTCGATATGCACCATGTCGGGCAGCGGCAAGCCCCCCTGGCCATGCATGGGTTTCATGCCGCCCAGGGACGCCCCGGCCAGGGTGGAGCCGTGATAGGCATTGTGGCGGCTGATGATAACCCGTCGTTCGGGCCGGCCCCGCTCGGCCCAGAAGTGGCGCACCATGCGCACGACGGTGTCGTTGCACTCGGAGCCGGAGCCGGTAAAAAACAAGTGGTGCAAATCGCCGGGCAGCAGCCCGGCCAGGGTGGCGGCAAGCCTTGCCGCCGGCGGATGAGTGGTCTGAAAAAACAGGTTGTAGTAAGGCAGCTGCCGCAGCTGGGCGCAGGCCGCCTCGATCAGCTCTTGCCGGCCGTAGCCCAGGTTGACGCACCAGAGCCCGGCCATGCCGTCAAGAATGCGGTTGCCGTCGGCGTCCCACAGGTAGACCCCCTCGCCCCGCTCGATCACTCGTGTGCCCTTTTGCTGCAAGGCCCGACCGTCGGTGAACGGATGCAGGTGATGGGCCGCATCCAGCCGCTGCAGTGCTTCCTTGTTTGACTCCGGCATGCTCAACTCCCTGTCGACATGGTTAACGTGCTACACGTTCAGCAGCAGAAACTCCCGCTCCCAGGCGCTGATCACGGTAAAGAAGGCCTCGTATTCCTTGCGCTTGACCGCAATAAAGGCATTTACAAAGCGCGGCCCCAGGATCTGCTTCAGCTCCTCGCACTGTTCCAGCTCCAGCAACGCCTCCTCCAGGCTGCGGGCCAGGCCAAAGGGCATGTTGTAGGCGCTGCCTTCCACCTGCTCGGTAGGCGGCAGGCCATGGACCATGCCGAGGTAACCGCAGGCCAGGCTGGCCGCCAGCGCCAGATAAGGGTTGGCATCGGCGCCGGCAAAACGGTTCTCAATGCGCCTGTCGGCCAGCTCCGAGCGCGGCACCCGCAGGCCCACGGTGCGGTTGTCTTCGCCCCAGGCCATGTTGCGCGGCGCCGAGTCGCCAAAGGCTAGCCGGCGATAGGAGTTGACGTTGGGGGCGAACAGCGCCACAGCGCTGGGAATGTAGCGCTGCATGCCGCCGATAAAGTGCAGAAACAGCTCGCTGTGGCTGCCGTCCGGGTTGGCGAACAGGTTGTTGCCGTCAACGTCTACCAGGCTCTGGTGAATATGCATGGCACTGCCGGGCTCGTTTTTCATCGGCTTGGCCATAAAGGTGGCATACACGTTGTGGCGCATGGCCGCCTCGCGCATGGTGCGCTTGAACAGAAACACCTGGTCCGCCAAATCCAGGGCGTCGCCATGAATGAAGTTCACCTCCATCTGCGCCGCCCCCGACTCATGGATCAGGGTATCCACTTCCAGCTCCTGGGCCTCGCAGAAGTCGTACATTTCCTCAAAGATGGGATCGAACTCGTTGACCGCATCGATGCTGAACGACTGGCGGGCGGTCTCCGGCCGGCCGTTGCGACCGATGGGCGGCTCCAGGGGGTAGTCCCAGTCTTCGTTTTTCTTGACCAGAAAGAACTCCAGCTCCGGCGCCACCACCGGGCGCCAGCCCCGCTCTTCATACAGCTTGAGCACGCGACGCAGCACGCTGCGCGGGGCGATTTCCACCGGGTTGCCGTCACTGTCAAAGCAATCGTGGATCACCTGGGCGGTCGGTTCGCTGGCCCAGGGCACCAGCCGGGGCGTGTTGATGTCGGCATGCAGCTCCATGTCGCGTTCGGTCCAGTCGATGTTGTCATCGTCGGGCCAGTCACCGTTCACGGTCTGCAGAAAGATATTGTCGGGCAGACGCATGCCACCTTCTTTCAGAAACTTGCTGGCCGGCAGTATCTTGCCCCTGGCATTGCCGGTAAAGTCGGGCAACAGGCATTCCACCTCGGTGATGGCATGCTGCTGCATCCATTGGCGCAGCCACTCCATATTGCGATTTTCAGGATCTTGAACACTCATAGTGAAGCTCTGGGTGAAAAACACACTCGTCAGCATAGTCCATATTGGTGTAAAAGTATGCTAGACATAGACATAGATAACGGGCAAGAAAAAAACGGCCTTTTTGCCACACTAAACAGACCCGGTTAAAATTTAACAATATTTCGTTGATATTAAACAGTTGTGCAGCCATGCACCCACAGGGAAGACGTGCATCAGCCTTTAAGGACAGCCCCATGACCAAAGCCCGCAACCGGCCCCGCGCCGCCCATTCCGACGCCAGCCCGCCCTGGGCGGAATTTCAGTCCGTCGATCTCATGCTGTGCGACATCAACGGCGTGATCCGCGGCAAACGTATTCAGACCAGCGCCTTTGAAAAGGCCCTGGAGCAGGGCGTCAGCCTGCCCGCCTCGGTGTTTGCCCTCGACATTACCGGCCAGACGGTGGAGGAAACCGGCATGGGCCTGGCGCAAGGGGACAGCGACCGCACCTGCCGGCTGCTGCCCCACACCCTGGCACCGGTACCCTGGCACAAGACCCCGTCCGGGCAGATCATGATGACCATGGAAGATCTGGACGGCAGCCCCTTCTTTGCGGATCCGCGCCATGTGCTGCAGGGCGTACTTACCCGGCTCCAGGAAAAGGGGCTGCACCCCTGTGTGGCGGTGGAGCTGGAGTTCTATCTGGTGGATCAAAAGGAAGGCGCCGACGGCCTGCCCCAGGCCCCCATTCTGCCCGGTACCGACGAGCGCATGCACGACACTCAGGTGTATTCCCTGGACGATCTCGACAGCTGGGAGGACTTTCTGGTGCAGGTGGCCGAGGTGTGCAAACTGCAGCGCATTCCCGCCGACAACGCCGTGGCCGAATACGCCCCGGGCCAGTTTGAAATCAACCTGGCCCATCAGCACGACGCCGTGGCCGCCTGCGATCAGGCCATTCTGCTCAAGCGGGCGATCAAGGCCATCGCCATCAAGCAGGGCATGTACGCCACCTTTATGGCCAAGCCCTATAACGGACAGACCGGCTCCGGCATGCATATTCACGTCAGCCTGCTCGACGACGACGGCAACAATGTGTTTGCCGGCGATCACGAATTGCTGCGCCAGGCCATTGCCGGCACCCTCAGCATGCTGCCGGAGTCGATGGCGCTGTTTGCCCCCAATGCCAACTCCTTTCGCCGGCTGCAACCCCATATGTATGTGCCCCTGCACGCCAGCTGGGGCTTTGACAACCGCACCGTGGCGGTGCGCATTCCGTCCGGCGATCCGGCCAATACCCGGCTGGAGCACAGGGTGGCCGGCGCCGACGCCAACCCCTACCTGGTGGTGGCGGCCATCCTTGCCGCGGTGGATCACGGCCTGACCGAGCAATTGCACCCACCCGCCCCCATTCAGGGCGATGCCAACAAGCTGGATTTGCCGTTGCTGCCCTACCGCTGGCAAAGCGCCCTGGACCGCTTTGCCCAGTCACACCGGCTGTCGCAATACCTGGGCAAGGAGTTTCACCGGGCCTACCTTATCAACAAGCGCTTTGAGCTGGCCGAATTCGATCAACACGTGACGCCGCTGGAATACCAGTGGTATCAGCACCTGGTTTAGGATTTAGGAGCCTTTATGCAGCCACACGCCGATTCCTATTACGCCGCCTCCGCCCACCCGGCGCCAAAGCATCCCACCCTGCACGACAACCTGGAGGTGGACGTGTGCGTTGTAGGGGGCGGCATCACCGGCTGTGCCGCCGCGCTCAATCTTGCCGAACGGGGGTACAGCGTGGCGGTGCTGGAAAGCCGCCGGGTCGGCTGGGGTGCCTCGGGCCGCAGCGGTGGACAGATGATTTTTGGCTATGCCTGCGAGCAGCCCACCCTTAAAAAGCTGGTGGGCGACACCATCAGCCGGCAGCTATGGGATATCTCGGTGGAATCCCTCACGCAAATGCGCCGGCGCATCGATCAGCATGACATTCAGTGCGATCTGGCAGACGGCCACCTGCATACGGCAGTCAAGCCCAGGCACATGAAAGAGCTGGAGCACTGGGCCGACAGCCTGCGCAAGGATTATGGCTACGACTCGCTGGAAATGTGGAGCCAAGAGCGAGTGCGCGAGCACATGAGCACCGATGCCTATCTCGGCGGCCTCTATGACGCCGCCAGCGGCCATGTGCACCCGCTTAATTACACCCTGGGGCTGGCGAAAGCCGCCGCCGAGGCCGGCGCGCAATTCTTTGAGTACACCCCCGCCACCCGCATTGAGCAGGGCGAACACCCGGTGGTGCACACTCCGTATGGCGTGGTGCGCTGCCGTCACCTGCTACTGTGTGGCAACGCCTACCTCGACGGCATCGCCCCCGACATTGAGCGCAAGATCATGCCGGTGGGCACCTATATCACCGCCACCGAGCCCCTGGGCGAGGAGCGGGCCAACGCCCTGATTACCAACAACATGGCGGTAGCCGACATCAATTTTGTGCTCGATTATTTTCGCCTGAGCGCCGACCACCGGCTGCTGTTTGGTGGCCGGGTCAGCTACTCGGGCCTGGATCCGGTGAACCTGGCGGCCTCCATGGGCAAGCGCCTGCGCCATGTGTTCCCGCAGCTGGAAGGGGTCAAGCAGCAATACACCTGGGGCGGCTATGTGGGCATTACCATGAACCGGGCTCCCCACTTTGGCCGGCTGAACGGCAATGTGTATTTTGCGCAAGGGTTTTCCGGCCATGGCATTGCCCTCACCGGCATGGCCGGCAGCCTGATGGCCGACGCCATTGCCGGCAGCGCCGAGCGTTTCGATCTGTTTTCCCGCATACCCCACCGCGACTTTCCCGGCGGCCGGCTGCTGCGCACCCCGGCACTGGTGCTGGCCATGGCCTGGTACCGGCTGCGGGATCTGTTGTAAATGTGAGCGGAATATGCTCCAGTGAAGGCGGTAACAGGGAGGCGGCTCAATGGAGCAACTGGAGTTTTTTGATGTACCCAGCCCCTGCATCGGCGTCTGCCAGGTCAACAACAGGGGTTACTGCAAGGGCTGCTTTCGCAGCCGTGAAGAGCGTTTTAACTGGCTCAAGTTTACCCCCGCCCAGCGCCGGGACGTGATCCGTCTGTGCCAGGATCGCAAGCGCCGGGTGCTGGCCGCCGCCCGTAAAAAACAGCTGGAGCTGGAACTTGAACAACAGCACACTCCACCTCAGGATAGCCTGCCGCTGTAATAGCTCAGCTCGCTTTGCCACTACACCTTATTCACTCTCCTCTCTGTCTATCCCCCGGCTCGGGGCTGAGGGCGCCAGCTCCAGTTCTGTGATCCGGCGTCGAAACAGGCTGACCAGACGCTCCGCCCCCAGGTTCAGCGGTACTCCCCTGAGGGTAAGCAAGCCCAGCGCGTGAGCCGGAAACCTGGGCAGAGAATCAAAACAGGACAGTCCGCAACCGGACAGCGGATCCTCAAAAAATACCCGCGGGCCAAAGCCCACCAGATCGGTACGGCGGATCAACTCCACCATCAGCAAGGGCGAATCACAATGCACAATACGCTGTGACAGCGACACCTTCTGGGTATCGAGCCAGTTCACCAGCTGCTGGGCCGAACTGCCGGTGGTCAGGTTCAGCACCCAGCGGGCATCCGCCATCTGTGACCAGTCGGTCGCGGCCAGTAACGGATGTCCTTCCCGTGCCACCGGCTCGGAAAAGATACGGGTCAGAGGCTCGAAGGCGATCTCATAGGGCAGCTGTTCCGGCTCGGCCACGGCAATGGCAAAGTCGAGCTGTCCTTCCAGCAGACCGGGCAATACCGTGGTCAGCATGCCTTCCATAAACCGCAGGCTGACGTCCGGAAACTCTCGCTCAAACTCGTTCAGCACCGCCGGCAAGGCCGTCGAGGCAACGGCCGTGGTGATGGCCGCGGTGACCTTGAGCCCGGCGCCTCCCTGCAGCCAGCGAATTTCATCACGCGCCCTGTCCAGAGTTGACAAGGCCAGGCGTGCCCGGGTCAGCAAGGTCTGGCCCGCGGGGGTAAATTCAACCCCCCGGTAGCTGCGGATCAGCAGCTGAGTGCCCAGATCGGCCTCCAGCTCCCGCAGCGCCTTGGTCAGTGCACTCTGGCTCAGATGCAGGGAGCGGGCCGCTCCGCGAATAGAGCCTTCTTCGGCCACCTTAACCAGCGCCCTGAGCTGATGATCTTTCATATCACATGATTACCAAAAGTTGTCACCAGGCAAAATTTTCTGCCTTTTCACTATCGCTGATGGCTGACACTATTTCCCGCCGCCGCAGAAACCACCAGCCAGGGAGTATTATGACGACAGTGAACATCGACATCAAACCAGACCTCGACCAGATGAAAGCCTGGCGCCGCCAGATCCATCAGCACCCGGAGCTGGGGTTTGAGGAGTTCTCCACCAGCCAGCTGGTGGCCGATCGCCTCAGGACCTGGGGCTACGAGGTGCATACCGGCATTGCCGTCACCGGCGTGGTGGGGGTGCTGCGCTGGGGTGACGGCACTGGCCTTCGCCTGGGCCTGCGTGCCGACATGGATGCCCTGCCCATTCAGGAAGCCACCGGCCTGCCCTGGGCCAGCCAGGTGGATGGCAAAATGCATGCCTGTGGTCACGACGGCCACACCGCCATCCTGCTGGGCGTGGCCGAAGCCATGGCCCGCCGCCAGCGGGAGCAGGGGCTGACCGGCAGCGGCACCCTGACCCTGATTTTCCAGCCGGCCGAGGAGTTGGGCGGCGGCGGCGGTGCCCAGCGCATGCTTGAGGAAGGCCTGTTCGAGCGCTTTCCCTGCGATGCCCTCTTTGCCCTGCACAACTTTCCCGGTGTGCCCGTGGGCAGGCTCTGCTTTCGCGAAGGCGCCTTTATGGCCTCGTCGGATACCGCCAAACTGACCTTTATCGGCAAGGGTGGCCATGGCGCCCTGCCCCAGCTGTCCCAGGACCCGACCTTGCCAGCGGCCGCCACCGTGCTGGCCCTGCAGAGCATAGTGGGCCGCAACGTGGATCCCAACCAGGTCGCGGTGATCAGCGTCGGCAAAATGCAGGCGGGCAGCGCCGCCAACGTGATCCCCAACACCGCCGAGCTGGAGCTCAGCATCCGCACCCTGGATCCCGCCGTGCGCGACACCCTGGAGCGCCGTGTCCGCACCCTGGCCCAGGCTCAGGCGGCGGCCTTCGACTGCCAGTGCGAGATCGACTACCAGCGCGGCTACCCGGTGCTGATCAACGATCCGGCCATGACCCGGCTGGCGGTAGACACCGCCCGGGAGCAGTTCGGTGACGACAGTGTCGAGGCCCCCACCGCCCCCCTGACCGGCAGCGAAGACTGCGCCTACTTTCTGGAGCAGGTGCCTGGCTGTTACTTCCTGGTCGGCAATGGCGACAACGGCCACCAGGCCGGTGCCCGGCTGGGCCCCTGCAGCCTGCACAACCCCCATTACGACTTCAACGACGACTGCATGGAGACCGCCGCCACTTTTCTGGTGAACCTGGTCGCCCGTTATTTCGGCCAGCCCGCGCAGCCCTGACGTGCGTCCTACGTTGCCAGCGATTTCATCTTCAAGGAGAGACATATGAACCAGTCCCACCCCCGTGCCGGGAGCGATAAAAAGCAACGCAGGTGGTTTAACGAGTTTCCCGATCCCATGGTGTTGATCTTCATGGTGCTGGTCGGGGTTTACCTGCTGACCTTTATCATTCCCGCCGGCGAGTTCGCCCGGGAAGTGATCGATGGCAGAAGCCGGGTCATTCCCGATACCTTCGCGTATCTGACCGGGGTGGAGAAGCTGCCCTTTTTTGACCTGTTTCTGGCCATTCCCCAGGGCATGATCAATGCCGCCCCCTTCCTGTTTATCGTGTTTATCGCCGGTGGCCTTTTTCATGTGCTGCAGAGCACGGGCGCGCTGGAAAACATGATCGGCGTGGCCGCCAACAAGGTGGGCGCCAGCAACAGCACCAGAAGCCGTAACCTGATCATCGTGCTGGGTACCTTTACCTACGGTTTCTTCGGTGTGGCCGTGGGGGGTGAAAACAACATCGCCCTGGTGCCCCTGGGCGTGCTGGTGGCGGCGGCGGTGGGCTGCTCCCGGCTGGTGGGGGTCACCATGGCGGTGGGCGGCATCGGCATCGGCTTTGCCCTGTCACCCATCAGCCCCTATACCGTGGGCATAGCCCAGAGCATTGGCGAGCTGCCGCTGTTTTCGGGCTGGGGCCTGCGCACCCTGATGGTGCTGGGCTCGCTGAGCATGCTGGCGGCCTATATCTGCCTGCGCGTGGTCAGGATGGAGTTTCATGACGAGCAGCCGGTCGAAATGAGCAAGGCATTGCACGAATACCGGTTGTCACGCCAGGATCTGACCATTCTCGGCATCTTTCTGATCGGCCTGATCAGCCTGCTGACGGGGATCTTCACCCGCGGCTGGTACATCACAGAAATTTCCGCCGTCTTTCTGATCATGGCCATCGTCATCGGCCTGGCGGCGGGCATGAGCGCCAACCAGCTGGTCAAGCGCATGATGGAAGGGGCCTCCTCGGTCACCTCGGGCGCGCTGGTGATTGGCCTGGCGGCCTCAATTCCGGTGATTCTGCAGGACGCCCGGGTGATTGACACTATCGTCAAATCACTGAGCTCGGTACTGGAAGGCATGCCCGTGGCCCTGGCCGCCGTGCTGACCAGCATTATTCAGGGCATCATCAACCTGTTTATTCCCAGCGGCTCGGCCCAGGCCCTGATCACCATGCCAATACTGATCCCGCTGGCGGATCTGATCGGCATGAGCCGGCAGCTGATGGTCTCGGCCTTCCAGATCGGCGATGGTCTGACCAACCTGTTCATTCCCACCGCCGGCGGCATCCTGGCCATGCTGGCACTGGGGCGGGTCTCCTACGCCCAGTGGCTGCCGGTGATCGTGCCCATCATGGTGCCCATTTATGCCTTCTGCTGGGTTTTGATGGTGATTGCCGCCCACCTGGGTTACTGAGTACCGGCCTCACCGGGGCTCAGCCCCGGTCCAGCCCTGCGAGCAGCCGGTTGGCAATCAGTGCCGCCGGCTGTTCGTCCATATGCAGGTGATGGCCGCCGTCAAGCACCTCAAGCTCCAGCCCGGGGATCAGATCCAGCCAGGGCGCTACCCGTGCCATGCCAATGCCCTGCGTTGCCATCATCAGCCATACCGGCATGCTCAGCCGGCGCACAAAGGCGGTGATCTGCGCCTCGCACAGCCGCACCACAGAGGGCAGCACCAGTGCGCCATCGTGGCGCCACAGCCAGCCTTCAGCGGTTTGCTCCATGCCCCGGGCCAGCAACAGCCGGGCCGCTTCCCGGCTGACCGGCCAGCGGCTGTTCATGCGTGCCGTCACCGCGCTTTCAAAATCCGGATAGCAGCGTGGCCCCCGGCGACGCTGGCGTTTGGCCTTTTCCAGAGCGGCGGCCAGCTGTTCCGGCAGGGTATCGGCGGCATAATCGTGAGGAACCAGACCGTCCAGCAAAAATAGCCGGCTGACCCGCTCGGGAAAGGCGCCGGCGAACAGGGTGGCCACGCTGGCCCCCATGGAATGGCCCAGCAATGCCACCTGTTTCAGCTCAAGGGCGTCCAGCAGGGCCAGCACATCGGCCACATTGTCCCAGATGTAATAGGGCTGGCCCGGCGCCCGGTGATCGGAGCGGCCATGACCGGCCAGATCCGGGGCAATCAGCCGCACACCGGGCAACCGCTGCGCCAGGGGGGTAAAGCTAGCGGCGTTGTCCAGCCAGCCGTGCAGGGCCACCAGGGGGATGCCATTCGGGTCGCCCCACTCCACCACCGCCAGCCGGCGGCCATGCACATCAATATGGAATTCTCTGGGTTTATTCATGCCAGGATTCGGGGTACTTGTAGCCTTCAAAGCGTTTGCTGGCATAGTCCTTGAACGCCTCGCTGTTATAGGCCTCAATCACGTCCTGCACAAAGGCCTTGTCCTTGTCTTCGCTGCGCACCACCACCCAGTTGATAAAATCGTAACTGCGCTCCAGAAAGAGACCTTCGCTGAACGGAATGCCACTGGAGGCGGCGTAGTTGCCGTTGATCACCGAGAAGTCCACATCCTGGCGCGAGCGCGGCAGCTGGGCCGCTTCCAGCATGATGAGCTTAATGCCTTTGGGGTTGTCCGCCACATCAAATTCGCTGGCCTTGAGCGGATCTATGTCTTTTTTCAGGGTGATCCAGCCCATGTCTTCCAGCATCAGCAGGGCCCGGGCCTGATTGGTGGGATCGTTGGGAATGGCGACCGTGCTGCCTTGCTTTACCTGTTCCAGCGAGTCGGCCTTGCCCGCATACAGCCCCATGGGGCCGGTGGGCACCTGGGTGATGGGGCTCAGGGTCAGGCCGCGGCTTTGACTGAAGGTATCCAGGTAGGGCTTGTGCTGAAAACAGTTAACATCCAGTGAGCCTTCTGCCAGGGCCAGGTTGGGCATGACATAATCGGTAAACTCCACCAGTTTGACGCGATAGCCCAGGGCTTCAAGCTGGGGCTTGATCGACTCGGTGACCATGTCGGCGAAGTCACCCACCGTGGTGCCGATAACGATTTCCTTTTTGGCTTCGTCGACCGCCAGCAGGGGAAACGAGCACAATGACAATGCCAGCCACGGCAGGACGCGGGAAAAGCGGGACATGACGACTCCTGTGATTCCTGAATAATGTGTATAACAGACGTTTAGACGTCCATACTATTCGAGCGGATTCAAACAGGCAATGCGTTTACGGTAAAAACGCGAGGCGAATAACAACAAAGAACGCCCCTGACCGTACAGGGGCGGCAAGGCTTACACGCCCCGTTCGTTATTCCAGATGATCACATGCAGCTGAGGCAGCACTCTGGCCGCAAACCAGCCGTCGGCGGTGACCTTGTCCACCAGCCAGCGCAGCCTGGCATTCAGGGCGTCGAGGTCGGTTTCCCGCGCCGGCTCATCGGGGGTGGCCGGCGCCGGGTTGCAGGGTTGCAGGGTAAGCGGCAGGTGCGGGTACCGAGCGGCAAAGTCCCTCGCCCACCGGTAGTCGGCCTCGTCGGCGATCACCAGCTTGAGGGTGACCTGAGTATTGACCCCGGCGGCGGCGAGGCAGGCGTCAAACCGACGTTGGCTGAAAGCCATGCCGGCGGAAGGCGGCTTGGGGCTCAGGGTCAGGTGGTCGAGCCGGGCAAACCAGTCCTGCGCCTTGCTGCCCTGAGTTTCAATGGCAAAGGTATAACCCCTGGCCTGGCCCAGGCTCAGCAGATCCCCCAGGGGCTGCAGCGCCGGATTGCCCCCGGAGAGGGTAATCAACAGCGGGCGGCCGCCGCTCAGCCGCTCCACCTCGGCCAGCACCGCCTCGGCGCTCATCGGGGTCCAGTCGGCCTTGAAGCGGGCTTCTACCGCATACAGGGTGTCGCACCAGCTGCAGCGAAAGTCGCAGCCGCCGGTGCGCACAAACACCGTGGGCACGCCGGTCAGCGCCCCTTCCCCCTGAATGGTGGGGCCAAAGATTTCGCTGATGGCGATCATGGCCGGAACTCCGCCCAGGTCTTGGGGGTTTCCGACACGGCCACGGCGCTCACCTCGGGCCAGTGCTCCCGCGCCCACTCATACAGGTGCCGTGCCAGCCGTTCGGCGGTGGTGCACTCATCCCCCAGCACCTCGTTGAGGTGACGGTGGTCGAGCTGGTCGTCGATATAGTCCTTGAACGCCTTGAGTTCGAGGTAGTCGCGCACGAAGCCGTACTGATCGAGCCGCTCGCTTTGCAGCTCGATCACCACCACATAGTTGTGGCCGTGCAGCCGGGCGCAGGGGTGCCAGTCGGGCATTTGCTTGAGCTGGTGCGAGGCGGAGAAATGAAACTCTTTTTTGATGGTATACATTACTTCACCCTCGCCACCGCATCGCGCCAGTATGCTTCATCTTTATAGGAGGTGGTGTCGGTCACGCCGGCCAGGGCCATGGCCTCGATGCGCTCCACACAGGTGCCGCAGCGGCCACAGTGAATGTCCCCCCCTTCGTAGCAGGACCAGGTGTCGGCCACCGGTACCTGAAAACGGGCCGCATCCCGGGCAATCTCGGTCTTGTCGGCATCGACATAGGGCGCCAGCAACGCCACCTCGGCCACGCCGTCCAGGGCCCGGGCCTGCATTTCGCCAAACAGGCGAATAAAGTCGGGACGACAGTCAGGGTAGATAAAGTGATCGCCGCCGTGCACCGCCAGCGCCACGGTATCGAGGCCTCGGGCGGCGGCCACGCCAAAGGCGATGGTGAGCATGATGGCGTTGCGGTTAGGCACCACGGTCACCTTCATGTTTTCTTCGCTGTAGTGGCCGTGGGGCACGTCGATGTCGTCGGTCAGTGCCGAGCCGGAGAGCTGACGACCGATATGACCGATGTCCATCACCAGATGAGGCACATTGAGACGTTCGGCACACAAGTGAGCGGCGTCGATTTCTTTTTTGTGGCGCTGGCCGTAATCAAAGGTCAGCAGGGCGCCAAGGGCGTTGTTCGCCGCCAGCCGGTAGGCGAGCGTGACGGAGTCGAATCCGCCGGAGCAGATCAGCAGTGCTTTCATAGATTGTGTCCTTGTTTTGTCCGGGTAGGCTGCGACCGGGTTAAAAGCGGAGGCCATTTTAACGGCCCGCTAACACATGTCTAGTTTTATTCGAAGATAGTTTCAATGGGCGCCAAAAACAGAAAAGGGCGCCGAGGCGCCCTTTGAATCCAATGCAAGGATTAGTGCTTGGCCTGTTCTGCCAGGTACAACCAGGTGTCGATGACGGTGTCCGGGTTCAGGGACACGGAATCAATGCCCTGCTCCACCAGCCAGGCGGCAAAGTCGGCGTGATCCGACGGCCCCTGGCCGCAGATGCCCACGTACTTGCCGGCCTTGCGGGCGGCCTGAATGGCCATGGCCAGCAGGGTTTTCACCGCCTCGTCGCGCTCATCAAAGGAGCCCGCCACCAGGCCGGAGTCCCGATCCAGCCCCAGAGTGAGCTGAGTCATGTCGTTGGAGCCGATGGAGAAGCCGTCAAAGTGAGCCAGGAACTTGTCCGCCAGCAGGGCGTTGGACGGCAGCTCGCACATCATGATCACCTTGAGGCCGTTTTCGCCACGCTTGAGGCCGTTCTCACCGAGAATGTCGATAACGGACGCGGCTTCGTTCAGGGTGCGCACAAAGGGAATCATGATCTCGACGTTGGTCAGGCCCATCTCGCCCCGCACCCGCTTCATCGCCTCGCATTCCATGGCAAAGCAGTCCTGGAAATCGTTGGAGATGTAACGGGACGCACCGCGGAAGCCCAGCATGGGGTTTTCCTCGTCCGGCTCGTAGGCGTCGCCGCCGAGCAGGTTGGCGTATTCGTTCGACTTGAAGTCGGACATGCGCACGATCACTCGCTCCGGCCAGAAGGCGGCAGCCAAGGTGGCGATGCCTTCGGTCAGCTTGGCCACGAAGAACTCCCGCGGGCTGTCGTAGCCGGCGATGATCTCATCGATCTTGAGCTTGAGCTCGGGGCTTTGAGTGTCGTAGTTGAGCAGCGCCTTGGGGTGCACGCCGATCATGCGGTTGATGATAAACTCCAGCCGCGCCAGGCCTACGCCGGCGTTGGGCAATTGTGCAAAGTCAAAGGCCCGGTCCGGGTTGCCCACGTTCATCATCACCTTTACCGGCGAGGCAGGCATGGAGCCGACTTCCGAGGTGTTGACGCTGAAGTCCAGCTTGCCGTCATAGATGTAGCCGGTATCGCCCTCGGCACAGGATACGGTCACCTGCTGGCCGTCCTGCACCAGCTCGGTGGCGTTGCCGCAGCCCACCACGGCGGGAATGCCAAGCTCACGGGCAATAATAGCGGCATGACAGGTACGTCCACCCCGGTTGGTGACGATGGCGGCGGCCCGCTTCATGATCGGTTCCCAGTCTGGATCGGTCATGTCGGTCACCAGCACGTCGCCGGCCTTGATTTCGTCCATCTGATCGATGGAGTCGATGACCTTGGCGGTACCGGCACCAATCTTGTGGCCGATGGCCCGGCCTTCGGCAATGACCTCGCCTTTCTGGCTCAGGGCAAAGCGCTCCAGCACATTGGCGTCCTGGCGGCTGCGCACGGTTTCCGGGCGAGCCTGCACGATGTAAAGCTTGCCGTCTACACCGTCCTTGGCCCACTCGATGTCCATGGGGCGGCCGTAGTGCTTTTCGATGATCATGGCCTGCTTGGACAGCTCCATCACCTCGTCGTTGGACAGCGAGAACTGACGGCGCTCTTCCCGGCTGGTTTCCTTGATATCCACCTGCTTGCCCAGCTCCTGGGCATTGGCGTAGATCATTTTCTGCAGCTTGGAACCCAGGGTCTTGCGCACCACCGCCGGACGGCCGGCTTTCAGGGTGGGCTTGTGCACGTAGAATTCGTCCGGGTTAACCGCACCCTGCACCACCATTTCACCCAGGCCCCAGGCGGACGTCACGAACACCACCTGATCAAAGCCGGACTCGGTGTCCAGGGTAAACATCACGCCCGAGGACGCGATGTCGGAACGTACCATGCGCTGAATGCCTGCCGACAGTGCCACGCCCTTGTGGTCGTAGCCCTGGTGCACCCGGTAGGAAATGGCACGGTCGTTGAACAGGGAGGCAAACACGTGCTTGACGGCTTCCCGCACCGCATCCAGGCCGCGCACGTTGAGGAAGGTTTCCTGCTGGCCGGCAAAAGAGGCGTCGGGCATGTCTTCGGCGGTAGCCGAGGAGCGCACCGCAAAGGAGGCTTCATCACCGGCCTTGCCGGCGAGATCTTCATAAGACTCGCGAATGGCCGCCTCCAGCTCGGGCTGGAAGGGGGTGTCAATCACCCACTGGCGAATGGTCTTGCCGGCCTCGCCGAGGGCGGCGATGTTGTCCACGTCGAGCTTGTCGAGCAGATCGTGAATACGATCGTTCAACCCGCTCTGCTCGAGAAATTCGTTAAAGGCAAAGGCGGTGGTCGCAAAGCCACCGGGTACCGATACTCCGGCGCCGGCCAGCTGACTGATCATTTCGCCCAGTGAGGCATTCTTGCCGCCAACCCGGTCCACGTCGTTCATACCGAGCTGTTCGTACCAAATCACATATTCCTGCACTGCCACGTCTCCACAAAAGTTGTTTCGGGATATCCGTATCTCTTGATTTCGGTGTGAAGGCAGGCCACCTGATGTTGTTATTGTGTGGTGCGCCCGCACTGGAAATGATTCTACAATGGCGCCGAAAAGCGGGTAAACGCCCCGCCCGCTTCAATACTCGAAAGTGAGATCTGGAGGCCCTGTGCACACGGTTTTTTATGTTTCTGATGGGACGGCGATCACAGCCGAAGTGTTCGGCCATGCCGTGCTGAGTCAGTTTCCCCTGCCCTTTGAGCAACTTACCTTTCCCTTTGTGGAAGACAAGGAAAAGGCCCGGGCGGTGCGGGAACGCATCAACAACAGCTTTCACCAGAGCGGCAAGCGCCCCCTGGTGTTTCACACTATTGTCGACGACGAGCTGCGCAGCATCATCACCGGCAGCGAGGCCATGTGCTACGACTTTCTCAACACCTTTGTGGCCCCCATTGAACAGCAGCTGGGGGTCAAGGCCGAGCCCCGCGCCCACCGCTCCCACAGCATCGCCAACAAGCACAACTATGATCTGCGCATCGATGCGGTGAACTACGCCCTCGACAACGACGACGGCGTGACCACCAAGGAATATGACGAGGCCGACATCATACTGGTGGGCGTGTCCCGCTGCGGCAAGACCCCCACCAGCCTCTATCTGGCGCTGCAGTTCGGCATTCGCGTGGCCAACTATCCCTTTATCGATCAGGACATGAAGCAGATGAACCTGCCCGCCGCGCTCAAGGCCAACCGGCACAAGCTGTTCGGACTCACCATAGACGCCAACCGGCTGCAGGAAATTCGCCAGCGCCGCCGGGCAGACAGCCGCTATGCCGACATTGATCAGTGCCGGTTCGAGCTGGGCCAGGTGGAGCGACTGTTTCGCATGGAAGCCATTCCCTTTATCGACACTACATTTCACTCGGTGGAAGAGATCTCGGTGAAGATCCTGGAGCGCACCGGCATACGTCGCAAAATTTACTAATACAGTATCAACAACAAGACAGAACAAAAAACTGCGAGCCGGAGCGCGATACACTCGACAAATATGAACAAAATATTGATTTGGTGTTTACAAAAATGTATACATTGATCCCCGTGATTAACCACGGGGTCAACCACCCCTGAAGTTGGACACAAAATGAGTCAACCGGCTCGTACACTGCGGTGTGGTTCTGTCAGCCTTAATATAACCAGATAACGATGGCGGACAGTGAACAACAACTTACTTGAGCAACCCTCAGGGACTTATTGCAATGAAACACAGCCAAAGCAAATCGGTATTCGATTACTACGGCAAACCGTCTTTCGGTAAAGCGCTGCCGCTCTCCTTCCAGCATATCCTGGCAATGATCATGGGCGCAGTGACGCCGCCGCTCATCGTGGCGGGTGTGGCCGGTGCCAACGCCCAGGAAACCATGATGCTGGTGCAAATCGCCCTGCTGTTCTCGGGTCTGTCCACCCTGCTGCAGTTGTTCCCCGTCGGCCGTTTCGGCGCCGGCGTGCCCACCATTTTTGGTGTGGGCTTCGCCTATGTCCCTTCCCTGATCGCCATTGGCAGTGTCTATGGCCTGCCCGGCATCTTCGGCGCCCAGATCGCCGGTGGTATCGCCATGCTGGTGGTGGGTCTGTTCATCAAGCAAATTCGTCACCTGTTTCCGCCCGTGGTCGCCGGCACCGTGGTGCTGGTGATCGGCCTGTCCCTGTATGACATCGCCATCAAGTACATGGCCGGCAGCGGCAATGTGGCCGCCGAGGGCTTTGGCAGCGCGCAAAACTGGCTGGTGGGCATCACCACCCTGGCCGTGGTGCTGCTGTGTTCCCAGTTCGGCAAGGGCTACCTGCGCCTGGCCGCCATTATTGTCGGCATTCTGGTGGGCTACGCCATCTCCTTCTTCTTTGGCATGGTGGACTTCAGCAAGCTGGACGCCGCCCCCTGGGTGATGATTCCCACGCCCTTTGCCGTGGGCATTGAGTTCCACACTTCCGCGGTGATCTCCATGGTGGTGATCTGTATCGTCAACTCGGTACAAACCATTGGTGATCTGTCCGCCACTACCGTGGGCGGCATGAACCGGGAGCTGGAAGACAAGGAGCTGTCCGGCGGCCTGCTCGGCAACGGCCTGTGCACCCTGGTTGGCTCCATCTTTGGTGGCCTGCCCACCGCCTCCTTCAGCCAGAATGTGGGCATTGTGGCCATGACCAAGGTGATCAGCCGTTACGTGCTGGGCATTGCCGCCGTGTTCCTGGTTATTGCCGGTCTGCTGCCCAAGTTTGGTGCCGCCATGACCACCATTCCCTACCCGGTGCTGGGTGGTGCCACCATTATCGTGTTCGGCATGATCACCATGACCGGTATTCAGCTGCTGGTGAAAGACGAGCTGTCTTCCCGCAACGTCACCATAGTGGCCCTGGCCGTGGCCCTGGCCATGGGCATTAATGCCGTGCCCGAAGCCATTGCCCAGCTGGGTGACACCGCCCGCATGCTGATCGGCTCACCGGTAATAGTGGCGGCTTCCGTGGCCTTTATTCTGAACATGCTGCTGCCGAGAAAGTCGCTGCAGGACGAAGCCCGCGAGCGTGAGGAAATCGAACGCCAGATGAACCAGGGCTCGGAACAGTCCGACGACAACACCCAACTGCGCGAAGCCAACGCCAGCCATTGAAAGGGTAAGCCCTCGGGCAAGGATGAACATCCACAGTGATAAAAAAGCCGGTCTTGCGACCGGCTTTTTTGTCTGACACAAAGTGCAGACCGCCCGCAGGCTGAGGCCCGGACGTTTGCCGCTTTCGAGGTGTTAACGCGGCTTCGGTTAAGGCAGTCCGGTGACGATTACAACAGGCAGGCGTCAGCTGCACAGGCTTGCCATGTACGCGCATATGCCACACTATATTTCCCGGCCGGCTCCTCGCGGGTAGCAACCCCCGGCTTCTGTGCCGGGGCAGACGCTTCGGCTACCTATTCCTCCACATGCCGTGGGGATACGGCGTCACACCATTCTTGTCATATACGGATATACGGAGAAGAAGCATGCCTGTTGAAAACGTGGTCACCCTTGAAAAGTCCGAACCGGTATCACGCACCTCGGGGCCAAAAACAAACCCCAAATCCGGCGAGCCGTTTGCCAGCAATGTGACCTATTTTGATCACAGCTCGGGCAATTTCAAGGCGGGAACCTGGGACTGTACCGCCGGCAGTTGGGAACATAACCACCCCAAACTCGAGTTCTGTCATATCGTCGAAGGCAGCGTCAAGATCATCGAGGAAGACAGCGGTGTGACCCATGTGTACAACAAGGGCGACTCCTTTGTTGTGCCCAAGGGGACCCGTGTTACCTGGGTGGTCGAAGAATACGCCAAAAAAATCTTTGTCTCCGCGGCCCATCTTGACGGTCTGTGAGCCCCCCCGGCGCCGAGTGAATTGTGCTAACGTCATCGGGTCATGTTGCGCTGCCCCCTCAGCGCCAAGAGACAGCCCCAGAAAACGCGGCCAAAAATAAACAGGCGACAACTATCTTGAAAGACGCCTGAAAAGAGTGAGGGATGATGTTCGTCACCCCTCACCGACTCCTTGATGAAGTAACCGCTTATTTCAGCTTCCAGACCGTCATTTCGGCCAGGGTGTGCTGAAACTTGCGTCGGGTTTCCCGAATCACAAAGGGAATGTCCTGCCGGGCCACCAGTTCAAAGCGCTCGCCCAGCTCCCGCTTCAGGCCGTCCAGGGTGGTAAAGTTCTCGCCGTTGACCTTGATGCCACCCAGCCACTTGGCCCTGGGAGTATATGTATCCAGCCAGGTATAGGGCGAGGTCAGCACCAGGCAGCCACCGGCGTTGAGGCGCGCATGCACCTGAGCCAGAAAGGCCGCCGGATCGTACAGCCGGTCTATCAGATTACCGCAAAAAATGAGGTCGTAGCCGGCAAATTGGGGCTTCAGATTGTGTGCATCACCCTGTACAAATTCGATGCGGCTCGCCACGCCGGCATAGCCCATTTGTTCGAGGCCGGCTTCCCTGAATTCCACCAGCTCGCCCTCGGTGGGAATGGCAAAGCGGGTCTGGCCGCTTTCCTGCAGCTGAACGCCATGCTGAATAAAGCGGGCGGAAAAGTCGATGCCATCCACCCGGTCGAAGTGACGTGCCAGCTCAAAGCTGGCGCGCCCCACCGAGCAGCCCAGATCCAGCGCCCTGCCCCGGTGCACATCGGGCAGGTGGGCCAACAGTGCATTGACGCAGGCCACCGGATAATTGGCCACGCCGAAGTAGCCGTCGCCATAGTGAAATTCCAGGTACTGGGCCACCAGCTCGTCGGTTTCATAGGTGTTTACGGGTTCCACGGGGACCTCGGGGTTGTCGGATTCAATATAACGAAAGCCGGCATGCTGAAAAAAATGCCGGCGAAAGGCATAGCGGGAATAACGGGTGGCCTCATTGCCGGTGGAGATCCAGGAGCCGCCCTTGAACAGGTTGTGCCGGTTGTCAAAGGTGGGGGTGGAAAAGTCGTCATACAAAGGGTGCACCTCAAAACCGGGAAAGCCGTCGATGGGGGTTTCGGTCCATTGCCAGACGTTGCCGGTAATATCAAAGATGCCATCCTGCTCAAAGCGGTTCACCGGGCAGGACGAGGCGTAATGCTCCAGGTTGAGGTTGCCCGGCGCCCGCGTCCAGTCGGTCTGATCCACGTCGATGCGATTGCGCAGCAGGGTCCACTCCGCCTCGGTGGGCAGGCGAATGTGAGTGCCGGTTTGCGTCGCCTTCCAGTGACAGAAGGCCTTGGCCTCGAGGTAGTTCACCTCCACCGGCCAGTCCAGCGGCAGCGGCACTTCTTCCAGCAGGTTACGCTGCCAGTATGCGCCGTTACGCTCAAGCCAGAAGCGGGGCATGCGGGCCTGAGTAAAGCCCAGCCACTGGCGCCCTTCCTCGGTCCAGTATTCGGGTTTTTGGTAACCACAGGCGCGCACAAACTCAAGGTATTCGCCGTTGGACACCAGGAACTGCGAGACCCGGTAGGGCTGCACCTCCACGGTCTTGCTGCCGTACTCGTTGTCCCAGCCATAGGTGGCCACCGAGGCCGGTTTGCCCAGGGTGATGGTGTCGCCGTCCACCGGCAGCAGGGCGTTTTGCGGTGCCGGGCCGGTGTCGCCGCAGGCCGTCCACAACGGGTGGACGTTCAGCTGCGTCAGCGGCAGCATGCGCATGATCACCGAGGAGGTTTCCAGATGAATGCGCTCGTGCTCAATACCCATCAGCACCATCCAGGCGGCGCTGTCGGGCCTGATTGGCAGGGTCAGGGGCATGTTGCTGATAAAGGCATCCACGGTCTCGCGCACCCGCTTGCGGTAGTCCCGAGTGTGGGCCAGGCCGGGCCAGTCGTAGTGGGCGTCGTTGAGATCGTCCCAGGACATTTCGTCCACGCCAATGGCAAACATGGACTCCAGCCGCTCGTCGATGCGCGCCGGCAGGTATTTGCCCAGCACCAGCTTGTTGATAAAAAACACCGCGGTGTGGCCAAAATAGAAAATCAGCGGGTGGCGCAGCGGCTCGGGACGGGAATAATAGGCCTGCTCGGTGGCGATGCAGTCAAACAGCGCCTCATAAAGGCTGAAGGTATGGTGAAAATAACGGCGGATTTCTTCCCGCTTTTGCCCCGGCTCCGTGCCGGTGAGCAGCGGGGTTCGAGTGACGGCGTCTGCCAAGGTGCGCATAAACATGTCCCTGTTCACATTTTTTGATTACGTTACCTTGACGCAGGGAAAATGAGAAGGCCGGGATGTCTGGGTCAAGGGCATTTTACGGCGCCCGGGGTTGTGCTATAACCAATCCCCTCTCAACACAGCTACAGGAAGTAACATGTCTCACGCCGATACTCAGTTCGACAACGTCTCCGTGGTCAAGCAGGCCAATGTCTACCACGACGGCAAGGTCACCAGCCGGGTGGTGAAGTTTGCCGATGGCAGCCACAAGACCCTGGGCATCATGCTGCCGGGTGAATACACCTTTGGTACCGATGCCGCCGAGCTGATGGAAATCACCGCCGGCGATCTGGAAGTTCAGCTGCCGGGCAGCGATCAGTGGCAGCGTATTCAGGGCGGCCAGTCCTTTGAGGTGCCCGCCAATGCCAGCTTCAACCTCAAAATCCACAGCCTGGTGGACTACTGCTGCTCCTACTTCAAGTAAGCGGCGAGGCGGCGGGAAACCGCCGCCACTTGGAATAAATATGCACCAAAATGCCTGCTTTTGGCCTTACACCCTAAATAAAACCACTTTTTCCGATAAAAAATTCACCTAACGCTTTCCTTCGCCTTGCGCCTTCCGTTCGCCTTGTTTACAGTCCGCCCCTCGTTTTGTTGTGGCCGCACCGGGCCAATGCCGTACAGGAACCCGCTTCAATGGAAAGTCCGCATATCAGTTCGCTGATCCCCATTTTTCTGACCCTGCTGCTCTCGCTCACCACCCGTAACGTGGTTATCGGCCTGTTTGCCGGCGTGCTCAGCGGCGTGATCATGCTCAACGACTGGCTGCATCCCCTCGACACCTTTGGCATTCTGGTCAAGGATCACCTGGTGGCCCAGCTTACCGACAGTTATAACGCCGGCGTGCTGGTACTGCTGGTGTTTATCGGCGGCTTTGTGGCGTTGATGGAACAGTCCGGCGGCGGCCAGGCCTTTGCCCGCCGGGTTACCCACTGGGTCAGCAGCAAGTGCCGGGCCCAGTTGTCCGCCTGGCTGGGCGGCATCGTTATCTTTTTCTCGGATCTGGGCACGCCGCTGATCGTCGGCCCGGTATTCCGGCCGTTGTTTGACAAGCTGAAGGTGTCCCGCCAGAAGCTGGCCTTTATCATCGACTCCACCGCCTCGCCGGTGGCCATACTGGTGCCTTTTATCGGCTGGGGCGTATACATCATGGGCCTGCTGCAAAAGGAATTTACCGCCCTTGAGCTGGATCTGAGCGACTGGCAGGCCTTTATTGCCGCCATACCGTTTCAGTTTTACGCCGTGCTGGCGGTCACCCTGGTGCCGCTGATCGCGCTGAGAAAGCTGGACTTCGGCCCCATGGCCGAGGCCGAGCGCGCCGCCCTGCGCGGGGAAATTGCCGCTGGCCCCCTGCATGAACTGCAGCCCTTTACCCACGACAATGCCCGCGCCAGCTTTGTCTGGGCGCCGCTGCTGGTAATGGGGGCGGTGTTGCTGGCCATGCTGGGGCCGCTCGGCTTTCCCTTTGAAAAGGTATCGGGATCGGTATTCCGTGCCGCCCTGTCCACCGCCTACTTCTCCGCCGCCGCCACCCTGATCGTGCTGATGGCAGTGCATGGCGTGCGCCGGGTCAGCGATGGCATTGCCGTCTACCTCAAGGGCATGGGCAACATGATGCAGGTGGCCATTGTGCTTATCCTGGCCTGGACCCTGAGCAGCGTAGGCAAGGAACTGGGCGCCGCCGCCTACATCGCCGAGCAGGCCCAGGCCGGTTTCCCTGCCTGGCTGGTGCCGGCGGTGGCATTTTTGCTGTCGGCCATCATCTCCTTTGCCACCGGCTCGTCCTGGGGCACCTTCGCCATCATGCTGCCGCTGGTGATTCCCACCGCCATCGCCATCGACGCGCCGCTCTATGCCTGCATCGGTGCCGTGCTGTCGGGGGGCCTGTTTGGCGATCACTGCTCGCCGATTTCGGAAACCACCATATTGTCGTCCACCGGCTCGGGCTGTGATCAGTTTGAACACTTCCGCACCCAGCTGCCCTACGCCCTGCTCAACGGCGGCATTGCCCTGAGCGGCTTCGTGCTCGCCGGGTTCAGTGCCAGCCCGCTGATCCTCGCCGGAGCCATTGTCGTTCAGCTACTGCTGGTGACCCTGCTGGCCCGGCGCCAGCGTCAGCTGCAGGCCCAGCCGGCCTGAATCTCGGGGCCGGTCAGCCGGCCGCGTCGTCATGCGGCCGCACGCTGAGCCGGTTGCGCCCCTGCTCCTTGGCCCGATACAGCGCCCGATCCGCCTCCCCCACCAGGGTTTCAAAGCGCGCATCCGGGCGTGGCACACAGGCCGCCACGCCCAGGCTCAGGGTCACCCGGCCATGCACCGACTGCCGGTGGGGAATATTCAGCTCCCGCACCGTCGTCAGTAACTGTTCGGCCACCTGCCGGGCCTGCTCCCTGCTCAGCCCCGGCAGCAAGACAATAAACTCCTCGCCGCCATAGCGGGCCACCATGTCGCCTTCCCGGTGCAGCCGCCCGGCCAGCGCCTGGGCCACCCGGTGCAGGCACTCGTCGCCGCACTGATGGCCGTATTCATCGTTGTATCGCTTGAAGTCGTCCACATCCCCCATGATCAATGCCAGCGAGCGCTTCTCGCGCTGAGCCCGCCGCCATTCGGCCTGAAAATGCCGGTCAAAACAGCGCCGGTTGGCAATCTGGGTGAGTTCGTCCAGCTCGCTCAGGCGATGCAGCGACAGGTTCATCTGTTGCAGTTCACGGTTGGCCAGAGCCAGTTTTTGCTCCGCACTTTGCCGGGCCCGCACAAAGGCCTCAAAGGTCCCTCCCATACGGCTGATTTCATCATCGCCGTCGGTGGGAATGGGCGGCCCCTCCCCCTGCCAATGGGCCTGCATGGCCCGGCTGAGACGATTGATGCGCTGAATAATGACCCGGCGAATGTAAAACAGGGCCCCCAGGGTGATCAGCACCAGCACCAGTGACGCGGACAACAACCCCGCCAGGGAACGGTGCATCAGTGCCTTTTGTTGCTGCAGGGCCTCCCCGGCCGATACTTTGAGCCGCTGGTGATAACCAAAGGTGGCGCTGGTGAGCTTCTGCGCCAGCACGCGAGTTTGTCGCGCCGTGGCCAGGGTGGCGCGGCCATGGCGCAGCAGCGGTGAACGGCTGGCAAAGACGTCCGGCAGCTCCTGGGCGAGCTGCTCCCGCAGGGCAATAAAGTCGGGGTGGGTGAGCGGCAATGCCATCATTTCCTGCATTTGCTGACGGCAATAGCGGGTCAGCCGGGCGATATGGCCGGGACGCTCGGCGCTGAGGGCAGCGGCGGCGTAACCCAGCCCCGCCAGGGCCTGGCCGACAAAACGCCGCTCCGCCCCCGGCAAGGCCTCGCCCTGCTCCAGCGTCGACACCCGCTGCAGCAACAGGAACAGCATGTCCACCCGCTGAAACTGGGTCGCCTGCAGCTCCTGCTCGGCGCGCAGGCGCTCGTTGAGGCGATCCAGACTGCTGAAAAACGGCGTCTGCCAGCGATCCAGGGCCTGGGTATCGGCCTCAGACAACGGTTCCAGCCGTTTGCGGGTGGCCTGGTAAATCTGGGCCAGGTTATCCACCCGGCGGTTGCCGGCACTGATGGATCTGTCATTGCCCACCAGCAGTTCATAGACCTCGGCGGCGATGGACTCCGCATCCCGGGTCAGCTCGGCGGCGATCATGGCGCGTTCGAAATGGCTGCCCAGGGTTCCCACCAGTACGGTGTACTGGTGATAGATTACATAGGCAAACAGCGACGCCGACAACAGATAAAGGCTGAAGACCAGCATGATCACCAGGCTGAGGCGCCGTCCCAGGCTCTGGTGCACCCTGCCCTTTCGAGTCCGGCTCACGAGTGCGGCCGCTTACCGAAACAGGGGCGCATACAGCAGCCCCCCCCTGGACCAGGGCTGGTTCAGTCCCGGTGCCACGTTGACCGGCGTGCCCGGCCCGAAGTGGCGCTGATAAATTTCACTGTAATTACCCACGCTGCGAATGGCCTGATAAGCCCAGTCGGCGGGCAACCCCAGCCTCTCCCCTACATTGCCGCTCACGCCCAGCAGGTTTTGCACTTCGGTGTCGGTGCTCTGGCGGCGCACCGCTTCCACACTGGCCTGGGTGATGCCCTTGTCATCGGCCAGGATCAGCGCGTGCACCACGGAGCGGATCACCCGCACCCAGCGGTCATCATCATTTCTGACCATGGGGCTGATGGGCTCCCGAGAGAGCAGTTCGGGTAAAATGTAATACTCATCGGGGTTGTCGGCCCGGTGCGCCCGGTTGATGGCCAGGTTGATGCGGTCGGCGGTATAGGCGTCACAGTGCCCCCGAAAAAAACTGTCGCCATTGGAAAACAGCACCTGGGCATGGATCTGATCCCGTTCCAGCAGGCTGAGCAGGTGGCTGTGAGTAGTGGTGTTTTCGGTCACGCAAATGGTTTTGCCCTGAAGATCCGCCAGCGCGGTGATGCCCGAGCTTCGGCGTACCATCAGCCCCTGGCCGTCGAAGAGATAGATGGCGGGAAAGGCCACCCGGTAATGATCTTCCCGCCCCAGGGTCCAGGTGGCGCTGTACATCACCACATCGCTGCGCCTGTGTTCCAGGGTGGAAAAACGGCTGGTGGCATCCACCTCCACAAACTGCACTCGGGTTGGGTCGCCAAACAGGGCGGCGGCGGTGGCTCGGCAAAAGTCGACATAAAAACCGCGCCAGACGCCGTTTTCGTCAATGGCGCTGCGTCCGGGATCATCGGGAAAGACCCCGCACCGAATGTCACCATGATTCATGACCTGGGGCAGGGTCTCGGCCCGAGCCGACAGGCCGGTCAGCATAAAGGCAAGCAATAGCAGTGCAAGAAGCGGGTTACCCCGTCGTTGAGCCGGCATATTCACATCCTTGTCGTCGATTTTCCGTTGCTGTCAGCATGTACCATTTTGGCCGTATTGGCATAATGACATTGCCATTCGGCACCTGACCTGTCCATTTTTTAATCATGTCGTTCACCCTTGATGGCCGAGCCCGGCCCGGCCATCAACGACTATTCTGATGATAGGTTGTTAACCCGAGGAGCGGCCCATGCTCATTACCCTTTCGGTCCGGCTGGAGTCCGGCATGTATGCCCACCACGACTGGGGCTGCGAACTGGACATTGATGATCAGGCCTCGCTGCATGATCTGCATCTCGCCATTCAGCAGGCGGTACACTTTGACAACGATCACCTCTATGCCTTTTTTATTTCCCGCAAGACGCAGGGCGCCGAGCGCCAGCTGTTCGATGGCGAAGAATTCTCCCACGGCGCCAGCATTGCCTCGCTCTTTCCGCTGCCCGCCGGCAAAAAACTGTTCTACTGGTTCGACTTTGGTGACGACTGGATTTTTCAGGTGGGCAAATCCCGCAAGCGCCCGAAAGACGCCGGCCCCGATGCGCCTTACCCTCGCGTCAGTGGTGAAAGCGGCACTCGTCCGGTGCAATACGAAGGCTATGACCCCCATGCCGAACCCGAATGGTAAGTGGCTGACGGCACTGCTGCTGTGGCTGCTGACCGCCCCCCTGGCAGCAGCAGACTACACCGTACAGACCCTGGCCACCGGCCTGCATCATCCCTGGGGGCTGGTGGAGCTGCCCGACGGCCGCCTGCTGGTCAGCGAGCGCCGGGGCCGGCTGTTGCGTCTTGGGCCCGACGGCGAACGGCACAGTCTGTCCGGCCTGCCGCCCATCGCCGCCGGCGGCCAGGGCGGGCTGCTCGATCTGGCCCTGCACCCCGACTTTGAACGCAACGGGTGGCTCTATTTCAGTTTCAGCCAGCCCGGCCCGGGCGGAGCCAGCACCGCCGTGGCCCGGGCCAGACTGACGGCTGACGGGCTTAAAGACGTTGAGCCGGTGTTTGTGCAGCACCCCAAAACCCACGGCCGCGCCCATTTCGGCTCCCGGCTGGCCTTTGATGCCGACGGCTTTCTGTTTATCACCACCGGCGACCGCTACCACAGCCGGCATCAGGCACAGCGGCTGGACAATCACCTCGGCAAGATCATTCGCCTGCACGACGACGGCGGCGTGCCCGCCGACAACCCCTTTGTGAACAGGCCCGGTGCCCTGCCCGAAATCTGGAGCCTGGGCCATCGCAATGTGCAGGGTGCCGCCATCCATCCCGGCACCGGGGTACTGTGGATTAATGAACACGGCCCCCAGGGGGGCGACGAGGTCAACCGCATTCGCAGGGGCGCCAACTATGGCTGGCCGGTGGTGACCTTTGGCGAGGAATACGGCGGCGGCGTTATCGGCGAAGGCAACCGCAAGGCGGGCATGGAAGACCCGCTCTGGGTGTGGGTACCCTCCATCGCGCCTTCGGGCATGCTGTTTTACACCGGTGACGCCTTTCCCGGCTGGCGCGGCAATCTGTTTGTGGGCGCCCTGGCCAAGCGCCGTTTGGTGCGGCTGGCACTGAAAGGTGAGCGGGTGATGAGCGAGCACCATCTGCTGCAGGAGCGGGATTGGCGTATTCGCGCCCTGGCCCAGGCCACCGACGGCGGTATTCTGGTGCTGACCGACGCGCCCGACGGCCGTTTGCTCAAGCTGGTGCCGGCCGCAGCCAAGGGCTGATTTTGCCGCCGAAATGGGGTAACCTGTAACAACTGTACTTTATTTAAGTTACTTTTGTGAACAATAAGGAAGCGATATGAGCGACAAGATCTGGAACGTCTACCTCTCCGGCGAAATCCACACCGACTGGCGCGAGCAAATCATCGCCGGCTGTGAAGCCAAGGGCCTGAAGGTACGCTTCAGCTCCGCCGTGACCGATCACGACGCCAGCGACATGGTGGGCGTGAACATTCTGGGCAGTGAGGAAGACAACTTCTGGCGTGACCGCAAAGCCTCCGGCATTAACAGCATTCGTACCTCCACCCACATTCGCGAAGCGGATTTGGTGGTGGTGCGTTTCGGCCCCAAATACAAGCAATGGAATGCCGCCTTTGACGCCGGCTTTGCCGTGGCATCCGGTGTGCCCATCATCACCCTGCACGACGCCGAGCACGATCACCCGCTCAAGGAAGTGGACGAAGCCGCCAAGGCCACCTGCCGTCACCCGGAACAGGTGGTGGAGATCCTGGCCTACCTGATGTCCTGAACCGTCACACCCCATTAAGCCTTAAAAAACGGAGCCTTGTGGCTCCGCTTTTGCATTGCTGTGCCGGTTTCTGTCGGCCGGTGACCGTTCGTTCCTTGGCCACCACAGGTTCTGTTTTACACTGGGGGCGAACATCACTGAACAGGTTAAGTCTTCATGAATGCCCGCCTCCTTCCCCTGCTGCTGACCCTGACCACGCCGCTGATGGCCGCCGAGCCGGTCTCTCAAGACGCGAACAGGCGAGGTCCGGTCTGGGTAGATGTACGCAGCGCCGAGGAATATCAGCAGGATCACTTGCCGGGGGCGGTGCTCATTCCCCACACCCACATCGCCCGGGGGGTGACCGAACGCTTTCCCAACCGCGAGACCCGCATCAACCTTTACGGTCAGGATGGCCGGCGTTCGCGCATGGCCATGGAAGCCCTGCAGGCACTGGGCTACCACAGGGTAGAGGACTTTGGCAGCCTGAGTGCACTGCGGGGCTCGGCGCCGCCCGCCCCTTCGCCCCGGCTGCAACCCGCCGGTCACACCCTGCCGGCCCGATAAGCGAGCCGGCTGAGGCTCAGAGTTCCCGTTCGCGCAGACCAACCTTGAGTACACGGTCGCCGTCCACGTCCGCCACCGTCCAGACCATGCCGTAACGCACGAAGTGATCCCCCACCACGGGATGGCCACTGCTGTGAGCCAGCACGAAGTCACCCAGGGTCAGTTCCAGCTCGTCTTCTGCCACGTCCACGCCGTACATCAGTGCCACATCGCCCATGCGGGCGTCGGCGGCGAGAATAAAGTCGCCAAAGAAGGCCCTGGCCTTCTCCCGCGCCGTCTCCAGATCGCCGCCAAACATGTTGTTGAGGGTTTTCAGGTGGGTGCTGCGGCCGATCACGCAGAGCATGTCATTCATCGCCAGCCGAGTGCTGCCCGAAGCCGGCAGCAGGTGCTCTCCTCGAAACACCGCCGCCACCCGGCAGTGGGGCGGAAAGGTCAGCTGGCGGACCACCACGCCGTCCAGGGACTGGCTGTCAACACGGTACAGGAACATCTCGAAGTCGTTTTCCTTGAAAATGCCCAGCATGGAACGCCGCCGGGGCGCCGGCTCGGGGGGCACTTCCACACTCAGCCAGCGGGCCACCGGCGGCAGGCTGGAGCCCTGCACCAGCAGGGAGATCAACACCACGAAAAAGGCCACATTGAACAGTATGTTGCCTTCTTCGATGCCCGCCATCAGCGGAAAGATGGCCAGCACAATGGGCACGGCGCCGCGCAACCCCACCCAGGAAATAAATCCCAGCTCCCGCGCGTTAAAGCGGAAAAACGGCAACAGCGAGGCCAGCACCGCCAGCGGCCGGGCAATAAAGATCATGGCCAGGGCGATCAGGCTGGCGGGCAGCGCCATGGCCCACATGTCGGCGGGGGACACCAGCAGCCCCAGGATCAGGAAGAGGCCAATCTGACTGAGCCAGGCCAGGCCATCGAACATCGGCAGAATCGACTCCAGGTTACGCAGCCGGGAGTTGCCCAGCACCAGCCCGGCCAGGTACACCGCCAAAAAACCGCTGCCTTCCAGCACCGCGGTCAACGCAAACAGGGCCAGGCCAAAGCCGGCCACCAGCAGTGGATACAGCCCGGAGACCAGGTGAATGCGGCGAATCAGCTGCACCAGCAGCCAGCCCCCCGACAGCCCCGCCAGGGTGCCCACGCCGAACTGGCTCAGCAGAAACAACAGGGCATCGCCGGTGCTGTCCATCTCGCCGGTGATCAGCGCAATCAGGGTCAGGGTCAGGAAAATGGCCATGGGATCGTTGGTACCCGACTCGATTTCCAGGGAAGCGCCGACCCGCTGGTTGAGCTGCATGCCCCGCCCTCCCAGCAGGGAAAAAACCGCCGCCGCGTCGGTGGAGCCGACAATGGCTCCCAGCAGCAACCCCTGCAGCCAGCCCAGCTCCAGAATGTAGACCGCCAGCATGCCGGTAATGCCGCTGGTGATCACCACCCCCAGGGTGGCCAGGCTGAGCGCCGGTTTTAGCCCCACGCGAAAGGTATCCATGCGGGTGCGCATGCCGCCGTCAAGCAGAATAATGGCCAACGCCAGGTTGCCTACCGAATAGGCCAGGGAATAACTCTCGAACTGAATGCCACCGGGACCGCTCTCACCGGCCAGCATGCCGATCAGCAAGAAAATAAGCAGTATGGGAATGCCCGAGCGCGCCGACACCAGGGTGGCCAGTACACTCAGGCACAGCAGGGCGCCGGCCAGCAAAAACAGGTGTTCGATATTATTCAATATGATTATTCCGATTCTTTTTAGATATGAATGTTATATCACAGTCGGGGCGGCCCCCTAAAAGTGAATTTTTAGTGATTATTTAAAAATATAAATTCAATTACCGCTTTTCCATTCGTTCAGCACCTGTTCGTAGCAGGCCAGATCGGCGGCGCCGAACAGCACAAAACGCACCCGTTTTACGCTCGGGCAGGCGGGCAGGGTCGCCAGCACCGTCTCGACGGCAATGCGCGCCGCCGGCGCCAGCGGATACCCGAAAATGCCGGTGGAAATGGCCGGAAAGGCCACCGACTCGGCGCCATGGTCCTCGCACAGGATCAGTGCCTTGCGATAGCAGGAAGCCAGTAACGCAGGGGCCGGCTCGTCCACGCCGTAGACGGGCCCCAGGCAGTGAATGACATGTGCATTGGGCAGACGGTGGCCGCCGGTGAGCACCGCTTCTCCCGGCCGAATCGGCGCCAGTGGCCGGCATTCCTGTGCCAGCCCGGGGCCGGCGGCCCGGTGAATGGCCCCGGCTACACCACCGCCCGGCAACAGGGCGCCGTTGGCGGCATTGACGATGGCGGCCATGTCGGCCTGCTGCGTGATATCGCCCTGTACGCACTCGATGGCGACGCCAAGGTGCCACAATGTCATGACTCACCTCCCTCATCCGCCGGGCCACGATGTTGACGCCGCAGGGCTCGTCCCAGGGTATGAAAGTAACGACCAAAGGCGGCGTTGCAGCGGGCGCGCTGCTCGCCCTGAGGATACAAGCCCAGCTCCGCCTCCCGAGTGGCTTTGGTGCCCTTGACCAGAAAGCCGTTCTTGATGGCGGCATCCTGTATAAAAGCCTCAAAGGCGCGGGCGCACAACTCCTCGGGTCGACTGAAATATACCATACCCTTCTGCTCGTCCACCCGTGCCGAGGCATAAAACAGCGGGCTGGGCCCGGTGCCGTCTTCACTCAGCAGCACGGCGGCAAAGCAGGCAAACAGCATGTCGTTAAGCGGGTGCGCCAGGGTGGCGGCGTTGTTGAGCCAGGCCTGGGATGCCAGGGTATGGCCGGTAACCCCGGCCAGGGCCTTGCCGGCCATATAGTGATCAAAGGCGTGAAACCACTCATGGGCAATGCTGCCGGGGCCAGCATTTTTGGCCAGGGAAAAACAACGGGTGGCGGGGCTGTAATGGGCGGATACGCCCGGCCGGCCACCGGTGCCGTATTGCAGCGACAGGGTGCCGCGCAGGGAAATGAGTGACTCGGGGCCCTGCAGGATCAGCATGAGATCACACAGGGCATTATAAAAGTGGCCGGCCGCGGCCTCGCGCTCGGGTCGCGTCACCCAGCGGCCGATTTCAATGCTGCGAAAATCAAAGCGCCGGCGAACATGCACAAAATCCACCGGCTCATTTGAAAGGTGGTCAGGCCCGTTACGATAAAACCTGTTGTTGGGGGCCCAGTCACCCATTCGCATGCCGCCTGTTGTCACTGTTACCGCTTCAGCTTACCGCAACTGATGCCGGTGCAAAAACCATTAACGACGGCGAAGCGGACTTCAGGGCCTTCTGCGCCCGGTAAACAGGCTGATAATAAAGAGCACTATGCCCACCACAAACACCAGCTTGGCGGCGCCGGCGGCGGTACCCGCCACGCCACTGAACCCCAGCAGGGCGGCGATAATGGCGATAACCAGAAAAATGATGCCCCAGCGAAACATGACTTGCCCTCCCTCATCGACGTTAAACTCAACCGGCCACTCACCGGGCGGCGAGTGGCCAATGGCTTAAACTCAAGCTTAGGCGTTATCAGTTCACCACCCTGATATCATTTTTCACCGTGGCCACGCCGTCCACCTTGCGGGCCAGGCGCACGGCCTGCTCCGCCTGCGCCTGGCTGTCCACCTCACCGCTCAGGTGCACCACGCCGTTGTCGGTTTCCACGCTGACCGCGGTGCCGGCGACCATTTCATCCGCCAGCAGCATAGCCTTGATCTTGCCGGTCACCAGGGCGTCACCCGCCAGGCCGGCCAGGGAGCCGCCTTCGGCCTCGCCCCTGGCCTGAACATGCAATTGATCGTCCACGGCGGTGACTCCCTTCACTCCCTGAGCGACCGCTACGGCCCGCTCGGCCTGCCGTTGTTCGGGCACAAAGCCGCTCAGCACCACCCTGCCGTTATCGGTTTCCACCGAAATATCGACACTGGATACGCCCTCGTCATTGAGCAGCGCCGATTTTACCTTGCCGGTGATCACGCTGTCATTCATCAGGGCGCCGGCCTGCCTGGCGGCCTGCCCCACCTTATCACCGGCCTGCTCGGCGGTGGCCTCAAGCTTGCCGCTCAGGGAGCGGGTTTCGGCGGAAACCTCCGCCTTGCCGGACAGGGCGGTGGACTCCGCGGCCAGGGCGCCGCCCGCCACCAGAACGGAACTCAATGCAACAGCCAGTGCGGAACGGGAAAATACGTGCTTTTTCATGCTCTCTTCCTCCGGTTGTGACCTGATGTACTGATTGATGACATTAACCAGAATGCAAACGCGTTCGCGTTACATCCATGGTGTTTCACTATTGCGTCTGGCCAGCGCAAGGGCAAGTTGATGGAAATCGGGTGCGAACGAGGCTGTCGGAGCCGGTAATTTCATCGTACCGTCATACCAGTGTCACATTGTAATAAAACCGTCATATTTGGCCGGCATAGTGCGCGCATCATGACGATGAGGATGTACCATGAGCCCTGAAACCTCCGCCCTGTCCACCGCCACCCCCCATAGCCAAAGTGCCCCTCGCTGGTTGTCCTGGCTGCTGGTGGCCGCCCTGGTTTATCTGCTGCTGGCCGCCGTGGGCGCCATTGGCGCCGGCTTCAAGGCCGCCGCCGGCGAAGACGCCAAGGTGCTGTTTGAGTTTGCTTCCAACCCCATTATCGCGCTGATTATCGGCGTGGTGGCCACGGCGCTGATCCAGAGCTCCAGTACTGTCACATCCATCATCGTCGGCATGGTGGCCGGCGGCCTGCCGGTAGCCATTGCCATTCCCATGGTGATGGGCGCCAATATCGGCACCTCCCTGACCAGCACCCTGGTGAGCCTGGGTCACGTACGCAATGGCGAGGAATTCCGCCGCGCCTTTTCCGCCGCCACCGTGCACGACAGTTTCAACCTGCTGGCGGTGGCCATCGTGCTGCCGCTGGAGCTGCTGTTTCAGCCCCTGGCCCGCACCTCCGAGTGGCTGTCCGGCCTGCTGGTGACCGACGCCAGCATGAGCATGAGCAACATGAACTTCATGAAGGCCATGCTGGCCCCCGGCACCGGCATTCTGAAGGAAAGCGTGGCCTGGCTGCCCGGTATCTGGTCCGGTGTGGCGCTGATCCTGCTGGGTATCGGCATTATCCTGATGGTGGTCACCCAGATTGGTCGCGTGCTGCGCACCCTGATGGAAGGCCGCGCCATGGGCATTCTGCGCACCGCCGTGGGTCGTGGCCCGGTGTCGGGCATGGCCTCGGGCACCCTGGTGACCGTGCTGGTGCAGTCGTCGTCCACCACCACCTCACTGATCGTGCCCCTGGCCGGCTCCGGCATGTTCAGCCTGAAGCAGGTCTACCCCTTTATTCTGGGCAGCAACATCGGCACCACCATCACCGCCCTGCTGGCGGCCACCGCCATCACCGGTGCCTCGGCCATGGTGGCGCTGCAAATCGCCCTGGTGCATCTGCTGTTCAACATCATGGCCATTGCGCTGATTTATGTGCTGCCCATGCTGCGCACGTTACCCATGTACATGGCCGAAGGCCTGGCCGAACTGGCCCAGCGCAACAAGGGCTATGTGGCGGCCTATATCGGCGGCGTCTTCTTTGCCCTGCCCCTGGGGCTGGTGGGCCTCAGCCAGTGGCTGTAACTCACTCCGCGCCGAAACACCCGTAAGCGAAGCAGCGGCTTCCCAAAGGGGTAAGTGGTGTTCTCAAAAGCAGGCGGCTAGAATGGCGCCTGCTTTTTTTCTTGCCGGATAACGCTCAAATGAACGCCACCGCCCTGCTCACTTTCAAGGCCCACCTGCACGCCGCCCTTGATGCCCAGCCCGCCGAGACGCGCCGGCTGTTTCACGGCCGGGGCCGTCGCTGGCCCGGGCTCGAGCAGCTCACCGCCGACTGGCTCGACGGCCAGCTGCTGGTGAGCCTGTTCCGGGAGCCATCGCCCGAATTTCTGAACGAGCTGCAGCAGCTGTTAGCTGAGCTGATTGCCTCCCCCGTCTGGCGGCACAGCGGCGCCCGCTCCCTGCTGTTGCAGCACCGCAGCCGCGAAGGCTCTCCGCTGGAAGTGCTCTGGGGAGAGTTTGACGCCAGTCCGGTCGTGCGCGAGCACGAACTGAACTATCAGCTGACCCTTGGCCGCAACCAGAATCACGGCCTGTTTCTGGACATGCGCCTGGGCCGGCAGTGGGTGCGGGCGCAGGCCGAGGGCAAGCGGGTGCTGAACCTCTTTGCCTACACTTGCGGGTTTTCCGTGGCCGCCATCGCCGGCGGCGCCGAGCGCGTGGTGAACCTGGACATGGCCAAGTCGTCACTGGCCCGGGGCCGGGACAACCACCGGCTGAATCACCATGATCTGGACAGGGTCGGCTTTCTCGGCCATGAACTGTTCAAGTCCTGGGGCAAGGTGCGCAAGCTCGGGCCCTATGAGCTCATCATTATCGACCCGCCCTCGTTTCAGAAGGGCAGCTTTGCCCTGACCCGGGACTACGCCAAAATACTGCGACGCCTGCCGGAACTGCTCATCCCCCAGGGCACGGTGCTGGCTTGCGTCAACGATCCCGACCTCGACAGCCGCTTTTTGATTGACGGCATGGCCGAGCAGGCGCCGGCACTGCGCTTTGTGGAGCGCCTCGACAACCCGCCCGAGTTTGCCGACATCGATCCCGAGGCCGGTCTCAAGGCACTGGTGTTTGCTTTGGGCTGAGCCCCTTGCCTTTCCGCGCGTAGTGCTGGGCCAGCACGGCGCATACCATCAGCTGGATCTGGTGAAAAATCATCAGCGGCAGCAACGCCGGCCCCAGCAGGGCGCCGGCGAACAGCACCTTGGCCATGGGCACACCCGTGGCCATGCTCTTTTTGGAGCCGCCAAAAATAATGGTGATGCGATCTTCTCGGTTAAAGCCGAGTATCCGCCCCAGCCAGGCGGTCAGCGACAGCACCAGCGCCAGCAACCCGCAACATACCAGGGTCAGCAACGCCAGCCGCGCCCCCGACACCGATTGCCATAGCCCTTCCACCACGGACGCGCTCAGCGCCGTATACACCACCAGCAGGATGGAGCCCTGATCCACCCGTCCCAGCCACACGCGGTGGCGCTCCACCAGGCCGCCGATCAGCGGCCGCAGCAAATGCCCGGCGACAAAGGGCAGCAACAGCTGAGCACTGATCGACACCATGGAGTCCAGCGGCGATACCGCACTCCCCGCCTGCATCTGCAAAAGTGCTGCCACCAGCAGCGGGGTGAGCACAATGCCGAGAATGCTTGAAGCCGAGGCACTGCATACCGCCGCCGGCACATTGCCGCCGGCCAGGGAGGTAAAGGCAATGGCCGACTGCACCGTGCCCGGCAGCACACACAGGAACAGCACCCCCACGTACAGCGCCTCACCCAGCAGCGGCAGCAGCAGGGGTTTCAGTGCCAGGCCAATCAGCGGAAACAGCACAAAGGTGCAGCCAAACACCAGCAAATGCAGTCGCCAGTGAGTGGCGCCGGCCACAATGGCCTGGCGCGAGAGCTTGGCACCGTGCATAAAAAACAGCAGGGCAATGGCCACCGCGGTGAGCCGGTTGAACACCTCCGCCCCCTGGCCATGGGCCGGCAACAGGCTGGCCGTGGCCACCACCGCCAGCAGCACCAGGGTGAAATTATCGAACAGCAAACGTAAATACCTGAGCATTTTGAACTTTCCCGATTGAGACAAACAGCGGGCTACTATAGCCTGAGCCCAAACAGGACCTTGTCGGCAAAAAGAGATGAAGTGTCGCGAAACAGACAATCAGCAGTCACTGCTCGACCGGCTCGCCTTGCTTGAGCAACTGCCCCGGCCGGTGCTCGGGCAGCGGCGGTCGCTGGCCAACCAGGCCATTGAAGCCCGCCATCATCACCCTTGGGTACAACTGTCTTATGCCGCCGAGGGCGTACTCACCGTGAACACCGACAGGGCCCGTTTTGTGGTGCCGCCCCGGCTGGCGGTGTGGATTCCCCCCGGACTCGGCCATGGCGTGCAGTGCCCCCCGGGCACGCAAATCCGCAGCCTGTATATCTCTCCCGATGTGGTACCGGCACGCCCCTGCCACGTGCTGGAGATCAGCCCGCTGCTGCGGGAGCTGATCCTGGCCTTCAGCGCCCTCGACGTGGAATATGATGAGGCCGGCGCCGAAGGCCGGCTGGTGGCGGTATTGCTGGATCGGCTGGCCGACGCCCCTTCCCGCGAGCTGTGGCTGCCCTGGCCCGATAACGAGCCCCTTGCCGGTTTGTGCCACTACCTGGCCTCGCACCCGGACTGCCGCAGGCCCATGGCGCATTTCAGTGCCGGACTGGGGATCAGCGACAAGACCCTGGGCCGCTATTTTGTGCGCCACACCGGCATGAGCTTTCGCCAGTGGCGCCAGCGTGCCCGCCTTTTGGCCGCCCTGCCCCTGCTGGAGCGGAACCTGCGTATTACCGACGTAGCCCTGGAATGCGGTTACGACAGCCTGTCGGCCTTTATCGCCGCCTTTGGCGAGCTGCTGGGCTGCCCCCCGGGCGCCTTTCGGCAAACAGACAAACGAAAGGAACACAATAAATAACCAGTCAGCACGGCAAAAGACTTTATAACATTCCAGACTTTCATGGTTAGTTGGTAGAATCCGCGAACAGCAGGAGAGAGAAGCCGAACAGGCTTCCGCCGAAGGCGCAAACTCCCATAAACGCTCAGGCAAAGGTACTGCTGTTCATCAACAAGCCTACTGGAGAGCGGTTGCCGGCGGCAGCCCACCGAAGGAGCAAGCGGCATTCACCGTATAAACTCTCAGGTTCAAGGGACAGGGGGAGAGGCAGTTTGTTATCTCACAGGAATGCTCGATGCTCGTCTCTGTCTACCTTATCGCCATCACCGCTGAAGCCATGTCCGGCGCCCTGGCCGCGGGGCGCCGCAATATGGATCTGTTTGGCGTCAGCCTGGTTGCCTTTCTTACCGCCCTGGGGGGCGGCACGGTCCGCGATATCATGCTGGGCAATTTTCCCATCAGCTGGACCCAGCATCCAAGCTACATCTACCTCACCATTGGTGCCGGCCTGATCACCATGCCCATTGCCCGGGTCATGCACCGGCTGCACCGGCTGTTTCTGCTGCTCGACGCCGCCGGCCTCATCGCCTTTACCATTATCGGCTGCAACGTCGCTCTGGAGCTGGGTTATTCAATACCGGTTGTGGTGATGGCCGGCATCACCACGGGCATCTTTGGTGGCATATTGCGGGATGTGTTGTGCAACAGGACGCCCCAGGTGCTGCGCCACGAGCTCTACGCCAGCGTGTCGCTGCTGGTGGCCCTGCTCCACCTGCTGCTGCGCCATCTGGGGGTGGAGGAAGACATCAACATACTGGCCTCGTTCGCCGTCGGCCTGGCCCTGAGACTGAGCGCCATTCGCTGGGGCTGGTCCTTGCCGGTATTTTCCTATGCACCGGGACGCTGGCACGGCTGAGACGCCATCGCGGCTACACCACGGCATCCCCCAGGGGCAGGGCCGTGGTGTATTTGATTTGTTCCATGGCAAAGCTGGAGGTGATGTTGGACAGGCCTTCGGTGCTGGTGATCAGCTTTTTGTAGAAGCGGTCAAAGGCGGCGATGTCGGCCACCACCACACGCAGCATGTAGTCCCATTCGCCGGACATGCGATAGAACTCCACCACTTCGTCAAAGGCGGTCACCGTTTCGGCAAAGCGGGTCAGCCAGCGGCTGTCGTGGTGCTGGGTCTTGATTTGCACAAACACCGACAGACCCAGTCCGAGCCGTTCGGCATCCAGCAACGCCACCCTGCCACGAATATAGCCGGCCTCTTCCAGTCGCTTGACCCGCTTCCAGCAGGGCGTGGTGGACAGGTTGACCGCTTCGGCCAGATCCTTGAGCGCCAGGGTGGCGTCCTGCTGCAACAGAGCCAGAATGTGACGATCGAAATTATCCATTTGAAAAACCGTCAGGTAAGAGAAAATTATTCCAAAAATTATGCGCCACACCGGGAACAAGAGAAAACTTTTTTCGGCTTTTGAGAATACAATTCTGCTTATCACCTCCGTTTTTCATGGAAGCCGTACTCATGAGCCAGTGGACCCGCAACGCCCTGAAAATCCTCTCCAGCGATCAGCTGCGTACCTCGGATACGCATCTCTACCTGCTGGACATTCCCGCCCTCACCGGCATTGATATCTACCTCAAGGACGAAAGCACCCACCCCACCGGCAGCCTCAAGCACCGGCTGGCCCGCTCGCTGTTTCTGCACGCCATCTGCAGCGGGCAAATTCGTGAAGGTACCCATGTGGTGGAGGCATCATCCGGCAGTACGGCGGTGTCGGAAGCCTATTTCGCCAAGCTGCTGGGACTGCCCTTTACCGCCGTGATGCCGGCCTCCACCACCCGCAGCAAAATCGTGCAGGTGGAGCGCCTGGGCGGCCACTGCCACTTTGTGGATCATGCTTCCCAGGTGTATGCCGCCGCCGAGCAGCTGGCGCGGGAAACCGGCGGCCACTATATGGATCAGTTCACCTACGCCGAACGGGCCACCGACTGGCGCGGCAACAACAACATTGCCGAAAGCATTTTCCGCCAGCTGGCAGAAGAGCCCCATCCGGAGCCCGAGGCCATCGTAATGAGCGCCGGCACCGGCGGCACCTCGGCCACTCTTGGGCGCTATATTCGCTATGCCGGCCTGAACACCCGGCTGGTGGCGGTGGATCCGGAAAACTCGGTGTTTTTCGACAGCTTTCAGCAGCGCGACAATACCCTTACCAGCCAGGCCTGCGGCCGCATTGAAGGCATTGGCCGCCCCAGGGTCGAAGCCTCCTTTCTGCCCGAGGTAATCGACGGCATGATCAAGGTGCCCGACGCCGCCAGCATCGCCACCATACACTGGCTCGAACGCATGCTGGGGCGCAAGGCCGGCGGCTCTACCGGCACCAACCTGTGGGGCGTGCTGCAGCTGGCGCAGGAAATGCAAAAAGCCGGCAAAACCGGCTCCCTGGTAACCCTGATGTGCGACGGCGGCGAGCGCTACCTGGACACCTACTACAATGCCGACTGGGTCGCCGAGCATATCGGCGATATCACCCCCTGGAGCGAGCAGCTGGCACTGTTGGGGTAACTTGTAGGCCCGAATTTATTCGGGCTCACGCGAAGCGTGGGAACGAGTTAACAGATCACAGCCGCCTTCGTGTTGGAATTCGCTTCGCTCATTGCCAACATACCCTGGGGTCACATTCAGAATGGGTACGAGTTCATGGTGTTTCCCCTCACTCCTTCCCCCTCACCGCGGAACGTCCTGCGCCCAGCACCAGCATGCAGGGGGTGAGCAGCAGGGTAAGCAGGGTGGCAAAGGCCAGGCCGCCGGCAATGGCGCTGGACAGTTGGGTCCACCATTGGGTGGAAGGCGCCCCCAGACCGAGCGACGGGGTCAGCAGATCCACGTTCACACCCAGTACCATGGGCATCAGCCCCAGCACGGTGGTGATGGCGGTCAGCAGCACCGGGCGCAGCCGCAGGCAACCGGTTTCCAGCGCCGCCTCCACCGGACTCAGGCCCTCGGCCCGCAACTGGTTAAAGGTATCGATCAGCACGATATTGTTGTTCACCACTATGCCCGCCAGCGCAATGATGCCCATGCCCACCATCACAATGCCAAAGGACTGGCCATTAAGCAGCAGCCCCAACAGCACGCCGGCGGTGGAAAACACGATGGCCGACAGCACCAGGGCAGTCTGGTACAGGCTGTTGAACTGGGTCACCAGGATCAGCGTCATCAGCAACAGCGCCACCACGAAGGCGGTGCCCAGAAACTGCCCGGCTTCCCGTTGATCCGCGTCTTCGCCGGCCACGGTGAGTGCCACGCCTTTCGGCAATTCCACTCCGGCCTGCCGCAGGGCCTGCAGCCGCTCGTCAAGGCGAAATCCCTCGGCGATGTCGGCCTTGACGGTCACGGTGCGCCGGCCATCCACCCGGTGCAAGGTGCCCACCTTGGGGGCCGGAGTCAGGGTCACAAACTGGCTCAGTGACACCTGCCCCCGCGGAGTATTCAGGGTCAGGCGGGAGAGCTGATCCACCGAGCGCCAGTGCCGGGGCAGACGCACGCGAATATCCACCTCGTCGGTGGCATCTTCCGGCCGGTAACTGGCCAGCAGCAGGCCATTGGTCACCAGCTGCACCGCATTGCCCACACTGAGCACATCGGCCCCCATGCGGGCAGCGGCTTCCCGATCCACCTGCAGCCGCCATTCAATGCCCGGCAGGCTGCGGTCGTCTTCGATATCGGCAAAGCCGCCCAGTTCGTTCATGGCATGCCGCAGTCGGTCGGTGGCGGCACTCAGGGTACTGTCGTCGGTGCCCGAGAGGCGGATCTCCACCGGCTTGCCCGTTCCCGGCCCCATTTGCTGTTCACGAAACTCCAGCACCACCCCGGGTATGTCGACGGTGCGGGCCAGCATGGTTTCCCGAATGGCGCTGGCGGGGCGACGCAAATACCAGTCGGTAAACTGAAACTGCAGCACACCGATGACATCACTGCCCATCTGGCTGTCGGCCATGGCAAAGCTGCGTGCATACAGGGCCTTGACCTCGGTGAGCCCGGCCAGCCGGGTTTCTACGCGACGCAACAACGCGTCCTTTTCATACACCGACAGATCGCCCCGGGCCCGCACCTGCAGCTGGGCGCTGTCGGGCTCGATATCGGGGAAAAACTCCACACCGTGGTTAAAGCGGGCGTAGCCGGCATACATCAGCGCAATCAACCCGAGGGTGCCGAGCAGGGTCAGGCCGGGCCGGCGCAGCAGTCTGGCCAGCAGGCCGCGGTAGTGCCGTAGTCCGGGCACCACCACCGGCTTTCTGGGCTGATGTTCGACCCGCCCCAGGCCGCCCATGGTGGGCAAAAACACCAGCGCCATAAACAGCGATGCCAGCAGGCAGATGATCACGGTGGCGGGAAGGTACTGCATGAACTGGCCCACCACCCCGGGCCAGAACAGCAGCGGCATAAACACCGCCAGGGTGGTAATGGTGGAGGCGATCACCGGCCAGCTCATGCGGTGGGCGGCATTGATCCAGGCTTCCTTGGGCGTCTGCCCCTCATGCAGGTGGCGGTCGGCCAGCTCGCTCACCACAATGGCGCCGTCCACCAGCATGCCCGCCACCAGGATCAGGGCAAACAGCACAATGATGTTCATGGTAAAGCCGATACCCCAGATGATCAGAATGCCGGCAAAAAAGGCGCCGGGAATGGTGAACCCCACCATCACCGCCAGGCGCGCGCCCATGGTGGCGAGGATCAAAATCAGTACCAGCACCACGGCGGTGAGCACGTTGTTGAGCAAATCCGCCAGCATGGTTTCAACCTGGGTGGACTGATCCATGATGTAGTCGATTTCCACCCCCTCGGGCAGCAGCGGCCTGGCCTGATCCAGCAGTGCCTTGACTCGCTCTATGGTCTCAATGATGTTGGCGCCGGCGCGTTTGCTCACCTCCAGCACCAGGCCGGGCTGCCCGTTGATACGGGCAAAGCCGGCGGGATCCTTGAAGGTACGCCGAATGGTTGCCACATCGCCAAAGGTCACCACACGATCGCCGCTGACCTTGAGTGGCAGGCTCAGCACATCATCCAGCCCTTCTATCACCCCAGGCACCTTGATGGCCAGCCGGCCGGCGCCGGTATCCAGGCTGCCGGCGGCCACCAGGCGGTTATTGCGGGACACCAGGTTAAACAACTGGGTGTAATCAATGCCGTAACCATCCAGCACCTGGGGATCGACCAAAATCTCCAGCACATCCTCCCGATCCCCGCCGATGTCCACTTCCAGCACCTCGGCGATGCCTTCTATTTCGTCCTTGAGGCGGCGGGCAATCATCACCAGTTCGCTTTCCGCCAGCGGTCCCGACAGCGCCACCGACAACACCGGAAACAGGGCCACGTTGATCTCGTGCACCACCGGCTCATCGGCCTCCTGGGGCAGTTCGCTGCGCGCCGAATCGACCTTCTCACGCACCTCCTGCAGCGCTTGTTTGGGATCAAAGCCGGCATCAAATTCCAGCATCACGGAGGCATGCCCTTCGCTGGCGGTGGACGTCATTTTCTTGATGCCTTCCAGGGTACGCAGTTCCTGCTCCATGGGCCGCACCAGCAGGCGCTCGCCATCTTCCGGGCTGATGCCTTCCAGTGTCATGGAGACATACATCATGGGAATGGTGACGTCGGGGTTGGCTTCCTTGGGAATCGCCTGATAGGCCCCCACGCCCCCCAGCAGCAGCAGCACAAAGGCCAGCAGCGTCGCCCGGCTGCGGTATACGGCAGCCTCAATCAGCGCCCTCATTGGCTGAGCTCCCGCACCGCGACGGTATCGCCTTCGGCCACAAAACCGGCACCACGAACCACCACACGGGCGTGCTCGGGCAGGCCATCGACCCAGGCTTGCTCCGGTGTGATGGCCAGCAGGGTAACCGGCATCAATTGCAGCCGGTTTTGCGCATCCACCAGATGCACACCGGGCCGGCCACTTTCGTCCAGCGCCAGCAGCGCCGGCGACAACCGGTGGGCCGGGCGTGGCGGCAGGCTGATACGCAGCTCGGCACTGGCACCGACGAGGCGTGCGTTCTCGGGATTGGCAAAACGGGCTTCCACCGCAAAGCTGCGGGTGTTTTCATCGGCGGCGCTGGCAACAAAGGTGAGTGTGCCCGCAAGCTCCCGGCCATCCAGCAGCACGGCGGTCACCGGCAACCCCGGCGCCAGGCCAAACACCTGCTGCTGGGGCACATAAGCCATGAGTTTCAGCTCGCTGGCATCTACCAAGTGCAGCAACTCATCGCCGGCCTTGACGTAATCCCCCTCTTCCACATGGCGGGCATCCACAGTGCCGGCAAAGGGCGCGGCAGGCCGGCTGTGCTCCAGGGCCAGCCGGGCCTGAGTCAATGCCGCTTCTGCCTCGGCGGCGGCAGACTTGCGCATCAGGTAATCGGTTTCGGCCAGCAGTCCCTTGCGTTTGAGTCGTTCGGCGGCGGCCAGTTCGGCCACCCGTAATGCCCGTTCGGCCTCGGCCCTGGCCAGGTTGGCCTTGCGATCATCAATGCTGAGCCTGAGCATTTCATCGCCGGCATGCACTGCGTCACCAAGCTCGGGCAGGTTTTCAACCGTGCCTTCCACCCGGGCACGCACCACCAGTTGCCGTACCGCCTGCAATTGCCCCTGCAGCACCACACGGGGCTGGTAGGGCTCGGCGGCCATGGCCTGCACCTGCAGCTGGAACTCGGGCTCGGGATGGGCCGGCCCGGGCATTGGTGCCTCGTTCGCCGCCTGATACACCTGGCCCCGCCACAGCCAGAACACCACCAGTAGCAGGCCCAGTGCCCATGTCAACGCCTTGTGCCTGCCCAGTCGTTCACGCCAACCATTTGCCGCCATGTTTTATCCGTGCATTTAGAGTGATGACTCAGCATATCAATTTGACATAACGGCAGACAGTCCCGACGAAAGACGGACGACAAGGCTGTTTTTCTTGTGAGCGCCAAAATAAAAAGCCCCGCAGCATGCGGGGCTTTTGGGTGCCAGGTGCCGGCTTAGTTCAGCTGGCTGCGCAGCCAGTCCAGCACGATGCCGTAGCTAGCGGGCAGCATGGGCTCCAGCCGGTCGAGGGCGGCTTTGGTATCGGCGAGGTTGCTCAGGCAGAAGTTGATATGGCCCACCTTGCGGCCCAGGCGAACTTCCTTGCCGTACCAGTACAACTCGGCGCCGGGCACCGACAGCCAGTCGTCATTGCGCTCGGTACCCACCAGGTTGACCATGACGCTGGTATTCTTGACGGTCGGCTCAACCAGTGGCAGGCCGGCCACGGCACGCAGGTGTGCTTCAAACTGGCTGACGTTGGCGCCGGCCTGGGTCCAGTGGCCGCTGTTGTGCACGCGGGGGGCCAGCTCGTTGATGAGCAGGTGATCGCCCACTCGAAAGCATTCCATGGCCATGACACCGACGTAATCGAGGTCGTTCATCAGGGTACCCAGCATGCGCTCGGCTTCCTGCTGCAGGTGTGCCAGCCGCGCCAGCGGTGATACCGACCCCAGCAGAATGCCATTGACGTGCAGGTTGAGGGTCAGCGGATAGAAGTAACACTGACCATCGGCACCGCGCATGCCGACGATGGAGGCTTCCTCGTCAAAGTCGATGGCCTGCTCGGCGATGGCCTGCTCGTGCCAGTCGTCGGGAATGGCGTCCCGGCCCTGTTCACGCAGCCAGTGCTGACCCCGGCCGTCGTAGCCACCGGTGCGGCGCTTGAGCAGCACCCGCTCACCAAGAACGTTGTGCAGATCCTCGGCGCTGGTGTCGCTTTGCACCAACTGCCAGGGCGCGGTGGCCAGCCCCAGCTTGTCGATCAGTGACTTCTGAGTGTAACGATCGGCCAGAATGGGAAAGGTATTGAGATTCACAAAGGCCGGGTGGGCCGCCAGCTGGCGAGTGGCGGCGGTTTCGGGCCACTGCTCGCGCTCGGCGGTCACTTTTTCATGGGCCTGCAGCGGAAAGGTCTCTTCCGACTCAATGTCGATGGGGCGCACGTCCAGGTTGAGCGGCATGCCCGCATGCTTCAGCATCTGGCCCAGCTGGCCGGCTCCCAGTACCCAGATACGGCTCATGCGTCCTCCCGCGGATCCGGGCTGCCCAGCACGGTGCTGGTCTGCTCGAGGCGGAACGCTTCCAGCCGCTCGGCCAGCTCGGCGTCGTTGTTGGCCAGCATCTGACAGGCCAGCAGGCCGGCGTTAAAGGCACCGGCGGTGCCGATGGCCAGGGTGCCCACGGCCACGCCCTTGGGCATCTGCACGATGGACAGCAGGCTGTCGAGGCCGCTCAGGGCCTTGCTCTGCACCGGCACACCCAGCACCGGCAGGCGGGTTTTGGCCGCCACCATGCCCGGCAGGTGGGCGGCGCCGCCGGCACCGGCGATGATCACCTGATAACCGCGTTCGACGGCCTTTTCACCGAACTCCATCAGCTTGTCGGGGGTGCGGTGCGCCGACACCACTTCCACGGTGTAGGAAACCTGCAGCTTGTCCATGATCTCTGCAGCGCCCTGCATGGTGGGCCAGTCGCTTTTCGAGCCCATGATGACGGCAACTTTTGCTTGCATGACTACTCCTGTTCAACAACGTTCAGCATATTCTGGTGGATCTGGGGGAGCGCGGATTATAGCGAAACCGCGGTTTTGCGGCCAGTGAAAGGGTGGACATCCCCCGAGGCAGTCGTTAAGGTAGGGGCCGTTCAAAGGCTGAGCATGTAATTTTGAGGAGGTCTACGCCTTATGATGGGCGCCATTGAAGCATTACCCTAGCTCACGGCCCTGTGCCGTCGACCGCACAATACCAGGCTAACGCCAACGTCTTAAAAGCGCATCGCTTCACATAGCAAGTCATTCCTGCATTGTTTGCCGAACCGTGTTTCCGGTTCTACACGTCCGTTGCCGTCAGCCAGGTCGTCCTGAACTGCGTCAGGTATATCGTTCCCGCGACGATATCGCCTGCGCGAGTCCGTGTTTTACTCGCAAGACAGGGAGATGATCTTGGAACTCTACCAATTTTCCAGCACCACAGTGTTGCTGCTGCTGGCCGCCTTTTACGGCGGCACCTACTTAATCACGACCTTCATCAAGAAGGAACAGGAAGACACCGACGCCTTTATGGTGTCCAACCACAGCGTAGGCTTTGGCATGGGCGCGGCCAGTATGACCGCCACCTGGATCTGGGCCGCGTCCTTCTATGCCGCCGCCACCTCGGGCTACACCTACGGGGTGTCGGGCCCGCTGCACTACGGCCTGTGGGGCGCGCTGATGATACTGTTCATCTATCCCTTTGGCCGCCGCTTTCGTGCCCTGGCGCCCAACGCCCATACCCTGGGGGAAGTGATCCACGCCCGTCATGGCTCCTCCAGCCAGCTGATCCTGGCCTTTTCCAACCTGCTCGGCAGCATCATCAGCCTGATGGTGAATTTCACTGCCGCCGGCGCCCTGGTGTCGGTGCTGTCACCGCTGTCATTCCAGACCGGGGTGATCATCGCCGGGGTGGGCGTGCTCAGCTATACCCTGTGGTCGGGCTTTCGCGCCTCCGTGCTCACCGACTTTGCCCAGTTGATCGCACTGATGGCCATTGCCGTGGTGATCATTCCCGCAGTGCTGTTCGCCATGGGCGGCCCGGCCGAGGTGATGAACGGTTTTGATCACCTCACCGCCGAGCAGGCCAACCTGTTCTCCACCGACGCCATTCTGCACCAGGGCGCCCCCTATTTTGTTGCGGTGCTGGCCTATGCCATTGGTAACCAGACCATTTCCCAACGGCTGTTTGCGGTGAATGAAAAGCACATCAAGCCCACCTTCCTCACCGCGACGCTGGGGTATGGCGCCATCGTCATCGGCCTGGGCATGATTGGCCTGATGGCCCTGACCACCGGTGTTGAGCCCCTGAACGGCGACATGAACAACCTGATTCCACAGATGGTGTCCAGCTACCTGCCGCCGGTGTTTATTGGCCTGTTCTTTATTCTGGTTATCGGCTCGCTGTCTTCCACCGCCGACTCGGATCTGTCCGCCCTGTCTGCCATTGTGATGGCCGACGTGTACGGCAAGAACATTGCCAGGGGCAAGGCCGATCCCAGACGCATGCTGTTTATCGGCCGGCTGACCATGGTGGTGGCCACCATGCTGGGCATTGTGTTTGCCAGCTTCTCCCTCGACATTCTGGTGATGCTGGTGTTCGTGGGCGCGCTCTGGGGCGCCATCGTATTCCCGGTGATCGCCAGCTGTTTCTGGAGCCGGGTCACCAACCGCGCCTTTACCTCCTCGGTGATTGTCGCCCTGATCATGTTCTGCGCGGCTCGCTTTGAGCTGCTGCCCATGACCGGCGTGGTGGCCATGCTGTTCGAGCTGCTGGCCAGCATCGGCGGCGGCGTGGTGATCGGACTGATGGCGTTCGGCTTTTTCGGCCGCCACGTCGGCTTTATCGCCGGCATTATCGCCGGCCTGGCGCTGATGGTGTTCGCCACCGGTTTCCTGCGGGAATACACGGTGCTGCTGTCTTCCCTGGTGGCCTACGGCGTCAGCACCCTGGTGTGTGTGCTGGTGAGCCTGCTGGACAACCAGAAATTCGACTTTGAGCTTATCAAAAAGCGCGTGGGCAACTACGACGACCGTTTCGAGGCCGCCAGCCCGGCGGCGGTTAAACCCACCCGCCTTGCCAAGGAGTCCTGATATGAGCGAACTGACCCTGGGGGCCTACATTCTGATCTGGCCCGCCCTCACCCTCTGGGTATTGATCTTGATCTGCCGTGGCGTATGGAAAGACATCGTCGCCGCCAGGAAGGAAAACCGCGAGCTGGTGTGAGCCACCGCAGAGAGCAAAAAGCGGACCCTTGAGGTCCGCTTTTTTTGTAATCAAACGAAGGCAAACGATTCATTAGCTTCACGAAGCAGCAGCGGGGATTGCCGTAGCCGACCGTCAAATTCCAGAGCCGAAAAGTTGCTCCTGCATTTTCGGCATTCCCGCCATCCATGGCGGTCAGATGCATTTGACGAGCGTCCCACGGATGGGCTTGGAGCGTGTCGTGAAGTGCAACCGCGCTGTTGCTTCGCATGTTGTGTGTATCAGGCCGCCAGCCAGCGGGCATAGAGGGGAATACCCACCAGTACGTTAAAGGGAAAGGTCACCGCCAGTGATGCCAGCATGGCCAGGCCGATGTCGGCCTTTTCAATGGCGGCGCCAATGGCCGCCGGGGCAGCGATATAGGACGCACTGGCCACCAGCGCCACCAGGATCAGCGCACTGCCCGCCGGCAGCTCCAAGGCCGTGGCGGCAAAGGCGCCCAGGCTGGCCAGCACCAGGGGGGCGACCAGGGCAAACAGCATCACCGGCCAGCGCCGCCAGGGGATGGGCGTGAGCGCCTTGGCGGCACACAGGCCCATTTCCAGCAAAAACAGCGCCAGCAGCGCCTTGAAGGCATGAATAAACAGCTCACTCACCGGTGCCGCCCGTTCGGGGCCATAAAAATAACCGATAAGCACGCCACCGGTCAGCAACACCACGCCCCGGCTGGTGAGAGCCTCGTGCCATACGCTGCCGTGACTTGCGCCATCACTCTGCCCCGCCAACCGTTTATACAGGGAAATGGCCACTATGATGGCGGGCAATTCCAGCAACACCAGGTAGAGGGTGGTTTCCGGGGCGATTTCCAGCTGCAGGGTCTGGGCATAGGCCAGCGCCACCGCAAAGGTGCCGGCACTCACCGAGCCGTAGTGGGCCGCCAGGCTGGCGCTGTTGGCCTGATCCAGGCGCAGCAGCCGGCGTGCCAGCGGATAACACAACAGCGGAATCACCACCCCCAGCGACGCCACCGCCAGCAACTCCGGCACCAGTTGCCAATGCAGGTTGCCATGCAGCGCCAGTCCACCTTTAAAGCCGATGGTCAGCATCAGCAGAATCCCCAGCGTATCGTAAGCCGCCTTGGGCACCTGCAAATCCGAGCGGGCCAGCCCCGCCACCACGCCCAGCGCAAAAAACGCCACTACTATATCCGGCATTCTCATTCCTCTTTTGTTGTTGCAGGCAACACGCACAGCCGTGCCCGCGACAGGGCCAAAGGCCTGCCAGCATGGAAGAAAACGGGCTGTAAACGAGTGCCGGCCGAAGCCGAGTTTGACAAGTCGGGACATTGTGCGTCGCCGGCGCTATAGTTACCAATAAATGTTAATTAAGTCCTGCATAGATAATTATCCATGAATGTTCGCCACCTGACCTTTCGCCTGCTGCAGGTGTATGTGGCCGTGGTGCGGCTGGGCTCGGTGTCCCGGGCCGCGGCCCAGCTGCACCTGACCCAGCCCACGGTCTCGCAACAGCTCAAACGCCTGGCCGAGGCGGTGGGCGAGCCGTTGCTCGATACGCACATGAAACCCACCTTTATCGGCACCGAGCTCTACCACGCCGCCCTTGACGCCCTGTCCCGCTTTGAGGATTTTGGCGGCTTTCTGCAGGATGCCCGTCAGGGTACCCGCGGCGGCTTCAGCATTGGCGTGGTCACCACCGCCAAATACATATTGCCGCGCCTGCTGGGCCCCTTTAACCGTCAGTTTCCGGGAGTGGAGGTGTCCATCAGCGTGGGCAACCGGGGCTACATTCTGGAGCGCCACCGTCACCAGCAGGATGATCTCTACCTGTTCAGCCATCCGCCTGCTGGCGAGCACACCCTGAGCGCGCGCTTTATTCACAACCCGCTGGTGCTGCTGACCCCGCCGGACCACTGGGCGCTGCAACGGCCGCCAACCGACTTTGCGGCGCTGCTGAACGAACGCTTTCTATTGCGGGAACCGGGCAGTGCTACCCGGCTGGTGTTTGAAGAGTGGCTGCGCAGCCGCAACCTGCAGCTGAAGCGGGTGATGCAGATAGAGAGCAATGAGGTCATTCGCATGAGTGTGGAGCAGGGCCTGGGGCTGGCGGTGCTGTCGGAGCATACCCTGATGGAAGGCCAACACCGGCTGGGCCGCCCGGCGGTGCCCGGATTTCCCCTGGGCAGTTACTGGTATCTGGTGTGCCACGGCAACCGCCGCCTGCCCTACCCCGCCGCCAACTTTGTGCGCTTTGTCAATGAACACCTCGCCCGCTGTGTGGACGAGCGACATATTCACAATGATCTGGACGCCCTGCTGGCACACATAGGGTAACGGAATCACGCGCCGCCGTAATGGTGGCGTCAGGGCGCGCTTCAACCTCAGGCATGGCGCATTCGCTCGACGGACGCCAGCCGCCATTCGGCCCGCCGCGTTTCCAGCAGGCGGCCATGAGGCCCCCGCCCCTGCTCCAGAATGCGCACTTGGCCGTTCTCCAGGCTCAGCACCGTCTGGGCCCGGGTGCCGTAATCTTCACCGCCAATAAATACCGAAGACAAGCGGCGTTCCAGCTCCAGGGGCACGCCGGTCATGGGCAGGGCGGCATCGGGAGCCGTGGTGGTGTCGCTCAGCAGCGCCAGCGCGCCCTCTTCATCGCCCGCACTCAGGCCGCTCAGGCCGCATTTCAGTCGCTCGGTCTTGGGCCAGGGAGTATTCAGCAGTCCATTGGACAGGCCATAACGCCCGGCCTGCAGCGCGCGCGGCTCGCCCCCCGGCCGATTGCCGCCATAGTGCAGCTCTCCGGCCCGCAGATCACCGACCAGCAGGTTAAAACCGGCATACTCTTCACCCTGAGCCAGAACCCGCCTTAGGTAGCCGGCGGGCGCCTGCTCACCGGTGAGAAAACCGCTGACCAGTTCTCCCCGGCTGCGCCGGCCCGCCCGGGGCTCGCCTTCACGATAGTTGGTGAGGGCCGCAAAGCGCCCGGCGGCGGTCAGCCCCAACCAGGTGCCACCGGCCTGCAGATCCCGCCCGGCCCAGAGCGCCGGTTGCTCCGGCCACCAGCCGGCGGGAGCCGTGGGTCGGGCATAAAACTCGTCCCGGTTGGCCAGCAACAACAACCGGGGACTGGCCGGCTGCCAGTCAAAGGCGATTAAACACAAAGGTCGTTTCCTTACCGTAATCCGTATCCGCTCCACTTTACTGCGGCAAGAATGCAGACACCAGTATCAGGGCATGTCATCGCGTATTCGCCAGAAGCTGGCAAAGCGCGGCAGGCCGGTGGTGGTTTCGCCCCGGTAACGGTAGGTCACCACCACACCGGGGAGCGGCGGATGGCTGCGCTCGTCATCACTGAAGCCGGTGCCCAGTTTAAAGCGCCGACCATCGGGGGTCTCCACCAGCAGGGCACCCATCATGCCGGCATATTTTCCCTGCCCCGGCAGCACCGCCAGCACGGTGGCCTCGGCGTCCTGAAAATGTTTGAGCTTGAGCAATTCCTGGTTGCGGCCGGGAACATAGCGGCCTCGGCGGTGGCGCAGCATCAGGCCTTCGCCCCCCTCGGCGGTGACCTTGTCGAGCCTGGCCGCCAGGGCGGCGGCATCGGCCACCCGATGTTGTTCAAGCAGGTGCAGATAAGGGGTGTTGACCTCCCTGAACAGGGCCTGCAGGGCCGCCAGCCGTCCTTCAAAGGGCAAGGTGCTGGCGGGCAGGTCAAACACCATAAAGCAAATGGCCCGCCACTCCCGCGCAACCGGCTCAAGGCGGCGCACCGCCGCCGACAAGGCGTCAAAGCGGCCCCGACCGAGCCAGAGTTCACCGTCCAGGGGCGTAGCGGGAAAACCCGCCACAAACCAGTCGGGAGCCGCAAAGACATGGCCGCCCCGGGATATCAGCTGGTGGCCATTCCAGTATGCCCGTACCCCGTCGAGCTTTTCGCTCACCAGGTAATCGGCGGGGTTGTGATGGGGGGCATGCTCCGCCGCCAGTTGCAATGGGGGTGCCTCGGCCAAGGCCGAAACCGGCAGCCCCAGCCAAAGCAGGGGCAGCAACACGGGAAAGGGTTTCATGAGGTGCTCCTTGTTGTTGTCCGGCAAAGTCTAGCCGGTTGGCAACAAGGCGCTATTTTTGCTGATCGGGCACCACCTTGGCGGGGCGGGCGGCATACCAGCCACAGCCCAGCTGCAGGCATTGCAACGCCATCATCAGCAGCAGGGCGCCCTGCCAGGCGCCTTCCACATCCCGCATCATGCCCAACACCACCGGCCCCGAAGCCGCCAGCAGGTAGCCGATGCTCTGGGCCATGGCCGACAGCGCCGTGGCCTGGGCGGTATTGGCGGCGCGCAGCACAAAGAGCGACAGCGCCAGGCTTAATGCACCGCCGCAGCCCACGCCCACCAGCGAAGCCCACAGCAGCGGCGCCATGGCCGGTTGCCACCACAGCCCTACCAGGCCGGTAAAGGACGCGAGAAAAATGCCCAGCACCAGCCGCCGCTGACTGGCCAGGCGCGCCGCCATGATGGGCACCAGAAAGTTGAACGGAATGCTGACCAGGTTGATAAGCGCGGTGGCAGTACCGGCATCATGGGCGTCCAGGCCGCTTTCCAGCAGCATTTTGGGCATCCAGGTGGCCATGGAATAGAAGTAGAACGACTGCAATCCCATGTAACAGGTAATGGCCCAGGCCAGCTTGTCACGCCACAGGCTCACCCTCACCGGATTGGCCGGCCGCCCCACGCCCTCGACCCTGAGCATGGGCAGCCAGAACAGGGTGCACAGCAGCGGCAGCACCGCCCACAGCGCCACCGGATAATGCCAGTGGCCGAACCGCTCCAGCAGCGGCACCGCCAGATAAACACCCATGCCGGCGCCGACACTCAGGGTCACCGAGTAAAGCCCGGTCATCAGCCCCACCTTGCGGGGAAAGAACGCCTTGACCAGGCCAGGGATCAGTACATTGAGCAGGGCAATGGCCGCCCCCAGCAGCAGGGTGCCCAGCAACACTACCGCATAGTCGTTCACCAGTCGCAGCAGGACACCCAGGCCGATAACCAGCAGGCCGGCGATGGCCAGCACCTGAGGCGACCAGCGCCGGGACAGCGCCGGCACACAGAGGGAAATCACCCCAAAGCAGAGCAGCGGCAATGTGGTCAGCAGGCTGAAGGCGCTGGCACTGATGGCCAGGCTGGAACGGATCTGCTCCACCAGGGGGCCCACCACCACAATGCCGCCGCGCAGGTTGGCGGCGGTCAGCAACAGGGCCACCACGGCCAGGCCGGCGATCAGGGGACGGCCGAGAAAGGGATCGTCACCGGCAGCATGAGTGCTCATTATTGTTATACCTTATTGTTCTTAAAGGGCGTACGGAACCGCCATGTTAGAAGCGATGCCGGTACGGCTCAAGCAATTAAAAACCCGCGTTGTGTGACCACTCCCCACTCGGGGCATGCTATAACGGGTTAAAATTCATAAGGAAATCATTCAAACGGAAGGGGCCATGCTGGATCCGAAAGACATTACCGCGGTCATTCTGGCCGGAGGCCGGGGCCTGCGCATGCAGGGAGCCGACAAGGGCCTGTTGCCGCTGTGGGGACGTCCCCTGGTCAGCCATGTACTGGAGCGGCTCGCCCCCCAGGTGGGTCGCGTGCTGATCAATGCCAACCGCAACCTGGAACACTACCGGGCGCTGGCCCCGGTGATCACCGATGACGAATACCACTTTGCCGGCCCCCTGGCGGGTTTTGAGGCCGGGCTGACCCACGCCCCCAGCGAATGGGTGCTGTTTGTGCCCTGCGACAGCCCCCTGGTGCCCGCCGATCTGGCCGCCCGGCTGTGTGCCGCGGTGCACCGCCACGACCAGATCGCCGTGGTCGACGACGGCACCCAGCTGCATGCCGCCACCGCGCTGATGCACCAGTCGCTGCTGCCATCCCTGTGCAATTACCTGGATGGCGGTGATCGCAAGCTGCAGCTGTGGTATGAACGCCACCAACTGGTGACGGTAGACTTTCGCGATCAGGCCGAGGCCTTTTACAACCTCAATACGCCCGAAGCCCTGATGGACCTGGAGGCAAGGGGCGAGGGCCGAGAAGGCGGCAAGTGAAGGACTGCCCCTATAAACAGAAAATGCCGGGACAACCCGGCATTTTCTTTAGGAACGGCCGAAGTGGCGCACAAACTGGGCCGGATCCCGCTCGGGCAGCTTGCGTACTTCCACTTCCGGCGTGCCCAGATAGAGAAAGCCGACGATCTGATCCTGCGACTCAAGGCCCAGATCCCGGTGCACGCCCCGGTCAAAGGCAAACCAGCCGGTGCGCCAGATACCGCTAAAGCCCTGGCTCTGGGCCGCCATCTGCATGGCCATCAGGGCACAGCCGGCAGACAGCTCCTGCTCCAGTCGCGGCACCTTGTCGTGTTCTTTTACCTTGGCCACCACGGTAATGACCATGGGCGCGCGCAGTGGCGCATTGCGGGCCTTATTGATGGCGTCTTCACTTTCACCCTGTGCCTGGGCGGCGGCGGCCAGCACCTCACCCAGTGCCCGGCGCTGCTCGCCCTCAAACACGATAAATTCCCAGGGTGTGAGGGCGGCATGATCCGGGGCGCGCAGGGCGGCGCGGAACAGGATGTCCAGCTGCTCGCCGGCAGGGGCCGGATCCACCAGACGGGGATTGGAGTGACGGTTCAGTAACAGTTCCAGTGCGTCCATTATTTACTCCTGTTTTGAGACCGCGCTACCTTACCAGCCCGGGCAGGCGGCATAAAGCCTCACGCATTTTCATGACGGCTTCCTCGCGTTAGCAAACCTGCGCGTGGTTGCCGTTTTTCGTGAGGACGGCGTCGAATCCCGGGCCCGGCCGTGGCATTGCGCCGGCGCTCACGCCATAATGGAGCAATTCGACCCTCATTTTTCAAGGCGTTGTTATGTGGTCTGCCATCAAATGGCTGTTTCGCACCCTTGGCCGAGTGCTGAGTGCGCTGCGCGCATTGTTTATCAACCTGTTTTTCCTGCTGGCCCTGGTTTCCCTGTTCATTCTGTTCTTTGGCGAAAAGGAAGCCCCCACCCTGCCCGCCAGCGCCGCCCTGACCCTGGAAATTAACGGCCCGGTGCTGGAGCAGGAAGATCAACCCGGCCCTCGTCGCCTGTTCAGCAAGTGGTTGTCCGGCGACGACGCGCCACCGCCGCTGACCCTGGAGCAGATCAAGGACGCCCTGGCCGCCGCCCGCCACGATGAGCGCATCAAGGTGGTGGTGCTCAGGCTGCAGAACATGACCGAGTCCAGCCTCACTCGGCTGGACGAGGTCGGCGCGGCCCTGGAGGGCTTCAAGACTTCGGGCAAACCGGTGTATGCCCTGGGCGACTATTACACTCAGGGGCAGTATTACCTGGCAGCCCATGCCGACGAAATCTGGCTAAACCCGGCCGGTGCCGTCACCATTCAGGGCATGGGAGTGTACCGGCTGCATTACAAGTCGGCCTTTGAGCGCTTTGACATCACGCCCCACGTGTTCCGGGTGGGTACCTACAAATCCTTCGTGGAGCCCTATCTGCGTGACGACATGTCGGCGGAAAGCCGGGAAGATACCCTGCGCTGGCTGAACCAGCTGTGGCAGCACTATCAGGACAACGTCAGCACCTTGCGCGATATTCCCGCCGATCACATCAGCCCGGGCAAGGAGCTGCTGCTCAGCCGCTTTCGTGCCGTGGGCGGCGACCCGGCCCGCTATGCCCTGGAGCAGGGCCTGGTGGACCGGCTGGCCAGCCGCCATGACATGTTGCGCCATGTGGCCAAACTGGCGGGCTGGGATCATCAGGCCAACGCCTACCAAAGCCTGAGCGTGCCCCGTTACCTGGCCCACAGGGGCCCCACCGACAGCACCGCCCCGGCGGTGGGCCTGATCACCGCCAGCGGCGCCATCATGAGCGGCGAACCGGCCCCCAACACCATCAGTGACGAACGCCTCGCCCGGCTGATTGACCAGGCCCGTCGTGACAACGATCTCAACGCCCTGGTGCTGCGCATTGACAGCCCCGGCGGCAGCGCCTTTGCCGCCGAGCAGATCCGTGCCGCCCTGCTGCGCTTCAAGCAAAGCGGCAAACCGCTAGTGGTGTCCATGGGCAGCACCGCCGCCTCCGGCGGCTACTGGATTGCCGCCGACGCCGACAAAATCTATGCCGCGCCCACCACCCTCACCGGCTCTATCGGCGTGTTCGGGCTGTTTCTCACCTTTGAGGATGCCCTGGCCAAGCTCGGCCTTAACACCGACGGCGTGGGCACCACCGACTTTGTCGGCGCCGGCCTGACCACCGGCCTGCCCGACCATGCCCAGGAACTGATCCAGCTGGGTGTGGAGCATACCTACCAGCAGTTTGTGACCCTGGTGGCCGAAGGCCGCAAACTCAACCCCGCGGAAGTGGAAGCCGCCGCTCAAGGGCATGTGTGGACCGGCACCGACGCTCAGGGGCTGGGGCTGGTGGACGAACTCGGTTACCTGGACGATGCCCTGGCCGGCGCCGCCGAGCTGGCCGGCCTGCCCGAATACCGGGTCAAACGGGTGCGTCTGCCCCGCTCACCCAAAGAGCTGCTGATGGAGCAGCTGATGAGTTCCAACCTCGACGCCCAGGCCCTGCTGCAGTCGGCCCTGCCCGAGGTATTGCGCCCGGCCGGTGACCAGCTGGGCCGGGAGCTGAATGCACTGTCCCGCTTTAACGACATTCGCGGCCGCTATGTGCTGTGTGTGGAATGCCAGGAGTTTTAATGCACCGAAAGAAAATCTATATCGCCTACACCGGCGGCACCATCGGCATGCAGAAATCCGCCAAGGGCTATGTGCCCCTGGCGGGCTTTATGACCGACAGCCTGGCCGACACCCCCGAGCTGCACCGGCCGGAAATGCCCGCCTATCATATTCACGAATATGATCCGCTGATCGACTCGTCCGACATGACCCCGGCCGACTGGCAGCGCATTGCCGACGACATTCGCGACCACTACGACGACTACGACGGCTTTGTGGTGCTGCACGGCACCGACACCATGGCCTTTACCGCCTCGGCGCTGTCGTTCATGCTGGAAGACTTGGACAAGCCGGTGATCGTCACCGGCTCCCAGATCCCGCTGGTGGAGCTGCGCTCCGACGGCCGTAACAACCTGCTCAATGCCCTCTATATTGCCGCCGAATACCCCATTCACGAGGTGGGTCTGTTTTTCAACAACCGGCTGTATCGAGGCAACCGGGCCAGCAAGGTGCACGCCGACGGCTTTCACGCCTTTGACTCCCCCAACTTTCCCCCCCTGCTCAACGCCGGCATTCATATCAGCCTGGAGGCCGGCCGGCTCAGCCGGGCCAGCGGCAACCCCCTGAACGTCAGCCCCATCACGCCCCAACCGGTGGGTGTGGTCATGCTGTATCCGGGCATCAGCCCGGAGGTGATCGCCAACCTGCTGCGCCAACCGGTCAAGGCCCTGTTGCTGCTGTCTTACGGCGTGGGCAACGCGCCCCAGAACGAGGCCATGCTGACCCTGCTGGCCGAGGCCTCGGCCCGGGGCGTGGTGATCGTCAATCTCACCCAGTGCCGGCGCGGCTCGGTCAACATGGAAGGCTACGCCACCGGCAAGGCCCTGGCCGACGCCGGTGTGCTGTCGGGCTATGACATGACCACGGAAGCGGCCCTGACCAAACTGCACTACCTGCTGAGCAAGAATCTGCCGGTGGACGAGGTGCGGGAACTTATGGGCCACAGCCTGCGGGGCGAGCTGACGCTCCCCGCCGGCTGAGCCCCAAACGCAAAAAACCCGCCGAAGCGGGTTTTTTTTATGGTTTTTCAAAATTCGAAGAATTAAGAAATAACCTGAATCTGGGAAGCCTGAGGACCCTTGGCACCCTCGGCCGGGGTGTAGGATACTTGCTGACCTTCGGCCAGGGTTTTGAAGCCGGAGCCGACGATTTCGGAGAAGTGGGCAAACAGATCCTTGCCGCCGTCAGCGGGAGTGATAAAACCAAAACCTTTGGACTCGTTGAACCATTTTACAGTGCCAGTAGCCATGTATACTTACCTTTTTAAACATATGAATGGGCAAATGCCCGGAACCGCAATAAATATCAAATAAGGGAAGCGTGGTGACTGTAGAGCCGTAAGGGACCAACAAGATACTGATGCTGCGCTGACTTGAGAAGTTTGCTGAGGTGCACTCTACGGCAGTAGGAGATGGCCGTCAAACATTATCGGCAAATAACTGAGCATTTTTTGTACAACACAAAAAAAGCGCCCTGAGGCGCCTTTTGACTCTAAGTGGCTTCGGCTTACTTGCCGTTGGCCACTCGGGCGTGCATTTCCTGCACGGAAATCACCGACTCGGTGGCGTCGTGAGCCATGGCCATCACGGTGGCAAAGGCACCGTTCAGGGTCGTGGTGTACGACAGCTTCTGCGCCAGGGCGCCACGGCGCAGCTGACGGGAGTCCTCGATGGCCTGACGGCCCTCGGCGGTGTTCACGATATAGGTGTATTCGTTGTTCTTGATGCGATCAAGAATGTGCGGACGACCTTCGTGTACCTTGTTCACCAGACGCGGGTTGATGTTGGCTTCACCCAGTACCACGGCGGTGCCGTGAGTGGCGTCAATCTGGTAACCGGCCTCAATCAGGCTGGCGGCCAGGTCAACCACTCGTTGCTTGTCGCTGTGACGCACCGACAGCAGGGCACGGCCTTCCTTCGGTACCGCCTTGCCGGCGCCCAGGTGGGCTTTGCCAAAGGCTTCGGCAAAGGTTTCACCCACGCCCATCACCTCACCGGTGCTGCGCATTTCCGGGCCCAGCAGCGGGTCAACGCCGGGGAACTTGTTGAACGGCAGTACCACTTCCTTGACGGAGTAGTAAGGCGGAATGATTTCCTCGGTCACACCCTGCTCGGCCAGGGACTTGCCGGCCATGGCCCGGGCAGCCACCTTGGCCAGGGGCACACCGGTGGCCTTGGACACAAACGGCACGGTACGGGCGGCACGGGGGTTGACCTCGATCAGGTAAATCTCGTTGTCCTTGACCGCGAACTGCACGTTCATCAGGCCAACCACGCCCAGCTCCAGGGCCAGCTTGCGCACCTGTTCACGCATCTGATCCTGAATGGACTGACTCAGGGTGTAGGGCGGCAACGAGCAACCGGAGTCGCCGGAGTGAACGCCGGCCTGCTCGATATGCTCCATGATGCCGCCGATGACCACGTCCTTGCCGTCGCAGATGGCGTCGATGTCCACCTCGGTGGCGTCGTCCAGGAAGCGATCCAGCAGCACCGGAGACTCGTTGGACACACTCACCGCTTCGTTGAAGTAACGGCGCAGATCCTGCTCGTCATAGACGATTTCCATGGCCCGGCCACCCAGTACATAGGACGGACGCACCACTAGCGGGTAACCGATGTCCACGGCCAGGTTTACGGCCTGATCCAGGGCGGTCACGGTGGCGTTCTGGGGCTGCTTCAGGCCCAGACGGTCTACCGCCTGCTGGAAACGCTCGCGGTCTTCGGCGCGGTCGATGGCGTCGGGGCTGGTGCCGATAATGGGCACACCGGCCGCTTCCAGGGCACGGGCCAGTTTCAGCGGAGTCTGACCGCCGTACTGCACGATCACGCCCTTGGGCTGCTCGACCCGCACGATTTCCAACACGTCTTCCAGGGTGACCGGCTCAAAATAGAGACGGTCGGAGGTGTCGTAATCGGTGGACACGGTCTCGGGGTTACAGTTGACCATGATGGTTTCAAAACCGTCTTCACGCAGCGCCAGGGAAGCATGCACGCAGCAGTAGTCGAATTCGATGCCCTGACCGATACGGTTGGGGCCGCCACCCAGTACGATGATCTTGTCTTTATCGGTCGGGTTGGCCTCGCACTCTTCGTCGTAGCTGGAGTACATGTAGGCGGTGTTGGTGGCGAACTCGGCGGCACAGGTATCCACCCGCTTGTACACCGGGAAGATTTCGTGGCGGTGACGCAGCTTGCGCACTTCGCCTTCGCTCACCCCCAGCAGCTTGCCCAGGCGGGCATCGGCAAAGCCCTTGCGCTTGAGCGCGCGCAGCAGCTCGGGGGTCAGCCCGGCCATGCCGGCTTCCTTCACCTGCTCTTCCAGCTTCACCAGCTCTTCGATCTGCACCAGGAACCAGCGGTCGACGTTGGTCAGCTTGAACACGCCGTCCACGGACATGCCGGCGCGGAAGGCATCGGCGATGTACCAGATACGCTCGGCACCCGGGTCCTGCAGTTCGTGGCGAATGCGGGACAGGCTTTCGGTGTCGTTCAGGTCAACCACGGGATCGAAACCGTTCATGCCGGTTTCCAGGCCGCGCAGGGCCTTCTGCACCGACTCCTGGAAGTTACGGCCGATGGCCATGACTTCACCCACGGACTTCATCTGGGTGGTCAGGCGGTCGTTGGCGCCGGCGAACTTCTCAAAGTTGAAGCGCGGAATCTTGGTCACAACGTAGTCGATGGCCGGCTCAAAAGACGCCGGAGTCAGGCCGCCGGTGATGTCGTTCTGCAGCTCATCCAGGGTGTAACCGATGGCCAGCTTGGCCGCCACCTTGGCGATGGGAAAGCCGGTGGCCTTGGACGCCAGGGCGGACGAGCGGGACACTCGGGGGTTCATCTCGATGATGACCATGCGGCCGTCTTTCGGGTTGACACCGAACTGCACGTTGGAGCCGCCGGTTTCCACGCCGATTTCACGCAGCACCGCCATGGAGGCGTTGCGCATCAGCTGGTATTCCTTGTCGGTCAGGGTCTGGGCCGGGGCTACGGTAATGGAGTCACCGGTGTGCACGCCCATGGCGTCGAAGTTTTCGATGGCGCAGACGATGATGCAGTTGTCGTTGCGATCCCGCACCACTTCCATCTCGTACTCTTTCCAGCCGATCAGGGACTCGTCGATGAGCAGCTCGTTGGTGGGCGACAGATCCAGGCCACGGGTACAAATCTCTTCAAATTCTTCCCGGTTGTAGGCGATGCCGCCACCGGTGCCGCCCATGGTGAAGCTGGGGCGAATGATGCAGGGGAAACCCACTTGATCCAGCACGCCGTAGGCTTCGTCCATGTTGTGGGCGATGCCGGCGCGGGGACACTCCAGGCCGATGCTTTTCATGGCCTGGTCGAAACGGTGGCGGTCTTCGGCCTTGTCGATGGCATCGGCGGTGGCGCCGATCATTTCCACACCGAACTCTGCCAGCACGCCGTGCTTTTCCAGCTCCAGGGCGCAGTTCAGCGCGGTCTGACCACCCATGGTGGGCAGCACCGCATCCGGGCGCTCTTTCTCGATGATTTTGCGCACCACCTGCCAGTCGATGGGCTCGATGTAGGTGGCGTCGGCCATCTCCGGATCGGTCATGATGGTGGCCGGGTTGGAGTTCACCAGAATGACGCGGTAGCCTTCTTCGCGCAGGGCCTTGCAGGCCTGGGCGCCGGAGTAGTCGAATTCACAGGCCTGACCGATCACGATGGGACCGGCGCCCAGGATCAGAATGCTCTGTATGTCTGTACGTTTTGGCATGACTCTACCCTGCTCCTTATGCGCGGTATTTCTTGATCAGTTCGATGAAATGGTCAAACAGCGGCGCCGCATCGTGCGGACCCGGGCTCGCCTCGGGGTGCCCCTGGAAGGAGAACGCCGGCTTGTCGGTGCGATGAATACCCTGCAGGGTACCGTCGAACAGCGACACATGGGTGGTGCGCAGCGTCTCGGGCAGGGTGTCGCCGTCAACGGCGAAGCCGTGGTTCTGGGAGGTGATCATCACCACGTTGCGGTCCAGATCCTTCACCGGGTGGTTGGCACCGTGGTGACCATGGCCCATTTTCACGGTCTTGGCACCGCTGGCCAGGCCCAGCAGCTGATGGCCCAGACAAATGCCGAACACCGGAATGTCGGTTTCCAGGAAGGTCTTGATGGCCTCGATGGCGTAATCACAGGGCTCGGGGTCGCCGGGGCCGTTGGACAGGAAGATGCCGTCCGGGTTCATCGCCAGCACCTCGGCGGCCGGAGTCTGAGCCGGCACCACGGTCAGGCGGCAGCCGCGATCCACCAGCATGCGCAGAATGTTGCGCTTGGCGCCGAAGTCATAGGCCACCACGTGGTAGGGCAGCTCGGCGTCGGTGGGCTGGCTGTGGCCCTGGCCCAGCTGCCAGCTGCCTTCGCGCCATTGATACTGGCTGGTGGTAGACACCACCTTGGCCAGATCCATGCCCTTGAGGCCGGGGAACCCTTTGGCCTCGGCCAGAGCTTTGGCCTCATCCAGGTCGACTCCAGCCAGAATGCAGCCGGCCAGGGAGCCCTTTTCGCGCAAAACGCGGGTCAGCTTGCGGGTATCGATATCGGCAATACCCACTATGTTGTGAGCCTTGAGATAGTCGGACAGGGTACGCTGATTGCGGAAGTTGGAGGCAATCAGCGGAAGATCGCGAATGATCAGCCCCTGAGCGTGAACCCGGTCGGATTCTTCATCTTCGGCGTTAGTGCCGGTATTGCCTATATGAGGATAAGTGAGCGTGACGATCTGGCGGGCATAGGATGGATCGGTAAGGATTTCCTGGTATCCCGTCATCGACGTGTTGAATACCACCTCACCAACGGAACAACCGTCGGCGCCAATGGCTGTACCGCGGAAGACCGAGCCATCTTCCAATACGAGCAGCGCTGAGTGATTCAAGACAACCTCCAAGTTAATTCTTATAAATCAACAATTTACCTGGCTGTCCCGAGTTACAGACAAAAAAAATTTACTGCATCTCGGCTAATACTGGGCAAATTCTGTGTATTTTATCTGGAAGCGTCGTTTTCGACAAACTTTTTTACGATAGCAGACGGTGGCTGACGAAAACTTTGGCACACCAAGCATTGTTATTCACAAAAACAACATAAAAATCAACAGCCAATATGGAGCGCGGCAGGACAAAGCAGGAAATGCGAGCTTGGAAGTATCTTCACAAAAAGATATCTCAAAAACCCAAAAACGATCTAAAAAACCTTTATAATCATAAAGATAAATAATATAAAAACCAAAAATAACAAACCCGACCGGCCATGTTGCGGCCAGCCGGGCTTCATATGAATTATTCTGCGGTTATTTCAGCCCCAGTACATCCTGCATATCAAACAGCCCCGCCGGCTGGCCGGCAATCCAGGCCGCGGCACGCACGGCACCATTGGCAAACGTCAGCCGGTTGGATGCCTTGTGGGTGATCTCTACCCGCTCGCCGATATCGGCAAACAGCGCGGTGTGCTCTCCCACCACATCGCCGGCGCGAATGGTGGCAAAGCCGATGGTGTTTGAATCCCGCTCACCGGTGATACCTTCACGACCATAAACGGCGCACGTCTTCAGATCCCGTCCCAGGGTGTTGGCGATCACCTCACCCATGCTGAGCGCGGTGCCCGAGGGCGCATCCACCTTGTGGCGGTGATGGGCTTCCACAATCTCGATATCGGTGTAATCCCCCATCACTTTTGCCGCCTGCTCCAGCAGCTTGAACACCAGGTTAACGCCCACACTGTAGTTGGACGCCATCACCATGGCGGTGTCGGCGGTGGCGGCCTGAATGTCGGCCTTTTGCTCATCGCTGAAGCCGGTGGTACCGATCACCAGTCGCTTGCCGTGCTGCCGCGCCAGGGCAATATTGGCCAGGGTGGCTTCCGGACGGGTGAAGTCAATGATCACGTCGACCTGATCGATTACCTCGGCCAGACTGGCGGTCACCGGCACATTCAACCGGCCGACATTGGCCAGCTCGCCGGCATCGGCGCCCAGCACGCTGGAGCCGGCATGCTCGATGGCGGCAGTCAGCACCACCCCGTCGGTGTTGGTAACGGATTCAACCAGTACCTTGCCCATGCGGCCATTACAGCCGGCAATGGCGATGCGAACCGGATTGCTCATGTCGTCTTTCCTTTATTCATGGATGTTCATGCGAATGTTGCGCAGTTTGCCAGAATGCGCTTCGCTTGCAAATTGCGCGGTCTCCAAAGCGGCCGTAAAAAAACCGGCGGCTGCCGGTTTTTTTCAAGGGTCTGACCGAACGAGGATCAGGCGATCTCGAGCAGTTCGACTTCAAAGACCAGGGTAGAGCACGGCGGAATGGAGCCGGCGCCCTGCTCACCATAGGCCAGGTGATGGGGTACGTACAGCTTCCACTTGGAGCCAACCGGCATCAGTTGCAGGGCTTCAACCCAGCCCTTGATCACGCCGTTCACCGGAAACTGGGCCGGCTCGCCACGCAGCACGGAGCTGTCGAACACGGAGCCGTCCACAAAGGTGCCGTGGTAGTGTACGCGCACGGTGTCGGTAGCGGCCGGCTTGGCACCTTCGCCCACGGTCAGCACTTCGTACTGCAGGCCGGATTCGGTCTGCTGCACTTCGGCGCGCTCGCCGTTGGCGCTCAGAAAGGCGGCTTCTTCTTCCTTGGCCTTGGCAGACTGAGAAGCCTGTTCGGCCTTCATGCGCTCGGTGATCACGCCAAAGGCGGCATTGATGTCTTCCCGGGACACGGCGAACTCTTCACCGTTAAGGGAGTCGGCCAGACCCTGCTGTACCGCAGCAATGTCCATACCTTCAAACGGCTGTTGGGCCAGTTGGTCACCAATCTGACGGCCAATGCCATAGCTGGCTTTCTGTTCTACTGTCTCGTATGACGACATGAGATTCCCTTTGTTTGGGTGTAAAAAAGGCATGCTAACAAATTACGCCGGTGAGCTGAATGGCGAATCCGGCCGGCTGGTCAATAATGCCGCTCCCCGTACCCCCCCGGCGCCACCAAACACCGGTGGCCGCAAGGGCGCGGAGGCAATGCCCCGCATCATATGGGCTGGCAGGCGCGTGGCCAGCTCGTCATAAAGCCAGGCCGCTTCTCCCAGCCCGCCGCCCAGCACCACTGCATCGGGGTCAAGCTGGGTCATTAATGCCCCCAGTCCCGCCGCCAGCACCTCCAGATACAGTGTCATGGCCTGCACCGCTTCGGCTTCCCCCCGCCGCCAGGCGGTAATAATAGCCTGGCCAGTTTGCTCGTGGCCGCCGCAGTGACGATACAGCCGGGCCAGGCCGGTGCCGGACACATAGGTCTCGAGGCAGCCGCTGAGGCCACAGCCACAGTCAAACAGCGGCAAATTCGAGTGGCGGGCCAGCAGGGCGGCGCCGATAGGGCCATGGCCGAATTCACCACTGCCGCCGCGCCGGCTGTTGACCAGGCGGCCATCCTGGATCAGGGCTCCCCCCACGCCGGTGCCCAGGGTCAGTCCCAGCGCCAGCCGGCTGCCGGCCACGGCGCCGCCATGATATTCCGACAGCAAAAAGCAGTTGGCGTCGTTGTCCCCCGTCAGGGGCCGCTCGAGCCGCGCCTGCAGATCCGTCAGCAGATCCCGCTCGTGAATGGCCGGCACATTGGGTGCCAGCAGGCGTCCCTCGGCATTAAGCACCCCGGGAAAGCCCAGCCCCACTCGGCCGCGCGAGCCAACCCGTTGATCGGCCTTCAGCACCAGGGCACAAACCAGCTCGACAAAGGCGTCGTAACTGTCGGGCGTGGGATGCTGCGTGGTTTCCACCGGCCGAAACTGCTCGTCAAAGACGCCAAAGGCGGTCTTGGTGCCGCCGATATCCAGGCCGTACACCATCAGCGGCCGCAGGCCGGGCGCCTGCCCTGGGCCCGCGCCTGCATATAGAGGTTATTGGCATCCGGCACCAGGGCCGACAACCCCTGAATACGGGTGCCGTGAGAAGGGTGGGTTGACAGCAGTTCCGGCGGCTGGTTGCCGGCTTCAGCCGCCGCCATGTCACGCCACAGGGTCACCGCCTGCTGGGGATCAAAACCGGCCTGGGCCATCAGTTGCAGGCCCAGCCGATCGGCTTCGGCCTCCTGCTCGCGGCCATAGGGCAGCAAATAGCCCACCTGTACCCCCAGGCCCAGTGCCGCCATGGCCGGCTGACGAACGCCGGACTGACCCAGGGCCGCGTCGGCGGCACTCAGGCCGATATTGGTGAGCTGGGTGCGGGACACCCGTTCGTTGCTGTGGCGGGCCAGCACATGGGCTATCTCGTGCCCAATCACGGCGGCCAACTGATCCTGTGTATCGGCGATCTTGAGCAGGCCGGTGTAGACCCCAACCTTGCCCCCGGGCAGGGCAAAGGCATTGGCCTGATCCGAATTGAACAGCACCACCTCCCACTGGCTGGTACCGGACAGCTCCGCCACCAAGCTGTCGGTGATGCACTGCACATAACGATTGAGCTCACGGTCGTTACTGATGTTTTCCTGTTCCTTTATCTGGGCAAAGGATTGTTCTCCCAGGCGCTGCATGTCGTTTTCGGAAAACAGCAGCACCTGGCTGCGCCCGGTAGGCGACTGGGTACAGGCAACCAGCGAACCCACGATCAGGGCAAGTAGAATGGCACGCACGGGAATGGCCTCGCACTTATGAAATGGACGACCTTATTAGCATACAAAAGGGTGAGCACAAACGCATGCGGGAAGGAAACGACACAAAAACGGACGCAGGGCGATGTCAACGCCTCGCCCTGGACCGCGGGGCCTCACGACTCAGGGCTGACCTGGCCCGCTTCGGGGACAGTGGTGTCGGCCAGCAGCCAGAGGGTATATTTGTGCAGATCCGGGTGCTGGGACAGGGCCACCAGAAAGGCTCCGCCGACCTCCCGATAACCCAGCTCATAGTTTTTGAGGGTGGTGGGGGGCACCTGAAGCAACTCGGCAAACTTGGGCCGGCTGAGCCCCATAGCCTCACGTATTTGCCGGATCTTCTTGCCGACCAGGCTGGTATCAGGATTCATAATCTTGCTACTCCTATTTGCAGATTACGACAATGGCATTTGTACACTTTTTAGTTTAACACCCCTCAACAGACTCGTTGTGGCCACGCCCCTTTATTGTTGAAAAAATGTTTCCAAACGGACAAATGCGCCCCATTTGGAAACCATTTTGACGCATTTCGAACCTGCCACAGGACATTTCCCGTGCGAATACTTTGGTCTCGTCGGTCTCATCGTTGTCTTGTTAGACGCCACAAAACACGTTAGTCTGGCTTCGTGCGAATATCAGTGAAATGGCGATTCAAGGCAAGATTCGAGACACATTTCATGATTTGGCTGCACCCAGTAATCTGGGCACGCTGCCCCAGAGCACGCTTAAACACTCATCTGAAGTGAGGAATAAAAACATGAAAAAGACAGTGGCTCCTTCTCTTATCGCAATCGCACTGGCTGCCGCCGGTGTCTCCGTCGGCGCACAGGCCAACGACTGGTACCTGGGTGCCGGCGCCGGTTATGCCGATTATGAAGACATCGATCGCAACAACTCCGGCCTGGACAACGACTCCGAAGCCGTGAGCCTGTTTGGCGGCTACAACTTCAACCAGTACTTCGGTACCGAGCTGGGCTTCACCAACTTTGGTGGCGATGCCGACACCCGTGCTTTGAACCTGTCCGCCATCGGCCGCCTGCCGCTGGGTGAGTCCTTCTCCCTGTTTGGCGAAGTGGGTGCCCTGGGCTGGGATACCGACGTGGCCAACGGCGACGAAGGCGTGTCTCCCCTCGCCGGCCTGGGCGTGGCCTACCGCGCCAGCGATCTGGTAGACGTGCAGCTGCGCTACCGCCGTGTAGAAGACATGGGGGATGAAGGCCGAAACGGCTTTGAGACCGACGTCAACAACGTCATGCTGGAGCTGGTGCTGCACCCCAACCGCCGTGTGGCTCCGGCCCCCGTACCGGCCCCGGTCGCTCCCCAGCCCGAGCCGGAAGTCACCTATGAAACCCGTACCGTGACCGCCGACGGCTCCATCTACTTTGCCTTTGACAGCTCGTCTCTGGCCCCCGAGGCCCGTGCCACCCTGGACGAAGTAGCCCGCTTCTCCGAGCAAAACCCCGACTACCAGGTTGAACTGGCCGGTTACGCCGACCGCCTGGGCAGCGCCGAATACAACCGCAAGCTGTCCGAGCGTCGCGCCATGGCCGCCAAGGAGTACCTGGTACAGCGTGGTGTGGCCGCCGAGAACATTCAGACCGCCTGGTACGGTGAAGAGCTGGCCCAGGGCGTGAGCGAGGAAGAGCGCCAGCGCGATCGCCGCGTGGATGCCAAGGCCCAGGCCAGCGTTCAGGTGGAAATCATCGAGTAAGGCCCTTTGCCAAACCCGTCACAAACGGCCCTGCGGGGCCGTTTTGTTTTTCTCACTTTCACGTTCGCATCTGGCATACTGCCTTTTTGCTTTTTTTGATGTAATCCCATGCAATGCCATTGTGACAGCAAGCAGCCCTATGCCGGCTGCTGCCAACCCTTTCTGGAAGGCGGCCTCGACGCCCCTACCCCACTGGCGCTGATGCGCTCCCGTTACAGTGCCTACCGGCTTGGGCTGGGCGAGTATTTGGTGAAAACCTGGCACCCGGACACCCTGGGGGAACTGGACGCCGCCACCCTCGGCAAGTCCGGCCTTCATACCGAGTGGCTGGATCTCGCCATCGTCTTTGCCAGGGGCTCCGCCGCAGACGACGAGGGGGAAGTGGAGTTCAAAGTGCGTTACCGCGAAAATGGCAGAGTCGTGCTGCTGCACGAACGCTCCCGTTTTGTGCGCCTTGAAGGCCGTTGGGTCTATCACTCGGGAATACACAATCCGCCCAAAATCGGCCCCAACCAGCCCTGCCCTTGTGGCAACGGCAAAAAATACAAGCACTGCTGCGGCCGTCGCTGACATCCTTGATACCGACAAGAAGAAACAAATGGAACGAAAAATACTGCTGACCCACTGCCCCGATGCCAAGGGGCTGATCGCCAACATCACCAACATTTGCTGCCGGCATCAGCTTAACATCGTGCGCAACGACGAATTTGTTGATCATGACAACGGCCACTTCTTTATGCGCACCGAACTGGAAGGCCAGTTTGATGATAACGGCCTGCTGACGGATCTGAACGACGCCCTGCCGGAAGGCGGGCATAACCGCCTGGTGCCGGCGGGCAGCAAGCGAGTGGTGATCCTGGTGACCAAGGAAGCCCACTGCCTGGGCGACATTCTGATGAAGCACTTCAGTGGCGCCATGAACATCGACATTGCCGCCGTGATAGGCAACTACGAGACCCTGCAGGGGCTGACCGAAAAATTCGACCTTCCCTACCACACCGTGTCTCACGAGGGCCTGAACCGCCCCGAACACGAGCAGCTGCTGGCCGAGGTGATCGATCGCTATGAGCCCGACTATGTAGTGCTGGCCAAATACATGCGCATTCTCAGCCCGACCTTTGTGGCCCGCTACGAAAAGCGCATTATCAATATTCACCACTCCTTTCTGCCCGCCTTTATCGGCGCCAGTCCCTATCGCCAGGCCTATGAACGCGGCGTGAAAATGATTGGTGCCACCGCCCACTTCGTGACCGACGACCTGGATGAAGGTCCCATTATCGAGCAGGATGTGACCCACGTGAACCATGCCTTCTCCGCTCAGGACATGGCCAAGGCCGGCCGGGATGTGGAAAAGTCGGTGCTGAGCCGGGCACTCAACCTGGTGCTGGAAGAAAAGGTGTTTGTGTATGGCAACCGCACGGTAGTGTTTAAGTGAGATGTAAGACGTAACATGTGAGGCGTGTAAGGCCCCGCTTTTGCGGGGCCTTAATAACTCGGCGTTAGCCGTTATTTCTGGCTTTTCTCAAAGGCCGCCTTTTGTTCCGGGGTGGCTTCCTGCTGGTATTTCTCTTTCCATTCGCCGTAAGGCATGCCGTAGACCCGCTCCCGGGCCTGATCGTAGTCCATTGCCACACCGCGTTCTTCGGCAGCGGCCAGATACCACTTGCTCAGGCAGTTGCGGCAAAAACCGGCCAGGTTCATCAAATCGATGTTCTGCACGTCCTTGCGCTTGTCCAGGTGCGCCAGCAGGGTGCGAAAGGCGGCGGCTTCCAGTTCGGTCTGAGTTTGCTTGTCCATGAATCTTCTCCATTGGTGACGGTGATGCCATTATAACGGCAAGCCCCGCAAACCTCATGAGGCAACATCATGAACCGCAGTCACTTTTTTGCCCAGATGGCACGCATGAAGCTGATCCAGCGCTGGCCGCTGATGCGCAACACGGCGTCGGAAAACGTCGCCGAGCACAGCCTGCAGGTGGCCATGGTGGCCCACGCCCTGGCGGTGATTAAAAACACCCTGTTTAACGGCAAGCTGGACCCGGGCACCGCCGCCATGCGCGCGCTCTATCATGACGCCAGCGAAGTGCTCACCGGCGATCTGCCCACGCCGGTGAAATATTTCAATCGAGAGATGGCCTCCGCCTACAAGGCCATCGAACAAAACGCCGAGCAAAGCCTGCTGGCCATGCTGCCCACCAAGCTGCAACCGGCCTTTGAGACGCTGCTGTGCGGCCATCAGGATGACGAATACAGCCACCTGGTGAAGTCCGCCGACATTCTCTGTGCCTACCTCAAGTGCCAGGAAGAGCTGTCGGCAGGCAACCGGGAGTTCGCCAAGGCGCGGGAGCGCCTCACCGCCATGCTGGACGAACGCATGAACGACGAAATTCGGTATTTTCTGGAGGTGTTCGTGCCCAGCTTTTCCCTGTCGCTGGATGAGATCTCCACCCCGGGGTTTTAAAGCGTGCCAAACCGTTGCTCAAAGCGCACTGCGGCATTCAGCTCAGTATCTGAATGAAGCGGCAGCAGGGATTACCTTAGCCGACCGTCACATGCCAGGGAGGGCATGTGCCGAGCGTCCCAGGGAAGGGCTCGAAGCGTGTCGGCGTTGGTAAACCTGCTGCCGCTTCTTTGCCCACTCCCCGCATACGGCTTCAGCTCTCATCGGTTTTACGCTCCATCCACAGGGTGACTTCCCCGACCCTGAAGCCCCACTTGGTCATCTCGGCCCGGTTGATCAGGCGGTTCTCATCGAGCAGGTACATCCAGTCGTTAAAGTCGATATGCCAGACCTTGCCATTCACCGGCACCGCCAGGGTATAACGCCAGTTCAGGGCATAGCCCCGAGTCCGGCCTTCGGCCGGCGTGACCACGTCATCGGCGGTGCCGGTATAGCGTCCGTCGGGGTGTTTTTCCAGATACCAGACCCGGCGCTGCTGCTCACCGTCATCGTACACAAAGTCTTCTTCCAGCACGCCTTGGTTGCCTTCCCAGCTGGCCACCATGTCCACCTTGAAGCGCCTCAGCACACGGCCGGACCTGTCCTGCACCATGCCATAGGCCACCAGCTCGCCGGTAAAGAACCGGTCCAGCTCCAGCGCTGGCGTGGTGTTTTCATAGTCGGCAATCTGGCTGCTGCAGGAACTCAGCAACAATGCCATCACCGCCGCCAGTAATACTTTCATGTCAGCCTCCTTTCAGCTGTCGGGTCAGGGCCGGATCCCGGCTGTCCGTGGAAAGCCAGATCGCCAGAAAGGCGGGAGCAAAGGCCGGATCGTCGATGCTGCCCAGCAGCCGCCAGTTGAAGTAAAACCGGCTGGTACCGTTTTCATCCACGCGAAGCACCAATTCGTCATTGGTCCGCACCGAAGGCCACAATCGCTCCAGCTGCTCGGGCCATTCCGGCTTCCAGCTCACCCCCAGTCGCTGCCATTCCTTTACCGTGGCGGTAAGCAGGTCTTCCTTGTCGATATTGCGCTGATAGCGCAGCGACAGGGCCTGCGGAAAGCGGTTGGCCTGATAACGGCCGTCTTCACTGTAGAAACGGGCATGGTACAGATCCCAGAACAGCCAGCTCATCTTGCCCTGCCCCACCAGGGTGAGATCGGACACCGGGCTGGCCCAGGCCTGGGACACCAGTAACAACAACAGGCAACAGAACTTCTTCATGATCACGTCCTCCGCAATCGTTGATCAAATATCACCAGCAGGGGCAGCAGCGCCGACCAGATCAACGCCAGAATAAAGGCCGTCGTCCAGGGCCCCAGGGGCAGCACCACCGCCTCCAGCTTCCAGCCCGCCAGGTATGAAGACACTCCCGCCCCGGCTCCGGTCAGCGCCAGCCAGGGCCAGGAAAAGCGCCGCAGCCACACCAGGCTGTGCCCCAGGGTCAACACAAAACCCACCCACAGCAGTCCCAGCCACAGAGGCCAGTGGCTGAAGGCAAACACTCCGGTCAGGGTGAGCAGGCCGTCCACCGCCATCCCCAGGGCCGCCAGCCACAACACCCGCACATCGGCCCGACGGCTGGGGGTAAAGGCGAAATGCACCAGCAGCAGCCCGGCGGTGAGCCAGGCCCAGGCATTCTGCCCGGCCACCGCCAGCAGCCAGAAACCTTCAAAGGCGAGCAGCTGGGTCCATTGCCATTTCGACATGGTTCGCTCCGTCAGCTCCGTGCCCGGGCCGCCGGCCGGGTAGCCTCGAAATGCGCCAGGCCAATGGTGCCTTCCCGAAAGCCGCCCTCGCAGTAGGCAAAGTAATAGGCCCACAGCCGCTGAAAGTCGGCGCCGTAACCCAGACGGGCCAGATCGGGGCCGGCCTGCTGAAAGCGCTCGGCCCAGATGCGCAGGGTCTCGGCATAGTGCCAGCCATAATCGTGCAGCCGCACCAGGGTCATGTCGGTCTGCTCGCGCAGGTGCCGGGTCATCTCGCTGACCGAGGGCAGGCAACCGCCGGGAAAAATGTAGCGCTGAATAAAGTCCACCCCCTTGCGGTATTGATCGTAGCGCTGATCCACCATGGTAATGGCCTGGATCAGCAGCCGGCCGTGGGGTTTGAGCAGGCGGTTGAGGGCTCGGAAATAGGCTGGCAGATACTCGTGGCCCACCGCCTCTATCATCTCCACCGACACCAGCTTGTCATACTGACCGGTCAGCTCTCGGTAGTCCTTCAGCAACAGGGTCACCCGCTCTTCCAGCCCTTCCCGTTTCACCCGCGCCTGAGCATGCTCAAACTGCTCCCGGGACAGCGTGGTGGTGGTCACCCGGCAGCCATAATGGCGGGCGGCGTAGCAGGCCAGTCCACCCCAGCCGGTGCCGATTTCCAGCAGGTGATCATCGGGCCCCAGTTCCAGGCGCGAGCAGATAAGCCGCAGCTTGTGCTGCTGGGCCTGCTCCAGGCTGACCCCGGCTTCCGGAAACACCGCCGAGGAATACTGCATCAACGGGTCGAGAAACAGGGCGTACATGTCGTTGCCCAGATCGTAGTGGGCGGCAATGTTGGCCCGGCTGCCGCGGGTAGAATTGCGGTTGCGCCGGTGCACCAGCCGGTGCAAGGGCCAGGTAAGCCAGCCCAGGCGCCGCTCCATGCGATCCAGCACCGCCAGGTTGCGGGCAAACAGCCGGGTCAGGGCGGTCAGATCCGGACTGTGCCAGCCGGCTTCCACCCAGCTTTCGGCGGCCCCGATGCTGCCTCCCGCCAGCAGCCGGCGGTAGCTGCGGGGATCCAGCACCCGTACCCGGGCCTGCAGATCCGCCCTGGCATCACCGAAAAAGAAGGTGTCGTCGCCGTCTTCTATGGTTAGCCCGGCGTCCTTCAGGCCCGACAGCAATGAAAAAGCCAGACGGCGGGCCCAGCGATCCAGGCGGCGGGGGGCGGCGGGGGTCAGTGTCGTCTCCATCGTGGCGTCCTTAAGGATGTGAATGATAGGGAATGCGTTTAAAAAACAGTTTCAGCGCCTGCCAGTAGATGCCACGCACCACGGTGAGCGTCATCATTGGCCACTGGCACAGCGCCGCCCGCAGGGCATGACCGCTGAACGGTCGCCGGCGCAGGGCCAGGGTGGCGTCAAACAGCAGCTCGGGGGTGCGGTTTTCGATGTGCACCAGGGTGCGGGCCGCCGGCGGGGCAATGCGCCAGTGATACTGCATGGCCATGCCCATAAAGGGCGACACGTGAAAGGCCTTGTCGGTGGGTGCGGGCCGGGCCAGATCCACCAGATAGCAGTGACGCTCCCGCCAGGGGGTGTTGCGGACCTCCGCCAGCAGGTAGCGGGCTTCCTTGCCCCGGTAACAGAAAAACAGGTTTACCGGGCTGAAATAGAGGCCGAAACAGCGCACCTGACCCAGCATCACCACCCGCTCCAGGCCGAGGGAGTCTCCGCCGAGACGGGCCACTTCTTCCAGCACCGCCTGCTTGAGCGGCGTGTGCGCGTCCCCCAGGTAGTCGCGGCGGCGAAAGCTCAGCGGCGCAAAGCCTTCAAGGGCAAAGCAGCGACTGGTGGCGTCAAGCCGGGGCAGCTCGTCCAGATCCAGCGCCAGCATGTACAGGCCATAACTGAAGGCATGGGCCCTGGGCTGGTAACGGCGATGGCGCACCACGCCGGTATAAATGGCGCTGTTCAGGCTCATAGGCCGGCTCCAAAGCGTTCGCACACGTCCAGGCTGCTGCGTACCCCGTCTTCGTGAAAACCGTTGTACCAGTAGGCGCCGCAGAAATGGGTGTGGTTCCGGCCGCAAATCTCACCCCGTCGGGCCTGAGACGCGATGGCGGCGTGGTTGTACACCGGATGGGCATAGCGAAAACGGCGCAGAATGCGGGCCGGATCGATGGCATCGGTGCGGTTCAGGGTCACGCACAGGGTGTCATCTGACTCAATTCCCTGCAGTATATTCATGTTATAGGTCACCGCCGGCAGCGCCTGCTCGCCCCCCTCAAGGTAATAGTTCCAGCTGGCCCAGGCCCGGCGCTCGGCGGGCAGCAATCGGGTGTCGGTATGCAGCACCACCTCGTTGTCGCGGTAGGCCAGCCCGCCCAGCACCTCACGCTCGGCCGCGGTGGCATCGTCCAGCATGGCCAGTGCCTGATCCGAGTGGCAGGCCATAATCACCTCGTCAAAGGTCTCGGTGCCCGCCGCCGTGGTGATCGCTGCCCCCTTCTCCAGCCGCCGCACCGACTGTACCGGGCTGTTCAGCCGCACCTCCTGCACGCCCTGCACCAACGCCGGTATATAGCTGCGCGAGCCGCCCTGCACCACGTACCACTGGGGCCGGTCCACCAGATTGAGCAGGCCGTGATGGTTGAAAAAGCGCAGAAAGAAGGCCAACGGAAAATTCCGGCTGTCGGCCAGGGACGATGACCAGATGGCCGCCACCATGGGCAGCACATAATGGCCGGCAAAAAAGTCGGAAAAGCCGTGCCGCGCCAGGAACCCGCCCAGGGTGTCCTGCTCGGTCAGGGTGTTGTCCTTCAGCGCCCGCTTGCACAGCAGGTTAAAACGCACGATTTCCAGCAGAAAACCGTAAAAACGCCCGTTCACCAGATTACTGCGCTGGGCAAACAGGGTATTGAGGGTATGGCCGTTATATTCCAGCCCGGTGGTTCCCTGCTGCACGCTGAAGCTCATTTCGGTGGGCCGGGCCTCCACCCCGGCCCGGGCCAGCAGCCGCTGAAACCGCGGATAGGTGCGGTCGTTGAACACGATAAAACCGGTGTCAACCGCGTGACGGCGGCCGTTCAGGGTCACGTCCACGGTGGCGGTGTGCCCGCCCAGATAATCGTTGGCCTCGAACAGGGTCACCCTGTGCCGCCGGCTCAGCAGCCAGGCCGAGGTAAGACCGGCGATGCCACTGCCGATGACCGCAATGCTGCTCATGCCTGCTCCTTTTTCATACGCCGGGCCAGACTCAGCCACAATCCTTGGGGCAGCCAGGACAGGCCCCGCAGGGTAGCGATAAACCCGAAGGGAAAGGTGATTTCACGTTTACCGCGCGAAAGCCCCCGGCGTATGGCCTGGCTGGCCTGCTGCACACTGACCCGGCCGGGCATGGGAAAGTCGTTTTTTTGGGTCAGGGGGGTGTCTACAAACCCCGGCCGAATCAGGCTGACGGCGACGTTGGCGGCATTCAGATCCACCGCCAGGGTACGGGCCAGGTAGTCGACGCCAGCCTTGGAGGCGCCATAGGCCTCGGCCCGAGTCAGAGGCACAAAGGTCACCGACGAGCTCACCAGCGCCAGTCGGCCGCCGGTCTTGATGCGCGGCAATACCGCCGCCACACAGTTGCCGGTGCCGATCAGGTTGGCCTGTACCACCCGCTCAAACAGGGCGGCGTCAAAGGCATGGGCATCGTCCACATATTCGCAGGTGCCGGCGTTAAGAATGGCCAGATCCACCGGCGCCACGGCACTCAACGCATCGCGCACGGCGTCCCGGTCGTTGATGTCAAACACGCCGTACTCCACCCGCTCACCGGACAGGGCCTCGGCCAGCTTGTCGTGGTTGCGGCCGCAGGCCACCACCTGCCAGCCCTCGGATAAATAATCCTGCGCCAGTTGCAGGCCGATGCCGGAGTTGGCACCGGTGATCAATACCCGTTTCATGAATTCAGCCTCCGTTTCAATGCCCGTATGCCCTTGCCCAGCAGCGGCAACTGTTCATAGAGCATGGCGCCAAGATCAAAGAAGTCTCTGTGGTAATAAATGCTGTCGGCAAAACACAAATGGCTGACCCCGGGCACGGTCACCGGCCGGCCGCCATTGAGCCGGGGGTGAACAAAGTGCATTTCCCAGCGCACATAGGCTTCACCGTCCTGCTCCATCACCTGAATAATGTCGAACCGGCACTGCTGCACCCGGGTAAACAGCCCTTCGAAATAGGCCACCAGCGACTCGATGCCACGAATGTCGTGGGCCGGGTCGGCAAACAACACATCCTTTGAATACACATGACGCAAGCCCTGCAGCTCAGCGGGGGAAAGGCGCCGGTACAGGCGGCAAAAGGCGCTCAGGGCGGGACTCATGCCTCCTCCTCGTCCTTCAGGGCGTCAAACATGGCAATGGCGTGCTGTCGGGCGCGGGCGTGATCCACCAGGGGCGGCACGTAATCGCTCTCGCGCCCTTGCTTGCGCAGCCAGTCGTGGGGGGCGTGAATGTGTTTGGCCGGCACGTTTTTCAGCTCCGGCACCCAGCGGAGAATAAACTCGCCGTCCGGGTCAAAGCGCTCGCTCTGGGTCACCGGGTTAAACACGCGGAAATAAGGCGCCGCGTCGGCACCTGTGCCCGCCGCCCACTGCCAGCCGCCGTTGTTGGCGGCCAGCTCGCCGTCGATAAGCCGGGCCATAAACCAAGCTTCTCCCCGGCGCCAGTCAATATGCAAATCCTTGGTGAGAAAGCTGGCTACTATCATGCGCAGCCGGTTGTGCATCCAGCCGGTGTCTTTTAGGCAGCGCATGGCGGCATCCACCAGGGGATAACCGGTTCGACCATCACACCAGGCGGCAAAACCGTCTTCGTCATGGCTCCACTGCAGAGCCTCGGTTTCTTCCTTAAAGGCCCGGTTCATCGACAAATGGGGAAAGGCTACCAGCAGGTGGCGGTAGAACTCCCGCCAGATGATCTCGTTCAGCCAGGCAAAGCCGCGCTCTCCCCGCCCCAGGGGCAGGCTGCCGAGCTCGTTTTCGATGGCCGCCAGGCACTGATTGGGGGACAATACTCCCAGGGCCAGATAAGGTGACAACCGGCTGGTGCCTGCCACCGCCGGAAAATCACGCTGCTCGCCGTAATCGAGCAAATGCTCGGCGCAAAACCGCGCCAGCGCCTGCCCTGCAGCCTGCTCGCCGGCGTCCCAGGCGCCGCTGTCTTGCAGGTCCCCGGCAAGGGCAATATCGGCCGGATCACAGGCGTCGTTCCGCGCCTCGGGCACCGGCAACAACCGGTAGCCCTGGGCCTTGAGCGCGCTCAGCCAAGCCTTGGAAAAGGGCGTAAACACCTTGTACATGTCACCGCTCTGGGTAGTGATGCTGCCATGGTTCATCACGCAGTCGCCGTTAAAGACCCGGCAGGGAATGTTCAGGGCCTGCTGCACCGCCTTGTCGCGGCGGCGCTCGTTAATGCCGATATCCCGGTTGGCATAGAGGGCGTCGATGTCGTGCTCTTTTATCCAGCCGGAAAGCCGCTCGGGCACGTCGTCAAAGTGTTCACACACCAGCAGCTCAAGGGGGACGCCCAGCCTGGCCAGGCCTTCACTCAGGGCCTGCAGGTTTCGGCGCAGAAAGTCTCGCTGCAGGGGGCTGTTGCCGTGCTGCCGCCACTGCCCCGGACAGTCGATATAGAGCGCCTGCACCTGCTCACCCTCGTCCATGGCCGCATGCAGGGCCGGATTGTCGGCCAGGCGCAGGTCGTTTCTAAACCACACCAAATGTCGCATCGTACTTCCTCGCGATTTCACTGACGGTGATGCCATGAGGCCGACTGAGGCAGCCCTGATCGGCGTACATTCGCCCCAGCTCTCCGATAAAAAAGCTGTGCTCGGGCCAGCATTGGGCCCGCTCCGCAAACCAACTTTGCGTGAGGCCGCCGCCCAGTTGCACCACCAGCGCGTCGCATTTCAGCCGCTGGGCCGCCAGCGGCAGTTGCAATGGCTCGAGGCGGCCCAGTTCCAGGCTGCGGCATTCCAGCCCCTGCAACTCAAAACAGGTCAGCAGTCCGCTCAGGGCATGGCTTTCCCCCACTCGGGCCACGGCAATGCGCGGACCGGACTTAATGGTCAGCAACTGACTGAATACTCGGGCCAGCAGGGCGGTCGCACTTTGCTCAATCAGCTGGTCATCGGGACGATTCAGCCGGCCCAGCTCCGCCAGCCAGGGTTCAATGACATGACGCAGCAGCAGCTCGGCCGGATACAGGCTGGCCAGCTCGTTCAGCTCCACTTCCAGCCGCCCCAGATTCAGCTCACAGGCCGCGGTCAGTAACCGGTGCAGCGCCTGCTCCCAGTTGGAGCCGGCTTTCACCGGCTGCGGATCGCTCAGCAGGCCCTTGACCTGGCCGATGCTGACCCCCTGCTCGACCCAGTGCAGAATTTGCCGGATCAGGGCAACATCATCGTCGGAATAGAGCCGGTGGCCCTTGTCGGTACGCGCTGGCTTGAGCAGGCCGTAGCGGCGCTGCCAGGCCCGCAGGGTAACCGGGTTGATACCGGTTAAACGGGACACTTCCCGAATCGGATACTGGGGCTCAGATGCCATAACGCAGTCGCAATGCCTCCGGATGCGGATTGAGGTACACCTGCTGACGCAGGTAATCGTTGGGGTATTCCTCCAGGTAGTGACGCAGCAGGGTAATGGGTGCCAGCAGCGGCAGAATGCCTTCCCGGTACTGGTGAATGGTGCCGGCCAGCTCCTGGCGCTGCCGAGCATTCAGCTGACGTTTGAAATAGCCCTGCAGGTGCTGCAACACATTGGTGTGCCCCTTGCGGCTGGCCCGCCGGGTCAGGGTTTGCATCAACCGGTAAATATATTCCTGCGCCCGTTGTTCCGGGTCGCTCGACAAGTCCGCCACCAGCCGGCCCAGCTCCTGGTAACCGTCTCTGTGGTGGGCCATCAGCAGGTACTTGTAGCGGCTGTGAAAGGCGATCAGCCGGGACGGGGTCATCCCCCTGTGCAGCAGGCACTGCCAGTCGTGCAGGGTATACAGCCGGGTGACAAAGTTTTCCCGCAAGATCGGATCGTTGAGCCGGCCGTCTTCCTCGCAGGGCAGCAGGGGCAGCGCCTGCATGATTTCGGCGGCATAGAGACCGACCCCTTCCTTCTCATTGCCCTTGCCGCTCTCGTGGTAGACCCGCACCCGCTCCATGCCGCAGCTGGGCGATTTGGCACACAGCACGTAACCGCTCAGGCCCTCGAACTGGGTCGCCATATGGCGACCGTAGTCCCGCAGTGCCTCGGTCACGTCCTGCCCCTTGGCGGTCTGGGCAATGACTCCCCCTTCCCCGCCAATCAGGCGAATGCTGGGCCGGGGAGTGCCGAGGCCGATGGCCATTTCCGGACACACCGGCACGAACTCCACAAACTTGGCCAGCTCGTCGGTGCAGAAGTTGGAACGCTTGTGACCGCCGTCGAAACGGACCTTCTGCCCCATCAGGCAGCCACTGATACCGACTTTAATCACGCGGGGATCAAACTTGTACATTGTTAGCCCTCTTGTACAACCACTGAGTTTACTCTAGCGCTGGTTGTACAATTTGATCAAGGTTGTACAAGAAAAATTTCAGCCGGTGACACGTAGAGGCAAGACGTTTGAATATCGGGATTGGGGATTGGGGATTGGGGATTGGGGATTGGGGATTGGGGATTGGGAAAGGTTGCCCGGGACGGGCCCGGGCATACAAGGTTCAGTTCAGCTTGCTGCGCATGATCTCTTCTTCATCACGAAACTGGCGGCGCAGCTCGGACTTGGACTTCATGATCAGCTCGCCCCCCTTGCCAATGGTCATGTGCTCGGGGTTGTCGTTGTGCATGGCCTGCCAGGCCAGCACCGCCTGCATGCTGTTTTCCTTCTGCTCCGGGGTCAGGACAGAGCCATCGGGCCACTTGCCCAGCTCCACGGCGGTTTTCAGCCGCTCATATACTTCTTTGGGCATGGCGGCAATGGCTTGCTGAAACGATGACATGACAATTCCTCCTGTAAAGATGATGCCAATTTACCATCACCAACGAAAAAAGGGGCGGCTTGCGCCTCCCCTTTTTGACTGCCGGTTTGCAAAAATGCGATCAGCCTCGTGCGGGCAGATCCATCAGCTCGATGCCGGCCATTTTCTGCATTACGCGTACCACCTGGCAGCTGTAACCGAATTCGTTGTCGTACCACACGTACAGTACGGCGCGATCACCGTCGACGATAGTGGCCAGGGAGTCAACGATACCGGCAAAACGGGAGCCGACCATGTCGGTAGACACCAGCTCGCTGCTGGTGCTGAAGTCGATCTGGTTGTGCAGCGGGGAGTCCAGGGACACCTGCAGCAGGTAGTCGTTCAGCTCTTCGGCGGTGGTGGCCTTTTCCAGGTTCAGGTTAAGCACGGCCATGGACACGTTCGGCGTGGGAACGCGAATGGCGTTGCCGGTCAGCTTGCCCTTCAGCTCGGGCAGTGCCTTGGCCACGGCAGAAGCGGCGCCGGTGCTGGTCAGTACCATGTTCAGCGCGGCACTGCGGCCACGGCGATCGCCCTTGTGGTAGTTGTCGATCAGGTTCTGATCGTTGGTGTAGGAGTGCACGGTTTCCACATGACCGTTCTTCACGCCATAGGCGTCACTGACTGCCTTCAGCACCGGGGTGATGGCGTTGGTGGTGCAGGACGCGGCAGACATGATGCGGTCTTCGGCATCGATCATGTGATCGTTCACGCCAAATACGATGTTCTTGATGTCGCCCTTGCCCGGTGCGGTCAGCAGCACCTTGGCGGCCCCCTTGGCCTTGAGGTGCAGGCCCAGGCCGGCTTCGTCGCGCCATTTACCGGTGTTGTCGACCACCAGGGCATCGTGAATGCCGTACTGGGTGTAGTCGATCTCTTCCGGACTGTTGGCGTAGATCACCTGAATGTAGGTGCCGTTGGCGATAATGGCGTTGTTTTCGGCGTCCACTTCAATGGAGCCGTTAAAAGGACCGTGTACGGAGTCACGACGCAGCAGGCTGGCGCGCTTTTCCAGATCGTCACCACTGCCACGCACCACGATGCCACGCAGGCGCATGCCGTTATTGCTGCCGGCACGCTCGATCAGCAGGCGGGCCAGCAGGCGGCCGATGCGGCCAAAGCCATACAGCACCACATCGGTGGGCTTGGCGTCGGCATTGCTGTTCAGGGCCGGGGCCAGTTCGGCCTTGAGGAACTCGGCCAGGCCGGACTCGTCCTGGTGCTCCTTCCAGTAGCGAACCGCCAGCTTGCCCAGGTCGATGCTGGCCGGAGCCAGTTCCATCTCGCTCAGCGCCTTGAGCACCGGGTAGCTCTGGCTGACCGGCAGCGGCTGGCCTTCGTGACGACGCACCACACGGTGAGCCTTGAGAATATCGATGGTAGAGGCATTCAGCAGGGGGCGGGCATAAACGCAGGTTTCCACACCCTGGTTGCGATACAGTTTGCCAATCAGGGGCTGCATGGACTCTGCCAGTTCCTGGCTCTGTTGCCAGGCGGACAGGTAACTCTCATGGGTCATCGACCGGATCCTTTTAATTCACGTAACCGTTATTGGTATTCACAGCAAAAACAGGCAGGCATTTAAGTTGCCGTTTTTGGACTTTCAGGCGCGCCCATTTTAGTGGATAGGGGGTATGATTACCAGACCAAGGCCGACCACATAAAGCTTCATATGAGTATCAATCCCCCGTTATTGCTGCTGGCGGGCGCACTTTTATTGACAGGCTGTGACCGGGATCGCACCAGCGGCCTGTGCACTCGCTTTCCCCAGTTCTGCGCCGATTTACACGGCGACAGCTGGTGCAACGCAGAACGAGATGCCCTGGTGCAGGCCCGCTACGAGCGGGCCGGTGCCGCCGGCGATGCCGGTCGCTACCGGCTGATGAGCAGCCTGGAAGACTACCGCCAGTGCCTGGATCCGCTGCTGGATATCGAATACACCAAGCGCCATGAGCGGAAGAACGACAAGGTGGAAACCCTTGTCGACATCACCGAGGAACTGGAGCGACTGGAAGCGCAGACCGCCGACTCGGACTACCCCTACCTGCAACTGTGGCGCTGGCAACGCCACGGCGACCGGGCCGCACGTAACGCCTTTATCGCTCAGGCCGAGCGCCCGGCCATGCAGCAGGCCGATCTGCAGCTGGCCCTGGCCCGACTGGTGCGCCACCGGGATCCAGAAGCCACCGAGCAAGCCCTACACCGGGCGCTGGCTCTGCTGCCCGCCGGGAAACAACCACCTGCGGATTTGATGGGCACACTGGTTGAGCTTTATGTCAGTCAGCAGCGCTACCAGGAAGCCTGGATATGGACCACTATCATGAAAGAACTGAAGGACAGCCAGCAGGTGGACTGGGGGCAAATGGCGTCCCATGTCCGTTTCGATGAAGACCAGCAGGCCAGGCTGCGCCAGCAGGCCGATGCCATTGTTCGGCAACTGCAACAGGGCCGCTATCAGCACGGGGGAGCCGCCTACTGATGTCTGGTTAGACTTCACCTGTGGCGGTCCTGCTTTGAAAGTCAGGCATCATTTGTGAAATAAAATTTCAAAAATAATGATCCAAAGCAAGAGTGAACGGGATTTCCTGATTGACGATAGGCGATTTTTTTGTAATTTTACAACCAATGAGATTTTAGCCTTATCTTTCCCACAACTTTTTTCAGGTGAACGTATGACTATCAAGGTAGGTATCAACGGCTTCGGTCGCATCGGTCGTTTCGTGTTTCGCCTCGCCTGCGAGCGTAACGACATTGAGGTGGTCGCCATCAACGATCTGCTTGATGTGGACTACATGGCCTACATGCTGAAGTACGACTCCACTCACGGCCGCTTTCGTGGCGATGTGCAGGTCGAGGGCGGTCAGCTTATCGTGAATGGCAAGGCCATTCGTGTTACCGCCGAGCGGGATCCGGCCAACCTGAAATGGGACGAGGCAGGTGTGGACGTGGTGGCAGAAGGCACCGGCCTGTTCCTCACCGACGATACCGCCCGCAAGCATATTCAGGCCGGCGCCAAAAAGGTGGTCATGACGGGTCCGTCCAAGGACGACACCCCCATGTTCGTAATGGGCGTCAACCATCTGGAATATGCCGGCCAGGACATCGTCTCCAACGCGTCCTGCACCACCAACTGCCTGGCGCCCCTGGCCAAGGTTATCAACGACAATTTTGGCATTGTTGAAGGCCTGATGACCACGGTGCATGCCACCACCGCTACCCAAAAAACCGTGGACGGTCCTTCCGCCAAGGACTGGCGTGGCGGCCGGGGTGCCGGTCAGAACATCATTCCGTCCTCCACCGGTGCCGCCAAGGCCGTGGGCAAAGTGATTCCCGCACTCAACGGCAGGTTGACCGGTATGGCGTTTCGCGTACCGACCCCGGATGTATCCGTGGTAGACCTGACCGTACGCCTGGAAAAAGCGGCTTCCTACGAGGAAATCTGCGCGGTGATCAAGGCCGCGTCCGAGGGTGAGCTCAAGGGCATCATCGGTTACACCGAAGACGACGTGGTATCCACCGACTTTCTGGGCGAGACCTGCACCAGCGTATTTGACGCCAGTGCCGGCATTGCACTGAACGACAACTTCGTCAAGCTGGTGTCCTGGTATGACAACGAGATCGGCTACTCCCACAAGGTGCTGGAGCTGATCGCTCATATCTCCAGATAATTCTCCCGCCCCTCGAGATAAAAAGGCCGGCGCACTGCGCCGGCCTTTTTATTGCGTCATGATCAGGCGTTGCCCTTGACCTTCATTTTCAGCTCTTTGGCGAAATTGAGCATGCGCTCCAGGGGGATCATGGCCTTGATTCGAGTGTCTTCGTCCACCTGAATCTCGTGGGTTGCGCCGCCTTCCTTCAGGGCACCACGAATGGCCACCAGACCGTTCATCGCCATCCAGGGGCAGTGGGCACAGCTGCGGCAGGTGGCGCCGTTACCGCCGGTGGGCGCTTCCACCATTTCCTTGTCGGGACAGGCCTGCTGCATCTTGTAGAAGATGCCCTTGTCGGTGGCCACGATCAGGCGCTTGTGGGGCAGATCCTTTGCGGCCTGGATCAGCTGGCTGGTCGAGCCTACCGCATCGGCCAGCTCCACCACCGACTGGGGAGACTCCGGGTGCACCAGCACGGCGGCATCCGGGTTCTGGGCCTTCAGTTCCTTCAGGGCCTTGGCGCGAAACTCGTCATGCACGATACAGGCGCCCTGCCAGCGCAGCATTTCACAGCCGGTCTGTTTCTCGATATAGGCCCCCAGGTGTCGATCCGGTGCCCAGATGATCTTGTGGCCTTCACTGTCGAGATGCTCGACAATTTCCAGGGCGATGCTGGAGGTGACCACCCAGTCGGCCCGGGCCTTGACCGCCGCCGAGGTGTTGGCATACACCACCACGGTATGATCCGGGTGGGCGTCACAGAAGGCGGTGAACTCATCGGCCGGGCAGCCCAAGTCCAGGGAACATTCCGCTTCCAGGGTGGGCATCAGCACGGTTTTCTCCGGGCTCAGGATCTTGGAGGTCTCCCCCATAAAGCGCACCCCCGCCACGATCAGGGTTTGGGCCTCGTGCTCCTTGCCAAAGCGCGCCATTTCCAGCGAGTCGGCCACGCAACCGCCGGTGTCTTCGGCCAGGGCCTGAATTTCCGGATCGGTGTAATAATGGGCTACCAGTACCGCGTTGCGGGCCTTGAGCAGGGTTTTGATTTCATCCTTCAGCGCACTCTGCTGCTCCGCGCTGAGCGGGGCCGGCTTGGGAGGAAAGGGATAGTCAAACTCGACAATATCAACAGCTTCAGTCATGGCGGTTTGCCAGTGCTCCATTCAATAACAATCTGCGGTCATTATACCGCCGAAGGGAAGGCAACCCAAATCTATGTTAACAATATGAAAAAGCGAAACAGAATATAACGAAGGGAAGAAATAATCGGCAGGGAATGGTGGGTCGTGCAGGATTCGAACCTGCGACCAATTGATTAAAAGTCAACTGCTCTACCAACTGAGCTAACGACCCAAATTGTAAACCACTGAAAGTGGTGGGTGATACTGGGCTCGAACCAGTGACCCCCTCCTTGTAAGGGAGGTGCTCTCCCAGCTGAGCTAATCACCCTGGGTTCACTTTTGACAAAAGTGAGAAAACTGGTGGACGCTACTGGGATCGAACCAGTGACCCCCTCCTTGTAAGGGAGGTGCTCTCCCGGCTGAGCTAAGCGTCCGGAATCTGGTGGGTCGTGCAGGATTCGAACCTGCGACCAATTGATTAAAAGTCAACTGCTCTACCAACTGAGCTAACGACCCGGTCTGGTGGGTGGCTGCTGCCCCCTGCCAACGGCGGCCTATATTACGGATTTAATTGTGTGACGCAACAGCTAAATTGCCATTTTATTTCGTTTGCTCAAGGAACAGGCGACTCTCACAAAAATCCGTCAACCCGCCGGTTATTTCATCGCATCCAGGTTTTCCTGAGCCAGCCGCGCGGCACCACTGCTGCCGTATTCGCTTAGCACGCGCTCAAAATACTGCCGGGCCTGACCGTCGTCCTGCTGCTCCCGGGCTATCAGCCCCAGCTTGAGCAGGGAGTCCGGACGCTTGTTGGACTTGGGATACGCTTCCACCACCCGAGCGAACTGAGCCTTGGACTGGTCAAAACGTTTTTGGGCAAACAACAGCTGTCCCAGCCAGTAATGGGCGTTGGGCACATAGGTCGACTGAGGATACTGGGTAATAAAGCGGGCAAAGGCCGGAATGGCGGCGTTGTAGTCCTTGTCCTGCAACACCAGATTCACTGCCTTGTCGTAGGCGGCCTGCTCATCTCCCGCCGTCTCGGGGGCACTGCCGCCACTTTCAGGCGCGGTTTCAGCCTCAGACGACGGGGCCGGCGACGGGGCAACCCGAGGCGCCGACGCCGCTTCCTGCTGGGCCGCCAGCATGCTGCGCTGACGCTCTATTACCTGCTCCAGCCGGTAGCTCTGCTCTTCCAGCAGACCGCGCATTTCGCTCAGCTCCTGTTGCAGGGCATTGAGCTGACGCTGTTGATCTATCTGCGCCTGGGACCGGGCACTGAAACCCCGCTCCAGCTCGGCCAGGCGCTCATTGACGGAGCCGCTGCCACCCACACTGGCCACCGGGGCCTGAGCCCAGCTGGCGGTGGATAAAACAGCGGCCATCGAAATGGCCGCGAATTTCATCATAACGTAACCGAATCAGTCCTTAGTAAACCAGTACCGCGCGGCGGTTTTTGGCAAAACCGTCTTCGCTGCGGGAGGTATCCAGCGGCTTTTCTTCGCCGTAGCTGACGATGGCCAGCTGGGAACCGCTTACGCCCAGGCTCTGCAGGTAGCTGGTCACGGCCTTGGCACGACGCTCGCCCAGGGCGATGTTGTACTCGGGCGTGCCGCGCTCGTCGGCATGGCCTTCCACCAGAATGCTGACATTGGGGTTGGAACGCAGGAAGCTGGCATGGGCTTCCAGCACCTGGGCGTAGTGGCCGGTCACTTCATCCTGGTCGAATTCGAAGTAAATTACGTTCTCGCGACGCAGGGCTTCATATTGCTGACGCATCTGCTCATCGGCAGACAGGGCGCCACCGTTCTGGGCACCAGTTTGTACGCCACCGTTCTGGTAGCTGCCATCGGTTCCGGTCATGGCGTCGGAATCGCTGGTGGAGCTACATGCAGCCAGGGTCAACATGGGAAGTGCGACGGCCAGACTCTGAAGCAGTTTTTTCATTTGCATGATTTTTCCTTGGGAAAAGCAATTTTTAGTTTAGAAACGGTGACCACGCCGGTGAGCGGACATCGCCGCTGCGGGCCGGCAGCCTGGCCTTGAAACGACCATCCATAGACACCAGAGACAACACTTGCCGCCCCTGATAAGTGGTGCTGTAGATGATCATGGTGCCGTTGGGAGCAGGGCTCGGCGATTCATCCAGCTGTGTTTCGGTCAACACCTGCAGATTTCCACCATCCAGCTCTTGCCGGGCAATCCGGTATTGCCCCTGGGAGCGGCTGACCAGCACCATATTCTGGCCGTCTGCCGTGACCCTGGGGCCCAGATTCATGTCTCCGTCAAAGGTCACACGACGCGCATTGTCGGCACCGGGATCGGTGCGGTAAACCTGCGGTCGGCCTCCCCGTTCGGAGACAAAATAAATACTTCTTCCGTCCGCCGACCAGGTCGGCTCGGTGTCGATTGTGCGGTTATTGGTCACCCGGGTCAACTGGCGGCTGGCCAGATTGAGTACATAGATTTCGGGCTGACCATCCTGCGACAACACCAGTGCCAGCCGGGTGCCATCGGGGGACCAAGCGGGCGCGCCGTTGATGCCGGGCTGGGAGCTCACCACCTGACGCTGCTGGCTGTAAATGTCCTGCACCACCACCTCGGCCTTCTTGTTTTCAAAGGACACATAGGCCAGTTTGCGGCCATCCGGTGACCAGGCCGGCGACATCAGCGGCTCCCGGGAGCGCAGCAGTACCTGCTCGTTGAAACCGTCGTAGTCGGCGATCATCAGCTGATACGGATACTGGGCACCGTGCTGCACCGTGACATAGGCGATGCGGGTCAGGAAGGCGCCCTTGATGCCGGTCAGCTTCTCAAACACGATGTCGGAAATACGGTGGGCATACTGCCTGAGCTGGGCGGCAGGCACGGTGGCACTGCGGCTTTCCAGCAACTTGGCGCCGTTGCCGCCCAGCACGTCGGCCAGCTCAAAGCTGATACGGTACTGATTGTTGCCCGCCGGCGCTATGCTGCCCACCACCACGGCTTCCGCCTGGCGGGTGCGCCACAGATTCGGATCCAGCTGATCGGCCCGAGAGACCCGCTGGGGCAGCGAGCTGCGATCCAGCGGCCGGAACATGCCGCTGTTGCGCAAATCATTGCCGATCACCTCGGACAACTCCTGAGGCGCGGCACCACCGCCGGTCCATTCAAAAGGCACCACCGCCACCGGCCGGGCACTGTCTATGCCGCCGGTGATCACGATATCCAGTGCCGCCTGTGCCCGTCCTGCCAGCATCAGCAGCGGCAGCCATAACCACAACCATCGTTTTGTCATCATCAAAGCCTCGGTATCAGGGTCAAATTCAGGTTTTGCAGCTGTTTGTTCACGGCCGGATCCTTGGGCATAGGCAGGGTACCGGTCTTGCGAATGGCCAGCTCTGCCGAGCGGCATACCTCCGCATCGCCCTGGCCCTGGCCTATGGTCAGGATAAGGCCATCGGTCGCCACCCGCACATTAATACGGCACTGCTTGCCCACCATGGTCGGTCCTACCAGCCAGTTGCGCTGTATCGCGGCAATAATCATGCCGGTATAACGATCCACTTCTGCCGCCGACGCGGCCGACGAAGAACCTCCTGCCGAGCCGCCACCCATCAGCGCTTCCAGATCCTTCAGCGCCTGCTCGGCTTCGGCCTTTTTACTCGCTTCCGCCTTGCGCGCGGCTTCGGCTTCCGCCTGTTTCTTCGCTTCCGCAGCCTTGCGGGCTTCCTCGGCCTTGCGTTTCTGCTCGGCTTCCGCCTGCTTCTTGGCTTCCGCAGCCTTGCGGGCGGCTTCGGCTTCCGCCTGTTTCTTCGCTTCCGCGGCCTTACGGGCGGCTTCGGCTTCCGCCTGTTTCTTGGCTTCCGCGGCCTTGCGGGCGGCTTCGGCTTCCGCCTGTTTCTGCGCTTCCGCGGCCTTGCGGGCGGCTTCGGCTTCCGCCTGTTTCTTGGCTTCCGCGGCCTTGCGGGCGGCTTCGGCTTCCGCCTGTTTCTGCGCTTCCGCGGCCTTGCGGGCGGCTTCGGCTTCCGCCTGTTTCTTGGCTTCCGCGGCCTTGCGAGCTTCTTCCGCCTGGCGTTGCTGCTCCAGCACCTGCCGGCGCTCCGCCTCGGCTTTCGCCTGCTGGGCGGCCACGGCCTTTTCCTGCTCGGCCTGGCGCGCCGCCTCCGCCGCCGCCGCTTGCTCGGCGGCCTTCTGTTCGGCCTCTTCCGCCGCCTTTTGCGCGGCCTCGGCTTGCGCCTGCGCTGCGGCCTGCTCGGCGTCGCGATTTGCCTGCATTTCCGCCAGGCGCTCGGCCTGGGCCGCCACCATGCCATCATCAATCATGGTGGCTTCAATAATGGACGCCGCCTGGGTGGGCCGCTTGGGGGTGCTGAAATTAACCCCCACCAGGAACAGCACGCCAATCAACACATGCAGCCCCAGGGAAATCAGCACCGCCTTGCGAATGCCACCACTCTGGTTATCAAACACGCCTTATTGCTCCGGTTGGGTCATCAGGCCCACACTGGGCACGCCGGCCGCCTTAAGGGTGGCCATCAGCTGGATCACGGCGTCATAGCGCACATTGGCATCACCCTGCACCACCACGGGTGCCTTGGGATTGGTGGCCAGCTTTTGCTGCACCATGTCTGCCAGGGCCAGCAGATCCACCGCCTCGTCCCGCGTCTCACCCACGTCGAGAAAATAACGGCCCTCGGCGTCCACCGACGCCACCAGCGGCGTCTCGCTGTCATCCGGCAGCAGCTCGGCCTCGGCCTGGGGCAGATCCACCTTGACCCCCTGAGTAATCACTGGCGCCGTGGCCATAAAGATGATCAGCAGCACCAGCATGACGTCGATATAAGGCACCACGTTGATCTCGGCCACGCGTTTGCGTCGCTTGCGCTGATAGCTCTGCATTACTGGTTACCCGTGGTCACTTGCCGGTTGAGAATGGTGGAAAACTCGTCCATGAAGTTGGCCAGGTGGTTTTCCAGTCGCTCCACCTGATAGCTGAAACGGTTAAAGGCAATCACCGCCGGAATGGCCGCAAACAGCCCCATGGCGGTGGCAATCAGCGCCTCGGCAATACCCGGGGCCACCATGGCCAGGGTGGCCTGCTTGATTTCCGCCAGGGCAATAAAGGCGTTCATGATGCCCCATACGGTACCGAACAGGCCGATATAGGGGCTGATGGAGCCGATGGTCGCCAGTACCGACAGGTTGGTTTCCAGCCGGTCGACTTCCCGGGACAGCGCCACCCGCATGGTACGGTAGGTGCCTTCGAGAATGGTGTCCTGAGGCCGGCCCTGCTTTTGCAGGCGCACGAACTCGCGAAAACCGGCATGAAAGATCTGCTCCATGCCCGCCAAGCTGTCGCGCCGGGCATTGGACTCATGGTAGAGGCGTCCCAGATCGGCACCAGACCAGAACTTGTCTTCAAACTGCTCGGCATCGTCGCGGGCCGAAGTCAGCACCTTGCGGCGATTGATGATCAGCGCCCAGGACAGCACCGACATGCCCACCAGGGCCAGCATCACCAGTTTGACCAGCAGGCTGGCCTGCAGAAAAAGACCAATAAACGAAATATCAGCGTGCACCCGACAATACTCCCATCAACGGCTCAGGTATGGCGAAAGGTTTCATTTGAGCGATATTCACACAGGCGATGACCACCTCGCCCCTCACCAGAGAAAGGCCCGCATCATCCAGAATTTCCTGCTCAAACACAATAGAGGCACGTTTGAGCATTTTCACCGTGACGGTGACTTTTAATGCATCATTGAACCGGGCCGGACGGCGCAGATCCATTTCGACCCGGCGCACCACAAAGGCAATATCCTGCTCGAGCAGGCTGTCCTGCTCCACACCCAGGTGGCGCAACCACTCGGTGCGGGCCCTTTCCATGAATTTCAGATAGTTGGCGTTATATACAATGCCGCCGGCATCGGTATCTTCGTAATAGATACGCACCGGCCAGTGAAACGGTGTCTGTGACATGGCAACAAGCAAAACCTGTTTGAAAAATCTGGGAATTACTATACCCAAGTCGTCGCCATGAAAGAAGCAGACTGCGTCAGCGCACGACATTAGGTGACCCTGACTGGGCTGTGAGGGGTGAGGGGTGAGGGAGGTATGAGGAATCTCGGATTTGACGCCTTACTCCTCTCCCCTCACCTTTTTTCGCTCTCTTCTAGCTTCCGGCTGCCGTCAGGCTTCGGGAAGGTCGAAGCCGAAATGCAGGTAGGCGCGAGGGGTAGCCAGGCGGCCGCGGGGGGTGCGTTGCAAAAAGCCCTGCTGAATAAGGTAGGGTTCAATCACGTCTTCGATGGTTTCCTTTTCCTCGCCAATGGCCGCGGCCAGGTTGTCGAGGCCCACCGGGCCGCCCATGAACTTGTCGAGTACCGCCGTCAGCAGCTTGCGGTCCATGTAGTCAAAGCCCTGCTTGTCCACATCCAGCATATCCAGGGCCTGGGCGGCAATGGCGGCGTCGATGGCGCCGCTGCCCTTGACCTCGGCAAAGTCCCGCACCCGGCGCAGCAGCCGGTTGGCAATGCGCGGCGTGCCCCGGGCCCGGCGGGCCATTTCCAGGGCGCCGTCGTCGTCGATATCCAGACCCAGCTTGCCGGCGCTGCGGCTGATGATATGGGCCAGATCCGATACCTGGTAGAACTCCAGCCGCTGTACGATGCCAAAGCGGTCCCGCAGGGGTGAGGTCAGCGAGCCGGCCCGGGTGGTGGCGCCCACTAGGGTAAAGGGCGGCAGCTCCAGCTTGATGGAGCGAGCGGCGGGGCCTTCCCCGATCATGATGTCGAGCTGGTAGTCTTCCATCGCCGGGTAGAGGATTTCTTCCACCACCGGGCTCAGGCGGTGAATTTCATCGATAAACAGCACATCACCGGGCTCGAGATTGGTGAGCATGGCCGCCAGATCCCCGGCCTTTTCCAGCACCGGGCCCGAGGTGGTCTTGATGCTTACGCCCATCTCATTGGCCACGATGTTGGCCAGAGTGGTCTTGCCAAGCCCGGGCGGGCCAAAAATCAGCAGGTGATCCAGGGCCTCTTCCCGCCGGCGCGCCGCCTCGATAAAGATTTCCATCTGGCCGCGCACGTGATCCTGGCCACGATAGTCCGCCAGCGCCCTGGGGCGTATGGCCCGATCGATGGCTTCCTCTTCCTGGCGCGGGGCCGGGTTGATAAAACGATCCGCTTCTATCATGGCTTACCCCATGCTTTTCAGGGCTTCGCGGATCAGCTGCTCCGCATCCATGCCGGGTTTGGCAATTTTCTTCATTAGCTGCTCGGCCTGGGCCGCCTTGTAACCCAACGCCTGCAACGCGGCCAGGGCTTCGTCCCTGGCGCCGTCACCGCCGCCGGCCAGGGCCGACTCGGGCGCCGGGTTAAACAGATCATAACCGCCAAAGCCCTTGAGCCGGTCGCGCATTTCCACCACCAGCCGCTCGGCGGTTTTCTTGCCAACACCGGGCAACTTGACCAGGGCGGTGATCTCGCCCTGCTCCACATTATGAATAAACTGATCGGCGGTCATGCCCGAGAGAATGGCCAGCGCCAGCTTGGGACCCACGCCATTGGTCTTGATCAGCTCCCGAAACAGCGCTCGCTCGGTTTTGGTGTTAAAGCCAAACAACAGCTGGGCGTCTTCCCGCACGACAAAATGGGTCAGCACGGTGGCGGCCTGGCCCACATTGGGCAGCTCGTAAAAACAGCTCATGGGCAGGGTGACTTCATACCCTACCCCGTTCACATCCAGCAGGATTTCGGGGGGCTGCTTTTCGACAATAATACCTTTTAACCGACCTATCACTGAGGCGCTCCGCTAATCAGGACAAAACTGGGCCAAGAATAATAAATAACTGGATAAATATCCATGTGCTTGAGCCGTCAGCGCAGACGCCCGCGTACGGTGCCGCGCACCTGGCCGGCCATGCTGACCAGGCTTTGGCGAGTGTGGCCGTGGCACAGGGCCACCGCCAGGGCATCGGCGGCATCGGCCTGGGGCGTGCCCGGCAGGCTGAGCAGCTTGACCACCATGTGTTGCACCTGACTCTTGTCGGCACCGCCCTGCCCCACCACCGCCTGCTTGATCTGACGGGCGGAATATTCCGCCACCTCCAGTCCGGCGTTGGCGGCGGCCACAATGGCCGCGCCCCGGGCCTGGCCCAGTTTCAGCGCCGAGTCCGGGTTGCGGGCCATAAATACCTGCTCAATGGCAAAGAGGTTGGGGCGAAACTGCAAAATGATTTCGCTGACCCCGTCGTAAATTTTCTTGAGCCGGGGCGCCAGGGCGTCGTCGGTCATGCGAATGCAGCCGGAGCCCAGGTATTCCATTTTATTGCCGGTCTGGCGCACCACACCGTAGCCGGTGATGCGCGAGCCGGGATCGATACCGAGAATAATGGACATAAAAAGAACACTCAGGGCTGGAAGCTGGGAAAAATATTGTGACCTCGGGCGGTTTTCGGACTCAGGCTTATCGCTTCCAGCTAACGCCGTTAGAGCTGCTCCGCCAGTTCGTCGGAGATATCACCGTTGTGATACACCTCCTGCACGTCGTCCAGATCTTCGAGCATGTCGATCAGCCGCAGCAGCTTGGGGGCGGTGTCTTCATCCAGTTCAGACTTGGTTGAAGGGATCATGGTCACTTCGGCGTTGTCGGCTGCCAGGCCACTGGCGTCCAGGGCGTCTTTCACCGCGCCGAACTCGTCCCACTGAGTGTACACGTCGATGGAATCGTCGTCGTTCACCACCACATCCTCGGCACCGGCTTCCAGCGCCGCATCCATCACGGTTTCTTCGTCGGCCTCGGCATAGGTGATCACGCCCTTTTTCTCGAACAGGTAGGCCACCGAGCCGTCGGTGCCCAGGTTGCCACCGCTCTTGGAAAACGCGTGACGCACTTCCGATACGGTGCGGTTGCGGTTATCGGTCATGCACTCCACCATCACGGCGGTGCCACCTGGACCGTAGCCTTCGTAGATGATGGTCTCCAGCTGCTGGCCGTCCAGCTCGCCGGCACCGCGCTTCACGGCTCTGTCGATGGTGTCGCGGGTCATGTTGTTGGACAGTGCCTTGTCGATGGCGGCGCGCAATCTGGGGTTGGAGGCTGCATCGGAGCCGCCCTCACGGGCCGCCGTGGTCAGTTCACGAATTAGTTTGGTGAAGATCTTGCCGCGCTTGGCGTCTTGCGCCGCCTTGCGGTGCTTGATGTTGGCCCATTTACTGTGACCTGCCATTACTTGAGTCTCCTTTATTCGGTGTTTATCAACCTGCCGATGGCATCCCGGTTGGTCCAGGAGCCGGCCCGGGTGCGGGCTTCCTCAAAGGGCAGCCAGCACTGATCCAGGTGCTCGGTGAGCCGCACTTGTTGCGGCTCGGGCAGGCATAAACGGAATTCGTATTCCCAGTTGTGGGTCACCCCCGGACGGTAGCGATGCCGCCAGTGGGGGTAAATTTCAAAACGCACCCGGTGCCCGGTTTCCACCAGTTGCAGGCCGTTGCCCACCACCAGGCCGGTTTCTTCCTCCAGCTCGCGGATGGCGGCCTGCATGCGATTTTCGCCGGCTTCCAGACTGCCGGTCACCGACTGCCAAAAGTCGGGATTGTCCTTGCGCTGCAGCAACAGCACGCGATCCCGAGTATGGATCAGGATGAGTACCGACTCCGGGTGCTTGTGGGCCATGCCTTACTCCGCCTTGGGCTGCTCGGTGCGAATGGCAAGCTCGGTCAGTGCATCCGGGTTGGCCAGGCTGGGGGCATCGGTGAGCAGACAGGAGGCCGTGGTGGTTTTCGGAAAGGCAATCACGTCCCGAATGTTGTCGGTGCCGGTCAGCAGCATCACCAGGCGGTCCAGGCCAAAGGCCAGGCCGGCATGGGGCGGGGTGCCGTATTTGAGGGCGTCGAGCAGGAAGCCGAACTTCTCCTGCTGCTCCTCGGCATTGATGCCCAGCAGGCGGAACACGGTCTGCTGCATGGCGTTGTCGTGAATACGCACCGAGCCACCGCCCACTTCGTAGCCGTTGATCACCATGTCATAGGCATTGGCGGCGGCCGCCAGCGGGTTGGCTTCCAGCTCTTGTGCCGACATGTCCTTGGCGGCGGTAAAGGGATGGTGCATGGCGTAAAGACGGTCGTCTTCTTCCTCGAACATGGGGAAGTCCACCACCCACAGCGGTTTCCAGCTGTTCTCGATCAGGTTCAGATCCTTGCCCAGTTTCAAGCGCAGGGCGCCCATGGCGTCACACACCACCTTGGCGGAGTCGGCACCAAAGAAGATGGCGTCGCCGTCGGTGGCACCGGTGCGCGCCAGCAGCTCGGTGACGATGGCTTCGTTCAGGAACTTGGCCACCGGCGACTGAATGCCGTCCATGCCCTTGGTTGCATCGTTCACCTTGAGCCAGGCCAGGCCCTTGGCGCCGTAGATGCCCACATACTTGCCATATTCGTCAATCTGCTTGCGGGAAAGCGCCGCGCCACCGGGCACGCGCAGGGCGGCCACACGCCCCTTGGCGTCGTTGGCAGGACCGGCGAACACCTGAAAGTCCACATCCTTCACCAGGTCGGCCACGTCGGTCAGCTCCATGGCGATACGCAGATCCGGCTTGTCGGAGCCGTAACGACGCATGGCTTCGGCAAAGCTCATCACTGGGAAGGCACCCAGATCCACGCCGGCCACGTCCTGCCACAGTTCACGTACCAGCTGCTCCATCACCTCACGCACCTGCTCGGCACTCATAAAAGAGGTTTCCACATCGATCTGGGTGAATTCGGGCTGGCGGTCGGCGCGCAGGTCTTCGTCGCGGAAGCACTTTACAATCTGGTAGTAGCGATCGAAACCGCTCATCATCAGCAGCTGCTTGAACAGCTGGGGCGACTGGGGCAGCGCATAGAAATAGCCCTTGTGCACCCGGCTCGGCACCAGATAGTCACGGGCGCCTTCCGGGGTGGCCTTGGTGAGCATGGGGGTTTCGATATCGAGAAAACCATGCTCGTCCATAAAGCGGCGCACTCGACTGGTGACCTGGGCCCGGGTCTTGAGGAAACGGGCCTGCTCGGGACGGCGCAGATCCAGGTAGCGGTACTTCAGCCGCTGCTCTTCGGAGTTGTTCTGGTTGAAGTCCAGGGGCAGCGGTGCCGCCTTGTTGATGATGGTGAGCTCGTGGGCAAAGATTTCCACCGCGCCGGTGGCCATGTCCTTGTTTACCTGAGACTCGGGACGCGCACGCACCACGCCGGTTATCTGCACGCAGAACTCGGCACGCAGGCCAGACGCCTTGTCGTAGGCGTCGGCCTTGTCGGGATCGAAGAACACCTGAACAATGCCTTCCCGATCGCGCATGTCGATAAAGATGAGACCGCCCAGATCACGACGACGATGTACCCAGCCACTGAGGGTTACGCTCTGGCCAACCAGGGAGGCGTCTACCTGCCCGCAATAATGAGTGCGCATGGAGTCTTCCTATGATGTGCTTTGGCTGCGGCGCCCGGCCGCAGGCTTGAATTGGTCTGTAAACAGCGCGCTAGTATAATCGGAAACCCGAACACGGGTAAAACTCGATGTTTTTGATAAGCATGGTGAGGGGTTAGGCGCCAGGAGGCCAAAATCCCCCTCTCGCTTTACTCCTCACCCCTCACATTATCTTTTCAGGAGAAATATGCCGTTATATCTGGGCCTGAGCCAGTGGTCCCATGCCGGCTGGCCGGGCAACCTGCTGAGCCGGGGACTGAAAACCACCGAGCATCTGTCAGACTACGCCCGTGTGTTCAATACCGTGGAAGGCAACACCAGCTTTTACGGCGTGCCCGATACCCAGAGCCTGACGCGCTGGGAGGCCATGACCGGCGACGACTTTCGCTTTACCTTCAAGTTTCCGTCCACCGTCAGCCACCAAGGCCGCCTGGCCGACAACATTGCCACGGCGCAGGCCTTTCTCGACCAGCTCACGCCCCTGCATCACAAGCTGGGCATGCTGATGCTACAGCTGCCCGCCGCCACGGGACCGGAACAGCTCGACGGCCTGGCACAACTGCTGAACGCCCTGCCGAACACCGTTGAAATGGGGGTGGAAGTGCGCCACCCGGCGTTTTTTGCCAAGGGGGAAGCCGAACGCCGACTTAACCGGCTGCTGCTGGAGCAGGGCGCCAACCGCATTATCATGGACTCAAGGCCGGTGTTTGCCGTGGCCCCCACCACGCCGGCGCTGGCAGATGCCCAGCAGAAGAAGCCAAGGGTGCCGGTGCACATCATCAGCACGGGTCAGTCACCCATGGTGCGATTTATCGGCAACCCGAACCTGTCCGCCAACACCCCCTTCTGGCAGCCCTGGCTGCCGCGCCTGAGAGGCTGGCTGAATGAAGGCAAGTCGGTGTATCTGTTTGTGCATACCGCCGACAATGTCGAGGCCCCGGTCCTGGCAGCCACCATCGCCGAGGCGCTGGACTGCCCCCTGCCCGCCTTTCCCGGCCAGGCGCCCGAGCCCCAGGGCAGTCTTTTTTGAGGTCGTTCGTAAGGAGTGAGGGGTGAGGGGTGAGGCGGAAAAACCAAAACCAACGCGGTTCTCCTCACCCCTTTCCCTTTACTCCTCACTTTCCTCACCGCCAGCACAAAAAGAATTTGTCGCACCGAATGGTGCCGCTCAAGACAACCCATTGCGCTTCTTTTACAATACCGTCCATTCAGCGCAGCGCCGCTGCCGTGAGCAAGAGTTCTATATTTACAACGTCATGCAAGAAAAAGATCATATCTTCGCCGCCCCCATCGACCGGCTGGGCGACTTCTGTTTCGACCACAAAGTGGCCGACGTCTTTCCGGACATGATCAAGCGATCCGTGCCCGGTTACTCCAACATCATTTCCGCCATCGGCATGATGACGGCCCGCTTTGCCCAGCCTCATACTCAACTCTATGATTTGGGCTGCTCCCTCGGCGCCGCCACCCAGGAAATGCGCCGCAACCTGAACCAGCCCGGCTGCCGCATTGTGGCGGTCGACAACTCGGCGGCCATGGTGGAGCGGGCACGCAATCACCTGGCCGCCTTTCGTTCCGACGTCGAGGTGGAGCTGCTGGAAGCAGACATCTGCGACCTCACCATTGAAAACGCCTCCGTGGTGGTGCTTAACTTCACCCTGCAGTTTATCGATCCTGCACTGCGTGAAGTCCTGCTTGGCAACATATACGCCGGCCTGAAGCCCGGCGGCGTGCTGATCCTGAGCGAAAAATTCGTCAGTGCCGACGACACCGTCAACGAGCTGCTGATCGAGCTGCACCACGACTTCAAGCGGGCCAACGGCTACAGCGAGCTGGAAATCAGCCAAAAGCGTACGGCCCTTGAAAACGTGCTGCGCCCCGACTCCCCCGAGCAGCACAAGGCACGACTCAAACGACTTGGTTTTGCCCATGTCGACATGTGGTTCCAGTGCTTTAACTTCGGCTCCATGGTGGCGGTCAAATGATCGACTTCAGCGACTTCTACCAGCAAATCGCCAAGACCCGGCTCAGCCATTGGCTGCACTGCCTGCCGGCCCAGCTGCACGACTGGCAAAAACAGCACCTGCACGGTGATCTGGCGCGCTGGAGCCGGGCCCTGCGCAAGCTGCCGGCCATTCATACCCAGCGTATCGAGCTCAAGGACCGGGTCGCCATTGGCCAGTCGGGCGAGGTGTCGGCCGGAGAGCAGAAAAAAATTGAAAGCCTGCTGGGCCAGTTTCATCCCTGGCGCAAGGGCCCCTTTGAGGTGCACGGCATTCATATCGACACCGAATGGCGCTCCGACTGGAAGTGGGACAGGCTCAAGCCCCATATCAGCCCGCTCAACAACCGCTATGTGCTGGATGTGGGCTGCGGCAGCGGCTACCACCTGTGGCGCATGGCCGGTGAGGGTGCCGAAATGGCGGTGGGCATAGATCCGTCCCAGCTGTTTCTGTGTCAGTTCGAGGCCATCCGGCACTTCGCCAATGGTTATAAAGGGATTCAGGTATTACCCTTAGGCATAGAAGAGCTGCCCGAGCTGCGGGCCTTTGACACCGTGTTCTCCATGGGCGTGCTCTATCACAGACGCTCCCCCATCGATCACCTGCTGCAGCTCAAGGAGCAGCTGCGCGACGGTGGCGAGCTGGTGCTGGAGACCCTGGTGATCGACGGCGACGAGCACAGCGTGCTGGTTCCCGGTGAGCGCTACGGCAAAATGCGCAACGTCTGGTTTATTCCAAGCGCTGCGGCCCTGGTGGGGTGGCTTGCCAAATGCGGCTTTGAAAACATTCGCGTGGTGGACGAAAGTCTGACCACCCTGAACGAACAACGGCGCACCGACTGGATGCGCAACGAATCGCTGGCGGACTTTCTCGACCCGAACGACCCCGGCAAAACCATTGAAGGCTATCCGGCTCCCAAGCGCGCCATCATCATCGCCAACAAGCCGGTGGATCCCCAACACGGAACAAAGAGAGAAAAGGATGAATAAAGCGGCCCTGTCACTGCTGATGCCCCTGTTGCTGAGCGCCTGCGCCAGCCAGACCACCACCGACGAGCCACCGCCCCCGCCGGTATCCGAGCCCGAGTTGTCGGCGGCGCTGGCCGACCAGGAGGCCCGGTTGGTCATGGCCATGGAACAACAGGGCTCGCGACTCAATACCAGCCATCACGCCTTTATGAAGGCCCTGCAGCAGGACATTCGCAACCTGAAGAAACAACTGGTGGCGGTGCCGCCTCCCACACCGGGTGCGGCCCCCAGCATGCCGCCGCCGCCCCCCGAGATTCCCGACAACGAAACCCGGGACGGCAAGCTGATTGTGGGCGAAACCGAAGACGTCTGGCTGGATGCGGTCAACGATGCCTTTCCCGCCCGCATTGATACCGGCGCCACCACCTCGTCCCTCAGCGCCCAGGACATCACCGAGTTTGAGCGCGACGGCAAACCCTGGGTGAGCTTTAACATGACCCACGAAGGCGTGGAGGAGAAGCTGCCGGTGGAAGCGCCCCTGGTGCGCTATGTGCGCATTCGTCAGGCGTCGGCCGAGGAAACCGAACGCCGACCCGTGGTGGAGCTGACCCTACGGCTGGGCCGGCTGTCGGAAAAAACCGAATTTACCCTGACCGACCGTTCCCAGATGACCTATCCGGTGCTGTTGGGCCGGGAGTTTCTTAAAGACATCGCCGTGGTCGATATTGCCCGCCGTAACGTGCAGGGCAAGCCCAAGCGTCCCAACCCCTCCAGCGAGTAAACCACATGTACTCACGCAAACCCTTTTATCTGATCGTGGCGGCCCTGTTTCTGGTGGGGCTGGCACTGATGCTGCACCGCCATTTCGTGTATGAAGTGCCCTGGCTGCCCGGCGAAAAACGCCAGATCTGGTCGGTGGAAGCCAAGGTGGAATTTGAGGCCGACGGCCGGCCGGTCAAGGCGTCCCTGGCCATTCCCGGCAGTCAGCCCGGCTTTACCCTGATGAACGAGTCTGCCGCGTCACCGGGTTATGGTCTGTCCTTTGTACAAGCCGAAGACGGTGGCAGCCGGGCCGAATGGTCCATTCGCTCCGCCTCCGGTCACCAGGAGCTGTATTACAAGGTCGACATGATGCTCGACCCCTTTGCCAAGGGCCCCCTTGGCAATGTGCCGCCCCAGGTCACCACGGTGGAAGTGGCCGAGCCTTACGCCACCGCCATGGATCAGGTGCTGACCCTGGCGGAAGCGCGCTCGTCCGACGGCATTACCCTCACACGGGAGTTGCTCAAGGAGCTGGGCAGCGGCGGCCAGAACGCCGAGCTGCTGGCCCAGTACAAGACTTCGGGCCCGCTGCTGGTCGACATGCTGCACCGCGCCGGCGTGTCGGCCCGGTTGCTGAAGGGACTGCAGCTGGAAGACGGCCGTCGTCGCCAGCGGCTGGTGGACGTGGTGCAGGTGTTTGACGGCGAACGCTACGACATCTTCAACCCGGCCACCGGTGAGCAGGGCCGGCAGGAAAGCCTGCTGCTGTGGGAATACCACTCGGCCCCGGTGCTGGATCTGGTGGGTGCCAGCAATTCCCGGGTCAGCTTCTCCATGCTGGAGCAGGAGCAGCCGGTGAACGTGGCCCTGGCCAAGAAGTTTGATCAGCCCGACTGGATCAACGTGTCGCTCTATAACCTGCCGCTGGAAGAGCAGGCCCTGTTCAAGGGCATATTGCTGATCCCCATCGGCGTGCTGGCGGTGGTGTTCCTGCGCATTATTGTCGGGGTAAAAACCTCGGGCACCTTTATGCCGGTGCTGATCGCCATGGCCTTTATTCAGACCAGCCTGCTGACCGGCCTGGTCGGCTTTCTGCTGATCGTGGGCACCGGCCTGGTACTGCGCTCCTACCTCTCGCACCTTAACCTGCTGCTGGTGGCGCGAATATCGGCGGTGATCATCATGGTCATCGGCATGATTGGCTTTTTCAGTATCGTCGCCTATCAGCTGGGCCTGACCGAGGGCATGAAGATCACCTTCTTCCCGATGATCATTCTGGCCTGGACCATAGAGCGCATGTCGGTGCTGTGGGAAGAAGAAGGTCCCAAGGAAGTGCTCAAGCAGGGCGGCGGCTCCCTGGTGGTGGCGGTCATGGCCTTCCTGGCCATGAACAACGAGTTTATTCGCCACCTCACCTTCAACTTCCTCGGCCTGCAGCTGATCGTGATGGCGGCGGTGCTGGTGCTGGGTAACTACACCGGTTATCGCCTGACCGAACTCAAGCGCTTCAAGCCCCTGGTAGACGAGCTGAAACATGATTAAAAACCTGCTTGCCAAATACGCCTCGCCCTTTGAGCTGGGCCGGCTCGGCATCATGGGCATGAACCGGCGCAATATTTCCTATATCAGCCGCTACAACCCGCGGCGGCTGTATCCGCTGGTGGACAACAAGCTCAAGACCAAGCAGATCGCCCTGGATGCCGGGGTGACCGTGCCCGAGATGGTCGGCGTTATCGAATACCAGCACCAGGTGGCACACCTGTGGGACATGGTCAAGGACTGGCCGGGCTTTTGCATCAAGCCCGCCAAGGGCTCCGGCGGCAAGGGCATTACGGTGATCGTGGATCACGACCGCCAGAACTTTACCAAGCCCAGCGGCAAGGCCGAGACCATAGAGGATCTGGAACGCCACGTGTCCAACATTCTGGCCGGGCTTTACTCCCTGGGCGGCAAGCCGGACGTGGCGCTGATTGAAGCGCTGATCAACTTCGACGATGTGTTTGACGGTTTTTCCTATGAAGGCGTGCCCGATACTCGCGTGATCGTGTTCAAGGGCTTTCCCATCATGGCCATGATGCGGCTGTCCACCCAGGCGTCAGACGGCAAGGCCAACCTGCATCAGGGCGCCGTGGGCGTGGGCCTCGACATCAATACCGGTCGCGCCATTCGGGCGGTGCAGTTCAACCAGCCGGTGCGCCATCACCCGGACACCGGCCGGGATCTGTTCGAGCTCAAGGTGCCCTACTGGGAGCAGCTGCTCAACCTGTCTTCGTCCTGCTTTGAGATGTCGGGCCTGGGCTATATCGGCACCGACATGGTGCTCGACAAGCAAAAGGGCCCCATGCTGCTGGAGCTGAACGCCCGCCCCGGCCTGGCGATACAGACCGCCAACGCCGCCGGCCTGGTGCCGCGCCTGCGCAAGATTGAAAAGCTCGGCCGCAAAATCACCCTGACCCCGGAAGAGCGCGTGGCCTTCTCCCGCAAGGAGTTTGCCACCGATTTGTGAAGGAATGAGAGTCGTAGGTTGGCGATGAGCGTAGCGAATCCCAACACGAAGGCGGCTGCGGCACGTTGGAATTCGGCGAGGCTCATTTCAACCTACGGTCCGGTCATAACACATGCGCAAAGCAAAAACGGCGCCGGGGTTAATCCCGGCGCCGTTTTTTGTTTACGATGAACAATGTTATCAAGTCGTAGGTTGGCGATGAGCGAAGCGAATCCCAACAACAGAGCCGACGGCTGAACTGTTGGGATTCGTAAAACTCATCCCAACCTACTGCGGCGTCAGGCTTTCAGCTTATCGCTTCCAGCTTACATTCGGGTTTTGCGCTTTTGCCGCTGGCCCGGCTTGGGTCCCTGGCCACGGGATCCGGTAGGAGCCGGCTTTTTCGGGGCCGCGCCGGTACCGGTGCCCTTGACCCGCGTGTTGTGTTTGCGCACCGCCTTGCGAATACGGGCCACCTGCTTGAAGCGGTCGGCGGCATTCACGTCCACCTTGCTTTCCTGCTCCGGGGCCAGGCCGACTTCCTTGCGCAGGTAGTTGACCTGATCCAGCGGCAGCTCGGCCCAACCGCCTCGAGGCAGGTTCTTGGGCATTTCAATCTTGCCGTAGCGTACCCGCATCAGCCGGCTCACCTGCACGCCCTGGGATTCCCACAGCCGGCGCACTTCCCGATTACGGCCTTCCTTCAGGGTGACGTGGAACCAGAGGTTCATGCCCTCGCCGCCGGTGTATTTCAGGGTCTCGAAACGGGCCTCGCCGTCCTCGAGCATCACGCCCTTGCGCAGCCGCTGCAGCATGGCCTCATCCACTTCGCCAAACACCCGCACCGCATATTCCCGGTCAATTTCATGCCGGGGGTGCATCAGCCGGTTGGCCAGCTCGCCATCGGTGGTAAACAGCAGCAAACCGGAGGTGTTCACGTCCAGTCGGCCCACCGCCACCCAGCGGGCGCCCTGCAACCTTGGCAGGCGGTCAAATACCGTGGGGCGGCCTTCCGGATCCTTGCGCGTGCTCACCTCGCCTTCCGGCTTGTGGTAAGCCAGCACGCGGCACACGATATCGCTTTCGGCCTGGGTTTCCACCAGGTGGCCGTCTACGCGAATCTGCTCGCTGCCGGTGACCCGGTCACCCAACACCGCCACCTTGCCGTTGACGCTGACCCGGCCCTGGCTGATCAGGCCCTCAATTTCCCGGCGCGAGCCCTTGCCGGCCCGGGCCAGCACTTTTTGCAGTTTTTCAGTCATGTCGTTCACTTATTCAAAAGGGGTCAGGCTGCCTGCGCCTTCGCGCACGATCACCGGGGTGTCGTCGTAAAGGTCCACCACCGTGGTGGGTCGAGAGTCGATCACACCGCCGTCAATAATCAGATCCACCACCTTTTCCAGCCGGTTGCGGATTTCAAAGGGGTCGAATTCCGCCTCGCTCTCACCGGGCAAAATCAGGCTGCAGGACATCAGCGGTTCACCCAGGGCCTCAAGCAAGGCCAGGCTGATGGCATGATCCGGCACCCGCAGGCCAATGGTCTTGCGTTTGGGGTTCTGCAGCCGCTTGGGCACTTCCTTGGTGGCCCGCAGGATAAAGGTGTAGGCCCCCGGCGTGTTGTTTTTCATCAGCCGAAAGGCGGTGTTGTCGACCCGCGCATAGGCTGAAAGCTCGGACAGGTCCCGGCACACCAGGGTGAAGTTGTGCTCCTTGTCGATCTGGCGTATGCGGCAGATGCGCTCCATGGCGCTCTTGTCACCCACCAGGCAGCCGATGGCGTAACCCGAATCGGTGGGATACACCAGCACGCCGCCCTGGCGCACGATGGCCACGGCCTGGTTGATCAGCCGTGGCTGAGGGGTGTCTGGATGAATTTCAAAAAACTGACTCATGATTCCTCCCGGAATGATTTACAGAAAGCGCTCCCACACAGGGGTGGCTTCTTTAGGCAGCCACAACTGGCGCCCCAGCTCCCGCCACTGGCTGGGAAAGTGAAAATCGGAGCCCACCGAGGCGGCCAGGCCGTATTCCCGGCTCCACTTACCCAGCGTGGCACGTTCCTGTGGACTTTGCTGGGCCATGGACACCTCCATGGCGTCGCCACCGGCCTCGGCAAAGGCACTAAGCATTTTGCGCACCCACTTGTTCGACAGTTCGTAACGGGTGGGGTGTGCCAGCACCGCCACGCCGCCCGCGGCCTGTATGGCGCCGATGGCATCATCAAGAGAGCACCAGTCCGGCGGCGCATAGCCGGTATTGCCCCGGCTCAGAAACTTTTTGAATACCTTGCCCATGGAGTCGGCGGCGCCCTGCTCCAGCAGCCAGCGCGCCAGATGAGTTCGGGTAATGGCGGCGTTGCCGGCGATGGCCCTGGCGCCCTCATAGGCACCGGGATAGCGGGCCTTTTCCAGCCGTTCGCCCATCAGCCGGGCGCGGGCGTCGCGGCGGGCCCCCTGCTCGGCCAGCAGCCGGGACAGCCCTTCATGGCCGGGATCCAGGTTCAGGCCCACCACATGAATTTCCTTGTGCTCCCACAGCGCCGAGATTTCCACTCCGGTGACCAGCCGAATGCCATGGGCCTCGGCGGCGGTGCGCGCCTCGGCCAGCCCCGCCAGGGTGTCGTGGTCGGTCAGCGCCAGCACATCCACCTCCTTTTCGGCGGCCCGGGCCAGCAACTCACTGGGGCTCAGGCTGCCGTCGGAGGCGGTGGAATGGCTGTGCAGGTCGATGCGCATAAAAAAATCCTGTGGTCGTGCTTGACTTGCCACCGCAAATATCGTTTAACTGTATCCAGTTTTTCGATTAGCGAGACGAGCGCCATGTTGCAGCAAACTTCCACTCTGACCATTTGGTGGTGGCACACTCCCTGAAGCGGGTGTGATTTGCTGTATTCGTTCAACAGTCTCAGCGAACATAAAAGCCCGCAACTCTGCGGGCTTTTTTATTATCCAGTAAAAGGTGATGCGATGAAACCGACCTCTTTCATTTTTTGGCGATGGCAACCCGAAAACCGGCCTGTTCAGCAACCGGCATTCGCGTCCGTCACCGACGACGACATTGCCAGCCAGGTCATCAGACAGATCCCTGATGATCAGCATTAACTTATAAGGAATACCCAATGGCGCAAGGTCAGCTTCACGTTTTATTGCAGAATGCCCCCTATACCGATGATCCCCTGGCGTTATACGCCGCCCTCAGCCAGCCCGGCGACAACAGCCTGCTGCTGGAATCCGCCGAAATAGACACCAAGGCGGGCACCCAAAGCCTGCTGATGCTCGACGCCTGTGTTCGCCTGGTATGCCGAGGCCGGGACGTCACCCTTACCGCCCTTAATGCCAACGGCCAGCCCGCACTTACCCTGGTTCACAGTGAACTGGGTGGCGAACGCACCGACACCCAGCTTACCGTAACCCTGGCCGAGGCCGACGCCGATCAGGACGAAGACAGCCGGCTAAAGGCCGCTTCCGTGCTGGAAACCATTCGGCTCATTCTGACCCGCTTTACCGCCGACCAGGGCCAGCAGCACCTGTTTATGGGCGGCACCTTCTCCTATGATCTGATTGCCTCCTTTGAGCTCCTGCCCGAGGTGGCCGAGGGCATCAACCACTGCCCCGACTTCTGTTTTTACCTGGCGGAAACCCTGATCACCCTGGATCACGTAAAAGAGCAGTGCCACCTGGCCGCCTGCGCCTTTGACTCACGCGAGCAGGCTCGGCTGCAGACCCGCCTCAACGCGCTGGCCGCCGCCTGTGGCGAGCGTTATGCCAGCCCCGAGGCCGAGTCCGGCCTGAGCGGCAAGGTCACAGCCAGCAAGAGCGACGCCGAGTTTCGTGCCGACGTGGAGCGGCTCAAGAGCAATATCGTGGCCGGTGACATCTTTCAGGTGGTGCCGTCGCGCTGCTTCACCCTGCCCTGCCCCAGCCCCCTGGCGGCCTACGGCAAGCTCAAGCAGACCAACCCCAGCCCCTACATGTTCTATGTGAACGACGAAGACTTCATTCTGTTCGGCGCCAGCCCCGAGAGCTCGGTGAAGTTTGACCATGACAGCCGCCAGGTGGAGATGTATCCCATCGCCGGCACTCGCCGCCGGGGCTTTAACCCGGACGGCAGCATTAACCTGGATCTGGACGGCCGCATCGAGCTGGATCTGCGCCAGGACGAAAAGGAAACCGCCGAGCACCTGATGCTGGTGGACCTGGCCCGCAACGACATTGCCCGCATCAGCGAGCCCGGCAGCCGCTATGTAAAGGATCTGCTGAGCGTGGATCGCTACAGCCACGTCATGCACCTGGTGTCTCGCGTCGTGGGCACACTGCGTGCCGATCTCGACGCCCTGCACGGCTATCAGGCCTGCATGAACATGGGCACCCTCACCGGCGCCCCCAAAATTCGCGCCAGCGAGCTGATCCGCGAGGTGGAAGGCCAGCGCCGGGGCAGCTACGGCGGTGCCGTGGGCTATGTGAACGGCCTCGGCGATATGGATACCTGCATCGTTATTCGCTCCGCCTTTGTCAGCCAAGGCCTTGCCCATGTGCAGGCCGGCGCCGGCGTGGTGTATGACTCCGACCCGCAGTCGGAAGCCGACGAAACCCGCAATAAGGCGGCGGCGGTGCTCAATGCCATCGCCCTTTCTCACGGCACCACACTGGCGGAGGTGAGCCAATGAGCCAGACCATTTTCCTGCTCGACAACTACGACTCCTTTACCTACAACCTGGTGGATCAGTTCCGCGCCCTGGGTGCCACGGTGAACATTTACCGCAATACCGTGCCGGTGACCCAGCTGCTCACCGCCATGGAGCAGGCGGAGAACCCGGTGCTGGTGCTTTCCCCCGGTCCGGGCAAGCCCGCCGACGCCGGCAACATGCCCGTCCTTATCGAACAGTGCCTGGGCCGCTTTCCCGTGCTGGGCATCTGCCTCGGCCATCAGGCCCTGGTGGAGCACTACGGCGGTACGGTGGAAAGCGCCGGCGAAATCAAGCACGGCAAGAGCTCACTGATCAGCCACAGCGGTAACGGCGTGTTCAGCGGCCTGACCAACCCGTTGCCGGTGGCCCGTTACCACTCCCTGGTGGGCAGCAACATTCCCGCCGGCCTTGAGGTGATTGCCGACTTCAACGGCATGACCATGGCGGTACAGGACAAGACCAACCGGGTGCTGGGCTTTCAGTTCCATCCCGAATCCATCATGACCACGGACGGGGCGCGCCTGCTGGCCCAGAGTCTGGAATTTATTACCAACAAGGAGAACGCCGCATGAGCCAGGCCATGGAGCAACTTTACCGGGGAGAACACATCAGCCGTGAGCAGGCCCACGCCCTGTTTGAGCAGGTGATGAGCGGCGATATGGACCCGATCGTGCTGTCTTCCCTGCTGACCGCACTGAAGATCAAGGGCGAAACTCCGGATGAGATCGCCGGTGCCGCCAGCGCCCTGCTGGCCGCCGCCAAGCCCTTTCCGCGCCCCGATTACGCCTTTTGCGACATCGTCGGCACCGGCGGTGACGGCATGAACACCATTAACGTCTCCACCACCTCGGCGCTGGTGGCCGCCGCCTGCGGCATCAAGGTGGCCAAGCACGGCAACCGGGGCGTGTCCTCCAAGTCGGGCTCCTCCGATCTGCTGGAGCAGCTCGGCATTCGCCTGGATCTGAACCCGGAACAGGCTCGTCACTGCCTGGACGAGACCAATGTGTGCTTTTTGTTTGCCCCCCACTACCACGGCGGCATTCGCCACGCCATGCCGGTGCGCCAGGCCCTGAAAACCCGCACCATCTTTAACGTGCTGGGTCCGCTGATTAACCCGGCCCGCCCCAGCTTTATGGTGCTGGGCGTATACAGCCCGGCGCTGGTGCGTCCCATCGCCGATACCCTGGTGGCCATGGGCCTGACCCGCGGCATGGTAGTGCACGGCAGCGGCCTGGACGAAATTGCCATTCACGGCACCACCCACATTGCCGAGATCAATGGCGACACCATTACCGAATATGACATCACCCCGGAAGAGCTGGGGCTGGAGCGCCACGACATCAGCGCCATTGTAGGCGGCGAGCCGGCGGAAAACCGCCGCATTACCGAGGCCCTGCTGGCCGGAGAAGGCACCCTGGCCCAGCAGAGCGTGATTGCCATGAACGTGGCGCCGCTGCTGCTGATGAGCGGCCAGGTGGAAAACCTCAAGCAGGGCGTGGAGCGGGCGCTGTCCGTGTTAAGATCCGGCCATGCCATGGGCGTGGTTAAACAACTGGCGGAGTTGAGTCAATGCTGAATACGGTGCTCGGCAAAATCGTTGCCGACAAAAAAATCTGGGTAGAGGAACGCAAGCAAAGCCAGCCCCTGGCAAGCTTTGAAGCCGGTCTCACCCCCAGTGATCGCCCCTTTGCCGAGGCCCTGGCCGCCGGCAAACCGGCCTTTATTCTGGAGTGTAAAAAAGCCTCGCCTTCCAAGGGGCTGATTCGGGAAGTATTTGATCTGGATGCCATTGCCGGCGTCTATGGCCGCTACGCCTCGGCCATTTCGGTGCTGACCGACGAGAAATACTTTCAGGGCCGCTTTGAGTTTGTCACGCAAGTGCGCAATCAGGTCACCCAGCCGGTGATCTGCAAGGACTTCATTATCGACCCCTATCAGATCAAGCTGGCCCGCCATCACCAGGCAGACGCCATTCTGCTGATGCTGTCGGTGCTGAACGACCAAGAGTATGCCGAGCTTGCCGCCGTGGCCGAGTCCCTGAACATGGGCGTGCTCACCGAAGTGATCGACGAGGACGAAGTGGCCCGTGCCCTGACACTGGGTGCCAAAGTCATTGGCATCAACAACCGGGATCTGCGGGATTTGAGCATCGATCTCGACCGCACCAAACGGCTGGCGGCGCTGATCCCCGACGACCGCGTGGTCATTTCCGAGTCCGGTATTCACCACCACGGCCAGACCAAGGAACTCTCGGCCCATGCCGACGGCTTTCTGGTGGGCAGCTCGCTGATGGCCGAAGACGATCTGGACCTGGCGGTGCGCCGTCTGATCCTCGGCGACAACAAGGTCTGTGGCCTGACGCGTCCGGAAGACGCCGCCGCCGCCCATGAGGCCGGCGCCGTCTATGGCGGCCTGATTTTTGTGGAAAAAAGCCCCCGTTGCGTGAACCTGGACCAGGCCCGCGGCGTGATGGCCGCAGCCCCGCTCAACTACGTGGGCGTGTTCCAGAATCACGCCGTGGAAGACGTGGTCGCCACCGCCACCGAGCTGAGCCTGGCTGCGGTGCAGCTGCACGGCTCTGAGGACGACGACACCATCAACCAGCTTAAAACCCGGCTGCCCGGCGTGGCCATCTGGAAAGCGGTGGCGGTAAGCAACGAACTGCCGGCCCTGCCGAAAAATGCCGACCGGCTGCTGTTTGATACCAAATCCGGCAATCAAAGCGGCGGTACCGGGCTGGCCTTTGACTGGGCACTGTTAAACGACATCGACAAGGCCAATGCCATGCTGGCGGGCGGGCTTACCCCCGACAACGCCGCCACCGCGGCAAGCCAGGGCTGTCGCGGCCTGGACTTTAACTCCGGCGTGGAAAGCGCCCCCGGCCAAAAAGACGCAGCCAAACTCAAGGCGGCCTTTGCCACCCTCAGACATTACGGACGCAGGACACAAAAATGAGCTTACTTAACCCCTTTTTCGGCGACTTCGGCGGCATGTATGTACCGCAAATCCTGATGCCGGCACTGCTGCAACTGGAGCAGGCCTTTGTCGATGCCCAGCAGGATCCGGAATTTGACCGCGAATTTCGCGAGCTGCTGGCGGAATACGCCGGCCGCCCCACTCCGCTCACGCGCGTGCGCAACCTGGCCGCCAACACCAAGACCCGCATCTACCTGAAGCGGGAAGACCTGCTGCACGGCGGCGCCCACAAAACCAACCAGGTACTGGGTCAGGCACTGCTGGCCAAGCGCATGGGCAAGACCGAGATCATCGCCGAAACCGGCGCCGGTCAGCACGGCGTGGCCACCGCCCTGGCCTGTGCCCTGCTCGGCCTCAAGTGCCGGGTATACATGGGCGCGGTGGACTGCGAGCGGCAAAAGCCCAACGTCTTCCGCATGAAGCTGATGGGCGCCGAAGTGATTCCGGTGCACTCCGGCTCCGCCACCCTCAAGGACGCCTGCACCGAAGCACTGCGCGACTGGGCCGCCAACTATGAGCAGGCACACTACCTGCTGGGCACCGCCGCCGGCCCCCACCCTTTCCCCACCATAGTGCGGGAATTTCAGCGCATGATTGGCGAAGAAGCCAAGGTACAAATTGTGGAGCACGAAGCGCGCCTGCCCGATGCGGTGATCGCCTGCGTGGGCGGAGGCTCCAACGCCATTGGCCTGTTTGCCGACTTTATTGAGGAAGAGAGCGTCAGGCTCATCGGCGTGGAGCCGGCGGGCAAGGGCATTCACACCGGCGAGCACGGCGCCACCCTGGGGGAAGGCACCAAGGGCGTGTTCTTTGGCATGCTGTCGCTGATGATGCACGACGAAGACGGCCAGGTGGAAGAGTCCTACTCCGTTTCCGCCGGCCTCGACTTTCCTTCGGTTGGCCCCCAGCACGCCTATCTGGCCACCACCGGCCGGGCCCAGTATGTGTCGGTAACCGATGACGAAGCCCTGGATGCCTTTCAGGCCCTGGCCCGCAACGAGGGCATTATTCCGGCGCTGGAGTCGTCCCACGCCCTGGCCTATGCCCTGAAAATGGCCGAGGCCGAGCCGGAAAAAGAACAAGTATTGGTGGTTAACCTGTCCGGTCGTGGCGACAAGGACATCTTTACCGTGGCCGATATTCTGGAGCAAAAAGGAGAAATCAAATGAGCCGCTACCACCGCCTGTTCGAGCGACTGAATGCCAGCAACGAAGGCGCCTTTGTGCCCTTCGTGACCCTGGGCGATCCCACGCCGGAGCACTCGCTCAAGGTGATTGATGCCCTGGTGGCCGGCGGCGCCGATGCCCTGGAGCTGGGCATACCCTTCTCCGATCCCATTGCCGACGGCCCCACCATTCAGGCCGCCACCCTGCGTGCCCGCAATGCCGGCACCCGCACCCAGACCTGCTTTGACATTCTGAAAAAAGTGCGGGAAAAGTACCCCGAGTTGCCCATCGGCCTGCTGGTGTATGCCAACCTGGTGTATGCGCCGGGTGTAGACAGCTTCTACTCCCGCGCCGCCGAGGCCGGGGTAGACTCGGTGCTGGTGGCCGATGTGCCGCTGGAGATGGCCGCGCCGTTCAAGGCCGCCGCCGACCAGGCCGGCATTGAAAGCATTTACATCGCGCCGCCCAACGGTGACGAAGCCACCCTCAAGGCGGTGGCGGAAACCGGCGCCGGCTATACCTACCTGCTAAGCCGTGCCGGCGTAACCGGCACCGAAACCAAGGCCGGCAAACCGGTAGATACCCTGCTGGCCACCCTGGCCAAATTCAATGCGCCGCCGTCCCTGCTCGGCTTTGGTATCTCCAGCCCCGATCAGGTGCGCGATGCCATTGCCGCCGGTGCCGCCGGTGCCATCTCCGGCTCCGCCGTGGTCAAGATCATCGAACAACACCTGGACCAGCCCCAGGCCATGCTCGATGCCCTCACCGCCTTTGTAAAAGAGATGAAGGCCGCGACGCGCAAGTAAGACGTTGAACGTGAGGAGTAAGGGATGAGAAAAACTCCCCCACTTTCCTCACGACTCAGAATGGCACCAGGGTTAGCCCTGGTGCCATTTTTTCGGCTTTAAACGCTTCAGCTACTTTACCGCTGACCACCTATTGGCATGGCGGTTCCGGTATGGCTACAATGGCTTCCTATCGGCAACGCCGATGCTTCGTATAACCTCACTGATAAGGGGTGAGGGTCTCTACCTGGAGCCGTAAATTCCAGATTACGAAGAGAAAGTGCATAGCGCTTTTCTCTTTGTACATCGTCAATAATCAGGCAAGAGAAAAGCGCTTGTTGATATCCCTTGAATGGAGACACAAGCGTGAACCAAACCACCTTTATTCAGCAACTCCCGAAAGTTGAACTGCACCTGCACATCGAAGGCACGCTGGAGCCGGAAATGATGTTCGAGCTGGCGCAACGCAACCAGATAGCCCTGCCGTTTAACACGCCGGAAGCCGTACGCTCCGCGTATCAGTTCAGCAACCTGCAATCCTTCCTCGACATCTACTATCAGGGTGCCAGGGTTCTGATCCACGAGCAGGACTTTTACGATCTGACCTGGGCCTATTTGCTGCGTTGCCAGGCAGATAACGTCATCCATACCGAAATCTTCTTTGACCCGCAAACCCATACCGAGCGGGGCATTGCCTTTGACACCGTGCTCAACGGCATTGACCGGGCACTGCGTGACGGCCGGGAGCAGCTGGGCATCAGCAGTCATCTCATCATGTGCTTTCTGCGCCACCTGGACGAAGACAGCGCCTTTGACACCCTGCGCATGGCACTGCCGCACAAGGACAAAATTGTGGCCGTCGGCCTCGACTCGTCGGAGTTGGGCCATCCGCCGGAGAAATTTGAGCGCGTGTTTCAGGAGGCGATTGGTCACGGCTTTCTGACCGTGGCCCATGCCGGAGAAGAAGGGCCGGTTGAGAACATTCACAACAGCCTTGAGCTGCTGAGCATTTCACGCATCGATCATGGCGTGCGCTGTGTGGACGATTCGGCCTTGGTGGAGAGACTGGCCCAACGTCGTGTGCCCCTCACCGTTTGCCCGCTTTCCAATACCAAGCTGAAGGTGTTTGACCATATGGATCGGCACAACATCGTTGAGCTGCTGCGCCGAAATGTCTGTGTGACCATCAACTCGGATGATCCGGCCTACTTTGGCGGCTACATGACCGATAACTTTCAGGCGGTAGCCAATAGCCATGCGCTGACGCCGCAAGAACTGGCACAATTTACCCTCAATGCCATTGAGGCCAGTTTTATCGACGACGCCCACAAGCAGCGGCTGACACGGCAAGTGCAGGACTTTATGCACCAGGCACTCGCCTAAGAGATAACAGAACGGAAAACGGGGCGGTTCTGCCCCGTTTTCCCCTCTCCTCAGAATGCTGTGACCAGCCCCGGCTTCAACGCTTATGCGGCAACTCAGTCCACTACTGCCATAAACTCTGTTGGCTTTATTGGCTTTATTGGCTTTAGTTTACGGGGGCAACGTGAGGCCGTTGGTTTAGTCCTGGCTCTCAATGCCAAAATACCGCCGGTGCAGCTCGCGGATTTCTTCGGCCAGCTCCGGCACCGGGCCGGCCACGGGAATATCGGGGGCCACTTCGTTGATGGCGAGGGCTGTTACCGGTGAGCCGGGCAGGCCCCATTGCTCGCACCAGACGGAAAATTGGCCAGAGGAGCTGGCAAACACAATACGCCCAAGACCCGCCCAGGCGTGGGCGGCGGAGCACATGGGGCAGTGCTCGCCCGAGGTATAGAGGGTAGCGCGGGCGCGCTCGGTTTCATCCAGGTTTTCGGCGGCCCAGCGGGCCAGGGCAATTTCCGGGTGCCAGGTGGGCTCGCAGGTGTGAATACGGTTGCGGTCTTCCGCCAGCACGGCGCCGTCGGCCGATACCAGCACGGAGCCAAAGGCCATGTCGCCCTCGTTCAGGGCTTCTTCGGCCAGCTCCACACAACGGCGCAAATGGCGCAGATCCTGGTGAGTGATGGTCATGCTTTTCTCCTTATGGCGTTAACCGGTTTTCCATACTGTTGGCCATAAGGTACTGAAGAAAGAAAAGGTTTAAAAGCGGGAGCGTACGGGCGGAAACGTGAAAACGAGTGAGGCACAAGCCGCCCGCGCTCCATTTGGCAGGCGGCCAGGTTTAGGTTACTCGTTGCCGGTCAAAGGCTGCAGGTTGCTCGCCACACGGGCGCGCTTCAGTCGCAGGGGAGCATAGATCAGCGCTCCCACCAGGAACAGGCCCAGATAACCGATCAGCGGATAGAAAAAGGCCACCAGCTGGGTAAAGCCGGCGAAGCTGGCCACAAAGCCCACCACCAGGGTGATGATGCTGAAGCGGTTGGCTGCCGGGGTGCGCATTTCCACAAAGCGGGCAACAAAGGCATAGAACATGCTGGCACCGGTGCTGAAGATCATGCCAAACAGCACAAAGGCCATGGCCTTGGCCAGCCAGGGGGAAATGCCGTCAATGATCTTGAGCAACGGCAGGGCATAGCCGGCCACCTGATCGATTTGCGAGAACATGGCCAGGTGGCTGATCATGATCATTACCCCCACCCCAAGGCCGCCCAGCAGGCCACCCCAGCGGGCAATGCGGGCATTGGGCTCAGCTCCACCCATCACCAGCGACATGGCCGCGCCCACGGCAATATTGAACGACACATAGTTCACCGCCGACACCAGCCAGTGCGGCAGGGTGGACTCCACGCTCTCGGCAATCGGCGCCAGCTCGGCAAAACTGCGATCCATGGTCAGCAGGCTGAAAATACAGATAAGGATCAGCGCCAGCACCAGAAATGGAGTAATACTGCCAATCAGTGCCACCACCCGCCGCACGTTCAGCATCAGGGTTGCGCCCATCATCAAGGTCATCAGCACGCTGCCCACCATGGAAGGCAGGCCAAACTGCTGGTGCAGGGTAGAGCCGGCGCCGGCGATCATCACCACACCCACGCCAAACAGGGTAAAGATGATCACGCCATCCACGATCACGCCCAGGTAGCGGCCGCTTATCTGATACACCACGGTTTTATGGGAGCGGGTTTGCGTGCGGCTGCCCAGCCAGGTGAGCATCATGCCCAGATAGGCAAACAGCGCCGTAGCCACCACGGCCGCCGCCGTGCCCAAATAACCAAAGCTGGTGAAGTACTGCAGCACTTCCTGACCAGAGGCAAACCCCGCCCCCACGATAATGCCAATAAATGCACTGGCGATTTTGATGATGTTCCACATGATCGTCGGTTAATCCCTTTAAAAGCCAAAAAATAACAACACTGATGGTTAAATGGGCAATATATGTGTTTGTCACAATATAAGGCCGGCGACCTTATCAGAGGCGACCGGCCAGTGCCATTACACCTTGGTAGCAAGGATCAACAATGAGACTCAGTCCAACGTTTGCACACCCCCGCCGTTGACGAAGAGGGTCTGGCCGCTCACCCAGCAAGACACGGGAGCGGCGAAATAGAGCACGGCGCCGGCAATGTCATCCGCCTCGCCCAGGCGCTTGAGCGGAGTGTGGGCCAGCATGCCGGCCTCGATTTCAGGAGTGAGCACCGAGGCCAGGGCGTCGGTGCGAATGGCCCCCGGGGCCACGGCGTTCACACGTATACCGGCGGGGCCGTAGTCGAACGCCAGATTGGCGGTCATGTGATTGATGGCGGCCTTGGATGATGCATAGGCACTGATGGCCGGGCTTCTGTTGATGGAGCTCATCGACGACATATTGATGATGGAGCCATAGCCGGCCTTGGCCATGTGCGGGGCGCACAACTGGGCCAGTCGCCAGGTGCTGAACACGTTCAGCTCAAAGGTGCGGGCAAACGCTTCAACGGTCAGCGTGGCCGGGCTTTCGCGGCCGGCACCGCCTCCGCCTACGTTGTTCACCAGAATGTTGATTTGGCCAAATTCCGCCAGGGTCTGGTTCACCAGCCCGGTCAGATCGTCGTCCTGGGTAACGTTGCAGGCCATGGCCACGGCCTTGCCGCCGTCATGGCGAATTTCCTCGGCGGTGGCCTCGGCATCATCCAGCTTCAGATCCGCCACCACCACGCTGGCGCCATGGGCCGCCAGCATGGTGCAGCACCCCCTGCCGATGCCGTTGGCGCCGCCGGTGATAATGGCCACCTTGCCGGAAAGATCGAAAAGTTCAGAGGGTTTCATCGCCAGCTCCTGTCAGGGTTTCTCAAGCGAAATCAGGTGATCGGCCACCGCCTGCCAGGCCGGCAGCGAAAGCGGATCATTGGCGCCGTTGGCCGCCACCGGGTGGGAAGCAAAGCGCACCAGCACCATCTCGGCGGCCGGGTCAATGTAGATGGTCTGGCCATGCACGCCACGGGCGGCAAAGGCGCCGTTGGGGTTGTGGGTTACCCACCACATATTGCGATAAGACCAGCCTCTTAGCTTGTCAAAACCCGCCCGGGCAAAGGCCTCCTGGCTGCCGCCACGCAGAATGTCGTCGATGGCCGCCGCCGGCAGCAACGGCTCGCCCTGCCAGCGGCCCTGGTTTCGCACCAGCTCGCCCAGACGGGCCATGTCGCGCAGGCCGGCATTCAGCCCGCCGCCGGCAAAGGGAATGCCCAGCTCGTCCACCTGGTAATAGGCGCTCTGCTCCATGCCGATGCGCCGCCAGATTTTTTCCGACAGCAACTCGGCCACCGAGGTGTCGGTCACGCGGGAAATCACCCAACCCAGGGCATCACTGTTTACGGTCTTATAGCCAAAGGCCTGGCCGTGCTCCCCCAGCTTCTGCACCCCAGTCAGGTAGTCAAGGTAGCCCACCGGCCCGGAGTAACCCTGTGGCTTGGGCCAGGAGCTGCCGGCGGTGGAGAATTGCCACACCTCGGCATTCGGATCGGCATAGTTTTCGCTGTATTGCAGTCCCGTGGTCATGTCCATCAGCTGGCGCACGCTGGCGTCGCCAAAGGCAGAGCTCGCCAGCTCCGGCACATAGTCGGCTACCTTTCTGGTTTCATCCAGCCTGCCTTCGGCCACCAGCACCGCGGCCAGCAGGCCGGTCACCGACTTGGTCACCGACATCACGGCGTGCTGACCGTCTTCCTTCAACGCCCCGAAATAGCGTTCATACACCACGTCCCCCCGGTGCAGAATGAGCAGGCCATCGGTGTAATTGCGTGTCAGGGCGTCGGCAAAGGTGATGGGCTGCTCGCTTCCCCAGGGCAGAAAGCGCAGCTTGTCGATAAGCGGATCCAGGCGATAGTTCAGCGGCGCGGGCGCTCCCAGGCCGCGAGACACTTCCACCGTGGGCATAAATTCACGCATGTGCGCCACGCTGTAACGCAGGGCGGGAAATTCAAAAAAGGAACCATCGACGGCACGCAGGCGTTTTTCCGGTGGCGGTGGAAAGCCCTGCATCCAGCCCCGAGTGTTGGGATTGCTGTCGTCAACGGAAAGCCGTGTTGCCGACGCCGGCTGTGTCAGCAGAATGAAAAGCAGGCCGGCGGTGGCCCACGGCGCCTTAAGCCCGGTCATGATGTTCTCCCGCGCCAGATTGGGGTTATGCGGGTGAGTATAGACTCGGTCGCGTTTGAAGCGAATGAGGTAGAGGGGCGAAGCAGCCTCGTGTAAGGCCCACAAAGAAGAAAGCGCCCTTACGGGCGCCAATGCAGGCGAGTCGCGTGCCTCACCCCGCCTGCCTTTCCATCGCCTGGAGTAATCTAAGCGGCGGCAATCACATTGCCGGCCAGCCAGCCGGTGTAAGCCACATACACCGTCAGCAAAAAGGCGCCTTCAAAACGGTTGATGCGCCCCTGCCGGCCCTTGAAGCCAAAGCCCAGCACAAACAGCGACAGGGTCAGCACTATCATCACCATAAAGTCGCGACTGAGCACCTCCGGCATCACCTCCAGCGGGTGAATAATGCCGGCAAGACCCACCACCGCCAGGGTGTTGAACAGGTTGGAGCCAATCACGTTGCCCAGGGCCAGGTCGTGCTCGTTTTTGCGAATGGCGGCAATGGACGATGCCAGCTCCGGCAGCGAGGTGCCGATGGCCACAATGGTCAGGCCAATAATCAAGTCACTCACGCCAAAGGCCTGGGCCACGTTCACCGCGCCCCACACCAGAATGCGCGAGCTGATGATCAGCAGCACCAGGCCAGCCAGCAGCCAGAACAGCGCCTTTTTCAGGCTCATCAGGTTGTCGTCCAGCTCTCTCTCCTGCTCGGCGGCCATGCTGTCATTACCGTCCCGCAGGCCCTGACGAATGCTCCAGGCCATCAGCAGCACAAACACCACCAGCAGCATGATGGCATCGGTCCGCGCCAGCCAGCCGTTCCACAACAGGCTGAGGGACAGCAGGGTGATCAGCAGCAGTATGGGCAGTTCCTTGCGCAGCACCTGGGAATGCACGGCAATGGGGCTTATCAGCGCCGTTATCCCCAGGATCAACCCGATATTGGCGATGTTGGAGCCATAGGCATTACCCAGCGCCAGGCCGGGGTTGCCTTCCAGCGCCGAGATAATAGACACCACAATTTCCGGCGCCGAGGTTCCAAAGCCCACGATCACCATGCCGATCAGCAAGGGGGGCATGCCCGCATGACGGGCGGTGGCAGAGGCGCCATCCACGAAACGATCGGCACTCCACACCAGCACCGCAAGGCCCAGCAAAATGGCAGCAACAGACATCAGCATGGTGATTTCCCCCCATGAACAGGGGCAGACAGAAGAAATGACAGGCAAGACATGTTCATAAGCGCTCTTGGGGCGGGACACGACAACCAAGACGCACCATCTCCCGCCCGGTGGATGGTTGCGTCTCGAGTCTCATCAATCCGTCAGGACACGACTGCCATAAGCCTTTGGCTCAGAGATTGTTGACAGCCGTTTCGGCGGTTGCCGAACGATTACTCCCTCAAGAGGCGCATATTGTGACAGCTTGCGCCCGGCAATAAAAGGGGCACCGACCACACTCGTTCACATCCATGAACGGCACCAGGCTCAAGCATTGGCGAGCACACGCGCTACGCCGCCAAACAACTGCTCAATCTCTCCTGGAGTGGAGATAAAGGGCGGGCCAAACTGCAGGGTGTCTCCGCCAAAGCGCACATAATAGCCCGCCTGCCACAGTGCAATGGCCAGCTCCATGGGCCGGCGCGCCGGCTCGCCCGGGTATGACGCCAGCTGCACCGCTCCGGCCAGGCCGCAGTTGCGAATGTCCACTACATGGGGCAGTCCTCTGAGCCGATGGATCTGCTCCGCGAACACCGGCATCAGCGCCCGCACCCTGCCCGGCATCTCCTCTTCAACGAGAATATCAAGCGACGCCATGGCGGCGGCGCAGGCCAGGGGATGGCCGGAATAGGTATAGCCATGAGGGAACTCCACCATGTAGTCCGGCCCCGGCTGCGCCATAAAGGCCTGATAAATATGCTCCCTGGCGATGACCGCCCCCATGGGCACCACCCCGTTGGTGAGCTGCTTGGCCAGGTTCATGATGTCAGGTACCACGCCGAAAAAATCGGCGCCGAACAGTTCGCCCATGCGGCCCAGGCCGGTGATCACCTCGTCGAAAATCAGCAGAATATCGTGTCGATGGCAAATATCCCGCAACCGCTGCAAATAGCCCACCGGCGGCACAATGACACCGGCCGAGCCGGACATGGGCTCCACGATCACCGCCGCGATATTGGAGGCGTCGTGCAGCTCAATCAGCCGTAGCAAATGATCGGCCAGCTCCGCGCCCTGTTCGGGCTGGCCCCGGCTGAAGGCGTTTTCCGCCAGCAAGGTGTGAGGCAGGTGATCCGCGTCCACCAGCTGACCGTAGTGCTTGCGGTTGGCGCCGATTCCCCCCAGGCTGGTGCCGCCCATGTTCACCCCGTGATACCCCCTGGCCCGACCAATGAGCCGGGTCTTTTCCGGCTTGCCGCGGGCACGCCAGTAGGCCCGGGCCATTTTCAGGGCGGTGTCGGCACACTCGGAGCCGGAGTTGGTAAAAAACACGCGGTTAAGGTCGGCGGGCGCCAGCGCCGCCAATCGTTCGGCCAGCGCAAAGGCCAGGGGATGGCCGGTCTGAAACCCGGGGGCATAATCCAGGGTATGCAGCTGACGATGAATGGCTTCAATGATTTTCGGGTGTTTGTGCCCCAGGCCGGTGCACCACAGCCCGGAGAGGCTGTCGAACAGCCGGCGGCCGTCCACATCGGTAAAATAGGCACCGTCCGCCCCGGCCAGCAGCCGGGGCGCGGCCTTGAAGGCCCGGTTGCCGGTAAAGGGCATCCAGAAGGCGTCCAGGCTGAGCCGGCGCGCTACTTCCTGCTGGTCGTCTGCATCTGTCAGGGGATTCATCACTGGCTCCCACCGCCATTATCGCTCCTACCACTATGGCCGATAAATGCCAGGATGAGCACCCAGTGCCGACGTTAAATGCAAGTTCCGCTCGCTGCCACTGCGCCCGTGCCATGCTTTCGATGGTACCGGCTGAAAGTGGCGAACGGCATCACTCCCCTTCCAGCTCGCGAATGCGGGCCTTGAGCCGGGCCACTTCCGCCTCCAGCTCGGCGATACGGGCCTGAGCGTCCCCTGCCGGCGTCACCGGGGCCGATGGCTCGGTCACCGGAGCATCGCCAAAGAGGTGGGCATAGCGCGATTCCCGCTTGCCGGGCTGTCGCTCCAGCTTGACCACAAAGGGGCCCTTTTCCATCAGGCTGTGCAGGCAGTCGTCCACCTCGCTGACATCGCCAAACGGATGCAGGCGGGCGCAGCGGCTGCGCAGCTCCCCCGGGGTTTGCGGGCCACGCAGCAGCAGCTCGCAGACAATGGCCAGCTCACCGGCGCTGAATTGCAGCTCGCCAAACTCGGTGTTACAGAAGCGATGCTGATACTTGGCGGCACGGGCGTTAAAACCGGCCACGTTGTTCACCAGACGACGGGCCCCCAGCGTGTTGAGCACCGACTGCACGTCGCGCTCGGCGAGGCTCATCACCGGATCCCGGTTGCTTTTCTGGTTGCAGGCGTTAACCAGTGAATTGAGGGTAAGCGGATAGACATCGGGAGTGGACACCTGTTTTTCAATCAGGCAGCCAATCACGCGTTGCTCGAGGGCAGAGAGTTTTTCCATAACCAGGCTCCTTGTGTTCTGCCTAAAGACTACCGGACAACCCTCAAAACACCAGCATTTTCCGTCGCTTACTGCGTTTCTTAGCGCCTTTCCATGGCGCCGATGCTGCCACAGGCCGCGCGCATGGCCGCCGAAACCCCGCGATTACCAGCACGCCGCCGCCTTCTGTGAGCCGGCAGTGGCAGACCCATTGGCACAAATTTTGCCTCGATACTCGCGCTAACAGGATCCGCTTTGGTGCAACCCAGTCTCACGCCGCACCAAAGCGGGCAACGTCATAATCAGGTGGCGGGTGCTAAGGTAAATCATGCTGCATTTCGGTGCAGGCGACCCTATCTGGGGCACCGGTCACCGTTACGGAGGAAATCGCGTGGAATCAATCAGCAGCGCTATCGGCGAGCTGTCGCAAAGTGCCAACACAATGTTCATCCTGCTGGGGGCCATACTGGTGTTTGCCATGCATGCCGGGTTTGCCTTTCTGGAGGTGGGCACCGTCAGGCGCAAGAACCAGGTCAATGCCCTGGCCAAGATCATGAGCGATTTTGGCTTTTCGGCCCTCGCCTACCTGTTTGTCGGTTACTGGCTGGCCTACGGCGTCACCTTTTATGACAGTGCCGCCGTGCTGTCCCAGAACCACGGTTACGAGCTGGTCAAATTCTTTTTCCTGATGACCTTTGCCGCCGCCATTCCGGCCATCATCTCCGGCGGCATCGCCGAGCGCGGACGTTTCTGGCCCTTCCTGATCGCCTCGGCGCTGGTGGTGGGACTGGTCTATCCGCTGTTTGAAGGCATTGCCTGGAACGGTAACCATGGCATTCAGGACTGGCTGGAAAACCGGTTTGGTGCGCCCTTTCACGATTTTGCCGGCTCCGTTGTGGTGCATGGTGTCGGAGGCTGGCTGGCGCTGGTGGCGGTGCTTTTGCTGGGCATTCGCCACGGGCGCTACAAGGGTGGGCGGCTGGTGGCTTTTCCGCCCTCCAATATTCCCTTTCTCGGCCTTGGCGCCTGGATTCTTTGCATCGGCTGGTTCGGCTTTAATGTCATGTCGGCCCAAACGCTGGATGGCATTTCCGGACTGGTGGCGGTCAACAGCCTGATGGCCATGGTCGGTGGCATCATCAGCGCCCTGATCGCCGGCCGCAACGACCCCGGATTTATCCATAACGGCCCCCTGGCCGGGCTGGTGGCGGTTTGCGCCGGATCCGATGTCATGCATCCCCTTGGTTCATTGCTGGTGGGTGGCGTCGCCGGGGTACTCTTTGTCTGGGCCTTCACTCAGGCCCAGAACCGCTGGAAAATCGACGACGTGCTGGGGGTCTGGCCCCTGCATGGACTGTGTGGCCTCTGGGGCGGCATTGCCGCGGGCATTTTCGGCAGCGAGGCGCTGGGTGGCCTGGGCGGCGTCAGCCTGATGTCCCAGTTGCTGGGCTCACTGCTGGGGGTCGCCATTGCCCTGCTGGGAGGCCTTGTCATCTACGGCCTGATCAAGGTTCTGGTGGGATTGCGGCTGGATGCCGAGCAGGAATATAACGGCGCGGATCTGAGCATTCACCGCATTGAGTCCAGCTCCGACGACCGTTAACACCACGTCAGGCCTTGTGCCCTGAACAACCGGCCCGGCACCGTCTTAGGCCGGTTGTTTATGACTGGCGATGCGAGGGAGTGGCCACCACCGCGGTCGCTTCCTCCAAGGTCTGGCGCCGCCTGCTTATGCCGCCACCGGATTGTCCTCCAGCGGGGGCAGGCCATGAGCGGCCCGGGCCCGGTTGCAGGCGCCCTCGGCGTCATAGGCCTCAAAATCCCGGCAGGGGCCGGGACGATTTTCATAAATGGAGCAGGACACGCAGCCGCCCACCTCCCCTTCCAGCGCCACACAACGGGGCGATGGCTGGTTGGTGCCACGCATGGCCAGACGGGTAAAAGACACCGGCTCGGTCAGAGGCTCGGGCACGGCAAAGTCGCTGTGCACTTCTCCCCAGTAAAAAGACACACGAAAAAACGCACAGCAGGCGCCGCAATTCAAACAGGTATTGCCACCACTCATTAACGCCTTACCTCCAGGCAAAACCAAAACAGTGACGAAAACAGCAACAATGAAAAACGGGAAAGACCCCGTGACGGGAACAACGGAAAAGAAACTGGCGAACGGGTCGACTGCCCGACGCGACGTGCCGGTGGAAACTCCCAGGCTGGAAAAAAAGGGCGATATGAATAAATCGAAATCGGTCGGCAGGCAAGGGGACAAACACGAAAAGGCGAAAAAAATACCAGTTTCTGCTGCCGTCACTCCCGCCATGTTAAAAAATTGTGCGCTTGCGCAAACAATGAAAAACAACCGTTGAGTTTGGCTCAGGGCCGCCGTTCAATACGACCTCGGTCGTTTTCTTCGAGCCACAAAAACAGGGAAATGTTGTATGAAGCTGACTCACAAGGTGGGGCTCACCGCCGCCGCCGTATTGCTGATCACCGTTGGTTTGTTGTCCTGGCTGCAACTTTCGCAGGTGCGGGACAGCCTGCGCCAGCAAACCGCCGCCACCGTTCATGAAACCAGCTCCACCCTGGCGCACCAGATAGAAAACTGGCTGAACGGCAAGCTGGGTCTGATCGACATGGCGGCACAACAAATCAACGGCAACTTCAGCCGTGAGCAAGTGCAGCACACCTTTGATCTGCCGCTGCTCAGGGAAGAATTCATGCTGATTTTCGGCGGCCTGGAAAGCGAAGCAGGACGGGCCATTTCCAACACCCCAGAGTGGAACCCTGCCGGCTGGGACGCCCGCCAGCGCCCCTGGTACACCGTGGCCCGAAACGCCTCCAGAGCTTCGCTCACCGAGCCCTATGCCGACGCCAGCACCGGTGACATTCTGATTTCCGCGGTAGCCAAAATTACCGATAACGGCCGTTTTCTGGGAGCCTTTGGCGGCGATCTCAGCCTGAAATCCATTGCCGATGCGATTAACGTGATCGATTTCAACGGCGCCGGCCACGCCTTTCTGGTGACCCGGTCCGGCAACATCATCTCCCACCCCGACACCGCCCTCAACGGCCGTCCGCTGAGCGATCTGTTTGACGGCAGCACGCCCGAGATCAGCGCCGAACTCAGCACCCATGCTCTCAACGGCGCCCCCCACTGGGTGACCTTTACTCCCCTTGAGGGCCTGCAGGGTGCCAACTGGTATATCGGCGTAGCCCTGGACGAAAGCATTGTCATGGCGCGGGCCGACAGGCTGCAATGGCAGTCCCTGCTCATCGCCGCCATAGGCGTTGCCGTCAGCCTGGTGATCCTGGTGCTGTTGATGACCAGCCAGCTCAAGCCGCTGGGTGGCCTGCACCGCTCCCTGGCCGACATCAACAGCGGCGAAGGCGACCTGACCCGACGCCTGCCCATCGTCAGAAAAGACGAATTCGCCCTAGTTGCCGGCGAGTTCAACGGTTTTCTGGCCCACCTGCAGCAGTTGATCGGTAATGTGATGAGCAGTGCCCATACCCTGAAGTCACGCATCGCCGAAACCTCGGTACAGTCGGAGCAGGCCGAGCAACAGCTGCAACTGCAATTGCAGGAGCTGGATCAGCTGGCTACCGCCATGCATGAAATGGCCGCGACCGCCAACGACGTGGCCCGCCACGCTCAGAATGCCGCCGAGGCCGCCAACGCCGCCAACCAGGAAACCGAACAGGGCGTGCTGGTGGTGTCCCGTTCGACCCAGGCCATTGCCCGCCTGGCCGCCGACATGGACGATACCATGGCCTCCGTTAACGAGCTTGCCCAGCTCAGCCGCAATATAGAATCGATTCTGTCGGTGATAAGCGGCATTGCCGAGCAGACCAACCTGCTGGCGCTCAATGCTGCCATTGAAGCGGCCCGGGCCGGCGAGTCGGGCCGCGGCTTTGCGGTGGTGGCCGACGAAGTACGCTCGCTGGCGTCCCGCACCCAACAGTCCACCCAGGAAATTGGCGACATGATAGAAAAGCTGCAGCAGGGAGTGCAGCAGGCCGAGCACAAGATGCAGCAAAGCCAGGCACTGGCCGCCAGCACCACCACGGATGCCGCCGAAGCCAACGAAGTGCTGAGCCGTATTCGCGAGGCCATTGCGCAAATCAACGACATGAACCTGCAGATTGCCACCGCCGCCGAAGAGCAAAGCGCCACCAGTGAAGAGATCAACCAGAACACCACCAACATTCGGGACATCAGCCAGGATGTGGCCAATGGTGCCCTGGAGCAGCTCAACAAGTGCCATGCCATGCTGGAGCAGATGCAGCACCAGGACCGGCTGCTGGGCGAGTTCAAGGTCTAGGCGGACTGTTTATTTGCACCGAAACCGGCATACTGGGGCAGCCGTTTAACAAGGAGAAGATTATGCTGATGCATCCCGAGAAGGCCGCCCTGCTGGTGATCGACATTCAGGAAAAACTGGTGCCCGCCATTCACGACAGCAACGGTCTGGCCGCACGCGCCGGCTGGCTGATTGAGGCCTGTCAGGTGCTGGGCACTCCCACCCTGTTCACCGAGCAGTACCCTCGCGGCCTGGGTCACACCCTGCCAGCCCTTACCGCCCTGGTGAAGCAGCCCGAGGTGGTGGACAAGGTGCATTTTTCCGCCGTGGCCGGCGGTTGTGTGCCCGAGCACTGGCAGGATCGCAGCCAGATCATCGTATGCGGCATGGAAACCCACGTTTGCGTGCTGCAAACCGTGCTGGAGTTGCTGCAGGCGGGCAAGGCGGTTTTTGTGGTGGCCGACGCCGTGGGCAGCCGCAGCGAGGAAGACCGCCGCCTTGGCCTGGAGCGCATGCGCAGCGCCGGCGCTCACATCGTCAGCCGGGAAATGGTGGTGTTTGAACTGATGCAGCAGGCCGGTACCGACACCTTCAAGGCCATCAGCAAGCAGTTTCTGGTGGGTGAACAGCCTTGATCCAAGGCGTAAGACGTAAGACGTAAGACGTAAAATGTAAGCGTTTGGAACCTAGCCCGGCCAGCATGAAGGAAGCAGGTTGTGATGAGCGAAGCACATCACAACCTGCAGGCCCTAATCCCTCAAGTTACTTCTTTTTATCCCAGATCCCCTCTTCCAGCTGGCTGTGCAGCTCGGGGTATTTGCTGGCGTCAAAGGTGGGCAGCCGGCCCAGCTTGCGCTGGTCATTGTAGTCCTTTGCCAGCTTAATCACCACGCCGGACAGCAACAGTATGGCCACCAGGTTGATCAGCGCCATCATGCCCATGGAGGTATCGGCCATGGCCCAGATGGTGGGCAGTTCACCAATGGAGCCAAACATGACCATGCCCAGCACGAACAAGCGGAACACCAGCAGCCCGGCCGGATGGTTGTGCTCCAGGAACACCAGGTTGTTTTCGGCATAGGCGTAGTTGGCCACTATGCTGGTAAAGGCAAAGAACAGGATGGCAATGGCGATAAAGATATTGCCCCAGTCGCCCACCTCGTTGGCCAGCGCCTTCTGGGTCAGCTCAATGCCGGTGACGCCTGAGCCGGGCTCAAACTGGCCCGAAAGCAGAATGATGGAGGCGGTACAGGTACAAATCACTATGGTGTCGGCAAAGACCCCCAGCATCTGCACATAGCCCTGGGACGCCGGGTGCGGCGGATAGGGAGTGGCCGACGCCGCGGCATTGGGCGCCGAGCCCATGCCCGCCTCGTTCGAGAACAGGCCGCGCTTGATGCCGTTAATGAGCGCCTGGGAGATGGCATACCCCATGGCACCGCCACCGGCCTGCTCCAGGCCAAAGGCCGACTTCACTATCAGCGCCAGCACGCCGGGCAGTTCGGTCAGGTTCATGGCCACCACCACCAGGGCGATCAGCAGATAGGCCAGCGCCATAAAGGGCACCACCAGCTCGGCAAAGCGGGCAATGGTGCGCAGGCCGCCAAAGATAATCAGCCCCGCCAGTACCACCAGCACCAGGCCGGTAAGCCACTCGGGCACGCTGAAGGCAACCTGCATGGCGGCACTGATGGAGTTGGCCTGCACCGCGTTGAATACCAGGCCAAAGGCGATGATGAGAAATACCGCAAACAGCACGCCCATCCAGCGCATGCCAAGGCCCCGCTCCATGTAGTAGGCCGGGCCGCCTCGGTAGTTGCCGTCATCGTCCTTGACCTTGTAAAGCTGGGCCAGGGTACTTTCGGCAAAGGCCGTGGCCATGCCGATAAGGGCAATCAGCCACATCCAGAAAATGGCACCGGGGCCACCCAGATAGAGCGCCACCGCCACCCCGGCCAAGTTGCCGGTGCCCACTCGGGCCGCCAGGCTGGTACACAGTGCCTGAAACGAGGAAATGCCCGCCTCATCGGACTGGCGGCTGTGCCGCAGCACCGAGAACATATGACCAAAGTGGCGGAACTGGATCAGGCCCAGCCGCACGGTAAAGAAAATGCCCACGCCCAGCAGCAGGTAGATCAGCACGGATCCCCACAGCAGGTTGTTGATAAAGGCAATAAAGGAGTCCATGAGCACCTCTAGCGTCAAATCAAAATTCATGGCCTTCATTTACATGAGTTCCACGCGAAGCGGCGCAATGTACCACAGCCGCACGCTCGAGCCGAGTGAGCCGGATCACAGCGGCCGGCCATCAGGCTTCCCTGGACCAAGGCCAATGACTTTCGAGAGCGTTAAAACTAGAATATAGCGCTAAACATCACCCTGAAGGACCCGTTCATGGCCAACAAACTCGAACAACTGCGCAAGCTGACCACTGTGGTCGCCGACACCGGCGACATCGACGCCATTCGCAAGTATCAGCCCGAAGATGCCACCACCAACCCGTCCCTGATCCTGAAGGCGGCGCAGATCCCCGAGTACCGCCCGTTGCTCGAAGACGCCGTGACCTGGGCCAAGGCGCAGAGCCAGGACGCCGACCAGCAACTGATTGACGCCTCCGACAAGCTGGCGGTGAACATTGGCTGTGAAATTCTCAAGCTTATTCCCGGCCGCATCTCCACCGAGGTGGACGCCCGGCTGTCATTCGACACCGAAGCCAGCATTGCCAAGGCCCGCCGTCTGATCGCCCTCTACGCCGAGGCCGGCGTGAGCAAGGAGCGCATTCTGATCAAACTGGCCTCTACCTGGGAAGGCATTCGCGCCGCCGAGGTACTGGAGCAAGAAGGCATCAACTGCAACCTGACCCTGCTGTTCAGCTTTGCCCAGGCCCGCGCCTGTGCCGAGGCCGGCGCCTACCTGATCTCTCCCTTCGTGGGCCGCATTCTGGACTGGTACAAGAACAACACCGACAAAAAAGACTACGCCCCGGCGGAAGATCCCGGCGTGCTGTCGGTCACTCGCATTTACAACTATTACAAGCAGCACGGCTACAACACCGTGGTGATGGGTGCCAGCTTTCGCAATACCGGCGAAATTCTCGAGCTGGCCGGCTGTGACCGCCTGACCATAGGCCCGAACCTGCTGGAAGAGCTGAGCCAGGCCGAGGGTGAGGTCGTGCAGAAACTGCAGGATCAGGGCGCCACGGCAGCCCGCCCGGCCCCGCTGACCGAAGCCGAGTTCCGCTGGGAGCAGAACCAGGACGCCATGGCCACCGAGAAACTGGCCGAAGGCATTCGCAACTTCGCCATCGATCAGGGCAAACTGGAAGACATGCTCACGGCGATGATTTAATCGCCTGTTATCTGTAGCACAGGCCGCCGGCCTGCATGAGCGCCCGCAAGGGCGCTTTTATTGACGGTTGACGCTACGCGTCAGCAACCCGAACGCCACTCTGTCTTTCCCATCCCTCTCTTTTCTCGCATAAACTCCCGCCATTTGCATTGCAACTTAATAAAAGTGCAACAACCACATTCTAATTTATAACCTGTTGTGATATATGAACTGCGACTGCAACTGATAACCAACAGGAGGGAGCCCCATGGAGAGGTCACGCTTCGATCAGGATTTTGTGGTTGAAAGGTCCCCGCGTACTGCGCGCGAGCCGGCCAAAAAACGTAAATGGCGGGAAATTGAAGCCCTTAAGGACAAAAGGCGTTTGCAAGAAGAACTTCAGCAACTCGACTGTACCTTCGAACTTGATGCCATGGCCGAAGAGCTGAAACTGTAAAAGAGCACGAACCATAATTCAGGCGCCTTCGGGCGCCTTTTTATTATCCGTTAAATACCGCCCGCCCCTCTTCCATATTGCCCCATTAAAGTCTTCGCCCACTTCATCCGTTTATCCACATTGGCGCCATGGATTATGCCGCCTTGAATGATTTTCAAGGCGGTCGACAAGTTGAAACAGACGTTGAACAAGGGGCTACCCATGCAGAAACTGATATTTGGTCAGGACCAGGGGCATGAAAAATATTCACGCCGGACCACAGTTGAAACAAGCAAGGAGCGCAAATGGCGGGAAATTGAAGCCATTATGGAAAGGCGCCGCCTGAAGCAGGAATTACAGCAACTGGACTGCGCATTTGACGGAGACCTGGACGGCCTGGAGCTGTAGACATGCCCTATCCCATCAGGGCGCGGCTGGCACCTCCAGCGGCAGCTGCCATTCGATGGGGGCTTTGCCCTGGCGCTCCAGTAACTGATTGGTGGTTGAAAAGTGCCGGCAGCCAAAAAAGCCCCTGTGGGCCGACAACGGGCTGGGGTGCACCGCGGTCAGCACATGATGGCGCTGACCGTCGATATGACGGCCCTTTTTCTGGGCATGGCTGCCCCACAGCAAAAATACCACGCCGTCGCAGTGATCATTCACCGCCTGAATCACCCTGTCGGTAAAGGTTTCCCAACCCAGTTTGGCGTGGGAATGGGCCTTGCCCCCTTCCACCGTGAGCACGGTATTAAGCATTAAAATCCCCTGCCGCGCCCAGGACTCCAAAAAGCCATGCCGGGGCGTTATAAAGCCGGGAATATCGCTTTCCAGCTCCTTGTACATATTGCGCAGCGACGGCGGCACCCGCACGCCGGGGCGCACCGAAAAGCACAGACCATGGGCCTGTCCCGGCCCGTGGTAGGGATCCTGCCCCAGCATGACCACCTTGACCTGCGACAGTTCGGTCAGCTTGAGGGCATTAAACACCTCGCTTTCTGGCGGATAAACCACCTTGCCCGCCTCGCGGGCGGCCGCTACCGCCTGCATGGCCTGCCGAAAATAAGGCTGCTGTTTTTCCGGCCCGATGACCTCACTCCAGGTTTTACTCATTTCAGGTATCCAGTATTCAAAATGTATCGGATTGTTGCCTGGCAACAATTGGCTGGCTGCTTGTCAGCCGGCAAGATTGCCCTTGGGGCGTTGCGGTATTATTGCTTGCCGCTGCGCGAACGGATCAGGCCTTCCTGCATGGTGGTAGCCACCAGCCGGCCATCGCGGCTAAAGAGTTGCCCCTGTACCAGGCCACGACCGGCCACGGCCCGGGGGCTGTCGATCACATAGAGCACCCAGTCGTCGAAACGAAAATCGTCATGAAACCACATGGAATGATCGATGGTGGCCACCTGCAATTCCCGCTCCCAGAAGGAGCGGCCATGGGGCATCAGCGCCGTGGGCAAAAAGTTGAAGTCTGAAGCATAGGCCAGCAGATATTTGTGAATGCGGGCATCATCCGGCAGGGGACCATTGGCCCTGAGCCAAAGGCAGCGCCTGGGCTCGGCCTTTTGCGGGTTAAGAGGATCCACGAAATTGACCTGACGCATGTCGATGGGGCTGCCCGACAACAGTTTTTTGCGCAATTGGACCGGCACCCGTTCGGCCTGGGCCGCCAGCCGCTCGTGCTCCGGCACCAGATCTTCCGGTCCGGCCACCTCGGGCATCAGCGCCTGATGCTCAAAGCCCGGCACCGGCTGCTGAAACGAGGCAGTCATGTAGAAGATCGGCTTGCCGTACTGCAGCGCCTGCACACGGCGGGTGGAGATGCTTTTGCCGTCACGAATGTTTTCCACGTCGTAGATGATGGGCCGGTTGACGTCCCCGGGACGCAGAAAATAGGAATGAAAGGAATGCACCGGCCGCTCCGGGTCCAGGGTGTATTTGGCCGCCGCCAGCGCCTGCCCCATCACCTGACCGCCAAACACGGCGCCAAACCCCAGATCCGCACTCTGGCCCCGATAGAGGCCGTCGTCCAGTGGCTCCAGCGCCAGCAGGGTCAACAAATCTTCCAGTGCTCTGCTCATGTTGTTATCCGTTTGAATATAACTCCCGTCACTTCGGCCCGGGCCGAAGCCCGCGCTGCCGGCAACGCAAATGTTGGAACTCGCTTCGCTTATTCGCAACCTACAAAAAATCTTACCATTAAAAAAGGGGCTTGCGCCCCTTTCACATTCTCTGTCGGTCGTGCTGTCAGTGCAGAATTCGAGCGCGAATGGTGCCGCTGATGGCCTTGAGTTTTTCCAGGGCCTGTTCGCTCTGGGCGGTTTCCACGTCGATCACCACATAACCGATTTTGGGCGAGGTCTGCAGGTACTGGGCCGCAATGTTGATGTCGTCCCCGGCAAAGGCCTGGGCGATCTGACTGAGAATGCCCGGCTTGTTGTGGTGAATGTGCAGCAGGCGGCTGGTGCCGGCATGGCTCGGCAGTGATACCTCGGGGAAGTTCACCGCCGACAGGGTGGATCCGTTGTCGGAATACTTGATGAGCTTGCCCGCCACTTCGTAGCCGATGTTTTCCTGAGCTTCCTGAGTGGAGCCGCCAATGTGCGGGGTCAAGATCACGTTGTCAAACTCGCGCAGCGGGGAAATGAACTCCTCGTCGTTGGATTTGGGCTCCACCGGGAATACGTCGATGGCCGCACCGGCCACGTGCTTGCTGGCCAGGGCCGCCGCCAGCGCGTCGATGTCGACCACGGTGCCCCGTGATGCATTGATCAAAATGGCACCCGGCTTCATCATCGCCAGCTGTTCGGCACCAAACATGTTTTTGGTCTGGGCGGTTTCGGGCACGTGCAGCGACACCACATCGGCCATGTTCAGCAGCTCTTTCAGGCTGGCCACCTGAATGGCGTTGCCCAGCGACAGCTTGTTCTCGATGTCGTAGTAATACACCTGCATGCCGATGCCTTCGGCAATAATGCCCAGCTGAGTACCGATGTGGCCATAGCCGATGATGCCCAGCTTCTTGCCACGGGCTTCAAAGGAGTGGGTAGCGGTTTTCTGCCATTCACCCCGGTGGGCCTTGGCGTTGCGCTCGGGAATGCCGCGCAGCAGCAGCAGCAGTTCGCCCAGTACCAGCTCGGCCACGCTGCGAGTGTTGGAGAAAGGCGCGTTGAACACCGGAATACCGCGAATTTCGGCGGCACTCAGATCCACCTGGTTGGTGCCGATGCAGAAACAGCCGATGGCCACCAGCTTGTCGGCGGCGTCCAGGACCGACTCGGTCAGCTGAGTGCGGGAACGGATGCCCACAAAGTGCACATCCTTGATGCGCTCTTTCAGCTCGTCTTCGGCCAGGGAAGTCTTGAGGTAGTCGATGTTGCTATAGCCTGCGGCCTTGAACGATTCAACGGTGCCGGGGTGTACGCCTTCCAGCAATAAAATTTTGATTTTTTCTTTTTCGAGGGAATAGTTGGCCATTACCGGGGTCCTTTATGACAACTGCTTGGGTTTTGCCATAAAGTATCAAAAACATCGACTTTAGGGAATTTTTGCCATCAAAGTCACGTTTTTTTAAGTTATAAATTTTTTTTTAATAAAAGTAAGTAAGGAAAATCAAGGCAATCAGAGGGCGCAGCCTCGTCTCCGCCAAGGGACAAGGCCGCGCATCAGGGTTAATTCAGGGTGTAGACCACCTGTACCTGATCGGTAAATTCAATCTCGTTCTGCTGATAGCTCTCGGGAGCGGCATCGGCCATCATGCGGGCCGCACCAAGGGGCCGCGGATGCACCGGAGACTGGCCCGCATACTCAATGGCATATACCTCTCCCAACGCGAGTTCAAAGCCACCGGCCAGCTCGCCGGCCAGAGCCCTGGCATCGGCAATGGCGGCTTGGCGGGCCTTTTGCCGGTAGGTCTCGGACTCTCGCACACCATAACGAATATGCTGCACGTTCTGCAACCCCTGGGCCAGGGCGGTGTCGATGGCCTGGCTCAGATTGTCGAGCTGATACAACCGCACGGTCACGGTGCGCTCGGCCACATAGCCCTTCAGCTCGCGTTCACCATTTTTGGGGTAGTGGTAATCCGGCCGGGTGATCAGGTTGCCGCTGTCAATGTCCGCCTTCTTAATGCCAAGGGCACTGAGGCCGCTGAACAGCGCCGCCACTCGAGTATCCACTTCCTGCTTGGCCTGGCGGCTGTCCTTCTTCAGGGCTGTCACCGCCAGCTCCAGGGTGGCCATGTCGGGGGCCACGCTTATGCTGGCTTCCCCCTGAGTCACCAGGTGGGGGGCATCGGGAACGGCAATGGCAAATGCCGCCGAGCTGAAGAGCAGCGGCAGGCTTAGCAGGGCGGAAGCAGACAGATTTCGCATGGTGATCCTCTTGGTGTTGATGATCGATAAGGCAGCCACCGGCGTAACGCGACAAGCACCGATTTATCGGGTCATGTGCGTTTAACGGCACAAAACTGGCCCGGCTAACGCCGGGCCAACAAGTGACATGGCTGGTAATATCTCATTCGGGAGGACTATACACCGAGAGCCAGTTGATAACATCGTCAATCAGGTCGCTGTTCAGTGCGGCTGTGTCGGTTATGGTCGCAGAGGCAAACAGATCGGGGAGTTCGCTGCTGAGCAGAATGTCGTCCAGGGTCAGGGCTTCGGCTGAGTGGGCAGCCTCATCATTCGAAGCAGACAGGGCCGGCGGTGGCAACCGCATGGCCTGGGCCGTGAGGGGAGACAGCGGGCTCAGGCCCGCTCCTTTTTCATCCACCAACAGCACCGCCCCCAGATCGCTCTCTCCCGCCAGCAGCCAGTCCTGACGTTCAAAGTCGATGGTAAAGGTGCCGCTGGCTTCCCCTTCCTGATTATACAGCTCCACGCCGTCCAGCACCGGCCCCGCCAGTGGCCAGGGGGCACTGATGCCGTCATCCACCAGAATGTCCTGTCCGTTCCAGTGGTAGCCGACACCTTGCACCAGCACCGAAATTACCTTGGCCATGGCTCACCTCCCTCACATCAGGTTTTATCAACCTGCAACGACTGATCATCCACCATGGCCTGCACCAGATCGGCGCTGCCGGTTACTCCGTAAAGATCCATCAGGTTGGTGTCTTCAAAGCGGATCTGCTGAGTGCCATCACCATCCCCCTCGGGTGAGACACTGAGCAGGGTGTCTTTCCCATCCTGACTGAAGGTCAAGTAATCGGACAGATTGCCCGCCTCTTCTCCCGACAACAGCTCGCCCAGGTCAATCACATCCACGCCCTTTTCAAAGTCGGTAATGGTATTGAGGGAATTGAGGTCGGTTTCGCTGAAATGGAAATGATCGTGCCCGGCACCGCCACTAAGCACATTACTGCCCAGACCCACGGCCAGCAGATCGTCGCCACCGCCCCCCAGCAGCACATCGATATCACTACCGCCGTGAAGGGTGTCGTTGCCATCCAGCCCCTGCAGGTGCAGCTTGGCACTGCCTGCACTCGCGAATACATCGCTGCTCGCCGTGCCGCTCTGATGATGGGTGCCGGTGTCAATCTCCACACTCAGGGGGCCGCCATGATGCTTGCCCTCGCAGTCGGTCAGGCTCCATTCAAAGTCGAGATCCTTGCCCTTCCAGTCGCCGCCGTCGGCAAAATAGCCGGCATTGTGCAGCTCAAACTCGTAGCCGCCGTCAATCTTCATGGTAAAGGTGAACAGCTTGCCCCAATGTTCCGCGCCGGGAGCAAACTGGGCCACCAGTTGCTCACCGATGTAATCACCGCCATCAAAGAGATCATGTTTCTGCCAAACCACCTTGTCGGGGCAGTTCTTCCAGGAAAGGTTAATGCCGGGATCCGTATCCCCCATGTCGATCAGCAAATCCGCCGCGGCCAGTGCCTGGGCCCAGATGCCGGCAAAGGTTGCCGCCACATGAGGCAGACTGATGTGATCAATCCAGTAATGGAAGGGAGGGCAATGGCCATGTCCATGATCATCGCCGTCGTCGTGCCCGCCACCGTTGTCGCCACCATCGTCGGGGACGTCGCTGTCGGTCACGGTAATATTGAGGGTGGCGCTGCTGGTGTCGCCGTCACTATCTTCCATGGTGTAGGTAAAGCTTTCGGTAATGTCTTCGTCCACATCGGCGGGGCCGCTGTAGGTAAAATCACCATTGGAATGCATGGTCAGGGTGCCGCCACTGTCGGTGGGTATGTCCACCGAGCCGCCTTCGGGTACCTCATAGGTGGTATCACCATAGGTCACCGACACCACCCGGCCAGGGCCATCGGCCCCAAAGCTGTCGTTGTCCAGCACATTGCCCGATACCTCACTGGGCACGGTGTCCTGCAGGGCCGCATCCAGCTCTTCGGGGTCCTCAATAATCAGGGTGGTGTCGCCGCTGTTGCCCACCTTGTCGAGCTCATCGCGGGCCTCGGGACTGTTTTCCCCTACCCCAACGGCAATCACGTCAATGCCGTTGTCATCCACAAAGCCCTGCCATCCCTCGGGCACATCGCCCCGGTTGGGCTCGCCGTCGGAAATAAAATACACCTTGTGCTCATACTCCGGCTTGTCGGCCACCTGTTCGGTCAGCAGCTCCTGGGCGTCTTCCAGCGGATCCTGGTAATTAGTCCAGCCCTCGGCGGTAAGCGAATTGATATGGGCGATGGCCTCATCGGCGGTCATGTCCGCCAACACCATCTTGGTCTGGGTGCCGAAGTCGATCACGCTGATATTGAGCTTGGAAGAAATGTCGCGATAGCTGTTGATAAGGTTAATCAGGGCCTGCTTGGCCAGCGCCAGCCGCTCCCCTTCCATGCTGCCGGAGGTGTCGATGATCAGCATCAGGTTATAGCAGGGCTTGCCCGACTCACCCACGGTAAAGGAGTCGGCCTCGGCCATGGGACCGTCGTCGTGCACGTTGACGGTCAGCCCGGCGGTAGCCTGATCGCCGTCGTCATCGGTCACTCGAATTTCAAAGTCGTCGGGAAGGGTATCATCGGCGCCGGTTTCCCCTTCATTGGGGTGATCCACCGCGCCATTGAGATCGTAGCGCCAGCGGTAAACGCCGTCTTCCACGGTCACCGTAAGGGTACCGTATTTTCCTTCAATCACACCGCCGCCGGTCACATCCACCCATTCTCCACCGGGCAAGCGTATTTCCACCCTGGCCAGCTCGTCGTTGCCGGTGTTGATATCGAAATAACCGGTGCAGCTTTCATTATCGCTGTCGGGGTTGCTGCCGTTGGGCAGGGCGCTCTCTTCCACAAAGGCGGTGTTATTACCGCCGTTGCCACCGCCATCACCGGGCGGTGTAAGGGGCGGATCGATCACCACCACCAGCACGGGAATGGAGTCGTCCAGGTTGCGCTCCGGCAAGGCCTCAATCACGAAGTCAAAGGGCTGACTGGCAAAGGTGGTATCGAACCCCGCCTCGGCCAGCAGCGCATCGCCGGTGCGATCCACCACCACAAAGCCGGCATTGCCACTGCCATCGGCATTCACCTGACCTGAGGCCGGATTACCGGCGGCCGGGGCCGCAAACAACTTGGTCGGGTCAAGGCCTGCCAGAATGGCGGCCTGAATGGCTTCGGCTTCTTCTGCCGCGGTTTCATTCACCGCCGGCTGGGCCGACATGGCATTTTCCGGTGCGTCGCCATAGACGATGCCGGAGTTTTCGTCGGTCAGCAGCAGGGTGCCCGCAGGAATGACCTGGCCGGCACTGACCGGAGTAACCGTTCCATTCTGTGAGATGATAAAGGCCTGCCCCTTAAGGCTGACCACCTGTACGGTACTTTCGATTTTTGTGGTTTTCATGGTTCCATCCCTGTTACTGCCTTGCTTGTATTAAGGCTAGGGGCGAAACCCGGCGGGTTCCTGCGCAAAATTTAGCCACCCACAATGCGGATTGCAGCCAATCCTTTCTAAAAAACTGAAAGGTTTATTCAAGTGAATCCAAAGGGGCCGTGAGCCTGGCTCGTCCCCCGATTCGGACGGCGGCCTGAAGTCAGTGCTGCTCACCTGCACAAAGCGAGGAACCATGACCCATGGCAATGGGCTGACGCCTTCGAGGGAGGAGGCCACCGAACATGAGTGAGAAATGTTTGCGAAGGTTGATAGTCAGCAGAGGCGGCCGGGAGGACTGACGTAGCCCTGGTAGGCGTCGATATGCAGGCTCCTCAGGCGATCCACCTGCTGCCCGGTTTCCACGCGAGTGGCAATGGTGAGGGCGCCCATGCCGTGGGCGGCGCGGCACACGGCAGCGAGAAAGGCGTCGTTATAGTCGGGCTGCAGCACCTGGCTGGTATAACCGTGATCCAGCTTGACATAACGCGGCCGAAACCGCCCCAGGTGCACCAACAGGTCGAAGTGACGACCGAAGTGGTCCACCCCCCAGGCGGCCTTGAGCGAGGCCAGCGGCGCTATCAGCCGCTCCCAGCCAAAGGCAAAGGCACTTTCCGGCAGCTCCAGAAACAGCCGGTCCCGTACCGCCTCGTAGCGCTCCAGCACCTGGGCCAGCTTGCGCCAGAATCCGTCCTGATGGCAGCTTTGCCGCGTCAGGTTTACCGCCAGTTTCAGCTCGGGACGGTTCTCCAGCATGCGCAGGGCGCGGGTCACAATATGCAGATCCAGCCGCTCCCCCAGGCCGAACTGCTCCGCCACCGGCAAAAAGTTGTCGGCACCAAAGGCGATGCCGTCCTTGCGAATGCTGACAAACACCTCGTCGTGGCAGCGCTCGCCGGCAAAGTCCATCACCGCCTGTACGCTCAGTTCGAAATCATCGTGCTCCAGCGCTTCTTCCAGCAGTTGCTTCCATTCCAGCCGACCCAGCCGCTCCCGTTGTTTGTGCGCTTCCACCACCACGCCGGTTTCATCCATGCGTGCCCGGTTAAGGGCATGATCGGCCCGGGTCAGCAGGCGGCCGATTTCATCCCCGGGCTGCACCAGGGCAATGCCCACCCGGGGCATGTCCCTGTCGTCATCGGGATCCTTGACCAGTTCGGCAATCTGCCGGTTGATGGTTTCCCCCAGCTGGCGCAGGCCGGCGGGCTCGGTTTCGTCGAGCAGCATGGCGTATTCGGTGGCGGAAATGCGCGCCAGCACATGCTCGCCATGATCCCGGCACAACTGGCGCAGGTTTTTGCCGATCACCCTTATCATCTGATCCCGAGCCTCAAAGCCTTCTTCCCGATACAGCCGGTCCAGCGCTCCCGCCGACACCAGCACCACGGCCCCACAGCGATCGTCCCCCAGCCAGCTCTGACTCTGGGCCATAAAATAGCTGCGGTTGCCAAGGCCGGAGGTATGATCCACAAAGGCGCGGTGCCGCAAGCGCTCGGCCTCGGCAGCCTGCTCCTCAAACTGAGCCTCCAACTTGCCGGCCATGCCGTTGATGGCCGACACCACTCGGCGCAGCTCCCGGGTGGCCGGCAGCGGAATGCTTTTGCCAAAGTGATGTTGCTCTATTTCATGAGCCTGCTCTTCAATGCTGTGCAGGGGCTTGAGCAAATGCCGCAGGGCCAGCACCAGCAACACCCACACCAGTACAAAACTCAGTGCAAACCAGGTGGCCAGCCGGCTCATGCCCCGCCACAGCTGAAAATAGGCATGGCCGGTGTGTCCTTCCACATACAGCTGGCCCAGCTGCAGCCAGCCCGAGGTAAGCACCGCCTGGTGGCGGCCGCCTTCAAACAGTTCCAGGCCCGCAAACCAGGCCGGCACCCTGCCCGGTGGAGTGGCGTTCTCTCGGGAAATGGTTTTGTTTGAGGCCAGCAGGCGCAACTCCACCTTGCGGTAATAACCGCCGTCGAACACGGCATTGACCACCGACTCGGCGCCCACGGCGTCGTCGCTTTCCAGATAGGGAGTCAGCGCCAGCCCCAGGGCGGTGACGGTGTTGATCACCATAAACTCCTGCTGCTGGGCAAGATAACTGCGGGTGGAGCTGAACTGCACCGAATAGGCCGATACAAACAGCAGCGCAAAGAGCAGCAGCATGGTGAGCAGTAGTTGCCGGTACAGGGTCATAATCCATCATCCAGATTGATTGCCGGTCGCTGCAGCCGGGTGTGCTCAAGCCTGCTGCGCAACTCGTTCCATAACGACAGACGCGAAGACGCTCCGGCCAGCTCGCCCCTGCCTCTTTCCTTCATCAGCCACAAGTGCTGACCGTTAAAACTGTATATGGGCGCCAGATCGGTGCGCGCCGTAGCCGGCATGATGGCTGGCTTTAAATTGTCGAGGATAAGCGGCACCGCCGAGGGCGTGGGGTAATAGGCCACCACCATATGAAACTGGTTCAGCTCCAGCGCCTTAACATAGACCAGCCTGAGCTTGTCGTCGGGCAACCCCAGCTCACGCAGGGAGAAATATTTGGCCAGACTGAAGTCCTCGCAGTCCCCCCCTCCCGCACCAATAAACTCCGCTGGTGTGGCCCAAAAATCCTCTTCGGCCCAGAGTTCAATATCGTCGATAAACACCAGGCGGTTGAAAAAGTCGTTCACTCGCGCAATGGCGTCCAGCTCGCTCCAGCCGGCGGCCTGCCCGGTTCTCACCAGCCGGCGCCATTCTCCCAGCCGGCGTCCCGCCGCCTCACCATAAAACCGCTGCACACTCAGGCGCAGACTGCCGTCTTCTTCCTCCAGCGACCAGGCTGGCATGCCAAACAACACGCCCAGCAGCGCCAGCCCACACAGCCGGTGATAAAACGGCCTCATTGCTCAGAGGGCGACTCCATGCTGTATACGTTCCAGCGCATTCTCACCCCTTCCCGCATATTGGTGAGCGCGCCCACCACTCGGCGGTTGGCGGCGGCCGACTGCTCGTCGTCCCCCATCAACAGCGGCTTGCTTTCGCCGTAGCCGATGATCTCCAGCCGTTCGCCCGGCACCCCTTGCTGCATCAGCGCCCGACGCACCGTCTGGGCCCGCCGCTTGGACAACGCCAGATTGTATTCCGGCGTACCCACCCGGCTGGCGTGGCCCTCCAGCAGCAGTTTGAGATCCGGATTTTCGGCCATAAAGGCGGACATCTGGTTGATTTCACTTTGGTACTTGGGAGTAATATTCGACTTGTCGTGGGCGAACAACACGATAATGTCTTGCTGCAGCACACGGTTCTCGTTGCCCTGACAACCGTCGTTATCTACCGAAGCATTCAGGGTGGACTCCAGGCAGTTGTCCCGGGCGGTGATCACCCCGTCCCTGTCCATATCGGTAAGATCATATTCGGGCATGGTTTCCCGCTCCGGCTCGGCAGTCACAGAACAACCTGCCAGCGGCAACATCAGGGCCAGTAAAATCCATGGTTTCATCAGGCTTCTCCTTATTTATTCTGATTCCTGCCACTGCTCGGGCTGGGTAAAGCGCAGCGCCTCCAACAGGCGGCCCGAGGCATTCATAATGCGGTATTCCGCCAGCAGCTGATCGTATTCGGCATTAATGTAGGAACGGCGCGCCTCAAACAATTCGTTTTCGGTGTTGAGCACGTCCAGCAGGGTACGACTGCCCAGGGAAAACTGTTTCTTGTAGGCATCCACGGTGTCATAACTCGACTCCACATGGCGCTGCAGAAAGTCCTTCTGCCGACCCAGCGATTCATAGGCCGCCCAGGCCAGGCGCATGCCTTCCTCCACCTGGCGGTGGGCATTCATGTGAATGTCTTTGGCCTGCATCTCCAGTGCCGAAGTAGAGCGGCTACGGGCCAGATCGGCGCCACCGTTAAACAGGTTGTAGCGCATGCGCACCATGGCGGTGAAGTCGTTGTTGTGGCCTCGCACCCCGTCAATGTCGTCATTCCAGTTGCTGTCCAGCTCGATATTGACTGTGGGGTAAAAGCCCGATTTGGCGTCTCTGTGCTGCTGGTGCGCCGCTTCCACATCAAAGGAAGCCGACATCAGTGTGGGGTGATTGTCCTTGGCCTGGGCCAGGGCGTCTTCCAGGGTAGGAGGCACATAGTTGGCATCGGGCTGGGGCTGGCGCAAATCCCCGGGCATTTCGTTTACCAGGGAGACAAACTGGCTCTGGGCGTCCCGCAGGTTGTTTTCCGCCGCCGTCATGTTGGAATAGGCCCGCGCCACCCGGCCGTTAATCTGGTTGAGATCGGCGGTGGAGCCCACCCCCGAGCTGGTGCGGCGCTGAATGTCCGACAGGATCTGCTCATGGGTGCTCAGGTTGCGCCGCGACAGCTCCACGATCTCGTCCTGGCGCAGCACGTCGAGATACACTTCGGCCACCCGCAGGGCGATGTTTTCCGCGTCCGACAGCAGCGCATAGCGCTGGGCGTCCGCTTCCGCCTGGGTACGGTGCACATTGCTGGGGGTCTTAAAGCCGTCAAACAGCATTTGCCGCAGCGACAGCCCGGCTTCCTTGCGGGTCAGGGTCTTGTCTGTTCTGGCATCGCCGTCGCGCACGCCCGGGCTGTCGGTGTATTCATAACCGATGCCGGCATTGGCATCCAGGGTGGGCAGATAGCCGGCAAAGGCCTCATCATGTTCGTATTGGCGGGACTGGTAGAGGTGAAAGGATTCCTTGACCTTGGGGTGGGTCAGCAGGGTCTGGGTGACCGCTTCCTCCAGTGTTTGCCCGTGGGCCGGCAGCACCATAGCGGCACCCACCAGCACTGCAATCGCCGATTTTCTCATTGTTTTTCTCCCTTTTTCGACTCAACGCTCGCGCAAAGCGCCCTGCTTTGCTCTTAAAATGGGTTTGAGCAGGTAATCGAGCACCGTTTTTTTGCCGGTGATGATGTCTACCCCCGCCTGCATGCCGGGAATAATGCGCAGCGGTGCCTGCTCGCTGCCCAGATAACTCTCTTTGGTACGAATGGTGGCCAGAAAAAAGGTGTTGCCTTCGTCATCCTGAATCGAGTCGGCACTCAGCTTTTCCACCTCACCCACCAGACCGCCATAAATGGTGAAGTCGTAGGCGGTGAACTTGACCATGGCCTCCAGCCCGGGCCGTAAAAAGCCGATGTCGCGAGGCTCGATGCGCGCCTCCACCAGCAAGGTGTCTTCCAGCGGCACTATCTCCACCAGACTCACCCCCGGCTGTACCACACCACCCACGGTGTTCACGCTCAGGGTTTTGACCGTGCCCCTGACCGGCGACAGCACAGACGTGCGAGCCACCCGATCCTGCAGGCCCACTTCGCCTTCCTTCAACTGCGCCAGCCGGCCACGGCGCTCACTCAACTCCTGCTGGGAGTCGGAGCGAAAGCTCAAGGCCACCTCCTTGCGCTTGAAAATGGTTTCTCGCAGGGTAGCCTCCAATTTGGGTAGCAGCAGCCGGGTGGACTCCAGCTCGCCCTGTAATTCGTTAAGCTGGCGCTCCAGACGCAGAATTTCCACCCGCGGTACTATGCCTTCCCGAGCCAGGGGGCGGCTCATGTTCACTTCCCGGGCGGCCAGCCCCACGCCCCGGCTGAGGGTGCGCACCTTGGCGTTGGTTTCCACGATTTCCTGCTCGCGCTGACGGATCTGGTTGCCGAAAATGGACAGCTGGTTTTTCACGTAATCCAGCCGCTCCTGATAAAGGGAACGTTGAATGTCGGGCTGCTGGGGGTAGCGCTCCACAAACTCGGGAGGAAAACTGAGCGCCACCGGAGTCACCTCCACCTGCTCGCGCCAGTCCAGTTCGGGGTCTTCCTGTACTCTGATGGCGGCCACCTGAGCCGCCAGCCGCAGGGCGTCTCCCTGCAAGGCGGCAATTTCCTGGCCGCGCTCGCGCAAGTCCGATTTAAACCGAGTGTCGTCTATCAGCAACAGCGGCTGGCTCTTGTCTACCTGCTGACCTTCACGCACATACAGCTCGCGCACTATGCCCCCTTCCAGATTGGACACCACCTGGATCTGGCTGGACGGAATCACGGTGCCGGTGCCGGTGGTGACTTCTTCCAGCTCGGCAAAACAGGCCCAGACAATGGCCGCCAGCACAAAGGCCAGCATGCACCACAGCAACGCCCGGGCGCCTTTGTGAGTGTTGAGCAGCACCGCGGCGGCGGTGTCGCTGGTGTAGTCGAGCAGTTCGGGAGACGGTTGCCTGCTAGCCATGGCCCACCTCCCGCATGGTCACCTTGCCCGCCTGCAGCTGCGCCAGCACCTGCTCTCGAGGGCCGTTGGCCATCACTCTGCCCTGCTCCAGCACGATAATACGGTTCACCACCTCCAGCATGGAGGTGCGGTGCGTTACCAGCAGCAGGGTCTGGTGGGCATCCAGCCGTTGCAGTTGCTGGCGCACATGCAGCTCGGAGCGGTTGTCCATATTGGAGGTGGGCTCGTCCAGTATCAGCATCACCGGATCGTTAAGCAGGGCTCGGGCAATGGCCACCGCCTGGCGTTGTCCCCCCGACAGCAGGCGGCCGCCCTCGCCCACCTGACGATCCAGGCCGTCCGGATCCTGATTGGTGAACAGGGTCACCCCGGCCCGCTCGGCGGCACGGAGCACCGCGGCCTCGTCCGCCAGGGGGTTGGCAATGACGATGTTGTCGCGAATGGTGCCGTAAAACAGGGTCACATCCTGAGGCACACACCCCATGTTGCTTCTCAGCACCGCCGGCTGCAGCTGGTGCATGTCGATGCCGTCAATGCGAATGGCGCCCTGGGTGGGCTGGTAAAGCCCGGCCACCAGCCGCTCCAGGGTGGTTTTACCCGAACCGATGCGGCCAATGACCGCCACCTTTTCACCGGGACGAATATGCAGACTGACATTGCTCAGCACATCCTGTCCGCTGCCGGGGTAACGAAAGCTCACTCGCTCAAAGACGATGTCGCCCCTGAATTCGGGATGATGCACAAAGCGCCGGCCTTCTTCCTGCTCGTCGGGGGCGGCCATGACTTTTTCCAGAATATCCATGGCCGAGCGGGCGTGGTTGTAGCGGGTGGACAGCACCGACAGCTGCACCATGGGCGCGATGGCCCGGCTGCCGAGCATGACCGCGGCAATGAGCCCGCCCATGGAGAGCTCGCCGGCGGCAATCAGATAGACCCCCAGCACAATCAGGCTGACGGTGGTAATTTGCTGGATCACGCTGGCCAGGGTAGACACCCCATTGGTGAGCCGTCGGGTTTTCATGCCCCAGCCCGCCATGTGACTCACCGCCTGCTCCCAACGGTGCTGAAAGGCCCCCTGGGCGCCAAACAGCTTGATGGTCTCGAGTCCGGCAATGCCCTCGACCAGGTTGGCGTTTTTCTGGGACGCCAGCCTGGAGCCTTCCTCTATGCTGTGGCGCAGCGGCCGCTGCACCAGCAGGCTGACCGCCAGCAGCAGCAACATGGCAATAAAAGGCGCCCACACCATGTGGCCGGCAAAAATCCAGATAATGAACAAAAACAGCAACGCAAAGGGAATGTCGACCAGGGCGGCCACCGTGGCCGAGGTAAGAAATTCGCGAATGGCCTCAAACTCCTGCAGGTGGCGAGCAAAGGCACCGGTAGAGGGCGGCCGTGCCTCCATGCGCATGCCCATCACCTTGGCGAAAATGCGGGCCGACAGCAGCACATCGGCCTTTTTGCCGGCCACGTCAATAAAGTGGCTGCGCAGCAGGCGCATCACAAAGTCGAAAATGAACACCACGGCGGCGCCGGTGGCCAGCACCCAGAGCGAGTCGAATGCCAGGTTGGGCACGATTTTGTCGTACACATTCATGGTAAACAGCGGCGTGACCAGAGCGAACAGGTTGATCAGCAAAGAGCCGATGAGCACGTCCCGATAGATGGAGGAAGAGCGGCGCAAGGTGCTCCAGAACCAGTGGCCATGCTCGTGATCCAACACTCGAGGTGAGCGCTCATCGAAACGAAAGCGGGGCTTCAGATAAATGACCCGACCACTGTAACTTTTGGTGAGCTGATCGGCGGGCAGCCACTGCTCGCCCTCGCCGGTGTCGGGCAGCAAGACCCGACAGCCGCGCTCGTCACTCAGCTCCAGCAGCAGACAGGCGCCACCGTTTTTCAGCAGCAGAATGCAGGGCAGCAGCAGCGCTGAGATTTCCTCAAGGGGGGTAACATCCTGACGGGAAGAAAAACCGGCACGGTCGGCGGCGCGGGAGAACAGCTGCGGGGTAAGCAAACCATCGGCCAGGGGCAAGCCATTGATCAGGGCCTCGCCCTGATGGGGCTGACCAAAAAACCGGGTGAGAAACACCAGGCTCTGTAACAGAGGGTCCCTGAGTGTGTTTGCATCCTGCATACCCATAACTGCTCCATGTGGAGGCACCTGAATCTAAGTCTAGTGAAGTTATGGAAATGCGGCGAAAAATCGAACGATTGGAATATGAGGAGGGAAATAGGGAAGTGAAGACTGAAGCGAGGGCGGTGCGAGGGCGGTGCGAGGGGGTAATTATATTCCCCGCGTTAACGGAGCAATAGCGTTACCTATGGAATGGTTTGCCCGGCTGCAGCCGGGCCTACATCAACTCCAGCGCTTAATTTGCGCCAGCAGGCCGTTAGTGGCGCTGTCGTGCCCTTGCGTCACGCCATGGCCAAGATCATCAATTAAACGGGCAGCCAGTTTCTTGCCCAGCTCAACGCCCCACTGATCAAAACTGTTAATGTTCCACAGCCACCCTTGCACAAAGGTTTTGTGCTCATACATGGCAATAAGCGCTCCCAGATTGTAGGGGGTAAGCTCATCACACAAAATTACCGTGCTGGGGCGGTTGCCGGGCATGACCTTGTATGGCGCCAGTTCGGCAACGGCCTCGGCACTCAGACCTTCTGCAGTCAGCTCGCTTTCTACCTGTTCACGTGCTTTGCCAAATGCCATGGCCTGCGCCTGGGCCAGCATATTGGCCAACAGCTTGCGCTGATGTTCGGGGTAAGGGTAGGCAGAGCGAGCAAAGCCAATAAACTCCGCCGGCACCATCACGCTGCCCTGATGCAGCAACTGGAAAAACGCGTGCTGGCCATTGGTGCCGACCTCGCCCCACACCACCGGGCCGGTGGCGTGGTCCACCGGCTGGCCGGCGTTGTTCACCCCCTTGCCGTTAGACTCCATATTCAGCTGCTGTAAAAAGGCAGGAAAGCGCTTTAAGTGATGGTGATAGGGAAACACGCCTTCGCTTTGCAGGCCAAGCACGTTAATGTTCCAGATACTGAGCAGCGCCAGCAACACCGGAATGTTTTGCTCAAAAGGTGCCTGGCGCAAGTGCTCGTCCATGGCATGCGCCCCCGCCAGCAATTGCTGGAAGCGCTCAAAACCTACGGCCAGGGCGATGGGCAGACCAATGGCCGACCACAGCGAAAAGCGGCCCCCCACCCAGTCCCAGAAGCGAAACATGTTGGCTTCATCTATACCAAAGGCCGTGACCGCCTCGGCATTAACCGACACCGCCACAAAATGTCGGGCAATGTGTTCCTCACCGCCGCAAGCCGTCAGCAGCCAGGACCGTGCGGCGCGCGCATTGGTCATGGTCTCGTCTGTGGTAAAGGTTTTTGACGAGATCACAAACAAGGTGGTGGCCGGGGTCAACCCCGCCAGCACGCTGCCGAGCTGGGCACCGTCCATGTTCGAAACAAAATGCGTGCGAATGCCCTTGTCCTGACAAGGCGCCAGCGCCTCTGCCACCATGGCCGGGCCAAGGTCGGAACCGCCAATGCCAATGTTTACTACATCCGTAATGGGTCGGCCGGTGTAACCGTGCCAGATACCGCCATGCACCCGCCGGCAAAAGTCCTGAATGCGTGCCAACTCCGCGTGCACCTTGGGCACCACGTTTTCACCCCTGTGCATGGCTTTTGCCTCGGGCGGCATGCGCAGTGCCGTGTGCAGTGCCGCCCGGCCCTCGGTGTGGTTGAAAGCGTTGTCACCAAACAGCGCATCAATGCCCTGCCTGAGGTTCATGTCGCTCGCCAGTCGGCACAACTGCGCCCGCACCTCGGCAGACCAGTGCTGGCGCGACAGGTCCACCCGCATACGATCGCCAAACCCCAGGCAGAACTGCGCAAAACGGGCCGGATCATCAGCAAAGCGCTGTGCCAGGCTGGTTCCCTGCTCTTGCTGTTTTAATTGTTGCAAAGCCAAAAAGGCCGGCTGCCGGATTAAAGCTCTCATTTTATCCCACTGCTTTTATTAAATTAGCGCCCAACTCTATAGATTACAGGCTGCCCGCGTTCCAAATGCCTCATTTCTCACGGGATATCACACTTCCGCTCCCAACAACAGCCCTCTCAATCGCGCCTGCAACACCGCCTCGGCCTCGCCATGGATCCAACGAATTTGCCGTATGCCGTAGTGGTGGCGCCATGCCAGTGGAGAAGTCTATCAAATCCTGCTGGCCGGCGTTGGCCGAATAGCCGCTTATCTGGTGCACCCGGACACGAATGGTGAAACACTCACCATCCAGCTCCACCCAGCCTCCTTCTGGGCCATAGGCCAGGATATCGCACCCCAGCACCCCCTCGGCCTAATAACGCACAAACAAGCGTCATTACGGGAGTCATTCAGCAGAGCCTTTAAATAATTTATTATCCGGCCGCCTGAGCACATGCCGGAGCCGACAAGCACGACGCAAGGCTGGTGTAAACGTGCCAAATAGTTGACGGCATCAAGAGGCTCCTTGGTGACTGTTCACCACTGTAAGCTGTTCAAACGACAATGAGTGCCGCTCTTTGGTCACCCGGTCCCGGGCTCCCTCCCAGGAATGTTCGAGCTTACGGTACAGCCGGGTAAAGTTGGCTGCCTAGTGTGAATCTACCACCACCTGCTGCCACTCACCATAAGGCAGGGATTGCAGGCACGATTCCAGCACCTTCAACACACGCAGAATAAGCTTTTCATCTCTGGTAAAACCAATTTGAAGGGCATCTTCCAGCACGGCGGGAAGCAGCAATGCCGATGGTTGCGAGCAATAAATGAGCCCCTTGAACCCCGTCTCCATCGAATAAGGCAAACGCCCCACGTGATCTATGTGCACGTGGGTAATCACCAGCGCCCTGATATGGCCAATATCAAAATCGATGGCCAGCTCGCTGCCGGCATCCAGCCCTGAAGCAAGCCACAGTCAATTAAAATGCCAGTATCGCCCACTCGCAGCTCATGGCAGGAGCCGGTAACCGTTCACAGCCCCTGGAGCACAATCTCCACTCCCTTGTTCATGTGCTCTCCTTAATTGTTTCGTCTCACCGGGCAACATAGTCCGCCAAAAACAAAAATGCCCGTTGTTCGATCAAACAACGGGCATTACGGGTTGAAACACACATGAAGCGCAGCCACAACAAACCATTGGACGCAGCAACACTCACTCACTGCACCAGTGCGACCACCTTGCTCCTGTCACTGTCAGCCGACGGGCCCTCTCCGGCCTGATTTTGCTGCCACACCAAATCGCAAATGCCATCCTGCGGATTAAACGCGGTGGGCGCCTGCAGCAGCAACTCGCGAATGCGAGGCTGGTTGTATTGCTCACAGGCGATATTCAGCTCCTGCAGCAGGGTCTGCATTTCCTGCCAGGGCAGGTGCAGTTCGTAGGCAGTACGAATACGCGGATGCGCCGTGGGCTGCTCGTTGCCGCCGATCAACAGCTCTTCATACAGCTTTTCGCCCGGGCGTAGACCGGTCACCTTAATCTCTATATCACCATTCGGCTGCCGCTCATCCTTGACCTCATATCCCATCAGCCGCACCATTTTGCGGGCAAGATCGATAATTTTGACCGGCTCCCCCATATCCAGCACAAACACATCTCCGCCCTTGCCCATGGCGCCGGCCTGAATCACCAGTTGGGCCGCCTCGGGAATGGTCATGAAGTAACGAGTTATTTTTTCATCGGTAAGGGTAATGGGCCCACCGGCACGGATTTGCTGTTTAAACAGCGGCACAACAGATCCACTCGAACCCAACACATTACCAAAACGCACCATGCAAAAACGGGTGCTGTTCTGGCGCTTGGCCAAGCCCTGTAACACCAGCTCGGCCAAGCGCTTGCTGGTGCCCATGACATTAGTAGGGCGTACCGCCTTGTCGGTAGAGATAAGCACAAAGGTCTCTACCCCGCAGTGAATGGCCGCCTCGGCCGCCCGCCAGGTACCAAACACATTATTACGCACACCTTCCACCACGTTGTATTCCACCATAGGCACATGCTTGCAAGCGGCGGCGTGATAAACGCTTTGTACACCAAAAGCCTGCATCACCGCCTCCAGCCGGTTTTGCTGCTGTACCGAGGCCATAACAGGCACAATGCGTACCGGATAATGGGCCGTCCGACACATGCCCGCCAGCTCCTGATCTATCTGGTAAAGTGCGTATTCCGAGCTTTCGAACAACACCAGGGTGGCTGGGCCCTGCTGCACAATTTGCCGGCACAACTCGGAGCCAATGGAGCCGCCGGCCCCGGTGACCATCACCACCTTGCCCTTGATATTGGCGGAAATGAGCTCGGGGAACGGCTCAACCGGATCCCGGCCAAGCAAGTCTTCCACACTCACCTCGTGCAGCTCGCTCAATGTCGCCTTGCCACTGATCAGGTCGGCCATGCCGGGAATGGTGAGAATATCCAGGGAGAGGTTTTCGAGAGTATCCACAATTTCGCGGCGACGCTGGCGACTGATACTGGGCATGGCCAGCAGCAATTTTTGCGCGCCAAAGTGCTCAATAAGCCAGGGTAAGGCAGCGGGCGGATACACGGTTAACCCCTGCAGCAGCGCCTTTTGCAGCGCAATGTTGTCGTCCACAAAGGCCACGGCGCGATATTCACTGCCATGGGTGAGAGAAGTATTTAACTGACGCCCGGAAGCGCCGGCGCCATAAATAATAACCGGGGTTTTCTGTTTTTTGGTACTTTGGTTATACAGTGCCCGGGCCATGGTACGGGCTCCACCACACAACAACAACGCCAGCGCTGCGTAGATAATGGGCACCGAGCGAGGTAAAAAGGCGTTAAAGTAATACGCAGCCAGCACCATGGTAATGGCTGACACCGTCACCCCCCCCATCATCACCACGGTGGCATGGTGCCCCAAATAACGCAGCACCGCCCGGTAAAGGCCAAAGCGCACAAAACACAGCAGGGTAAGCGGCAGCATGGCCGCCAGCACCAGCCAGTGCTTAACGGAGCCCAGAAAGGCGGAGCTGTCGAGCCGCAGCATAAACGCCGCCCAGAAGGCCAGCGAAATAAACAAGGTGTCCAGCAGCAAGCTAATGACTCGCTTAACGGCACGGGGCTGTTGAAACAGCCACTTGATGGCTTGAAGCATGGAAAATTATCCCGTTGATTTACTGCTCATGTCAGCTTTTTACCCGGTCACCACTGCCCTTGCCGGACACCGTGAGCAGAATGTAACGGAAATAACCCTTCACCGAGAATGACTGGATCATTTTTTGATCCGTCTCGGCCAGTAGCTCGGGCGTAGACATGTCAATGTCGCTCACCTGCGCCAGGCCGGTAATGCCGGGCCGTACATCATAAACGCCACGGGCAGCCCGGGCAGCGGTCAGCTCTTGCTGGTTAAACAGGCCTGGCCTTGGCCCTACCAGGCTCATATCGCCTTTCAGTACATTCCACAGTTGGGGCAACTCATCGAGTTTGGTTTTACGCAAAAAACCACCGAATGGCGTAATGGAAGCACTGCTTGCCAGGTGAGTCGCTACCGAGGCTGTATCTACCTTCATGGTGCGAAACTTGACCAGGGTAAAGGCTTTTTGCTGCCGGCCGACCCGCACCTGACGAAAAATGGGGGAACCGGTATCGAAAATCCCGATAACCGCAAGTAGTACCAGCAGTGGAAAGCCACACACCAGCCCCAGCAGTGAAAATACAACATCAAACAACCTAATCATCAAAACACCTCTTTAATCCCTGCTCCACCGACAGAGGCGGCTTCCAGCCCAATACCTTGCGTGCCTTGGAAATATCGACCTGTAGCGACCCCAGCAAACGCTGTGCCATGGCTTTTTTACCCAACATGGTTGCACCAAGCTGCAACAGCCCCGCCGGCACCGGCACCAGCCGACATGGCGAGCCCATGGCCCTGGCTACACCGCGCAACAGCTCGGTGGTGGACAAATCTTGCCCGTCTCCGGCCAGAAACACCTGATTGGCCGCAGCGGGATGATCAATGCAGGTAATGATGAGATCAACCAGATTATCCAGCGCCACCAGAGATCGCTTGTTTTTAATCGCACCCAGCGGCAAAGGCAGCCCCTTTTTAGCCAGCCAAATCATGCTGGCAAAATTGCCTTTAACACCGGGCCCGTAGATCAGTGGCGGGCGAATAATCACCAGCTCCATACCGGTTTCGGCGGCCAGTTGCTGCAAGCCCTGTTCAGCCTCCAGTTTGGAAATGCCGTAGGCGTCTTCCGGTCCAGGAGCGTCTTCCGTTGTGAAAGGCTTATTCAAGCCAGTTAGCTCACCATTGACCTTGATAGAGCTGATAAAGATAAAGCGCTTTACACCTGCGGCTACCGCCTGCCAAGCAAGATTCAACGTTCCCTCAACGTTGACCTTGCGATATTCTGCCAGCGGATCGGCTACCTCGTCTTTCATAATATGAGCACGGGCGGCGGTGTGGATAACGATGTGCTGATCGGTTAAGGCAGCTGACCAGTCAGTCCGGCCATCAATATCACTAATAAAAAATGTATTAGGTACTTCTAGCTGTGACGGCATACGTAATGACGCAGCAACAGGCATATTCTGTTCTATCAGCTTGGCGTGCAATGCCCGCCCCACAAAGCCACTCGCCCCGGTCAGTAAAATATGCGTAGCTTCACTCATGAACTCACCAGCTCGTTGTAGATCTCCATATGCTGAGAAACTATCTTCTCAATCGCGAATACTTCCTCCGCCAACGTTCTGCCTGCTTCACCCATTCGATGTCTCAATTGAGCGTCTTCTACAAAACGCTGAATCGCATCAGCCAGTGCAACAGAGTCCTTTATCGGCACCAAAAGCCCGGTAACATTCGGGATTATGGCATCACGGCACCCCGGATGATCTGTTGTCACCACAGCCCGACCACATGCAGCCGCTTCCACAAGGCATTTAGGCAAACCTTCCCCATAATAGGAAGGCAGACACACGATATTGGCCGCCGCATATTGAGTCGCGATATCTTCCCGAAACCCCAGCAAGTTAACGCAGCCCTCCTCTGCCCAACGCGCTAACTCCTCAGGTGTCACGGTCGTCGGATTACCTGGGTCAGGTGAGCCTATCAGGCGCATTTCAACATCAAGCTCACGTTGCGTTAACAGCTGGGCAGCTTCAACAAACTCAGCGACTCCCTTATCCCTGAGCAGACGTGCAGCCATCACTACAACAGGACGACCTTCTGGCTCTTTACACAAAGGGTATTTCTCAAGCGCAACACCCGAACCACGGATCATACGAATCTGTTCCGTCGATAGCACATCTGCCTGGAGCAACGTATCCCGGTCATCCGGGTTCTGAAAAATAACCGCCAGTTGCTGTTGCTTGAATGCAGCGCCATACAATCGGGTTACCAGCCATTTTCGCAAACGGCCAAACCGGGAGCTCGCCAGAAACACAGTCCCCAGCCCGGAGACAGCCGCCACCACCGACTTAACGCCTGCCACACGGGCGGCTATTCCGCCATACAGCACGGGCTTAATCGTGATCAGGTGTACAAGATCAGGCTGAATACGACGCATCAAACTTATCAACTTCACGACAGTTATCAACTCCACCAGTGGATTCTGGCCACTGCGGACAAATGGGATAACATGGTGCTTGAACCCTAGAGATAATATTTCATCTACACATTTTCCTGCTGCACTCGCCACATGGACTTTATAACCTTCCGCTTGTGCAGCAACTGCCAGAGGGAGGCGATGCGAGATGAAAAACTCAGGAACATTAACAACAAACAGGATTTCTTTATTGCAAGCCAGCAATGCGAGAACACCTTAATATAATAAATGTAAATTATTTCACAAATCAAATGGCAATTACCAGACTTTATGATACTTATCAAGCATGGCTCTAAGACTAAAATTATGATGAATGCGCTCAATTGCACCTATCTTCCGTTTTTCAAAGCACTCCGGATTATTACGCATTTCATTGACTGCCTGAATGACCTTATTTGAAAAATCAGCTGAATCGTTCGTAGGTGAAACCCAGCCTGTATTACCAACAATTATTGCTGCATCACCAACATCAGTCGTCACGCAGGGTGTTCCACACGCCATAGCCTCTGCCAACACATTAGGAAAGCCCTCCCCAAACGAGCTGCTTAACAAGTGAATGTCGAGTGCGTTCATAACAGCCGGGATATCGGTTCTTTGCCCTAACAGGAGTACCTCGTTCTGCAATCCTGTTTGACATATCCAATTAGCCAGTTCGGCGTTTTCATCATCCATCCCTGAACCAATAAGAACACACTTGAAATGTAACCCACTAGCCTTGACAAAAGACAATGACTGCAATAAACCATGATGATTTTTCTGTATATTGAATCGCCCAACCATTCCCAGCAAAAGCTCACCGTCATCAATACCAAGCTCGACACGAAAATTATTTCTTAAACAGTCATCAGGCTTTAAGCTATTCAAGTTGTAGCCATTTTCAACAATCACCATTTTAGAGCGATCGTAGCCAATATTTTCATGTACTTCTTTAGCCTTGGTGGCGCAGCAGATTATTTTACTTGGAACAAAATAACTTACTAAAGCACAAAGTCTAGCAACAACAATTGTAGACTTTCTAGATTTACCAGTTTCAAGCTCAGAGTGACGAATGTTCCAGGATACATTTCTCACACCAGCTAATCGTGCACAAACCCCTCCAATAAGGTCTGCATGGTACATCCAGGTTTGTACAATATCTGGTTTGATTTCTTTTATCATCCGAATGTACTTGAATAGTGCCCCAATCTTGATTCGACCTGAAGGCAGGTTCAGACAATAAACGTCTATGCCGGCTTCCTTCAGCAAAGGACCATATTTCCCTTCACCCATTAAGGATACAACTACATGCCGGTGTGTTACATCTGCTGTACATAATCGATACAATACCGACTCAGCACCACCATCTTCAAGACCAGTTATGACATGTAAAACAATTTTACCTGACATTTTCACTAGTCTCACTTAGCACTTCGTTATAAATATTCACTATCGACCCTGCATGCTTTTCACAAGAATACTTTTCATTAGCGTAACTTATTGCACTTTCAACAATACATTTCCTTAAGTCAGCATCTTTCACCAACTTAAGAATAGCATCAACATAACCATCTATATTCTCAAGAGGGACCAGAACGCCACTCACATTGTGTTGGATAACTTCTTTATGCCCACCATGATCGCTGGCCACTACAGGTAAACCAAGTAGCATAGCTTCTATAAGCGCTCTGCCCATACCTTCATTCTCTGCAGTTGCCAGTAGTACATCCGTCTCAGACAACCACTCATTAATAGGTGCTTTAACACCCATAAACTTCACATTTTCGGACAACTTTAGCTCAGAAACTAGAGAACACATCTCTGCATATACAGGCTCTCTCTTCTCGCCAAAAATATGGAGCTCGATATTAGGGGTTATTTCTTTTAACTTGCTAATAATACGTATCGCGACATCTAGCCTTTTTTGACTAATTAGATTTCCAACCCAAGAAACCTTCATGTAAGAAGCATCCAAAGAACACTTTACCTTCTTATTACCTTCAGTAGTAACAGGATCATCCACAACAATTGCTTTCCCCCTCACTAAAGGTGGAAATCCTGATTTACAAAACTCAGTAATAGTCAAAAGCCTCTTTGAAAAAAAAGATAGAATAACACCTCTTGGGGATTCACTTCTCTGATGCCATACATGTGGCACCCCTGAAAAAAGACAAGCGAACACCCATGAATAATGCATTCTCAGGTCATTAGTGTGAACCAGTTCAACACCATTTTTCTTTATAAAAAAAAATGAATCAAAAAATGAAGCAAAGAACAAGAAAACCTTACTAATAAAACTAACATTTCCTACAAAGGTCTTGTTTTTCATAACGCGGTATTCATAGTCTTGTTGATCAAGATATTCTGTTAACCTTCCCCTTTTATAAACCATAACTATCGGCTCAAATCTTTCTTTTGGAAGAGAATCGATTAAACTCAGGGCAGAAAGGTGACTACCACCTAAAGTATCCCCCACAAAAGGAAAGAGAATTTTATTTCTTTTCATTGTACTATCTTTTCAATAATGGAAGCCGATATATCCTTTACAGCTTTGTGCCGTTCGGGCTCAGAGTGAGAAAGATAGTCACCCCATAACAACGACGTTTTCATATTAAATGACTCACTCAGCAAGCAACCGATGTAGCGAATAATTTTTTCATCTTCCGGCTCAGGCATAACTTCAAGTTTTTCCAGTGCATCGGGCAACTTCGACAAGGATGTTTCATGAATCAGACCTGTTCCCATAGCTAAGTATGGAGAGTCACCAACAACAATAGCTTTTTTTCCCATAATATTTGCTTCAAAAGCCGCCGTACCTGTAATAACAACAACACCTGCTGAAGATTTTATCAGCTCATGTGCGCTTAACAGAGGTGATACCAGCTTAACACGCGGCATATTCTTTATTGCTTGATAGAACTCTTGATTACGTTTCCCAACCATTGGTAGATGCTCTTTAACTACAAGCACCTTATTTCCAGGTAATGATTTTGAAATAGCTTCAATTACTGATATTTGATCAGTATGCATAGGAGACATCACCATCGTAGATGCCTCAGGATCAACATGGAGCGGATAGAATACATAAGCACAAGACGGAGGATCGGAATCAAACACAGAATAATCGAAGCGGACTTTGCGCCACTCCAGCATCAACTCAAAAAGCTTTCTTTTAACTCCGATTAGGTTCAGGCGTATCTTATACTTCTCAGGAAGAATATTTTTAACACAAAACGCTGTGCTATAAACAGCAAACTTCCCAAGCAAGGGGAGCAACCTGTTTTCCTTGAGCATTTTATTATTATATGCCATATAGCCTGGTATTGCAGGCTGGTTACGGTAATCAATAAGAAAATTGGCTGCTTTATCCAAAACTGATTGTGGAAGCTCCTCGGCTGACAAAAATCGTTCAGCCACAGGTTCAAGACAACCTTTATAATCAGTATCAATAACAAAGCCATCACCGATCCTGGTTACATTCAGCCTTGTAAAAATAGAATTTCTAGCCTTACACACCTTTGCCAGAGCCACTGCTGGACCACCTGCAACCGCATAGCAAAAAACTCCACAAAAATTATACCTATCGAAGATTCCCTCTATAAATAAAAATAAACCCTGGACATATTTCTGCGGAACTTCATTAGGATTTCTAATTGCTTGATCACCAATATAATCAGGCCGAGTCAATCCACCTCTGACCAAACCAAGCCCTACTCTTCGGTCTGCCGTAATAACCTCACCTACGGCACCCACTCCATATGATTTATCAATTTCGGAGAGATAATTATAATCTATTTGATGATCGTTTTGCTCCAACCATTCTTCTTCCATATTCTCAAGATCGTAAATATCAACAAGAATGGGTCCAAGAGAGCCTTTTACATAATTTACAACAGTAGCACCACCAGTACAGATACCTGTAATTTTAATGTCTGGAAATTTCTCCTGCATGTTCTTTGCCACATCTACTCCAAGCTCTTTAAACTTTGGAGCAAATAAAATCAAAACATTTTTCATATAACAGCACTCAACCAAAACTCTTTTAATAAAGAGCGTTACAGATAAATTTATGAGATAAAAATTAAAAGCTGGGGAAGATTATAAACACCCCAGTCCTGACAGGGCTTGAGACAGGTAGTCAGTATTGCGACTTTCCCGCTTCTCCTTACGTTTGATGCCCCCCTGAAACTGGTATCGCGGTTCAGGGCACTGAAAGTGATATGCCGAATAATCGCCATGTTTCACCGACCTGTTGGCGGCGTATGCGACAGTCATCTTCTCACATACCTATATCCAGCTTGTAGTGCAGCTGTTATTCAATTGATCAAAGTGAACGGGCTTCCCCTAGCATTTCCTTCGGAGAAAGCCTACGCTGAACGGATGAAGTAGCGAACTTTGATATCCAGTCCTCTTTTATCGGTTGACCACTATCTTCACATATCGCGTTCACAATACCCAAGGTTTTCAGCTTTGGTCACTCATAGAGCAGATAACCCTGTATGGACAGTTTTTCCACCACTAGGTTCAGGCAGATTTACTTACGACCATGGTCCTACTCCTGGAGACTGTAGCCACTTCCAGCTTAATGTTTTTCTATACAAGGCTTTTTCGTAATTTTTCTTTGCTTCACTCAACAAACAATTGAATTCTCACCGGAGAGTGAGCCTGTACATCAACGCACACTTTTTTACCCAGGATACTCTCATAGTGTTTTGGTGCCGCACCAAAACCGGGCCGTACGCTTCGAATACAATCTCCGGTGATAACATCACCTGCTTTCATATCTTTCACAAAGTACAAAGAGCGCCTGAATTTCACATTGCCTTGTTCACTGGACTTTCGCCCATAATCCACTTTTCCCAGCGCCTGCCATGCGGCTTTACTGTCCCGGCACAGTGCAGCCAGCTCGGCGGGCTCCAGTGAGAAGCTGTCGTCAGGGCCGCCACCATTACGATCGAGTGTGAAGTGCTTTTCAATGATGGAAGCCCCCAGTTCAGCTCTGTCGATGCATGCTCCGCTTCATCACCGCTCGGCAGCAAATTCAATGAAAAACTTTTCGAGGCAATCAGGTCACCCAAATGCCCTTTATGCTCACGGCAGATAAACAGGCATTCATGGCCTTGGAGTCTCAGCTCTTCAGCCAGCGTTAAACAGCGCATTACATGACCGGTGCCAATCTGAATGGATGCATCAGCACGGAAGGCTATTTTCATTCGGCCTCCGCTGTGGCCTGCATGGCCTTGAACAGCCACTCGGCGCGGGTCCAGTCTTCCTGGGTATCAATATCCTGCACTCGGTGGCGAGGCAGTGGTACCGGCACAGAGCCGTCGGCAAAGAGCGGCTTTTCGGCCAGCCAAGCTGCTGCCGTGCCCCAGTAGAACTGCCCCGCATCGTGCCAGGCTTCTTCCAGATCCTGGGAGCTGCTCATGAAATGCTCAGGGTTGAACATGGCCACACTTCCCTGCTAGGTAATGTGAATGGCTCGCTGGATCGGGAAGGCGTAGCTGGTAACGGAAAAGGCGTAATCCTGCGCTGTGCTGTTAAGCAGCTGCCAGCCTCGTTGCAGGTCTTCAGCAGCAACAAAAGGCGCAGTGGCATAAATGCAACAGGCGTAGTCAACAGGGCCTTCATGCGCTTGCAGCCATTGCACCGCATGGCGGATCACCGGAATGGTGCCGGTGTAGTCGTCAGATAATGCTGCCGGTCGCATAAAGGGCGTTTCCGCCCCCCAATGCCGGGCCGTTTCCGCAATCTCGAGATCATCTGTAGAAACAATGATCTTGTCAAAACAGCCGCTGACTTTTGCCGCCGCAATGGACCAGGCGATCATCGGCTTGCCGCAAAACGTTTTTATGTTTTTACGGGGAATACGCTTGCTACCACCCCGGGCAGGGATAATCGCGACTCGGGTCATGCTGTTGTCTTCTCCAGTACAGAGCTCAGCGCCTGAATTACTTCATCCTGCTGCGCATCGGTTAATCCCTGATACATCGGCAGGCTAATCGCTTCGCTGTAGTAACGCATTGCTTCCGGGAAGTCGGCAGGCTGGAATCCCATCTCCCGGTAATAGGGCTGAGTATGCACCGGAATATAGTGCAGGTTTACGCCAATGCCCTGCTCCCTTAGCTGCTCAAACACCTGACGATGAGACTTGCCAATTTTGTTCGGCTGCAGGCGAATAACATACAGGTGCAGGCCGGAATAGCCGTCCAGATGCTGCCAGGGAGTGGTAACCGGCAGATCTTGCAACAATGCATCATAGCGCTTCGCCAGTTCGTGGCGGCGGGCCACAAAGGCATCCAGCCGTTCCATCTGGCTGATGCCCAGCGCCGCCTGCAGCTCGGTCATGCGGTAATTGTATCCCAAGTCAACCTGCTGATAATACCAGGGCCCGTCCGGCTCGTGGGCCATCAGGTTTTGATCCCGGGTCACGCCGTGGCTGCGATACAGGCTCATCTTCTCGGCCAGGGCGTCATCATTGGTCAGTGCCATGCCGCCCTCGGCGGTGGTGATGATTTTCACCGGATGAAAGCTGAACACGGTAATATCACTGTAGCGGCCATTACCGATGTACTCGCCCTGATATTTTCCACCAATGGCGTGAGAGGCATCTTCAATGACCCTGAAGCCAAAGCGCCGAGAAAGCGCATGAATTGCCTGCATATCGCAGGGCTGGCCGCACAAATGCACTGCCACCAGCACTTTGGGCAGTTTACCTTCACGCTCGGCGATGATCAGTTTGGCTTCCAGCGCCTTGGGGCAAAGGTTGTAGGTGCGCGGGTCAATATCGACAAAGTCCACCTGTGCCCCGCAATAGAGGCCACAGTTGGCGGACGCCACAAAGGTAACCGGCGTGGTCCACAGCCAGTCGCCTTTGCCCAGGCCCAACGCCAGGCAGGCAATATGCAGGGCGCTGGTGGCGCTGTTCACCGCCAGGGCATGTTTTGCCCCCACCTTGGCTGCAACCGTCTGCTCAAACAGGGGCACTTTTGGCCCCTGAGTCAGAAAATCGGACTGCAATACCTCAACCACGGCATCAATATCTGCCTGGGTGATGTCCTGTTTGCCGTAAGGGATCATCAGATACTCCCGATTTTCTCACGGTTGGTTTCAATCCAGGCCTGCAGGTCGGCGTTGCTCATCCATTCGGTGTTGTTGTCGCTGGCGTAGACAAAGCCTTCCGGTACTTTTTTGCCGTCTTTAATGCGGTTGGCGTCTTTATCCCAGTTGTTGATCTGCGGCAGTATTTTGTAGTGCTCCGGGTACTCGTAAGTGAAGTAGGCATCTTCGGCACCAATCATCTGCTCATGCAGTTTCTCACCGGGGCGAATGCCAACCACTTCCTGTTTGGCTTCCGGTGCCACCACATGGGCAAGGTCGGTCACCTTCATGGAGGGGATCTTCTTCACATAGATCTCGCCACCCACCATGTCTTCAAAAGCATGCCACACCAGCTCTACGCCCTGTTCCAGGGAGATCATAAAGCGGGTCATGCGCTCATCGGTGATCGGCAGCACGCCCTTGTCCTTAATCGACATAAAGAAGGGAATGACTGAACCACGTGAGCCCATAACATTGCCATAACGCACTACGGAAAAGCGGGTGCCCTTGCCACCGGCATAGTGGTTGCCGGCTACAAACAGTTTGTCGGAGGCCAGCTTGGTGGCACCATAAAGGTTGACCGGGCTGCTGGCCTTGTCGGTCGACAGCGCCACCACGCCTTTCACCTTTTTGTCGATACAGGCATCGATCAGGTTCATGGCGCCGTCGATATTGGTTTTAACGCACTCAAACGGGTTGTATTCCGCAGTCGGCACAATTTTGGTGGCCGCCGCGTGCACCACATAATCCACGCCATCCAGTGCTCGATAAAGACGCTCACGGTCACGTACGTCACCAATAAAGAAACGAACACGAGGGTCGTCCTGGTACTTTTTGGCCATGTCCCACTGTTTCATCTCATCACGGGAGAAGATGATAATTTTTTTGGGGTTGTATTTTTCCAGGGTCATCGGCACAAAGGTGTTACCGAAAGAACCGGTGCCCCCGGTAATAAGAAGCGTCTTTCCATTAAACATATTTAAAACCTTTAAAAGTAATCACTTACACTCAGCCATAGACTGGAATCTCTGATTCCTTCCATTTAGATCAACATAACTTCCGGAATCAACAAGCTGACCGCTTTCAAATAGGAATATAATGTCACACTGTCTTACTGTTGAAAGACGGTGTGCTATCATAATAATTGTTTTTTTTCCCGAAAAGTCATGAATTGCATCCATCACTAATTTTTCGGTGATACTGTCCAGAGCACTGGTCGCCTCGTCAAGCACCAGCACCTCCGCATCATCATAAAGAGCTCGTGCGATTCCAATCCGCTGTCGCTGCCCACCGGAAAGCTGAACACCTCGCTCACCAACCACTGTATCCAACCCGTCAGGTAAACTCTTCAGCAGATCTTCAAGATGTGCCATCGCCACCGCTCGCTTTATCCTGACTTCATCAATATCTTCAACTGGTAAGCCAAATGCAATATTCTCTCTAATGCTGGCATCTGACAGAAATATTGTTTGTGGTACGAAGCCAACATTGCTCTGCCAAGCTCTTTTGTTATGTTCCTCAACTTTTATTCCATCTACTAATAAGTCCCCCTGTTGGGGGGTGACCAGCCCCAACAATACATCAATGAGTGTTGACTTACCTGAACCAGATGCCCCAACTAAACCAACAACTTGATTTACCGGCACTGATAGTGAGACATTCTTAAGCGCTGCGGTTTCTTTCTCAGGGTAATAAAATGTCACATTCTTTATTTCAATCATTGAACTTGGTTGTAGTTTTACTAGTTCACAAGCCGGCTTGATTTCTACTTTTTCCTGACTTGCTACCAAATCAGCTTCCAACCCATCAAAAGCGGCAATATTTCCTTTTATCTTGGTTAGACTGGCATAAATTTGCTGAAAAGCAGGCAGCAATTTAAACCCAGCCAGTGCATAAATTGAAAGCACAGGAAGAATATAACCAATGTCACCATCATAAACTGACAAAAGATATAAAACCAAAAAAATTACTGTTCCAAAAGCGACCAGTTCCATTGCATAACGTGGAGCTTGGGATAGCCCGGAATTAACCCCTTGGGATTTGCCAAATTGAAGGCTGGCAGATTCGAACCGATTATTAAACTCCGCCTGCCGACCTAACAAAAGCGTATCCTTTATACCACCAAACCCTTCATTCATAAGCTTAAATCGAAGGCGATTACTACTGCTAGTCAAGCTACCATTATGAGCAAGAAGCCTCCTGACTGATCGGTATAACAGAAAATACGCCAGTCCAAAAATCACTAAACCAGCAAAAGACACTAAGGGGTTAAATATAAATATTGCAGACGCAATAAATAATGCCAACACACTTTTCGCATTCATCTGCATAAGAGGCTGGATAATCTGATTAGTAACTCTTTGACATTCTTGGGATATTTTGTTGGTTAATTGGCTACTACTCCCACTAGCATGGAAAAGCCATGGCTGCTGCATATAATGGCGGTAAAGGCGAACCGATAGCTCCGCACCTACCTGCTGGGCATAAAGAGAAAGCCTCCAAGTAGTATAAATAGAGATCGCAGCTGCCAGCGCAAGGACTATCAAAACAGCCACACCCACCCAAAACAGGAAGGTTTTTGGGTTATTAAAGCCAGCCGTCTGGTACACTTGTGACAACAGGTTATCACCCTGCAATCTCGACATATCACCTACCAGGGCCATAAAAGGTCCGATAGCTGCTACGCCAACCAACTCGGCAAAAGCCATAAGCACCACCAAAACCTGTAGCTTAATAAGCTTTTGACGTTGCTCTCGCGTTAGGAGCTGATAGAGCTTTAGGATTCTTCTGTACATTAGAATTTAAAATATCCCAGGTACCAATCCACAAATGACTGCATACCTTTATCAATTTCAGTTTTAGGCTTATATTTCACTGTATCTTCCAGTTGTCGAGTATCGGCATAAGTCACCGGAACATCACCAGGCTGCATATCCATATATATTTTATCAGCCTCCTTACCACAAGCTTTCTCAATAGCCGAGATAAACTTATGAAGTTCCACAGGCTGGTTATTACCTATATTATATAAACTGTAAGGTGCCTGTTGCTGAGGAATAACATCTTGAATACGATAGATCCCTTCCACGATATCATCGACATAAGTAAAGTCACGTTGCATTTTACCATGATTAAAAACCTTGATTGGCTTACCGGATAGAACAGCTTCTGTAAAAAGCCAAGGAGCCATATCAGGACGACCCGCAGGTCCATAAACCGTAAAGAAACGTAAACCGGTGGTAGGGATCTTGTATAGATGAGAATAGGAATGTGCTAACAGTTCATTAGACTTTTTTGTAGCTGCATAAAGTGATACTGGGCGCTCTACATTATCTGATTCGCTGAATGGTATTTTGGTGTTCATTCCATATACTGAACTGGACGAAGCATATACCAGATGCTCAACTTTTCCATGACGACACCCCTCTAACACCGTCATCATTCCCACTAAATTACTATCAACATACTCAAATGGAGCCTCAAGTGAATAACGGACACCAGCTTGCGCTGCGAGATGAATCACACGCTGAAACTGTTCCTTTTTGAACAGGGCCGCCATGCCCTCACGATCTGCAAGATCCAGCTTCACAAAACGGAACTGTGCATACAGTTTAAGCTGTGCCAATCGATACTCTTTCAGAGCCGGATCATAATAGCTATTGAGGTTATCTAACCCAACCACTTCATGACCTGCTTCCAGCAGCTTCTTACTCGTATGCATACCAATAAAACCAGCTGCACCTGTCACCAAATATTTCATTTAATCATTCCCAAACAAGTCACGCGTATAAACCTTGCTTTCAACGTCAACCAGTTTTTCTGAACGGCGGTTGGCGATGATCACGTCACTGATCTGTTTGAATTCCTCCAGGTCATTGATCACTCTGGAATGATAGAATTCCGCTTCCTGAAGCACCGGCTCGTACACCACCACTTCAATGCCCTTGGCCTTGATCCGCTTCATTACGCCCTGAATCGCTGAAGCACGGAAGTTATCGGATCCGGACTTCATCACCAGGCGGTAAATCCCCACCACCTTGGGTTGCTTGGCGATGATGGCATCGGCGATGTAATCCTTGCGGGTAGTATTGGCGTCAACGATGGCCTGAATGATGTTGTTGGGCACGTCCTGGTAGTTGGCCAGCAGTTGCTTGGTGTCTTTCGGCAGGCAGTAGCCGCCGTAGCCGAAGCTGGGGTTGTTGTAGTGGCTGCCAATCCGCGGATCCAGCCCCACGCCCTCGATGATCTGCCGGCTGTCCAGGCCATGAGTTTCGGCGTAGCTGTCCAGCTCGTTGAAATAAGCCACCCGCATGGCGAGGTAGGTATTGGAGAACAGCTTGACCGCTTCGGCTTCAGTGCTGTTGGTGTACAGCACCGGCACCTCCTTCTTGACGGCACCTTGCAGCAGCAGGCCGGCGAATACTTCGGCGCGTTCGGACTGTTCGCCCACGATGATACGGGAAGGATACAAGTTATCGTGCAGCGCCTTGCCTTCACGCAGAAACTCCGGTGAAAACAGGATGTTGCCACTGTCCATTTCCTGTTTCAGGCGTTGGGTATAGCCCACCGGCACGGTGGACTTGATGACCATGACGGCGTCAGAATTGATACTGAGCACATCGCGGACCACCGCCTCCACACTGCTGGTGTTGAAGTAATTGGTGTCGGGATCGTAGTCGGTAGGCGTGGCAATCACCACATAGTCGGCATTCAGGTACGCCTCTTCCTTGCTGAGGGTCGCACGAAAATTGATGGGCTTGTTTTTAAGAAAATCGCTGATTTCTGCGTCAACAATCGGAGAGAGTCGATCATTCAGCAATTGCACTTTTTCAGGAACGATGTCGAGGGCAACCACCTCGTTATGCTGGGCAAGCAGCATGGCATTGGACAGGCCCACATAGCCGGTACCGGCAATGGCAATTTTCATGATGTGGTTCTTTTTTTGATTAGTCGTTTAGATAGAAAACAAGGTCCGGGAGGAGCACGCAGCCACTTTGACCCGTTCCATAAATCAAGGCCGCTTAATGCTTTAAATGCACGCTACCGCCCAAAGGGTTGTGATGGCCATTCCCCCACGGCCGCTAACTGTACTGCTGGCGCCCAGAAAATCGCATTCTGCAAGGCACGGGCGGCTCGTTACAAAGGCGCACAAGTTTAGCGGATTTGGACACTCGATAAAACCTTGTCCAGCTAGGGGCCAGGCTTGATCCGCAGAAACCTGAAAACGCCGAGACAGGTATCATTGCTACCGAAGTAGCTCAGCCTCCTGTGAGTCATGAATCATAAGCAATTTCATTCGATCTTCCGCTCCACCCGGTGCAGAATAAAGGTAACTCACTCTGATCTTAAGGATTTGTCATGCGTGTTCTCGGTCTGGCCCTGGTGGCCTTCACCCTCTCCGGCTGTGCCAACATGGGCTTCGACAGCAATGTGTCGCCGGCCGGCATCAAGGACTACTACAAGGGCAGCAATGTAAAGCTTTATGGTCGTGAGGAGCTCAAGGCTGCGAACTACGTGAGCCTGGGCACGGTGGAAGGTGAAGCCTGCCAGATTGAAAGCCAGGATCCGCCGCCCAAGGACGCCGACGCACGCGCCGATATTCGTCGCCGTGCCGCCGACATGGGCGCCAATGGCATTTTGCTGGATCGCTGCATTCGCTTTGAAGACATGCCCGGTTGCATTGAGCAGGTGCTGTGCAGCGGCCAGGCACTGGTGGTTAACGAGTGATTTTGTGAGGCGTGAGGCGTGAGGCGTGAGGCGTGAGGCGTGAGGCGTGAGGCGTGAGGCGTGAGGCGTATCATGTTAGGTGCCGTTTTAGCTTGTGCAAGTTTGTGGGCCGCGATTTGGAGCGCGGATCTTGTCCTTGAATAGGGGCGGCTCGCCTGCATTAGTCCCCGTGAGGGGGCTTGAGAGAGTTGCCGCTTGGCGCCAAATTGCAGGCGGACAGCGTGTCCCGAACCTCCTGCGCTCCACAGTAGGTTGTGATGAGCGAAGCGAACCGCAACAACCACAGTCGCCCGCGGATTGTTGTAATTCGCTGAGGCTCATTACAACCTACGGCCCCGACGCAAGCTTGCAGGCCCCGATTTGGAGCGCGGGTGGCGCGTAGCGGCAACGTCCTTTAAGCGCCCTGTGGGCGCTATTGCAGGCGAGCCGCCTACGCTCCAACACCTGCGCGATCCACCATTAACCGGATATTGTTATGACCACCATCAAGCTCGACCCTATCGGCACGATTCGCTCACCCTACAAGGAAAAGTTTGCAGTGCCGCGCCAGCCGGGGCTGGTAAGCCGGGCCCGGGCGCAGCTGGAGATGTTGCCTCCCTATAATGACCCCAGCGCGTTTCGCGGGCTGGGCGAATTCAGCCATTTGTGGCTGGTGTTTGTGTTTCACCAGACCATGGAGCAGGGCTGGAAGCCAACCGTGCGCCCGCCTCGCCTGGGCGGTAACGAGCGCGTGGGCGTGTTTTCCACCCGCTCCACTTTCAGGCCCAACCCCATCGGGCTCTCGGTGGTAGAGCTGCGCGACATGTGCAAAGACGGCAGCAGGGTATGGCTGGAGCTGGGTGGCGTGGATCTGGTAGACGGCACCCCCATTGTCGATATCAAACCGTATATTCCCTGGGCCGACGCCGTGCCCCACGCCCACGGCGGCTTTGCCCCGGCCCCGCCGGATTTGGGCATGGAAGTCATTTTCTCCCCCGAAGCCGAGCAGGCCTGCGCCCGCTCGACTATTCCCGAACTGAAAGCATTCATTACCGAGGTGCTGGTGCAGGATCCGCGCCCGGCCTACAAGAAGCAGCTACAGCAATGGCAGCAGTATGGCGTACGGTTGTATGACTATAACGTGCGCTATGAGGTGTTTGGGCAGCTGACTCGGGTGTTGGAGCTGGAGCGCCTGTAGACCCCAATTTATTGGTGCAAGAGATCGTCAGCATGACACCTAGCCCGGCTGAAGCCGGGCCTGTAAGGCTGTAAACCACAAGACTCTTCTGCCTGCCCCGCCCCCCTGCTACAATTCGGGCTTTAACGGACTTCAAGCTTACAAGGTTCTCGTTCATGCGTACCAGCCAATACCTGCTTTCCACCCTCAAAGAAACCCCGAGCGACGCCGAGGTGATCAGCCATCAGCTGATGCTGCGCGCGGGCATGATCCGCAAGCTGGCTTCAGGCCTCTACAGCTGGCTGCCCAGCGGTCTGCGGGTATTGAACAAGGTCGCCGCCATTGTGCGCGAAGAAATGAACCGGGCCGGCGCCATTGAAATGCTGATGCCGGTGGTGCAGCCCGCCGATCTGTGGCAGGAAACCGGTCGCTGGGACAAGTTCGGTCCCGAGCTGCTGCGCATTAAAGACCGCCACGACCGCCCCTTTGTGCTGGGTCCCACTCACGAGGAAGTGATCACCAGCCTGGTGCGCAATGAAGTGGCATCTTACAAACAGCTGCCCCTGAACCTGTATCAGATCCAGACCAAGTTCCGCGACGAAGTGCGCCCGCGCTTTGGGGTGATGCGCTCCCGCGAGTTTGTCATGAAGGACGCCTACTCCTTCCACACCACGCAGGAAAGCCTGCAGCAGACCTACGACGACATGTATCAGGCCTATAGCCGGGTGTTTGAGCGCATGGGACTGGACTTCCGCGCCGTGCTCGCCGACACCGGCGCCATTGGCGGCAGTGCCTCGCACGAGTTCCACGTGCTGGCCCAGAGCGGTGAAGACGACATTGCCTTCTCTACCGAGTCGGATTACGCCGCCAATATTGAAATGGCCGAGGCCCTGGCACCCAAAGACAGCGCCGATGCACCAACCCAGGAAATGACCCTGGTCGACACCCCCAACACCAAAACCATTGCCGCCCTGGTGGACAACTTCGGCCTGCACATTGAGCAGACCGTGAAGACCCTGCTGGTGAAGGCCGCCGACGATGTAGACGCCCCCCTGGTGGCGCTGCTGGTGCGCGGCGATCACGAACTCAACGAAGTGAAGGCCGAGAAACTGCCCCAGGTGGCCAGCCCCCTGACCTTTGCCACCGAGGAAGAAGTACGCGCCGCCGTGGGCGCCGGCCCCGGCTCCCTGGGTCCGCTGAACATGCCGGTGCCGGTCATTGTAGATCGCGCCGTGGCGGTAATGAGCGACTTTGGCGCCGGCGCCAATATCGACGACAAGCATTACTTCGGCATCAACTGGGGCCGGGATCTGCCGCTGCCCGACGTGGCCGATCTGCGCAACGTGCGCGAAGGCGACCCCAGCCCCTGCGGCAAGGGCGTGCTGCAGATCAAACGCGGAATTGAAGTAGGCCATATCTTCCAGCTGGGCAACAACTACTCCGAGAAGATGAATGCCACCGTGCTGAACGAAGGCGGCAAGGCCACCGTGCTGGAAATGGGCTGCTACGGCATCGGCGTGTCGCGCATTGTGGCCGCCGCCATTGAACAGAACCACGACGATCGCGGCATTATCTGGCCCGACGCCATCGCCCCCTTCCAGGTGGCCATCATTCCCATGAACATGCACAAGTCTCACCGGGTGCAGGAAGTGGCCGAAAAACTCTACGCCGAGCTGACCGCCGCCGGCATTGAAGTGCTGTTCGACGATCGCAAGGAACGCCCTGGCGTCATGTTTGCCGACATGGAACTGTTGGGTGTGCCCCACAGCATTGTGATTGGCGAGCGCGGCCTGGACAACGAGGTGGTGGAATATAAACACCGCCGTGGCGGCGACAAGCAGGAAGTGGCCATTGCCGATATCGTGGCCAAGGTGCAAGGCCTGCTGTAATGCTTTAAAGCGCCCGCAAGGGCGCTTTTGCTTTGTAGCACCAACTTTCTTTAAGCACCTTGGAGCGCGGGCGGGGCGTCGCGGCCAGCCTGGTCGCATATTGGTGCGAAGCGCCAACCTTTAGCTGGTGCTGTGCAGCGGCCAGGCGCTGGTGGTCGAGTAGGTTGTGATGAGCGAAGCGAACCACAACAACCACTGGCGACTGCGTCATGTTGGAATTCGCTGAGGCTCATTACAACCTACGGTCCTGGCGCAAGCTTGTAGGCCTGCTCTCCACTTGAGCCATCTTTCCTCTTCCCTTTTAAATGGTTATTTATACTGAACCAAAAGGGAGGATCATCATGGAACGAGAAGCCAGCAATACCTGTGCGCTGGTGATGACCGGCGGTGGTGCGCGGGCCGCGTATCAGGTGGGCGTGCTCAAGGCCATTGCCGATTGTTATCCACGGGGGCACGCCATTCCCTTTCCCATTTTGTGCGGCACCTCGGCCGGGGCCATCAACGCCACGGCGCTGGCCTGCTATGCCTCGTGTTTTCATCTGGGAGTGCGCAAGCTGGAATATGTGTGGCGCCACCTCAATACCCACAAGGTGCTGCGGCTGCAGCTCGGCCGCATTGTGGCGCACTCGGTGAAAAGCCTGGCCAGCGGCATGCTGGGCCGGCCTGCGCAAATGGCGCTGCCGCTGTTTGACAACAGCCCGCTGGAGCGGCTGCTGGAAACCCTGATCGACTTCCAGCGCATCGACAATAACCTGCTTTACGGTGCACTGGAGGTGCTGGCGGTCACCGCTTCAAACTACAACACCGGGGACTCCACCACCTTTTTTCAGGGCCGGCCCCATCATCAGCCCTGGGCCCGGGCGGGTCGTTCGGGGCGATCGTCCATTATCGCCACGCCGCACCTGATGGCCAGCAGTGCCCTGCCCTTTATCTTCAAGCCCTGCAGGCTGCAGAACCACTACTTCGGTGACGGCTCCATTCACCAGCTCAACCCGCTCAGTCCGGCCATTCACCTGGGTGCCAGCAGAATCCTGATCATTACCCTGGCCAGTGACGAACCCGATCCGGATCACCTGCCCAGCGATCCCAGCAGCTCCGACATTGCCGGTCACCTGCTGGATACGGTGTTTACCGATGCCCTCACCTCAGACATTGAGCGGTTGCAGCGCATCAACAGCACCATTCGGCTGATCCCCGAGCGCAAGCGGGAACAGCTGAGCCTGCGCCATATCGACAACCTGGTGCTCAAGCCCAGCCGCAACCTGGACGAAATGACCCTGCAGCACTTCCATCGCCTGCCCTGGAACATTCGTGCCATGCTCAGGCTGTTCGGGGTGGAAGCCGGGGATGCCACCGGTCTGGCCAGCTTTTTGCTGTTTGAGCAGGCCTATACTCGAGAGCTGATTGATCTGGGCTATGCCGACACCCATCAGCGGCTGGATGAGGTGTGCGCGTTTCTGGGGCTGGAAGCCTCGCTGCAAAAAACGGGAACCTAACAACATGTAAGCAGTGAGACGAAGGACGTAAGACGAGAGACGTATCGGAGCGCGGCAGGGCCGCCTACGTTTCAGCTATCCACTCAAGCTGCCAGCCGGGTTGGTCTGCCTCGGCGGCATAGTCGGCACAGATAAACATCCCCACCGCGGCAACCAATTGATCGCCCTGCATCAGCAAGGGAATGCGTGTCCGTTGCCAGGGCGGCACGCCGTATTCCTGCCACAATTTTTTTAACGGTCGGGAGCCGCTACGCCCGGCAGGCCGGGCCCGCAAGCCGGGTACGGCAAAGGCGATATGCAGCTCATTCAGTGCCAAGGCACCGCAAATATTCGCCCCGTCCGGCACTTGGCGTAGTCGCAACCGGCCCACGCCCAGATCATGCCACTGTTCAGGCTGAAGGGCCGCCAGCGCCACCGGCTCCCCCTGCAGTGCCAGCACATACAAATGCCCCAGATACCGACGCAGCTCGTTGCCGCCAATCGCCAGCAGAGGCTCGGCATCCTCACGGGCCAGCGCCAGCTCCCGCCAGGCTACCTCCAGCTGGCTGCGGCTTAAATGCAGCCCCCGCTCACCCAGCCAGTGGCGCAGGGCATTGTTGCGCCGGGCCGGGCTGAGCGACTGCAGGCAGGCAATGCTGAGCCCGCCGCCGGCATTTTGCAGCGCCGGAAGATCCTGTTCGGCCAGGGCTTGCGCCAGCTCCAGCTGTTCGGCACACAAGGCCGCGCTGCGGCTGGCGGTGCGGGCAAAGGCCGGCCATTGCGTCTGCAGCCGGGGCAAAATGTCGTTGCGCAGAAAGTTGCGGTCAAAGCGGTTGTCGGCGTTGGACGGATCTTCTACCCAGCGTAAACCCTGCTCAGTGGCAAAGCATTCAAGCTCGGCACGAGCCCTCTCCAGCAGCGGCCGCAACTGCACGCCCCACCCCAGGGGTTTGCTTTCCGGCATGGCGGCCAGCCCCTTGATGCCGGCGCCACGCTTGAGCGCCAGCAACAGGGTCTCGGCCTGATCATCCAGATGGTGTCCGGTCAGCAGGGCCGCTCCCGGTGGCAGCTCGGCGACCAGGGCGGCATAACGGGCGTCACGGGCGGCGGCCTCAACACTCACGCGCGGGCCGGTTTCCACCTTTACGCTCAGAATGCGGCAATCCACCCCCAACTCATTTGCTACCTGCACACAGTGTTGTGGCCAGGCCTTTGCCACCGTCTGCAGGCCGTGGTGCACATGCAGGGCCACAATGTCACGTTGTTGTTCGGTAGCAAACCTGGCGGCCAGCGCCAGCAACACGGTGGAGTCGAGCCCGCCGCTGAAGGCAACATAAAGCGGCCCTTGCGGGTAAAGATCGTGAAGGCGTTGGTGAAAGTGGGAGTAGAGAGACATGGTGTTGTGACAGGAAGTAGAAGGTAGGCTGGAACAGATCCCAACATTCAGGCGCTCGGCTCAAATGTTGGGATTCGCTACGCTCATCGCCAACCTACGGCTTTCTTATGGCTTCAAGCTTCTGGCTTACCGCTCCCGGCAAAGCCGGGTCAGCAGTAGCCGTATTTCATCAGGCGCTGGTAGCGTTGTTCCAGCAGGCTGTCGGTGTCGAGCCGGTCGAGATCGGCCAAGTCAGTTACCAGCCGCTGTTTCAGGCGCTCGGCCATCAGCAGCGGGTTGCTGTGGGCACCACCCATGGGCTCTTCCACCACGTTGTCGATCAGGCCCAGCTCGTGAATACGACCGGCGGTGATACCCATGGCTTCCGCGGCCACCGAGGCCTTGTCGGCGCTCTTCCACAGAATGGAGGCACAGCCTTCCGGCGAGATCACCGAATAGGTGGAATACTGCAGCATGTTGACCCGATCGCCCACGCCAATGGCCAGGGCGCCGCCGGAGCCGCCTTCACCCACCACGGTGCAGATAATGGGAGTCTTGAGGCCGGCCATCACCTTCAGGTTACGGGCAATGGCTTCACTCTGGCCACGCTCTTCCGCACCCACGCCCGGGTAGGCACCAGGGGTGTCGATAAAGGTGAGAATGGGCATTTTAAAGCGCTCGGCCATTTCCATCAGGCGCAGGGCCTTGCGGTAGCCTTCCGGACGCGGCATGCCGAAGTTGCGCTTGATCTTTTCCTTGGTCTCACGGCCCTTCTGGTGGCCGATCACCATCACCGGACGACCGTCAAAGCGGGCCACACCGCCCACAATGGCCTTGTCGTCGGCATAGGCGCGATCGCCGGCCAGCTCATCGAACTCACCAAACATCAGCTCCAGGTAGTCTTTGGTGTAGGGACGACGAGGGTGACGGGCCAGCTGGGAGATCTGCCAGGGACCCAGGTTGTTGAAGACCTTTTTGGTCAGCTCGTCACGCTTGGTTTCCAGACGGCCGATCTCTTCATCCAGGTCGATGTCGAGGCCTTCGCCTTCGCCCATGTGACGAAGCTCTTCAATCTGGGCCTGAAGCTCGGCGATGGGTTGTTCAAAATCCAGGAAATGGTGGCTCATGGCTGCCCTCTAGTCAAAAATCAGTTCGACCTTGTCCGAACCCAGCAAGCCCCTGAGCGATTCCAGCATCTGGTCGGTGGGGGTTACCCGCCACTCGGTGCCCAGAGTGAGCTCGGCTCTTGCGCCGGGTCGGTTATAGGTCACACGCACAGGACATACGCCCGCCCTTACCGGCGTGAGTATGTCCAGCAATTGAGTAAAAAAGCCCTGATCGATGCGGCTTTTGTCGATGTACAGTGCGAGCCCGCGGGCAAAGCGCTCCCGGGCATCGCTGATATCAAGTACTTCCCTGGCCGACATTTTAAGGCCACCGGAGAAGTCGTCAAAGCTGACCTGTCCACTGATGACCAGAATTTTATCTTTTTCCAGCAAAGACTCATAGCGTTCCAGTGCATCGGAGAACAGGGTCACGTCGAGCCGGCCGGATTTGTCGTCCAGGGTGAGAATGCCCATGCGGTTGCCCCGCTTGGTGGTCATCACCCGGGCGGCAATCACCAGCCCCGCCACCGTGCTCACTCGATCACGGCCGCCGGGTTGCACTTCGCTCAGTCGGCCGCTGGTGTAGTGGCGCAGCTCCTTGGCATACTGGTTGATGGGGTGGCCGGTGAGGTAGAGCCCGAGGGTATCGCGCTCGCCGTCCAGCCAGATTTTGTCGGGCCAGTGCGGCACGTCGGCAAAGGCATGCTCGACGTTTTCCTCTTCCACCAGCACGCCGAACATGTCTCCCTGTCCCAGGGCCTCGGCCTTGGCATGCTGATCGGCGGCCTTCATGGCTTCTTCGAGCGAGGCCATAATGGAGGCCCGGTGCGGACCCAGCCGGTCCATGGCACCGGAGAGGATGAGTTTTTCCATCACCCGCTTGTTGAGCCGCTTCAGATCCACTCGGTTGCAAAAATCGAACAGATCCCGGAACGGACCGTCTTTTTCCCGCGCCTCGAGAATGGATTCAATAGGTGCCTCACCCACGCCCTTGATGGCGCCGATGCCGTAGACGATATGACCGTCTTCGTTCACGGTGAAACGATAGCGACCGGTATTGACGTCGGGGGGAATGAGGGTCAGCCCCATGCGCTGGCATTCGTCCACCAGGGTCACCACCTTGTCGGTGTTGTCCATGTCGGCGGTCATCACCGCCGCCATAAACTCGGCCGGGTAGTGGGTTTTCAGCCACAGGGTCTGGTAAGACACCAAAGCATAGGCGGCGGAGTGTGACTTGTTGAAGCCATACCCGGCGAATTTCTCCACCAGGTCAAAGATCTTCATCGCCAGTTCGCCGTCAATGCCCTGGGCCACGGCGCCCGCCTCAAAGCCGGCCCGCTGCTTGGCCATTTCTTCGGGTTTCTTTTTACCCATGGCCCGGCGCAACAGGTCGGCGCCACCAAGGGAATAGCCCGCCAGCACCTGGGCTATCTGCATTACCTGCTCCTGATACAGAATAATGCCGTAGGTGGGCTCGAGAATGGGCTTGAGCGACTCGTGCTGCCACTGCTCATCGGGGTAGGACACCGCTTCTCGACCGTGCTTGCGGTCGATAAAGTTGTCCACCATGCCCGACTGCAGCGGGCCCGGACGGAACAGCGCCACCAGGGCGATCATGTCTTCAAAGCAGTCCGGTTGAAGGCGCTTGATCAGATCCTTCATACCCCGGGATTCCAGCTGGAATACCGCCGTGGTTTCAAAGCGCTTGAGCAGCTGGAACGAGGGCTTGTCGTCGATGGGAATGGCGGCAATGTCGACGGTTGGCTTGCCTTCCTTCTCCAGGCGCGGGTTTATCATGCCCAGCGCCCAGTCGATGATGGTCAGGGTGCGCAGGCCGAGAAAGTCGAATTTCACCAGGCCGGCGGATTCCACGTCGTTCTTGTCGAACTGGGTCACCGGGTGGCGGCCTTCGGCGTCGCAATAAAGCGGTGCGAAGTCGGTTATTTTGGTGGGCGCGATCACCACGCCACCGGCGTGCTTGCCGGCGTTGCGGGTCACCCCTTCCAGCACGCGAGCCATGTCGATCAGTGCGCGGACTTCCTCGTCCTGATCGTAGAGCTCGGGCAGTTTGGGCTCGGCCTCAAAGGCCTTGGCCAGGGTCATGCCCGGATCGGGCGGAATCAGCTTGGAAATGCGATCCACAAAGCCGTAGGGGTGGCCCAGCACCCGGCCCACATCGCGCACCACCGCCTTGGCGGCCATGGTGCCAAAGGTGATGATCTGGGACACCGCGTCCCGGCCGTAGAGTTCGGCCACGTGATCAATCACTTCATCCCGGCGGTCCATGCAGAAGTCGATATCGAAGTCGGGCATGGACACCCGCTCGGGGTTCAGAAAGCGTTCAAACAGCAGGTCAAATTCAAGCGGGTCCAGATCGGTGATCTTCAGGGCGTAGGCCACCAGGGAGCCGGCGCCGGAACCCCGGCCCGGCCCCACGGGAATGCCGTTGTCCTTGGACCACTGAATAAACTCCATCACGATCAGGAAGTAGCCGGGAAAGCCCATCTGGTTGATCACGTCGAGTTCAATCTTCAGGCGCTCGTCGTATTCCCCGCGCTTGTCGGCGCGCACCTGTGGATCTGGAAACAGAAACTCCAGCCGCTCTTCCAGGCCTTCTTCCGAGCACTTGACCAGGAAGTCTTCAATACTCATGTCGCCGGTGGGAAAGTCCGGCAAAAAGTACTCGCCCAGGCGCACGGTCACGTTGCAGCGCTTGGCGATCTCCACGCTGTTTTCCAGCGCCTCGGGAATGTCGGCAAAGAGCTCGGCCATTTCCTCGGCGCTTTTCAGGTATTGCTCGGGACTGTAGCGTTTGGGCCGGCGCTTGTCGTCCAAGGTGTAGCCATCGTGAATGGCCACGCGAATCTCGTGGGCGTCAAAGTCGCTCTTGTCGAGAAACACCACCTCGTTGGTGGCCACTACCGGCAGCTGCGCTTCGGCCGCCAGCGCCACCGCCATGTGCAGGTAGCTTTCCTCGTCGGGGCGACCGGTACGCAGCAGCTCAAGGTAATAACGGTCGGCAAAATGCTGCTGATAAAAGCGCAGGCATTGTTCGGCAAGGGTCTGGTTGCCCTTGAGCAGATAGACCCCCACGTCCCCTTCCCGGCCGCCGGACAGAATAATCAGCCCGTCACTGTGCTCTGCCAGCCAGTCTTTGTCGATCACCGGCCTGTGCTGAATATGACCGCGCTCGTAGGCCTTTGATATCAGCAGGGTGATGTTCTGGTAGCCGGTGTTGTCCATGGCCAGCAGGGTAAGGCGAAACAGCTGCTCGCCCATTTCCTCGCTTTGCACCCAGAAATCGGTGCCGACAATGGGCTTCAGGCCCTTTTTATGGGCATCGCCGTAGAAGCGCACCAGGCCGCACATATTCATCTGGTCGGTCAGCGCCAGCGCCGGATAGCCCAGCTCCTGCACTCGGCCGGTGATGGGGCCGATCTTGGCCAGGCCATCCACCATGGAGAAGTCGGAATGAATGCGCAGGTGAATAAAGCTCGGGGTCATGCGCCCTCCAGCGCCCGGGCCACGGGTTTAAAGCTTCTGCGGTGCTCGGGCAGGGCACCGTGCTCGGCCAGGGCCGCCATATGCTCCTTGGTGGGGTAGCCCTTGTGGCGGGCAAAGCCGTATTGGGGATGTTTGGCATCGAGCGCCAGCATTTCATTGTCTCGCGCAACCTTGGCGAGAATGGAGGCGGCGCTGATCTCCGCCACCCGGCTGTCGCCCTTGACCACCGCCTGGGCGGGCATGGGAAGCTGAGGGCAGCGGTTGCCGTCGATAAACACAAAGCCGGGCTGCACCGACAGCCGCGCCACCGCCCGGGTCATGGCCAGCATGGTGGCCTGCAGAATATTCAGTTCATCAATTTCGGCTGCGCTGCAACGGCCAATGGCCCAGGCCAGGGCATGCTCGCGAATAAGCGGCGCCAGCAGCTCACGCTTTTTCTCGCTGATTTTCTTGGAGTCGGCCAGGCCGGGAATGGGACGATTCGGGTCAAGAATCACGGCGGCGGTGACCACGTCGCCGACCAGGGGGCCCCGCCCCACTTCATCGACCCCGGCCACCAGCACGCCGCTGGGGTAAATTATATCGATCATGGTTTTCTGGTTGCCAGCTCCAGCACCGCCAGGGCGGCCTGTTCGTCGGCATTGCAACGAATACGTTTGTGCAGTTGGGTAAAGTGGGCCACCAGCTCACTGGTGTCGTTATCAAACAGCTTGCCGATTTCGTCCACGATATGGCAGGGGGTGCATTCGTGCTGAATCAGCTCGCTCACCAGGGTCTGATCCGCCAGCAGGTTGGGCAACGACACATGCTCGGTTTTCACCAGCCGCTGGGCCAGCCAGTAGCTGAAGTCTTTCAGTTTATAGCCCACAACCATGGGCTTTTTGGCCAGCATGGCTTCCAGGGTGGCGGTGCCGGATGCCAGCAGCACCACATCGGCGGCGGTCATCACCTCGCGACCTTGCCCTTCAATCAGGGTAATATCGAGCCCGGGAGCTACCCGCTCCTTGATGGAGAGAAACTCCTGGCGGCGCTTTTCGCTGATCAGGGGCACCACAAATTGAAGCTCGGGGTGGCGCACCTTGAGCTGCTTGCAGGCCTCCAGGTACACCGGGGTCAGCAGGGTCACTTCAGCATGACGGCTGCCGGGCAGCAGCGCCAGATAGCGACCATTCACATCCAGGCCCAGGCGTTCCCGAGCACCCCGCGTGTCGGGCACCAGCGGCATTTTATCCGCCAGGGTATGGCCGATAAAACGACAGGGGGCATCAAAACGGTCGTAAAACGCCTTTTCAAAGGGCAGAAAGGCCAGCACCAGATCGGTGGCGGCCTTGATCTTGTGAATGCGGTTCTGCCGCCAGGCCCAGACCGAGGGGCTGACGTAGTGCACGGTGGCTATGCCCGCCTGCTTGAGTTTGTGCTCCACACCGATGTTGAAATCGGGGGCATCGATGCCCACGAACACATCGGGTGGGTTGGCAATGAAATGCCGAATGATCTGCTTGCGAATTTGCAGAATGCGCGGCAGCCGGCCCAGCACTTCCACCACCCCCATGACCGCCAGCTCTTCCATGTCGAACAGGGCCTTACAGCCCTCGGCCTGCATCTGCGGGCCGGCGATGCCTTCAATGATGGCATCGGGATGGCGGCGGCGCAGCTCGCGAATGAGTCCTGCGCCAAGGGTGTCGCCGGAGACTTCACCGGCGACGATGCCAATACGCAGCGGCGCCTCAGGCACGAATAATCCCGCGCTCGTTGGCCTTGAGGAAGTCGACCATGATGGCCACTTCCGGCTGCTTGTCGCTTAGCGCCTGCAGGGCCGGAAGCACTTCCTCCACGGTCTTGCCGCTGCGGAAGATTTCCTTGTAGGCCTGCTTGATGGCGGAGATGGCTTCCTTGCTGAAGCCCCGGCGGCGCAGGCCTTCGGAGTTAATGCCAAAGGGCTTGGCGTAGAGCCCAGCGGCCATCACATAGGGCGGTACGTCTTTATTGAGCGCGGCGCAGCCGGCGATAAAGGCGTGGCTGCCAACCCGGCCAAACTGGTGAATGGCGGCATGACCACCAAAGATGACATGGTCACCGATGTGCACATGCCCCGCCAGGGTGGCGTTGTTGGCAAAAATGCAGTCGCTGCCAATGCGGCAGTCGTGGGCCACGTGCACATTCACCATAAACAGGTTGCGGCTGCCCACTGTGGTGAGGCTTTCATCCTGAGACGTGCCCCGGTGAAAGGTACAGGATTCACGAATAACGTTGTCGTCGCCGATTTCCAGCACGGTGTGCTCGCCGGCGTACTTCTTGTCCTGGCAGTCTTCACCGATGGAGGCAAACTGGAAAATACGGTTGCGCTTGCCGATGCGGGTGGGCCCCTTGATCACCACATGGGGGCCAATCCAGCAGTCGTCACCAATTTCCACGTCGGGACCAACCAGGGTCCAGGGGCCAATCTCTACGCCCTTGCCGATTTTGGCATCGGGGTGGACGATGGCGGTTTCATGGATCACTGCACCTTGTTCACTCACACTCAACCCTCGCGTTTGGCACACATCAGCTCGGCGGTGCACACTACTTCGCCGTCAACGCTGGCAACACCGGTAAACTTGGCAATGCCTCTGCGTTCTTTCAGATAAACCACGTCCAGCACCAGTTGATCTCCCGGTACCACGGGGCGCTTAAAACGGGCGTTGTCGATGGAGGCAAAGTAATACAGCTCATTGGGCTTGGGCTTGCCCACCATCTTGAATGCCAGAATGCCGGTGGCCTGGGCCATGGCTTCCAGGATCAGCACACCGGGAAACACCGGCTTGTTGGGAAAGTGGCCGGTGAACATAGGCTCGTTGAACGACACGTTCTTGATGCCGCGCAGCGTCTTGCGCTCAGGGCTGATTTCGTAGTGGGCCACCTTGTCGACCATCAGAAAAGGATAGCGGTGCGGCAACAGTTCCAGAATTTCCTGGATGTCCAACTGATTCAGTTCGTTACTCAAAATTTAACCCTACCAAATGTGCTTAATCTTTGTTGTTTAATTTTTTCTCAAGCTGGCTCAGCCGCTTGTGCATGTCGTCGATGCGCATCACGCGCGCCGCCGTTTTGCGCCATTCCTTGTTCGGTTGCAGCGGAATACCGGAGGAATAGATGCCGGGCTCGGTAATGGGTCGCATCACCATGGCCATGCCGGTAATGGTGACGCCGTCACAGATCTCCATGTGGCCGTTGAACACCGAGGCGCCGCCAATAATACAATATTTACCGACCTTGAGACTACCGGCCATGATGGTGCCTCCCGCCATGGCGGTGCCGTAGCCGATTTCCACGTTGTGGGCGATCTGGCACTGGTTGTCGATGATCACGTTGTCGGCGATGCGGGTGTCGTCCAGAGCCCCCCTGTCTATGGTAGTACAGGCGCCGATTTCCACCCGGTTACCGATGACCACGCCGCCGAGCTGCGGAATCTTGACCCACTCCCCTTTGTTGTTGGCATAACCGAAGCCGTCGGCGCCAATCACCGTGCCCGACTGCACCAGGCAGTCGGTCCCCATGGTCACACCGTGGTAGATGGTGACGTTGGCCCACAACCGGGTGCGGGCACCCAGGCGCGTATTTTTGCCCACGAAGCTGCCGGGACCGACGATAACGCCGCTTTCAAGCACCACGCCGGACTCGATCACCGCATTGGCGCCGATGGCCACGCCCTCGCCCAGGGTGACGTCGTCCGCCACCACGGCAGTGGGATGAATGTCCACCGCCGGAGCCGGTGTGGTGTCAAGGGCCTGGGCCGCCAGGGCAAAGCCGAGGTAGGGATCCTTCATCACCAGACAGGGCACCGGGCTTTCGCCCTTGTCTTCTGCCCGCAGAATAACGGCCGTGGCCTGCGTACTCGTTAGCAGGTGGCGGTATTTGCCGTCGGTGAGAAAGGCGATGTCGCCGGGGCCGGCCTTTTCCAGGGTGTTGACCTTGAGAATGGGCTCAGCCGCATCGCCGTGCAGCTCGGCGCCCAGTGCCTGGGCCAGTTGTTGCAGTGTTACGCTCATGGGCTTGCTCTTGTTATTACTTGCTGACGCGGCTGATCACCTGCTGGGTGATGTCGAGGGAAGGTGCCATGTAAATGACGGCTCCCCGCTCCAGTACCAGGTCCAGACCCTGCGCCTTGGTGATGTCATCTATCGCGACCTTGATGCGCGACAGCATTTTCTGGCGTTCTTCGTTTTCGCGGCGGGCCCGATCCTGCTCCAGCGCCCGGGCCTTTTGCACGAAGTTGGCCTGCATATCATTAAGTTTTTTCTGGGCCTCGGCCTTTTGCTGGTCGTTCATAAAGGCCATGTCTTTTTGCTGTTTTTCCACAAAGCTGCGGCCCTGCTCTTCCAGCTGCTGTACTTCCTTCACGCGAGAGGCGAACTCGTTTTTCAGCTGGTTACGTACCACCTCGCGTTGGGGCATTTTCTGAAATACCTCGCCGGTATCCACCACGGCGATCTTGCCCTGCGCCTGGGCCAGGGTGGCAGTCAGCACCAGCGCCAGGGCGCCGGCCAGTTTAAACAGTTTGTTCATGTGCATGCTCCTTGTTCGGTGAGGGATGAAGGGTGAGGATATCGATTTCTCCTCACGCCCGACGCCTCACCCTTCACGTCTTTATTTAAAACGTACGGCCGATATTGAAGTTGAACACCTCGGTTTCATCCCCTTCCACCTCGGTGATCGGGGTGGCCAGGGAGAATACCAGCGGGCCCAGCGGCGACAGCCACTGCATGCTGACGCCGGCCGAAGCACGATACTCGCCCGGATCGCCGAAGTCATAACACCCGGAGGTGCAACCGGCGAACCGTGACGCATCGTATTCGGTGTCCCATACCGTGCCCACGTCCATAAACAGGCTGGTACGCAAAGAGCGTTGCAGGTCTTCACCGGCAAAGGGCGTGGGCACAATCAGCTCGAGAGAACCGGCCAGCAGGGCGTTACCACCGATGGTGTTGTCGTCGGTGCTCAGGGTGCCGTTCTCGTCATAGACGGCGCGCGGACCCACCGAGTTGCTCTTGAAACCACGCAGGGTGTTAAAGCCGCCTGCGTAGTAGTTTTCAAAGAACGGCAGCCGGCCGGTACTGCCGTAGCCGTTACCGTAGGCGGCGCGGAACTTGCCGTGCAACACCCAGTTGTGCTTGCGATCCAGCGGGAAATAATGGCCGTCGTCAAAGCTCAGCTTGTAATACTGCAGGTCCGAGCCGGGCACGGTGACCTTGGCGCTGACGCTCTGGCGGCTGCCGGCGGTGGGGAACATGCCCCGGTTAAGGGTGTTGCGGGTCCAGCCGGCGGTGATGTCGAAATCGTCAAAGGTGATATCTTCATCATCGTTCACGCCATTCTCGGACCAGAAGTCCTGCAGCTGCAACGAAGGATCGCTCGGCTGGCTCAGGGTATTGTGCTCATAGCCCAGGCTGAAGTTAAGGCTGTTGTCCTCATCGATGGGAAAACCGGTCAGGCCACGCACACCATAGGTGGTGCTTTCGTAGTCGATCGAGCCGAAATCGTCATCAGGGTCAAACGCGCGGTAGTAGACCCGGCCACCCAGGCTGACGCCATCCACGGTGAAGTAGGGGTCGGTAAAGTCCAGCGACACGTTCTTGGAGTAGTCGTTCATCTGGGAGTTAATACCCACCCGGTTGCCGGTGCCGAGGAAGTTGTCCTGCTGCAGTCCGGCCTGAATGCTGAAGCCGGAGTCGGTACCAAAGCCCACCCCAAAGTTAATGGAGCCGGCGGGCTGCTCCTTGACCTTGACGTCCAGGTCAACCAGATCCTCTTCACCGGGAATACGACGGGTTTCCACCTCGACGTTTTCAAAGTAACCCAGCCGGTTCAGACGGGTACGGGACTGCTCGACGTTCTCGCTCGACAACCAGGTGCCTTCCACCTGACGCATTTCCCGGCGCAGCACCTCGTCCTTGGTGATTTCGTTGCCGCTGAAGTTAATACGGCGCACATAGACCCGGTTGCCCGGTTCGATGTTAACCACCAGCTCCACCTTTTTGGCGGCTTCGTCGATCTGCGGAAAGGTGTTGATACGCGGATAGGCGTAGCCAAAGCGGCCGAGAAACCGCGACAGCAGCTCTTCCATATGGGCGACGTCGCCGGCGGAGTAGAGGTCGCCTTTCTCGATGGGCACCAGTTCATTGATCTCCCGCTGGCGGTCGATCATGTTGCCGCGCAGGCTGACGCCGGAGACGGTGTACTGCTCCCCTTCGGTGACGTTAAGGGTGATGTAGACACCCTGCTTGTCGGGTGACATGGACACCTGAGTGGATGTCACGTCGGCCTTGAGGTAACCCCGGTCGCGGTAAAAGGAGCGCAGGGTTTCTATGTCGCCGGCCAGCTTCTGTTTCTGGTAACGCTGGTCGCCCAGAATGTTCCACCAGGGTACGTCATCGGACAGCTCCAGCTGATCCAGCAGTTGCTCTTCGCTGAAGGCGCGGTTGCCGACAATGTTGATCTGCTTGATTTCGGCGGCCTCGCCTTCCACGAATTCAAATTTGAGGTCCACCCGGTTACGAGGCAGCGGCGTCAGCACCGCCTTGACGTTGGCGGAGTATTTGCCCACGCCGTAATAAAAGTCTTCCAGGCCTTTTTCCAGCTCGCTCAGGGTGGTGCGGTCCAGGGGCTCACCCACTCGCACGCCGGCACCTTCCAGGCTTTCCCGCAGTTGATCTTCCTTGATCTCCTTGTTGCCGCTGAAGCTGATGCCGGCAATGGTGGGACGCTCGGTCACCTGCACCACCAGCACGTCGCCGTCCCGCAGCAGTTGCACCTGCTCAAAGTTGCCGGAGGCATAGAGGCTGCGAATGGCCTCGGCCAGCTGGGCCTGATCCACTTCTTCGCCCACCCGTACCGGCAGACTGAGCAGCGCGGCCCCCAGGGTGACCCGTTGCAGGCCCTTGACCTGAATGTCTTCTACCACAAAGGGGGAGATGCCGCCCTGTGCCTGAGCCAGCATGCTGGCTCCCAGCAGGCAGGACGCGGCGAGCGTATTGGTTACAGCCCTTGTTTTTGCCATAGCCTGACTTGATCCTTGTGTCTTGTCGCCTTACAGGCGACCAATGTCATTAAACAGTGCCAGCCCCATCAGCAATATCAGCAGGGCCGCTCCTATTCGAAAACCCAGTTCCTGCACGCGCTCCGGCACCGGCCGGCCGGTCACTGCCTCTACCAGGTAAAACAGCAGGTGGCCGCCGTCGAGCACCGGCAGGGGCAGCAGGTTGATGATGCCCAGGTTGACGCTGACCAGCGCCATAAAGCTGAGAAAATACACCAGGCCGAACCCGGCGCTGGCACCGGCGCCCTTGGCGATGGAGATGGGCCCGCTCAGGTTGTCGACGGAGACGATGCCGGTCAGCAGTTTGCCAATCATGTTAAAAGTCAGCACCGTCAGTTCCCAGGTACGATCCATACCCGCCCACAATGCCTTGACCGGCCCGTAGCTCAGCTCGAAACGGTAGCGTTCGTCCACCGGGGTGACCGACGGCGCCAGTCCGACATAGCCAATGGCCCTGTCGTCGGTCTCACGCAACGCCGGGGTCAGCGTCAGGTCCAGGCTCTGACCGCCCCGCTGTACCACAAGTTCCACCGGAATGCCGGGCGAGGACTGCACCAGGGCCACAAACTGATCCCAGTCGGCGAGTTTTTCGCCATTGGCGCTGTACAGGGTGTCGCCGGGCAGCAGCCCCGCCTGTTCGCCGGCGCCCCCCGCCAGCACCTGCTCCAGGGCCAGGGTAGGAGTCGCCCCCTCGGGCCGAAGGCCCAGGGCGGAAATGGGCGATTCACTGTCGGGGTCGAACTGCCAGCTGCTCAGCGGCACCGTCAGGCTTTGGTTGCGACCGTCGGCATCCTGTACCTGCATGCTCAGTTGCTCGGCACCAATACGGCCGATCAGGGCAAAGTTGACATCTTCCCAGGTAAGCACCTCGTTGCCATCGATGGCGGTGATCTGCATGCCCGGCTGCAGGCCGGCCATGGCCGCCGGCGACTCGGCGGTCACATCCCGCAGCACCGGCTTGACCGAAGGCACGCCGATCATGAACATCAGCCAGAAGGCGAACACCGCAAACAGAAAGTTGGCCATGGGCCCGGCCACGACAATGGCCATGCGCGCCCATACCGACTTCTGATCAAAAGCCTGATCCGCCAGCTCAGCGGGCACCTCGTCCACCCGGCCGTCGAGCATTTTGACGTAACCGCCCAGGGGGATCATGGCCACCACATATTCGGTGCCGTCACGGCCGGCCTTGCGCCAGATGGGTTTGCCAAAGCCGATGGAAAAGCGCTCGACCCGCACGCCATTGCGCCGGGCCACCCAGAAATGGCCGTATTCGTGTACCGCCACCAGTATGCCAAGGGCGACGATAAAGGCGCCCAGGTTCCACAATATGCCGATCATGCTTGCTTCCCGATCAGTTGCCCGGCCAGCCGCCGCGCTTGCGCGTCCAGGGCCAGAATGTCTTCCAGCGACCGAGCCCGGCTGGCGCCCAGGCTGTCCATGACCTTTTGGTTGATACCGGCGATGGCCATAAAGGCCAGCCGCCGCTCCAGAAAGGCCGCCACCGCCACCTCGTTGGCCGCATTCAGCGCCGTGGTGGCGCCCTGCCCCGCTCCACAGGCGTCGATGGCCAGCTGCAGGCAGGGGTAACGGGCCATGTCGGGTGCCATAAAGCTCAGCTCACCAAGACGTGTGAAGTCGAGCGGCGCCACCCCGGACTCGATGCGTTCGGGCCAGGCCAGGCTGTGTGCGATAGGAGTCATCATATCCGGCTGACCGAGCTGGGCCAAGACGGAACCATCCGAGTACTGCACCATGGAATGGATCACCGACTGGGGGTGCACCAGCACGTCTATCTGGTGTGGCGCGGCATTAAACAGCCAGCGCGCTTCGATGTATTCCAGCCCCTTGTTCATCATGGTGGCGGAGTCCACGGAAATCTTGGGCCCCATGGACCAGTTGGGGTGATTGACCGCCTCGGCCGGGGTTACCTCGGAAAGCTGCTCTACCGGGGTATAGCGAAAGGGTCCGCCGGAGCCGGTCAGCAGGATCTTGCCGATACCGGCGCCGGCGAGGTCCCCTCTGCCCGGGGTACGTTGCAGCTCGGGAGGCAGGCACTGGAAGATGGCGTTATGCTCGCTGTCCACCGGCAGCAGTTCGGCACCGCTGTGATGCACGGCATCAATAAACAGCTCGCCGCTCATCACCAGGGCTTCCTTGTTGGCCAGCAGCACCCGCTTGCCGGCCCGCACCGCCGCCAGGGTGGGCAGCAGGCCGGCGGCGCCCACTATGGCCGCCATCACGGTATCGACCTCGGGCTCGGCGGCCACCTGACACAGGGCCTCGGCGCCGTCCAGCACCTGTGTGCGACTGCCGGCCTCATTCAGCCGCCGGCGCAGCTCGGCGGCGGCGGCGGGCTCGGCCATCACCGCAAAACGGGGCGCGAACTCCAGGCAGTCTGCCAGCATGCGTTCAACCTGACGGCTGGCGGTCAGCGCAAAAACGCCAAAACGCTCGGGATGGCGGCGCACCACCCCAAGCGTACTCTGGCCAATGGAGCCGCTGGCTCCGAGTATGGTCAGCTGTTGCATGTCAACCCTGCCCCGCCAGCCGGTACACCACCACGAAGATGGGCAGTGCCGCGGTCAGGCTGTCGATGCGGTCCATGATGCCGCCGTGGCCGGGCAAAATGCTGCCCGAGTCCTTGAGGCCGGCCTCACGCTTGAACATGCTTTCTACCAGGTCTCCCAGCACCGAGGCCAACACCGCCACCACGGACGCCAGCAGCACCGCCTGGGTCTGGGCCGCCGGCAGTGCCACCGCCTGCGTCACCACCAATGCCAGGACACAGGCGGCCAGTACGCCGCCGATCATGCCTTCAATGGTTTTGCCCGGGCTGACGCTGGGGCACAGCTTGTGCCGGCCCAGCGCCTTGCCGGCAAAATAGGCGCCGGTATCGGCGGCCCACACCAGGGCCATGACAAACAGCAGCAGCCAGGCGCCGTAGTGCGGGTTTTGCTCATACTGATAGCTGCGCAACACCAGCAGCGACCAGAAAAACGGCACCAGGCTGAGCAGGGCAAACACCGCCTTGAGCCAGGGCCGGCCCTGCCACAGCGCACGACTGGCCGGATAACGCAGCACCAGCGGCAGTGCGCACAGCCACCACAATGCGCCGGCGTTCAGTACCAGGTCAATCCAGCCGTGCAGGCCGTCGGCCCAGATATGCTCGATGGGGACACTGGCCATCAGTGCCACCAGCACCAGGGCCAGGAACACCATGACCACATTGGTTTTTCCGGCATCGATAAAATGGCCCCATTCCCTCCCCGCCAGCAGGTAGACGGCGGTGGCAAAGAGGGCAAAAAACGGCAGGGGCAGCATAAAAATGGCCCCCAGCACCACAGGGATCAGGCACAAGGCCGTGATGATACGAAGCTTTAGCAAGAAATGTCCTCTCTTCGAGGGTGAAGGCCTTTCGCCTTGCATGCTCACCCTTATCGTTATTATTCGTTGTCGGCGCCAGCCTTGTGCTCCAGCAGCTCTCTAATCTGAGCGCCGGTGCAGCCAAAACGCCGTTCCCGACCCACAAAGGCGGCAATGGCGTCGCTGAACGCCTCTTCGCCAAAGTCGGGCCAGAGCACGGGGGTAAAATAGAGCTCCGCATAGGCCAGTTGCCACAGCAGAAAGTTGCTGATGCGCTGCTCGCCGCCGGTGCGGATCAGCAGGTCCACCGCCGGCAGATCGCTGAGCTGGATCTGCTGATGCAGCGTTGCCTCGTCGATGTCTGCCGGGCTCAGGCTGCCGTCGGCCACCCGTTCGGCCAGTGCCCGGGCCGCCTGGGTAACGTCCCAGCGGCCACCGTAATTGGCGGCAATATTGAGGGTCAGGCCGGTGTTGTTGGCGGTGAGGCGTTCGGCGTCGTCGATTTTGCGCTGCAGGTGCGGCGCGAAGGCGCTGCGATCCCCTATGATGCGCAGACGAATGTTGTTGCGGTGCAGCTTGCGCACTTCCGAGCCCAGCACGGCGATAAACAGGCTCATCAGGGCGCTGACCTCATCCTGGGGACGGCGCCAGTTCTCGCTGGAAAAGGCGAACAGGGTCAGGGCCTCAAGGCCGAGCCGGTAGCCAAAACTGACCGCCGCCCGAACCGACTTCACCCCGGCCTTGTGGCCGGATACCCGGAATTTGCCCCGTTGTTCGGCCCAGCGGCCATTGCCGTCCATGATGATGGCGACGTGACGGGGTAGGCGGGACTGTTCGTCTGTTGCTGCCGTAGCTGGCATAGTCTCTCCTGCACAAAAACAAACGCCGTGCAGGCAGCTACACGGCGTCGGCTACTATACCTGATGTAACTATCAGATTTCCATCAACTCTTTTTCCTTGGCGGCCAGGGCGTCATCCACCTGCTTGATGTACAGGTCAGTCAGCTTCTGCACGTCATCCTGAGCGCGACGATCGTCGTCTTCGGAGATTTCCTTTTCCTTCAGCAGGGCCTTCAGGCTGCTGTTGGCGTCACGACGAATGTTGCGAATGGCCACCCGGCCCTGTTCGGCTTCGTTACGCACTACCTTGATCAGGTCCTTGCGGCGCTCCTCGGTCAGCGGCGGCAGCGGAATGCGGATCATGGCACCGGCGCTGGACGGGTTCAGACCCAGATCCGACATCATGATGGCCTTTTCCACCGCTTGAATCATGGAGCGGTCAAACACGGTCACCGCCAGGGTGCGGGAGTCTTCGGTGGTGATGTTGGCCAGCTGGTTGAGCGGGGTAGAAGCGCCGTAGTAGTCAACACTGATGCTGTCGAGCAGGCTGGGATGAGCACGGCCGGTACGCACCTTGTTCATCTGGGTTTTCAGCGCTTCCACGCTTTTTTCCATGCGCGCCTTGGCGTCGGTTTTAATGTCGTTTATCACGGTCGTTATCCTTTTTTGTCTCGGTGAGGAGTGAAGAGTGAGGAGTGAGGGGTAAAACCAACAGTCGGCACCTGTTTGGTCTGTTCTCCTCACACCTTCCCCCTCACCCCTCACAGTTTATCAGAGCTTGTTGCTGATCAGGGTGCCTTCGGTTTCACCCATGACGGCCCGGCGCAGTGCCCCCGGCTTGTTCATGTTGAACACACGAATGGGCAGGTTGTGATCCCGCGCCAGGGTAAAGGCGGCCAGATCCATGACCTTGAGCTCGCGGTCGAGCACGTCATCGTAACCGAGGTGATGATACAGCTCGGCGTCGGGGTTCTTGACCGGATCTTCACTGAACACACCATCGACCTTGGTGGCCTTGAGCACCACGTCGGCCTCGATCTCGATGCCACGCAGACAGGCGGCCGAATCGGTGGTAAAGAAGGGGTTGCCGGTGCCGGCAGAGAAGATCACCACTCGGCCCTTGCGCAACAGGCTGATGGCATCCGCCCAGTTATAACTGTCGCACACGCCTTCCAGGGTAATGGCTGACATCAGACGGGCATTCACATAAGCACGGTGCAGGGCATCGCGCATGGCCAGGCCGTTCATCACGGTGGCCAACATACCCATGTGGTCGCCCACCACGCGGTTCATGCCCGCCTTGGCCAGGCCCGCACCACGGAACAGGTTGCCGCCGCCGATCACCAGGCCTACCTGTACGCCCAGTTCTACCAGTTCCTTGATTTCCTGAGCCATACGCTCCAGTACGGCGGGGTCGATACCAAAGCCTTCCTCTCCCTGCAGCGCTTCACCGCTGAGTTTGAGAAGAATGCGTCTGTATGCGGGTTTCGGATTGGTACTCATGCTTTCTATTCCTGGTCATAGAAAGACCGCGACGAAATGTCGCGGTCCGAACAGCATTAAAAGGGGCGGGAATTAACCCTTGGAAGCGGCGATCTGAGCCTGAACTTCGGCAGCGAAGTCTTCTTCCTTACGCTCGATACCTTCACCCACTTCGAAACGTACGAAGCCCAGGGCGTCGGCGCCGTTCTGCTTGAGCAGGTCGCCCACGGAGATGGACGGATCCTTAACGAAGGGCTGACCGGTCAGGGAGATTTCGCCGGTGAACTTCTTCATGCGGCCTTCAACCATCTTCTCGGCGATGTCTTTCGGCTTGCCGGAGTTAACGGCGATTTCCACCTGGATTTCACGCTCTTTGGCCACTACTTCGGCGGACACGTCTTCGGGCTTAACGAACTGCGGGCTGGAAGCAGCCACGTGCATGGCCACGTCTTTGGCCAGCTCTTCGTCGCCACCCTGCAGGTTGGCGATAACGCCGATGCGGGTGCCGTGCAGATAAGTGGTCACGTTGTCGCCTTCCACCAGCACGACGCGACGCAGGCTCATGTTTTCACCGATCTTGGCGATCAGGTTGGTCAGGGCGGTTTCAACGGTTTCACCGTTGGCCAGCTCGGCGGCCTTCAGTACTTCAACGTCGTTGATCTTGTTGGCCAGGGCCAGATCGGCGATCTGCTCACCCAGGGCGCGGAAACTGGCGTCCTTGGCAACGAAGTCGGTTTCGCTGTTCATTTCTACCAGCACGGCAACGCTGCCGGCCTGGCGGGCCAGGATGATACCTTCGGCGGCGATGCGGCCGGCTTTCTTGGCGGCTTTGGCCTGGCCGGACTTGCGCATGTCTTCAATGGCCTGCTCGATGTCACCGTTGGCTTCGATCAGGGCTTTTTTACAATCCATCATGCCGGCGCCAGTGCGCTCGCGCAGTTCTTTTACCAGGGCAGCGGTAATGTTTGCCATTCGTAATGTCCTCGGTCTTGTTAAGAAAACAGGGGCACATGGCCCCTGTTAACCTGTAACTTGCGTATGGTTAATAAAGGCGTGAGCTGAGCTCAGTCTTTATTATTCTTCTACGACGTAGTTGTCTTCGGCTTGCACGGCCAGGTCTTGCGCGCGGGCAGCGTTCACGGCATCGGCAGCGGCGCTCAGGTACAGCTGAACGGCACGGATGGCGTCATCGTTACCGGGGATGATGTAGTCCACGTTGTCCGGGTTGGAGTTGGTGTCAACTACAGATACCACGGGGATGCCCAGGTTGTTGGCTTCCTTGATGGCGATGTGCTCGTGATCCGCATCGATGACGAACAGTACGTCGGGCAGACCGCCCATGTCCTTGATACCACCCAGGGACTTTTCCAGCTTTTCCATTTCGCGAGTACGCATCAGCGCCTCTTTCTTGGTCAGCTTTTCAAAGGTACCGTCCTGAGACTGGGCTTCCAGATCCTTCAGGCGGCTGATGGACTGACGTACGGTTTTCCAGTTGGTCAGCATACCGCCCAGCCAGCGGTGGTTGACGTAGAACTGGTCGCACTTGGTAGCGGCTTCTTTAACGGCTTCAGAAGCTGCGCGCTTGGTACCAACAAACAGGATCTTTCCTTTCTTGGAAGCAACGTTGCCCAGGTAGTTCAGCGCATCGTTGAACAGGGGAACGGTCTTTTCCAGGTTGATGATGTGAACCCGGTTGCTGGCGCCGAAAATGTAAGGCTTCATCTTGGGGTTCCAGAAACGGGTCTGGTGACCGAAGTGAACGCCGGCTTTCAGCATGTCGCGCATAGATACTTGTGCCATGATTTCCTCAAATATGTATTGGGTTAGGCCTCCACACATCCCATGACTCCGACCCGAAGGCACCCTGGAGCATGTGCCGATGTGTGTGTGTGTTAAAAAAGTGAATGTTGGTGACGGCGGAATTGCCCAACAGACGCAACCCGGCATCACGGCGCGCTTTATACCACATTTGCCCCGCCCGCACCAGAGCCGGGTGCGATTTCGGCGCTGGAAGTTGGCGGCCGGCAAGGGTACACTTTTGACCCTCTCACGGGTACGCCCGCTAAATCGCCCAGCCATTTCACAGAGACGAGTATGAGCATAGTCATAAAAACCCCGGAAGAAATCGAAAAAATGCGCGTGGCCGGCCGCCTGGCCGCAGAGGTGCTGGAAATGATCGAGCCCCATGTAAAGCCCGGCGTGACCACGGACGAACTCAACCGGATCTGCCATGACTATATCGTGAATGAGCAACAGGCCATTCCGGCGCCGCTGAACTACCACGGTTTTCCCAAGTCGATCTGTACCTCGGTCAACCACGTGATCTGTCATGGCATTCCGTCCGACAAGAAACTCAAGGACGGCGACATTCTCAATATCGACATCACCGTGATCAAGGACGGCTACCACGGCGACACCTCCAAAATGTTCATCGTGGGCAAGCCCGGCATCATGGCCGAGCGCCTGTGCCGAGTGACCCAGGAGTGCATGGAACTTGGCATTAAAATGGTCAAGGACGGAGTGCACCTGGGCGACATCGGCGCCGCCATTCAAAAGCACGCCGAGGCCCACAACTATTCCGTGGTGCGGGAATACTGCGGTCACGGCATTGGCAAGGAGTTCCACGAAGAGCCCCAGGTGCTGCACTACGGCAAGCCGGGCACCGGCGAGGTACTGAAGGCCGGCATGTGTCTGACCATTGAGCCGATGATCAACGTGGGCAAGCGCCACAGCAAGATGCTGAACGACGGCTGGACCGTGGTGACCAAGGATCGCAGCCTGTCGGCCCAGTATGAGCACACCCTGCTGGTGACCGAAACCGGCTGTGAAGTGCTGACCCTGCGGCAGGACGACAACCTGCCGAGAATCATCACCGCCGAAAGCTAAAACTGAAGTAGGTTGGGATGAGCAACGTAAATCCCAACCTTTTCCCACTCCCTGTTCCCCATACCCCGAATAACCTCCATGAAGCCCAACGTTACCCGTCGCCCCCGCAAGCCCGCGCCGAAAAAGCCCTCAGGCCCACCGGTTACCTTATTGCTGAACAAGCCCTATATGGTGCTGTGCCAGTTTACCGACGGCGAGGGTCGCGAGACTTTGGCCGACTACGTGGACGTGCCTGGAGTGTATGCTGCCGGCCGGCTGGATCGGGACAGCGAGGGCCTGCTGGTGCTGACCAATGACGGCGCCCTCAATGCCCGCCTGACCCAGCCCGGGCGCAAGACCGCCAAAACCTACTGGGTGCAGGTGGAAGGCGACCCCACTGAGGCCGACCTCGACCAGTTGCGACAGGGCGTGGAGCTGAAGGACGGCCCCACCCTGCCGGCCAAGATACGGCGCATGGACGAGCCGGCAGTCTGGCCGCGCAACCCGCCCATACGCGAGCGCAAGGCCATTCCCACCACCTGGCTGGAGATACAAATCACCGAGGGGCGCAATCGCCAGGTACGGCGCATGACCGCCCATATCGGCTTTCCCACCCTGCGGCTTATTCGCTACGCCGTGGGCAACTGGACCCTGGACGACCTGCCACCCGGGCAATGGAGAAAACTATGAGTCATGCGGTAACCCTGGCGGTGATCGTGCGCGCCAATGAGCGCTTTTTGATGGTGGAAGAATGGCAGCAGGGCAAAGTGATGTTCAATCAGCCCGCCGGCCACCTTGAGCCGGGTGAGAACCTGCTGGACGGCGCGCGCCGCGAGTTGCTGGAAGAAACCGGCCTGGCGCTGCCGCTGACAGAAGCGGTGGGTGTGTATCAATACACGGCGCCGGACAACGGCAAGCACTTTGTGCGCTTTACCTTTTGCACCGAGGTAGCCGAGCCACTGGCCACCCACCCACAGGACCCGGACGGTGACATTATTCGCTGCCACTGGCTGACCCTGGCGGAGATAGCAGCCCTGGGCGATCGGCTGCGCAGCCCGCTGATCCTGGCCTCCCTGCAGGATTACCTCAAAGGCGAGCGGTTTCCGCTGTCGGCGCTGAAACCGGCCCCGCGATAGGCCCCATTTCATGGGGGTAATGATGGTGCATATAACGATCAGAAACGGAGCTATATCCCTCCCTCCTTCCCCATTACCCCTCACGACATTTGTCTGGTAAAATAGCGCCCGTTTTGCAATCGAGTTAATGGGCGTTATGAGCGATAACAGTCAGCTGAAAGTGATTGTCGGCATGTCCGGCGGTGTGGATTCCTCGGTCTCGGCCTACCTGCTGCAACAGCAGGGCTATCAGGTGGAAGGCCTGTTCATGAAGAACTGGGAAGAAGACGACACCGACGAGTACTGCTCCGCGGCGGAAGATCTGCGCGACGCCCAGGCCGTGTGCGACAAACTCGGCATCGAACTGCACACCATCAATTTTGCCGCCGAATACTGGGACAATGTGTTCGAGCATTTTCTGGCGGAATACAAGGCCGGCCGCACCCCCAATCCCGACATCCTGTGCAACAAGGAAATCAAGTTCAAGGCGTTCCTGGAATTCGCCGCCGAGGATTTGGGTGCCGATTACATCGCCACCGGCCACTATGTGCGCCGCAGCTTTGACGACGAACCCAGGTTGCTGCGCGGCCTCGACGGCAACAAGGATCAGAGTTATTTCCTCTATACCCTGAGCTCTCAACAGGTGGCCAGAAGCCTGTTTCCGGTGGGCGAGCTGGAAAAGCCCGAGGTGCGCCGCATTGCCGAACAGCTGGAGCTGGTCACCGCCAAGAAAAAGGACTCCACCGGCATCTGCTTTATCGGCGAGCGCAAGTTCACCGACTTCCTGGCCCGCTACCTGCCCGCTCAGCCCGGCAACATTGAAACCGTGGACGGCGACATCATCGGCCAGCATCAGGGCCTGATGTACCACACCCTGGGGCAGCGCAAGGGCCTTGGCATCGGCGGCCTGAAAAATGCCGGCGACGAGCCCTGGTACGTGGTCGACAAAGAAGTGGAACGCAACGTGCTGGTGGTGGCCCAGGGCGATCACCCCCGCCTCTATTCCGACGGCCTGATCGCCCGCCAGCTGCACTGGGTGAATCGCCAGCCGATCACCGAGCCGGTGCGCTGCAGCGTGAAAACCCGCTACCGCCAGACCGACATTCCCTGCACCATTGAGCCGGTAGATGCCGACACCATTCGCGTGCTGTTTGACGAGCCTCAGGCGGCGGTCACTCCGGGCCAGTCGGCGGTGTTCTACCACGGCGAGGTCTGCCTGGGCGGCGGCATTATTGAAACCCGGTTCAACAAGGATTAAGCGTGAGTCACAGTCTGGAAAGTCAAACCCTGGCCTTTGCCGGTATCTGTCAGGCGGCAAGCCTGGTGCAACAGGTGGCCCGCCAGGGCGTTATCGAAGACAAAGAAGTACTGGCCACCACCCTGAACAGCATCATGGTGACCGATGCCGCCCAGTCGGCGGACATTTACGGCGGCCACGACCACCTGCGCCTGGGCTACCAAACCCTGATCGAACAGCTCAGCCCCGACAGCAGCAAGAAAAACGCCGAGCTTACCCGTTATCTGGTGGGACTGGTGGCGCTGGAGCGCAAGCTGTCCAAGCGCCGGGATCTGCTGTCGATGCTGGGTGAGCGCATCAGCCAGGTCAAACGCCAGCTGCACCATTTCGAGCTGCTCGACGAACAGGTGCTGGGCAACCTGGCCGGCATTTACAGCGACATTATCAGCCCGCTGGGGCCGCGCATTCAGGTGGCCGGTAACCCCAGCTTTCTGCAGCAGCCGCTGGTGCAGCACCAGATCCGCGCCCTGCTGCTGGCAGGCATTCGCAGCGCCGTGCTGTGGCGCCAGCTCGGCGGAAAACGCCGTCATATTCTGTTTTCCCGCAAGCGACTGGTGGCTCAGGCCCAGGCCGCGCTGCGTTACTGATTTGTTTTAACCAATTTGCTTTAACTACCCCCCAACCTTCAGGAGTTTCAGTTCATGGAATTGTCAGCATTAACGGCCATTTCCCCGGTCGATGGCCGTTACGGCAGCAAAACCGAGGCGCTGCGCGCCATTTTCTCCGAGTTCGGCCTGCTGCGCTTTCGCGTAGAGGTGGAAGTTCGCTGGCTGCAGGCCCTGGCCGCCCAGGACGCCATTGCCGAAGTACCGGCCTTCTCCGATGAAGCCAACGCCCTGCTCGACAGCATTGTCGCCAACTTCAGCGAGGCCGACGGCCAGCGTATCAAGGACATCGAGCGCACCACCAACCACGACGTCAAGGCCGTGGAATACTTCCTGAAGGAAAAGGTTGAGGCCCTGCCCGAGCTGGCCGCGGTAAGCGAGTTCATTCACTTTGCCTGCACCAGTGAAGACATCAACAACAACGCCCACGCCCTGATGCTGAAGGCCGGCCGCGATGACGTGGTGGTGCCCTACTGCCAGCAACTGATCGACGAAGTGAAGCGCCTGGCCGCCCAATATCGCGATCTGCCCATGCTGAGCCGCACCCACGGCCAGCCCGCCTCGCCCACCACCCTGGGCAAGGAAATGGCCAACGTCGCCTACCGTCTGGAGCGTCAGCTCAAGCAAATCCAGGGCGTGGAGCTGCTGGCCAAGATCAACGGCGCCGTGGGCAACTACAACGCCCATATCTCCGCCTATCCGGAAGTAGACTGGCACGCCTTCTCCGAGCAGTACGTCACCGGCCTGGGCCTGACCTGGAACCCCTACACCACCCAGATCGAGCCCCACGACTACATCGCCGAGCTGTTTGACGCCCTTGCCCGCTTCAACACCATTCTGATCGACTTCGATCGGGACGTGTGGGGCTATATCTCCGTGGGTTATTTCAAGCAGAAAACCGTGGCCGGCGAAATCGGCTCCAGCACCATGCCCCACAAGGTCAACCCCATCGACTTTGAAAACTCCGAGGGCAACCTGGGATTGGCCAATGCCATTTTCAATCACCTGGCCGCCAAGCTGCCCATTTCCCGCTGGCAGCGAGATCTGACCGACAGCACCGTATTGCGCAACCTGGGCGTGGCCGTGGGCTACTCACTGATCGCCTATCAGGCCACCCTGAAGGGCATCAGCAAGCTGGAAGCCAACTCCCAGGCGCTGGCCGCCGATCTGGATCAGAACTGGGAAGTGCTGGCCGAGCCGGTACAAACCGTGATGCGCCGTTACGGCATCGAAAAGCCCTACGAGAAGCTGAAAGAGCTGACCCGGGGCAAGCGGGTAGACGGTGACGGCATGCGCGCCTTTATCGACGGCCTGGAACTGCCCGAGTCCGTGAAAGACGAGCTCAAGCAACTGACCCCGGCCAACTACATCGGCCGCGCGGTCAAGCTCACCGACGAGCTGAAGTAACGCATCCTGTGTCTGGAGCGCCCACCGGGGCGCTCCAGATGCATGACCAGGTCACAGATTTCCCGCTTTCCCTTCTCCGCAACTTGCGGCAGACCACAAAACGCTCACTGCCCCTTGGCTTTTTTCCCTTGCGGTTCATTAACATGCTTTTCGGTCTTTATCGGGAGCTGCATGGTCATGAACAGCCGAACTCGGGAAATGGCGCATATCGTCATGCGCGGTTTCGACGACTTTCACCGTTATTTTCTGGTGCTCACTCAAGGGGCCAGGGCCCGTTTTGAACGCCAGGACTGGCAGGGCGTGCAACAGGCCGCGCGCAGACGCATCTGGCTGTATGACGAGCACGTCAACAACACGGTGCGGGCCGTGCTCGACTACAACCGCAGCCCCCTGCGCCATCAGGAGCTGAAGGCACTGAAGCAGGCCTTTAACGATCTGCTGATAAACCATGCCAATGCCGACATGGCCGAATCCTTCTACAACTCGGTCTACCGCCGCTCCACCCGCCACCGCAGCATTCGTGCCGAAAACCTCTATGTGCACCCCTTCGTGCCTCAGCCGGGGGAGCAGGATCTTGCGCCCGTCACCTGGCACTACCAGATCGCACCGGGGGCTCTGGTCGGCACCCTGCAACACCTGCTGACGCGCCTGCGGCTGGCCCCCCCCTTTATTCACCTGGCTCGGGATCTTGAGCACGTTCGGCGCACCTTGGCCGAGCAGGGGCTGGCCGATATGCCCTTGCGGCTGACCGTTATCAACACCCTGTTTTACCGCAACAAGGGTGCCTACCTCATTGGCCGTCTGGAGCGGCCCGAAGGTCCCCTGCCCTTTATTCTGCCGATATTGCATGAGCAGGGTGGCCTGGTGATCGACACCCTGCTGCTAAGCCATGACGACGCCTCCATTTTGTTTGGCTTTGCCCGCGCCTATTTCATGGTGTGGTGCCCTCAACCATCACTGCTGGTGCAGTTTTTGCGGCCGCTGCTGCCCAACAAGTCGGACTACGAAATTTACAACGCCATCGGCTGGCAAAAGCACGGCAAAACCATTTTTTACCGAGAGTTTCTGCAGCAGCTACAGGCTTCACGGGATCGGTTCGTGCCGGCGGAAGGCATCAAGGGCATGGTCATGAGCGTATTTACCCTGCCGTCATCCGACGTGGTATTCAAGGTAATCAAGGACAAGGTCACACCACCCAAAACCGTGGATCGCGCCACCGTCAAGGCCAAGTACCGGCTGGTCAAACAACACGACCGGGTGGGCCGCATGGCCGACACCATGGAATTTACCAACTTCGAGCTGCCCCTGAACCGCATCAGCCCAGAACTGCTCGACGAATTGCAGCGGGAAGTACCGTCACAACTCACCCTCAGGGATGACCGGCTGATCATTCATCACCTTTATACCGAACGGCGCATGATTCCGCTTAACCTTCACCTGGAGCAGGCCGACGATCAGCAGTTGCACGATGCCCTGGACGAATACGCCAACGCCCTCAAACAGCTGGCCGCCGCCAATATCTTTCCCGGCGACATGCTGTTCAAAAACTTTGGCGTCACCCGTCACGGCCGGGTGATTTTCTACGACTATGACGAAATTGCCTACATGACCGAGTGCCATTTTCGCGCCATTCCCAAAACCGACCACCTTCAGGATCAACTCTGCCCTGAGCCCTGGTATTCGGTGGGACCGAATGATGTGTTTCCGGAAGAGTTCAAAACCTTTCTGCTGTACAAGCCGCGAGTGCGCGCCGCCTTTAGTGAGCAGCATATGGAGCTATTTACCGCCGAATACTGGCGCAGGCAGCAACAGAACATTGAAAGCGGCATGGTGGGGGATATTTTCCCCTACCAGTGCCGGCAACGGTTCAGGTACAAGTACGGTGAAAGTCGTGAGGAGTGAGGTGAAGCAGTTACTCCCCTTACTCCTGTCTCCTTTCCACTCACACAGAAATTACAGCTGCGGATGGCTCAGGGGCTCGCGGGACACCAGCACACCGTTGAGATCGGCGTACACATAGTCGCCCGGCTGTATGGTAACGCCGGCAAAGGTGATCGGCACGTCCACCACGCCTTCGCCGCGCTTTTCCGAGCGGATCGGACAGGCCGCCAGCGCCTTGATGCCCAGCGACAATGCACCCAGGGTACCGGCGTCACGAATGGCACCGTGAATCACAATGCCTTCCCAGCCGTTTTCCAGGGCCTTTTCCGCCAGCATGTCGCCCATCAGGGCGCAGCGCAGCAGGCCACCGCCATCCACCACCAGCACCTTGCCGGTGCCGGGCTGGGACACCAGCTCCCGCACTCGGGAGTTGTCTTCATAGCAGCGCACCGTGACCGCCTGTCCCCAGAACAGGGCCGAACCTCCAAAGTCCTTAAAAACCGGGTCCAGTACCTTTATTTTGTCTGCGTGCTCGTCACACAGATCCGGCAGCAAATCGAGCATTTCATTCTCCGTTGTCAAACACTGTGTTCCGGTACGTTGACCGAAGCGCCAAGGGCCTTGCGGCAACAACCACGGAATCGTATGAATTTCGGGCTTGACCTGGATCAAGCCCCTTCATAAAACTATGTAACATTATCCATTGCAAACTGTTGTTATGCCCCTGTTAACTGTTAAAATAACACCAATTTTTTAAAAGGACCTCTGTTCTTCCCGTTTTCAAGTCTGTTGGGTATGACGCAGTAACTGCATGGGACGCATATAAAAACAATAACGGTATCGGGACAGGTGCAAGCCCGTGGCGATGGGCGGAATGGTGTAAACTTGTTACATTCAATGCCGGCCCATGTTGACGGCCTTCACCCCGGTACCAGCGACAGTATTTTTACATTCATAGAACAGGTAAGCTCATGCAGACTCCACACATTCTTATCGTTGAAGACGAACTGGTCACCCGCAATACCCTTAAAGGCATTTTTGAGGCGGAAGGTTACACCGTGCTGGAAGCCACCGACGGTGAGGAAATGTACAAGGCCCTGTCCAGCCACAAGGTCAACCTGGTGATCATGGACATCAACCTGCCCGGCAAGAACGGCCTGCTGCTGGCCCGGGAGCTGCGCGAACAGCACAACCTGGCGCTGATGTTCCTCACCGGTCGCGACAACGAGGTCGACAAGATCCTGGGCCTGGAAATCGGTGCCGACGACTACATCACCAAGCCGTTCAATCCCCGTGAGCTCACCATTCGCGCCCGCAACCTGCTGGGTCGCACCATGCAGGCGCCCGATACCCAGGAAGAAGAAAAGCAGGTGGAAGCCTACCGCTTCAACGGCTGGACCCTGGACATCAACAGCCGCGCCCTGATAAGCCCCAACGGTGAAATGTTCAAGCTGCCCCGCAGTGAGTTCCGTGCCATGGTGCACTTCTGCGAGCATCCGGGCCAGATCCAGAGTCGTGCCGAGCTGTTGAAGAAAATGACCGGCCGTGAGCTCAAACCCCACGACCGCACCGTGGACGTGACCATTCGCCGTATTCGCAAGCATTTCGAATCGGTACCGGACACGCCCGAAATCATCGCCACCATTCACGGTGAAGGCTACCGCTTCTGCGGCGAGCTGGAAGGCTGACAAGGCCCCGCTCAAGCCGGGCACTGCCCCAAAAATTGGGCCTGCAAACAAGCTAAAAAAATACCGGCCTCATGGCCGGTATTTTTGTTTGCGCTTACTGGTGGCTTACAGCACGTTGACGGCGTTCAGTTCGCGGAACGCTTGCTCCAGGCGGGCGATCATGCTGAGCTGGCCCTCACGCAGCCAGACACGGGGGTCGTAGTACTTCTTGTTGGGCTTGTCGTCGCCATCCGGGTTACCGATCTGGCCCTGCAGATAGGCTTCCTTGTCCTTGTAATAATCCATCACGCCGGCCCAGGTGGCCCACTGGGTGTCGGTGTCGATGTTCATCTTAATCACACCATACTCGATAGACTCCTTGATCTCCTCGGCAGAAGAGCCGGAGCCGCCGTGGAACACGAAGTTCAGGGACTTGGGCGCCAGACCGAATTTCTCGGAGACGTACTTCTGAGAGTTGTCCAGGATCTGCGGGGTCAGCTTGACGTTGCCGGGCTTGTACACGCCGTGCACGTTGCCGAAGGAAGCGGCAATGGTGAACTTGTCGCTGACCGCGCTCAGTTTCTCGTAGGCGTAGGCAACGTCTTCCGGCTGGGTGTAAAGCAGGGAGCTGTCCATGCCGGTGTTGTCGACGCCGTCTTCCTCACCACCGGTGCAACCCAGCTCGATCTCCAGGGTCATGCCGATCTTGCTCATGCGCGCCAGATATTGGGCACAGATCTCGATGTTTTCTTCCAGGCTCTCTTCGGACAGATCGATCATGTGGGAGCTGAACAGCGGCTTGCCGGTCTCGGCAAAGTGCTTTTCACCGGCGTCGAGCAGGCCGTCAATCCAGGGCAGCAGCTTTTTGGCGGCATGGTCGGTGTGCAGGATCACCGGCACGCCATAGGCTTCGGCCACCGCATGCACATGGCGGGCGCCGGAAATGGCGCCCAGAATGGCGGCCTGGTGGCCTTCCAGCTTGAGGCCCTTGCCCGCAAAAAAGCCGGCGCCGCCGTTGGAGAACTGCACGATCACCGGCGACTTCACCTTGGCGGCGGCTTCGATCACCGCGTTGACCGAGTCGGTGCCCACCACGTTCACCGCCGGCAGGGCGAACTGATTGGCCTTGGCGATTTCAAAAATTTTCTGCATGTCATCGCCGCTGACCACACCCGGCTTGACCACGTCGGAAATTTTCTGGGACATTGTTTTGCTCCTGTAAGCTTGTTCACGGCCGGTAAAACCGGCCGTGTTAAATAAATGGGGTTCAGTCCTTGGCGCGCTGCTCAAGCATGGCCACCGCCGGCAGGATCTTGCCTTCCACAAACTCCAGGAAGGCGCCGCCACCGGTGGAAATGTAGGATACTTTGTCCTTGATGCCGAACTTGTCGATGGCCGCCAGGGTGTCGCCGCCACCGGCGATGGAGAAAGCGTCGCTCTCGGCGATGGCGCGGGCCACCACTTCGGTGCCCTGGGCGAACTGGTCGAATTCAAACACGCCCACCGGGCCGTTCCACAGAATGGTCTTGGCTTCCTTCAAGATTTTGGCCAGGGCCTCGGCAGAGTCGGGGCCGAGATCAAAAATCATGTCATCGGCATTGACCTCGCTCACCGGTTTGATGGCGGCCTCGGCCTGCTCGGAGAATTCGGTACCCACCACCACGTCGGTGGCCAGGGGAATGGCGCACTCGGCGGCCAGTTTTTTAGCGGTGTCGAGCAGCTCCGGCTCATACAGCGACTTGCCCACCGAGTGGCCGGCGGCGGCGATAAAGGTGTTGGCGATGCCGCCACCCACCACCAGCTGGTCGGCCACCTGAGACAGGGACTCAAGCACGGTCAGCTTGGTGGATACCTTGGATCCGCCGACAATGGCCACCATGGGGCGGGCGGGCTTGTCCATGGCCTTGGCCAGGGCCTCCAGCTCGGCGGACAGCAGCGGGCCGGCACAGGCCACGGGGGCGAACCTGGCCACACCGTGGGTAGAGGCCTGGGCGCGGTGGGCGGTGCCGAAGGCATCCATTACGAACACATCACAGAGGGCCGCATACTGACGGGACAGGGTTTCGTCGTCCTTTTTCTCGCCCTTGTTGAAGCGCACGTTTTCCAGTACCACCAGCTCGCCTTCGGCCAGTTCCAGGCCATTCAGGTAGTCGGTTGCCAGACGTACCGGAGCGTCCAGCTTGGCGGCCAGGTAGTCCACCACCGGCTGCAGCGAGAACTCGTCGGCATATTCCCCTTCGGTAGGACGTCCCAGGTGCGAGGTCACCATCACCTTGGCGCCCTGGGCCATGGCCGCCTCAATGGTGGGCAGCGAGGCCAGGATGCGGGCGTCGGAGCCGACCTTGCCGTTTTTCACCGGCACGTTCAGGTCGGCACGGATCAGCACCCGCTTGCCGGACAGATCGAGTTCATTCATTTTGATGACAGACATAATGCGTCCTCTAATTGGCAGTACTGTTGTTAACCGAATCTGTTAATTTGCTTGCCTTGCCGTCAGCCAGGCCAGGCTGGTATCCAGCATGCGGTTGGCAAAGCCCCATTCATTGTCGCACCACATCAGCATCTTGATGAGGTTGGCATCACTCACCCGAGTCTGGGTGCCGTCAATAATGGAAGAATGGGGATCGTGATTGAAGTCCACCGACACCAGCGGTGCTTCTGTGTAATCGAGAATACCCTTGAGCGGCCCGTGAGCAGCCTCGCGCAGCACTCGATTGACTTCGTCCACCGAGGCGTGTTTTTCCACAATAATGCTGAGATCCATGGCGGTCACGTTGATGGTGGGCACCCGCACGGAAATGGCTTCGAACTTGCCGGCAAAGTGCGGCAATATGCGTTCAACACCCTTGGCCAGCTTAGTGTCCACCGGAATAATGGACTGGCTGGCGGCGCGAGTACGGCGCAGATCGGGATGATAAGCATCGATCACCTGCTGATCGTTCATGGCCGAGTGAATGGTGGTGATATTGCCGCATTTGATGTTGAACACACGATGCAGGGTTTCGATCACGGGAACCACGCAGTTGGTGGTGCATGACGCATTCGAGACAATGGTCTCATCACCGGTGAGCTGCTGGTGATTGACGCCATAGACAATGGTGGCGTCAACGTCGCTGTCGGCCGGATGGGAAAACAGCACGCGCCCCGCCCCCGCCGCCAGGTGCAGGCCGGCGTCGGCCCGGCTGGACAGCACCCCGGTGCAGTCCAGCACCAGATCTACCCCCAGCTCGGCCCAGGGCAAGCGGCCGGCATCGGGCTCATGACACAGCCGAATGTGATCGTCGCCAATTCGCATGCCCTCGTGGTCCAGGCTGACTTCCCGGGCAAACCGGCCGTGACTGGAGTCGTAACGGGTCAGGTGGGCCATGGCCTCGGGCTCGGCCAGTTCGTTAATGGCCACGATTTTCATGCGCCGGTCCAGGCCGCGCTCGTAAAAGGCACGCAACACGCTACGGCCGATGCGGCCATAACCGTTGATGGCGAGTCGAATCATTGCTGTCTGCTTCCTGCTGGGTGCGGGCTTGACGCCCGTTGTCAGAATTCAGGCCCAAGTCTAACGAGGATTGAAAGCAAGGGGAATGGCGAAGGCAGTGATGCAGCCCTAAAAAGAAAAAACCCGGCCGTTTGCACGACCGGGGCGGCATTCAGGGGTCAAAATTCAGACGACTTCCAGCTCTGGCTCGGGCTCGGTGACCACGGGGGTCACCTTGGCCTCGGCAGACTGTTGCTGCAGCCAGTGCAGCATTTTGGCAGGGTAACAATCGTCCGCCGACCAGATGCAGGGCGACGGGGCAGAGACAGCACTCATACGCGGCACATTATTCACTGGACTTGTCCTCACTGATTGAAACCGAACTCAGGGTAACCATACCGATTGACGGTTTGATGACAGTACAGAATTTAAACAATGAATGCCAATCACGGCCGGGGCTGCGCCTCGAGATCATCCTCGGCCGCCGGCGCCGGCTCACTCAGCTCCAGCTCCATCTGGCTGGCCTGCGCCTGGGCCACCGCTTCTTCTTCCAGATCCGGAAAAACCTCTTCCATGGGCACGTCCACAAACTCGTCGTTACGGGGGTCAAGTTCGGTGATCACACCCGGGGTATCTGCCGGGGTGGCAATATAAGCGGCCTGCTCGGCCACCGGTACCGCCGGAGTGCGCCACTGCCACCACAGGGTGTAGCCGCTGAGCAGCAGGGCCACGCCACCGCAGCCGAGGTAAAGCCCCTGAGGACCAAGCCAGGTCATCATGCCGGAGCTGAACAGCGGCCCCAGCGAGCTGCCGAGGCCGTAACTGAGCAGCAGAGTGGTGCTGGCGGCCACAATATGGTGCGCCTCCATGCGATCGTTGGTAATGGCCACCGCCACCGGATAAATGGACGCCACCATGCCCATGTAGAGGGCGGAGAAACCGATAAGAATGCCAATATGATAGCCGCCCCCCACAATCACGCCGGCGGCACTGAGGGCGATAACCAGGTTGATGGCCAGCATGATGGTGCCGCGATTAAGGCGGTCACACAGCCGTCCCAGGGGCCAGGCGAACAGGATAAAGGTAAAGATGGAGGCCGCCATAAACCAGGACAGTTGATCCACCGGCAATCCCACCTGAATGGCATACACCGGCGCCATGGAGTAGAAGCTGCTGATCAGCACCCCACTGCACAGGGCCGCCACCAGCCCCACCGGCGCACTGCGCACGATGGATCTCAGGCTGATGCGTTCGCTGTGCTCCACCGTGGGCGCATCCATGCGGGTCAGTGACAGCGGCACCAGGGCGGCGGTCAGCAGAATGGCGCCTATGGTAAAAGGCACAAAGGCGGCCGGATCGGTAAAGCCAATCAGCAACTGACCGGCGGTGGCCGCCAGATAGGCGCAGATCTGATAGGCAAAAAACAGGGTGGCGCGGTTGTCACTGCTGGCCACGGCACTGAACCAGCTTTCAATCACCACAAAACTGCCGGCCACGGCAATGCCGCTCAGCGCCCGCAGCAGCGCCCAGACGATGATGCTGTCGGTCAGCGGGAAAATCAGCGTGGAGCTGGCCAGTACCGCACTGAACACCGCAAAGGCGCGAATGTGCCCGACCCGCTTGATCACCCCGGGTCCGTACAGGGAGCCGAGCATAAAGCCCACCGAATAGCACACCATGATGCTGCCGATCAGCGTCGGCTCCACCTGTTTGAGTCCGAGATTGACCCCGAGCAGGGTCATCACGAAGGTATTGCCCCCCATCAGCAGAAAGACGCTGAAGATCAGCGACGACAGGGATATGACCAGACGTTTTATCATGGCGGGTAACGGTCTGAACGTGAAAACAAAGGCGTTCAGAGTGACAGCATTCGGCGGCCCTGAACAAGTCTTGAGCGCTCAATATCGGGGATGGATCACTTTTCTCGAAGCATGCCCCTCGGCGGTCCCGCAAAAACAAAAACCCCCGGCCTGGGGCCGGGGGTTTTAACTTGCCTGAACGCGGCTGTTAGCCCTGGGCTTTCAGCTTGCGACGGTAGGCGTGCAGCAGCGGCTCGGTGTAACCACTGGGCTGGGTAGTGCCTTCAAATACCAGGGCGCAGGCGGCTTCAAAAGCCACGCCATCAAAGCCCGGCGCCATGTTGCGATACAGCGGATCACCGGCGTTCTGCTGGTCCACAATGGCGGCCATGCGCTTCATGGACTCCATTACCTGCTCCTTGGAGCAGATGCCGTGACGCAGCCAGTTGGCGATGTGCTGAGCGGAGATACGCAGGGTGGCGCGGTCTTCCATCAGGCCCACGTGGTTGATGTCGGGCACCTTAGAGCAGCCAACACCCTGGTCGATCCAGCGAACCACATAACCCAGAATGCCCTGGGCGTTGTTATCCAGTTCGTTCTGAATCTCTTCTGCGGTCAGGGCATCTCTGTCGGCCTGAGTCAGCAGCGGAATGGTCAACAGGTCATCCAGGTTGGCCGGTTCACGGGACTTGAGCTCATCCTGACGGGACTTCACGTTCACCTGGTGGTAGTGAGTCACGTGCAGGGTAGCGGCGGTCGGAGACGGAACCCAGGCGGTGTTGGCACCGGACAGCGGGTGGGCGATCTTCTGCTCCAGCATGTCGGCCATGTTGTCGGGAATCGCCCACATGCCCTTGCCGATTTGCGCCTTGCCCTGCAGGCCGGCGGCCAGACCCACGTCCACGTTATTGTTCTCGTAAGACTGGATCCAGGCCTGCTGCTTCATGTTGCCCTTGCGAACAACGGGGCCGGCTTCCATGCTGGTGTGAATTTCGTCACCGGTGCGATCCAGGAAGCCGGTGTTGATGAACACCACTCGCTCGCGAGCCTGATAAATGGCGGACTTCAGGTTGGCGCTGGTACGGCGCTCTTCATCCATGATGCCCACTTTCAGGGTGTTCTTGGCCAGACCCAGTACCTGCTCAATGCGCTCGAACAGCTCAACGGCAAAGGCCACTTCTTCGGGGCCGTGCATCTTGGGCTTGACGATGTAAACACTGCCGGTACGGGAGTTACGGAACTTGCCGTTACCCTTCAGATCGTGAATGGCGATCAGGCAGGTAACCAGGCCGTCGATGATGCCTTCCGGCACCTCGTTGCCGTCTTTGTCCAGTACCGCTTCGTTGGTCATCAGATGACCCACGTTACGCACGAACAACAGGCTGCGGCCGTGCAGGGTAAAGGCTTCACCCTGAGGGTTAAGGTATTCGCGATCCGGGTTCAGGGAGCGGATGATTTCCTTGTCGCCCTTCTTCACCTTCTGGGTCAGGGTGCCCTTCATCAGGCCCAGCCAGTTGCGGTATACACCAACCTTGTCTTCGGCGTCCACGGCGGCCACGGAGTCTTCGCAGTCCATGATGGTGGACAGGGCGGCTTCAACGATCAGATCCTTGATGCCGGCCTTGTCGAGCTGGGCAACCGGGTTGGCGGCATCGAACTGCAGCTCAATGTGCAGGCCGTTATTGCGCACCAGTACCGAAGCCGGGGCGGCGGTGTCACCCTTGTAACCGGCGAACTTGTCGGCATCGGCCAGGGTAGTGGTGTCACCGTTGTCCAGGGTGATGTGCAGCTGACCATTCACTACCTGATAGGCGGTAGCGTCGGCGTGGCTGCCGGTGGCCAGGGGCGCGGCCTGATCCAGCAGGTTGCGACCCCAGGCAATCACCTTTTCGGCGCGGCGAGGATTCAGGGTCTTGGTTTTTTCGGCGCCATCGGTTTCGGCAATGGCGTCGCTGCCGTACAGGGCATCGTACAGGCTGCCCCAGCGAGCGTTGGCGGCATTCAGGCAGTAACGGGCGTTGTTCACCGGCACCACCAGCTGCGGACCGGCCAGGGTGGCCAGTTCGGCGTCAACATTGGTAGTGGTGATTTGGTAGTCTTCCACTTCCGGCACCAGGTAGCCGATGTCGGTCAGGAATTGCTTGTAGGCAGCAGCATCGTGAGGCTGGCCGGCGTTGGCATTGTGCCATTCGTCGATCTTTTGCTGCAGGGCGTCACGCTTTTCCAGCAGGGCGCGGTTCTTGGGGGCCAGATCGTTGACGATCTGCTCCATGCCACTCCAGAACGCGGCGGGCTCAACGCCGGTACCGGGAATGATTTCGTTTACTACCAGATCATGAAGAACGGTAGCGACTTGCAAAGTGCCGAGATGAGTACGTTCCGTCATAGTTGCTTCTTCTATTCTAGTTGTCAGTAGTGTTCAATCTTCCGATCACTAACCCTGATTGCTTGGGAGCGATAGTTTACCTCGTGAAGACCGGTGGAGGCAAAGCGGAATTGCGATTTATGGTCACAGGATCTTCACAAATTGTGAATAAAAAATCACGCACTTTGTAATGTCCAATACAATTCAATGAGATAATGTCTACGCGCAGTGTTTTATACCCCTGCTTCAGGATCAGGCAGGATCCGCTCTGGGGCCTTCCCTTCTCCCCATCGGCCGGCCCTTTCCATCTCCCCTCGGCCACGTCAAAAACAAAAAACGCGCCGAAGCGCGTTTTGGTGTCAATCAAAGCCATCTCAGCGATGATCAGGCTGTTCAATCCAGCATGCTGTGAATGTCTTCGTCACTGGTGTGGCGAACGTCCTTGCCCTTGACGAAATAGATGATGTATTCGCAGATATGCTGTACCCGGTCCCCTACCCGCTCCAGAGAACGGGCACACCAGAGTACATTGAGCACATGGGGAATGGAGCGGGGATCTTCCATCATGAAGGTCATCAGCTCGCGAATGATGGACTCGTACTCCCGGTCCACCTTGTCGTCCTCCTTGTGCACTTCAATGGCGGCTTCCACGTCCATGCGGGCAAAGGCGTCAAGGGACTCATGCAACATGCGTACTGTACGCCGGCCCATGTTCTCCATCGACACCAGCGGCGGCTGCTTCTTGTTGGCGTTGTCGAGCAGCATCATGCCGATACGCTTGGCCACATCGCCGATGCGCTCCAGATCGGTAATGGTCTTGATAATGGCCAGCACCAGACGCAAATCCGAAGCCGCCGGCTGACGCTTGGCGATAATGCGGGTGCACTCTTCGTCGATCTGTACTTCCAGGGCGTTGACCCTGTGGTCATTGGCCACGATCTGGCGCGCCAGGTCCATGTTTTGGTCGTGAATGGCGGTAATGGCGTCGTTGAGTTGCTGCTCCACCAGTCCGCCCATCACCAATACCTGGTTGAGCACCCCTTCCAGCTCGGCGTTGAACTGACCGGAGATATGCTTATTGAGATTCTGCTTGTCCATCCTGAAGGCTCCTTAGCCGTAGCGACCGGTGATGTAGTCTTCGGTCTTCTTCTTGCTGGGGGTGGTGAACAGGCTGTTGGTATCGGAATATTCGATAAGCTCACCCATGTACATAAAGGCCGTATGATCCGACACCCGCGCCGCCTGCTGCATATTGTGAGTCACGATGACCACAGTGTACTGCTCTTTCAGGGTGTTGATCAGCTCTTCGATCACCAGGGTGGAAATGGGATCGAGCGCCGAGGTGGGCTCATCGAGCAGCAGCACTTCCGGCTCGATGGCAATGGCCCGGGCAATCACCAGACGCTGTTGCTGACCACCGGACAGGCCAAAGGCGTTATCATGCAGCCGGTCCTTTACCTCGTCCCACAGGGCGGCACCGCGCAGGGAGCGCTCCACTGCCTCGTCCAGCCGGCGACGGTCGTTGATGCCCTGCAGCCGTAGGCCGTAGACCACGTTCTCGTAAATGGACTTGGGAAAGGGGTTGGGACGCTGAAATACCATGCCCACCCGGCGGCGCAGGGCGGCCACATCCACTTCCTTGCCGTAGATATTCTGGTTGTGCAGCAGAATCTCTCCTTCAATACGGCACGTCTCCACCAGATCGTTCATGCGATTGATACAGCGCAGCAGGGTGGACTTGCCGCAGCCAGACGGACCGATAAAGGCGGTAACCTGACCCTTGGCAATTTTCATGTCCACGTTGAACAGGGCCTGCTTGGCACCGTAGAACAGGTTGAGTCCGCGCACTTCCAGGGCAGTCTGCTCCTCGCTCAGGCGGCTGACATCCAGGGTCGAGTCCTGACCAAGGGGGGTAGCGACGTTAATCATGTTTCTATACCTCTAAACGTTGGCCGGCCGGTTTACTGATCCAGCGAGCGGAATTTTTCACGCAGGTGGTTGCGAATGCCGATGGCGGTCAGGTTAAGTCCCACGATCACCGTCACCAGCAGGAAGGAGGTCGCATATACCAGGGGACGCGCCGCCTCCACGTTGGGGCTTTGAAAGCCCACGTCATAAATATGAAAGCCCAGGTGCATGAACTTGCGATCCACATGCAGGTAGGGGAAGTTGCCGTCCACCGGCAGGTTGGGTGCCAGCTTCACCACGCCCACCAGCATCAGCGGTGCCACTTCGCCCGCGGCCCGGGCAATGGCCAGGATCAGGCCGGTCATGATGGCCGGGCTGGCCATGGGGATCACAATGCGCCACAGGGTCTCGGCCTTGGTCGCCCCCAAGGCCAGGGAGCCCTGCCGTACCGACCCGGGAATGCGCGACAGGCCTTCCTCGGTGGAGACGATCACCACCGGCAGGGTAAGGATAGCCAGGGTCAGTGCCGACCACAGCACCCCGGGCGAACCAAAGGTGGGCGTGGGCAGGGCTTCCGGGTAAAACAGCTTGTCGATGGAACCGCCCAGCATGTACACGAAGAAGCCCAGGCCAAAAACGCCATAGACGATGGAGGGCACGCCCGCCAGGTTGATGACCGCAATGCGAATGATCTTGGTCAGGTTGTTCTTGCCGGCATATTCATGCAGGTAGATGGCGGCCACGACCCCCAGCGGGGTAACGATAATGGCCATCAGGATCACCATGAACACGGTACCGAAAATGGCCGGGAACACGCCGCCCTCGGTGTTGGCTTCCCGCGGCTCACCGCTGATGAACTTGCCCATTTCGCCAAACCAGTGTCCGGTCTGGGCCAGCAGGTTCATGTCGTTGGGCCAGGCCACATCCAGCACATCCCCCAGCGACAAGGTCACTTCCTGGCCACGCATGTCACGCACCACCACGCTGTCGCGGCGGGCTTCCTCACGCAGGGCAAACAGCTCCTTTTCCAGCACCTGGTAGTCGGCGCGCAGCTGCGCTTCCTCGGCCTGAATGGCGGCCAGCGCCTCCTCGGTGAGTTCGCCATCCAGCTCCAGCTTGCGTTGCTCCAGCCGCAGCCGTTCCAGCTGATGGTTGATGGCACCAATATCGCCGCGCTGCAGATCGTTCATGCGCTCATTGAGTTCGTCTACCCGTTCAATACGGGCCAGCAACTGCTCGCGGGTGTCGCCGGCCACGGCGCTGTCATTTTCCAGCACCCGTTCCACGTAGCCGTAAAAATTGCCGTTGTGGGAGCGCTCGATCACCGCCAGCTGGCCCGGCTCACTGCGGGACACGATGTCGGTTTCCAGGATCCAGCGAAAGTCCAGGGGCACGAACTCCCGGTTACCGGTTTTGACCAGGTAACGGGTCAGGTTGTCTTCGGTCACGCCTTCCAGCGCCAGGCCGGCACCGCGTAGCTGGGACACCGGCACGGCCTCGCGGTCGTGAATTTCACCGATAACGGTATAACGCTCGCCCTCGGGCGTGCTCAGTTGCCATTCATAGATGGTGTGCGGCCAGAAATAGGTCAGGCCACGCCAGCCGATCATCAGCAACAGGCCCAGTACCGCTACCAGGCTGAGGCTTACCGCCCCGCCGGTCATCCATATCCAGGGCGCACCTGATTTGAACCACTTACTCATTTGTTTCGCCCCTTACAGTGAGCTGTACTTGTCACGCAGCCGCTGACGCACGAACTCCGCAACCGTGTTGAACAGGAAGGTGAACACAAAGAGCACAAAGGCTGCCAGGAAGAGCACCCGGTAATGGGAGCTGTTCACCTCCGCTTCCGGCATTTCCACCGCAATGTTGGCGGCCAGGGTACGCATGCCGTTGAAGATGCTGAAGTCCATCACCGGCGTATTACCGGTGGCCATCAGCACTATCATGGTCTCACCCACGGCCCGGCCCAGGCCCATCATCACCGCCGAGAAAATGCCGGGGCTGGCGGTCAGCATCACCACCCGGGTCAGGGTCTGCCAGGGCGTGGCGCCCAGCGCCAGGGAACCGTTGGTCAGGTGCCGGGGCACGGAGAATACGGCGTCTTCGGCAATGGAGAAGATGGTGGGAATGACTGCAAAGCCCATGGCGATGCCCACAACCAGAGAGTTGCGCTGGTCAAAGCCGATGCCCAGCTCGTTGGTGAGGAAGCCGCGGGCATCACCGCCGAAAAAGGCGCTTTCCACCGCGGGGCTGAAGGCGAAGCAGGCCCAGCCGACCAGCAATACCACCGGCAGCAGCAACAGGCTCTGCCAGCCGTCGGGCACGGCGTTCTTGATGTGCTTGGGCAGGTGGTGCCAGATAAAGGCGGTCAGCAGCACACCCGCCGGCATCAGCACCAGCACCATGACCACACCCGGCAGATGGGTTTCAATCAGCGGCGCCAACCACAACCCGGCCAGAAAGCCGAGGATAACGGTAGGCAGGGCCTCCATGATTTCCACCGTGGGCTTGACCACCTTGCGCAGCCCGGGAGACATGAAGTAGGCGGTATACACGGCGCCGGCAATGGCGATGGGTACGGCGAACAGCAGGGCATAGAAAGCCGCCTTGATGGTGCCGAAGGAAATGGGCACCAGGCTCAGCTTGGCCTCGAAATCGCTGCTGCCGGAGGTGGACTGCCACACATACTGAGGCTCGGGATAGCCTTCATACCAGACCTTGGTCCACATCGCCTTCCAGGTGACCTCAGGATGTTCATTGTCCACCTCAAAGGTAGACAGCCGGCCCTGTTCGGCCACCAGCAACAGGTTGTTGCGCGGAGAAAAGGACAGGGCAGACACGCCCTCACCGGCCAGTTTTTCGGAAAACAGGTGGCTGTTTCCGGTGGTGTGGAAAATATCCACCTCACCCTGGGTGCTGACGGTCACAAAGCCCTTGCGGTTGATCTCGTTGGCGATGTGCGCCACCGGACCGGAAGCCTCGAATTCGCGAATAAAGGTAAATTCACGCTTGCCGTCCTTTGCCACCTCAAACCACTGGGACACCACGCCGTTGTCGTTGCCCACCAGCAGGGAGTTACCGCCGGCCAGCAGCGTCATGGCGGAGATGTTGCCGCCCCGGGCGTTCATGGGAATGACGGAGCGCAGCCGCAGTTTGTTGATGTTGCGCACGTCATACACCGATACCTCGTTGCCGCTGCGAACGAACATGAAACGCAGGTTGGGGGTGACCAGCACCTGCTCCACCCGCGCCGGCAGGCCGGGAATGGCCACCTGGGTGGGGCTCAGCTCCAGCTCGCCGGTGAGAAAATTTTCCTTGCCGGAAAAGCGGGTCAGTACGATGTCGCCGCCGGCAACCACCGCCGCCACCAGCAGGTCTTCGCCATTGGTGGCGAAGCTCAGTTGCTCCAGCGCCCGGCCCTGCTCGTCCACCTGCAGCGGCGACGAACCAAAGGGATAGGTCAGGCCGGGAGTAATGGTACGCACATTGTCCGGGTAGCTGACATCGAATTTAGGCGCCAGCACCCGCATGCTACCGTCACTCAGGCCGTAGGCCGCCATCGGCTTGCTGTCACTGGCGGCGGCGGTGGTGATCTCTCCTTCCACCGAAACGCTGCTCAGCACCCGGCCCTGTTCCAGCAGGGAATAAAAATGCACGGTGCCGTCTTCGGAGAAGGTGTATGCCTGCTCGTTTTGCTCTTCCACCCCCAGTACCAGGGGAGCACCGTCGCCGTCCAGGGCAAACTCGCCCACAGGCTCCACGCTGGCGCCATCGAAGATGGGCTTGACCACATACAGCAGGTAAAAAAAGATCAGCAGCAGCGCCACCAGCACGACGATGCCGCCTGCGGTCACGCCCGCCTGGGCCAGCCTGTCTTTGAGCCAGCGCTTACGGCTTCCCGACAGAGCCATGGTTTGAGTTTGAGCCGACATATCGTCACTCCGTTCGCTTTTTCGGTTGCCCGCATTCTATGGCGGGGAAATGACAGTTTTGTTACAGAGCACAAAAGCCGCAAGTAACCCTGTAAAAAAAAGTGCCGGCGTGTATCTTGAACAGTGAACTGATCATGTCATTCAAGGAGAGAAACCATGAAAACCCTGGTCGCCACCCTTATCGGCCCCGATAAAACCGGCCTGGTCCGGCAACTGGCCGCCCTTATTCGCAAACACCACGGCAGCTGGCAGGGCAGTGCCATGAGCGAGCTGGCGGGTTATTTTGCCGGCATTGTGGAAATTCGCGTGCCCGCCGAGCACAGCGCCGGCCTGGAACAGGCGCTGAAGGCCCTGCCAGACTTTCAGGTGCAACTGGTGGAAGGCCAGGGCTCCGCGCTTCGTGGCCAACAGCTGAAACTCACGGTGACCGCCAACGACAGGGTTGGTATCGTCGACGAGGTCACCGATATTCTCAACAGCCAGAACATCAGCGTGAAAAACCTGAAAACCGACAGCCACCCGGCGCCCGTTACCGGCATCATGCTGTTTGAGGCCCAGAGCACCCTGACCTTGCCCCACGGCCAGACCCTGGGGGACCTGCAAAGCCGTCTGGAGGCCCTGAGCGACGATCTGGTCGTTGACATTGAACTCATTTGAGTCGTAATAAAAATGTCATACTTGTTTGTCATAAACAGTGCCAAAAATGACAAATGAAAAATACCGGAAAACACAATGGGCACGGAAAAATGGTACCTGGAGAAAGAGCTCAGCTGGCTGTCGTTTAATGAGCGAGTATTGCAGGAGGCCATGGACAAGAGCGTACCCCTGATCGAGCGGGTACGCTTTCTGGGCATTTTTTCCAACAATCAGGATGAGTTTTTTAGGGTGCGTGTGGCCGACGTCAAGCGCCGGGTGATGATAGACGCCGACAGTGGGCGGACCAATGGCGCCGCCTCGCTGTTGCAACAAATTCAGCAAAAGGTGGTACGGCTGGGAGAAATCTTCGACGAGACCTACAAGGAGCTGATTGTCACCCTGGCCCGGCAGAATATTTTCCTGCTCAACGAGTCCCAGATCGACCCCGATCAGGAACACTGGCTCAGGCGCTATTTTGAAAACGAGGTCCGTGCCTACCTCTCCCCCATCGTACTGAATGCCGGCATCAATCCGGTGCACTTTCTCAAAGATGAGCATACCTACCTCTGCGTAGGCATGAGCAAGAACCACCATCATCACTACGCCCTGGTGGAGATTCCCACCGATGTACTGCCCCGTTTTGTGGTGCTGCCGCCGGGCAAAAGCCGGCGCAAGAAAAGCATCATCATCATGGACAACGTCATTCGCCTGTGCCTGAACGAGCTGTTCGCCGGCTTTTTTGACTACGACCACATCACGGCCCACGCCTTCAAGATGACCCGGGACGCGGAATACGATCTGTCGGATCAGCTCGACCAGAGCCTGCTGGAAAAGATGAGCGACGGCCTCAAGCAACGGCTGACCGCCCTGCCGGTGCGCTTTGTACACGACAGGGACATGCCCGCCGACATGCTCGCCAACCTGTTGCACAAGCTCGACATACAGCATCATGATGCCGTCATGCCCGGTGGCCGCTACCACAACTTCAAGGACTTTATCGGCTTTCCCAACGTGGGCCGACAACACCTGGTCAACCGGCCACTGCCGCCACTCAAGTGCCGGGAGTTTCGTGACAGCCCTTCCTCCTTTGACGCCATTCGCCGGCGCGATATTTTGTTGTATTTTCCCTACCACAGCTTCAGCCACGTCACCGAGTTTGTACGTCAGGCGTCCTTTGACCCGGCGGTGGTCAGCATCAAAATGAACGTGTATCGGGTAGCGTCGCTGTCTCGCATCATGTATTCACTGATGGACGCCGCCAACAACGGTAAACAGGTGACCGTGGTGATCGAGCTGCGCGCCCGCTTTGATGAAGCCGCCAACATCGACTGGGCCAAACAACTCACCGAGGCCGGCATCACGGTGGAATTTGGCGTGCCCAGCCTCAAGGTACATTCCAAATTGTGTCTGGTCACTCGGCGGGAAGAAGGCCGTCTGGTGCAGTATGCCCATGTCGGCACCGGCAACTTCAACGAAAAAACCGCCAATATCTACACCGACTTTTCCCTGCTCACCGCCAATCAGGAACTCACCCAGGAAGTGGCGGCGGTGTTCGACTTTATTCGTCAGCCCTATCGCCGCAGCAAGTTTCAGCACCTGCTGGTGTCTCCCCTCAACCAGCGCCGAGGGCTGTATGCCATGATAGATGCCGAAATCGCCCACGCCCGCCAGGGCCTGCCGGCACGCATTGTGCTCAAGCTCAACAACCTGGTCGACAAGGGGCTAATCCACCGGCTCTATGCCGCCAGCCAGGCAGGGGTAGATGTCGATCTCATCATTCGCGGCATGTGCTCATTGCTGCCGGGCGTGCCCGGGGTCAGTGAACGCATTCGTGCCATCAGCATTGTCGATCGCTATCTGGAACACCCCAGGGTGATGGTGTTTCACAACAATGGCCAGCCCAGGGTCTATCTCTCTTCCGCCGACTGGATGACCCGCAACATGGACTTTCGTGTGGAAGTCACCACGCCCATACTGGAGCCAAGCTTGCGCCGGCGCGTCATGGATTTGCTGGAACTGCAGCTCAATGACACCACCAAGGCCCGCGTGCTGGACGCCGGCCAGGGCAACCGTTATGTCAGCCGGGGCAACCGGCGCAAGGTGCGCTCCCAGACCGCCACCTATGATTACCTCAAAGCGCTGGAGGAGTAAGCGCCCATGACCGATCAGTATGTGGCCACCATGGATCTGGGATCCAACAGCTTTCATATGGTGATCGCCCGTTACCACGGCGACGGCCTGCGCATCGTCGACCGGCTGAAACAGCGGGTACGCCTGGCCGATGGCCTGGACGATGGTAATCGCCTTAGCGAGGACGCCATGGCCCGAGGACTGGATTGCCTCAGGCTGTTCGGCGAGCGCTTGAACGGCTTTCACGCCACTCGTGTCAGGGTGGCGGGAACCTATACCCTGCGTGAGGCCGTCAATGCCCAGGAGTTCGTGCGCCGGGGCCAGCAAGTGCTGGGGTTTCCCATTGATATTGTTAGTGGCAACGAAGAGGCCCGGCTGATTTATCATGGGGTGGCACATACCCAGCAGACCCAGGGCCAAGTGCTGGTGATCGACATTGGTGGCGGCAGTACCGAGCTGGTTATCGGCCAGGATTTCGATTGCCGTCAGGTCTCCAGCCGCAGCATGGGCTGTGTCAGTTTTACCCGCAAGTATTTTGCCGATGGTGTACTCAGCGAGGCCCGCTTCCAACAGGCAATCGAGGCGGCGGAATATCAGCTGGTGCCGATACTGGGTCGTTATCTGGCCCTGGGCTGGGATCAGGTGCTCGGCAGCTCCGGCACCATCAAGACACTGTTGGAAATGTGTACCGCCGCCACCGGCGAGCCGGTCATTAACTTGACCGGCCTGAAGCATATCAAGCAACGGCTGGTACAGGCCGGGCATATTGATCAAGTCGACATGGCCGGCCTGAGTGAGGATCGAAAGCCCTTGATTGCCGCCGGGCTGTCCATCCTGCTTGGCATCTACCACAGTTTCAATCTGGATCGCATGGGCTTTTCCGATGGCGCCCTGCGCGAAGGGCTGCTGTACAGTGTCTTCGGCCGTGCCAAACATCACGATATTCAGCTTAACACCCTGCAGGCCCTTGCCGGGGAATACGACATCGATCGGCAGCAGGCCGACCGGGTGCAGGACACCGCCAGACAACTATTTGTCCAGGTATGTGATAACTGGCGGCTGAATGCGAACTCAGGTGACCTGCTGGGTCATGCGGCTCGGCTGCACGAAATTGGCCTGCACATCAACTTCACCGGTGTTCATCGCCATTCCGCTTATATCGTCGGCAATACCGATCTGCCCGGGTTTACCCAGGAGCAGCAAAAGGCGTTGGCGGCACTGGTGCGCTTTCATCGCAAGGCGCTCAAGTTGTCCGAGTTGGAGCCGCTGAACTACCTGCCCGAGCAGCAATTGTGGCGACTGGTAAGGTTGCTGCGTATAGCGGTGGCGCTGAACCGCCGGCGCCAGGACGGCGTGCTGCCACCTCTGGTGCTGAAGCCGGCCGCCGAAGACGAACTGCGCCTGCACCTTCCCGCCGACTGGTGCGCTCACAACGCCCTGCTGCTGACCACCCTGGAGCGGGAGCAAGCCTACCAGGACAAGGCCGGCTGGAAGCTGACGCTGGTGCGGGCTTAACCCCTCAGCTTAGCCGCCACTTACCCCCGTATTGTCGACTGATGCAGGGAGTTCGGCCGCCTGCTTGCGGGCGGCCTTTTTTTCCGCTCGGCGGCGTTTGAAAAAATCGCTCAGTTGGGTGGAGCAGGCCTCGGCCAGCACACCCGACTGCCAGTCGATACGGTGATTGAGCCCAGGCGTGGCCAGCAGTTGCAGCACCGAATCCACGGCACCGGTCTTGGCGTCGGCGGCACCGTACACCAAGCGCCGTATGCGGCTGTGCACCATGGCGCCGGCGCACATCATGCACGGCTCCAGGGTGACATAGAGGGTGCTGTTGAGCAGCCGGTAATTGCCCAGGCGCTCGCCGGCCTGGCGCAATGCCATGATCTCGGCATGGGCGGTGGCATCGTGATGGCCGATGGAGCGATTCCAGCCCTCACCCACACATTCGCCCTCATGCACCACCAGGGCACCTACCGGCACCTCTCCTTCCTGTTCGGCCCGTGCCGCCAGCGCCATAGCCCGGCGCATCCAGTATTCATCTTGCTCGTTCATCGCCCCTCCTGAAGGCGGCTATTATGGCAAAAGCCGGCCCGGCTGCAAGCACGGCCCGCCCTGGCCCAAAAAAGCGCCATTGCGATCAATAAAGCGGCAAACGCACTCAGGAAGGAAAAAAGGGGGTTGCGGCCGGGCGGGCGGAACCTTATAGTAGCTCCCGATTCGGCGTGTAGCGCAGCCTGGTAGCGCACTGTCATGGGGTGTCAGGGGTCGGAGGTTCAAATCCTCTCACGCCGACCAAATCATCCTAAAAAGCCCACCTTACGGTGGGCTTTTTGCGTTTACTGCTAATCAACACGAGCGTATCAACTTCCAGAAAAGCCCGTCTCGCTTATGGCGGTTTTTACGGCCTGGCCGCTGATGATATGTTTTGATGGCTCCATGGCCCGTGTTCACGGTCCATAGAACCACCTCATCACTCAGGGTGTTACGCCCGGTACTCCATCAGCAACACCTGCACCGGCTGGCCACGCCGCTCGCGCCGACGACGCTCGACCTCCATAAAACCCATGGCCTCGAAGAAACGGCGGGCATTGATGCTGGCCTCGCAATACAGCCGGCACAGCCCGCGAGAAGCGGCCTCGGCCTTGAGCCGCTGCATCAGCGCCCGGCCAATCCCCTCGCCCTGGCGGGCGTGGTGCACATAAAACAAGTCAATGCGGCCATCGTCGTCGAGTTCGGCAAACCCCAACAAGCGCTTGCCTTCCATCGCTACCAGGGGCCGGGTACGAATAAAGCGGCTGACCCAGCGCGGTTCGTCGTATTCGTCAGGGGCCCATACCGCCAGTTCGTGTTCGCTGTAATCGGCCTGGTTGATCCGGTGCACCGTATCGTGGAACAACTGCCAGATACTGCTCGTTTCACCACTGCGGATCTTCCTGATTTCCATAATTGCTCCTGCTTCACATACTGCCTGTCTGCTTTGCCCCCTTATATAGCCACAGTTGTGCACAATTAAAAAGTGGCTTGCTGCGGAATACGTGGATTTACCCGTGCTGCAGGCATAAAAAAGCCCCGGACGAAGCCGGGGCTCAAACAGCAACCAGAACGGTAAAACGTATTTACATCAGGCCAAGTTTCTTCAGGTCGGCCTCAACCACGGCGGCAGGTACCGGCACATAGCCGTCCTTGTCGACGATTTCCTGACCCTGCTTGGACAGCATCATCTTGATGAATTCGGCTTCCATCGGACCCAGGGGCTTGTTGGGGTGCTTGTTCACGTACACGTACAGGAAACGGGACAGCGGATACTCGCCGCTGATGGCGTTTTCAGAGTTGGCTTCCACATAGTCGGTGGAGCCTGCATCGGCCAGCGGCACGGCGCGCACACTGGAGGTGCTGTAGCCCAGGCCGGAGTAACCGATGGCGTTCAGGGAAGAAGACACGGACTGCACCACGGAGGCGGAGCCGGGCTGCTCGTTCACATTGTTCTTGAAGTCACCCTTACACAGGGCTTCGTCCTTGAAGTAACCGTAAGTGCCGGACACGGAGTTACGACCATAGAGCTGAATGTCGCGGCTGTTCCAGTCGCCGTCCAAGCCGGTCTGGCCCCACTTGGTGATCTGCTCGGACAGGCCGCAGCTCAGGGTGCTGGAGAAGATGGCATCCACCTGATCCATGCTCAGGCCTTCGATGGGGTTGTCTTTATGTACGAACACCGCCAGGGCATCGATGGCCACACGAACCGGAGTGGGCTTGTAACCGTAACGCTTTTCAAAGGCTTCGATTTCATTGCTCTTCATGGCGCGGCTCATGGGGCCGAACTGGGAAGTGCCTTCGGTCAGGGCGGGCGGCGCAGTGGAAGAGCCGGCGGCCTGGACCTGCACGTTGACGTTGGGATACTGGCGTTTGAACTCTTCGGCCCACAGGGTCATCATGTTGGCCAGGGTGTCGGAGCCAACAGAAGATACGTTGCCGGACACACCGCTGACTTTTTGGTAATCGGGCAGTGAAGCATCCACCGCTGCAACGGCGGAAGTGGCGGCCATGGCCACGGTCAGTCCCAGTGCACTTGCCAGTTTGTTCAGTTTCATCCTTAATCTCCAATAAGTTCGGTCTTTCAAGACGCGGCCAGTATTGCCGGCAGCGGTGACAATCCTATTAATCCTAGGTGACGCTTTTATGACAGAAGAGCGCAATGTCATGGAAGTGTCACTCCCCACCTCAGGCACTCTGTTGCACGCCGGCGTCGGCCACCAGCAGGCGAGCGGGCAGGCGAAAACTGAAGCAGCTTCCCTTTCCGGGATGGCTCTCTATCTCAAGATGACTATCGTGGTGACTGAGGGCGTGTTTGACGATGGCCAGCCCCAGGCCCGATCCGCCGGTCTGGCGACTACGGGCCTTGTCAACCCGATAGAACCGTTCGGTGAGCCGGGCGATGTGCTCCGGGGCGATGCCGTCACCGTCATCACTGACGGCAAAGCGGCCAAATTCGCCCTGGCGACACCATTGCACCCGAATGTGACTGCCCGCCGGGGTGTGGCGCACGGCGTTATACACCAGGTTGGACATGGCGCTGCGCATCTGTTCGGGATCGCCCCTGAGCCGCAGGCCGGCTTCCACCTCAAAGCTGAACTCATGGCCGCGCTCACCACTGAGCGCCAGCGCTTCCTGCTCCAGCATGTGCAGAATGCCGGGCATGTCCACCACCCGGGTAAAATCGGGCTGAGTGGCGGCCTCGTAGCGGCTCAGGGTCATCAACTGGTTGACCAGGGCGTCCATACGCTGGGTCTGCTCCACCAATACCTTCTGGGTCTTGCGCCACATGGGCTCGGACGGCGGCTCTTCGAGCATTTCCAGATAGCCCTTGAGCACCGTCAGCGGCGTGCGCAGCTCGTGCGAAACATTGGCCACAAAGGTCTTGCGCACCTGCTCCAGGCTGCGCAGCCGGGTCACGTCCCGCACCACCAGCAGCGCCTGATCTTCGGTGTAAGGCATGATGCGGCATTCCAGCAAGCGCTCTTCACTTACCGGCGAGGGCATCTCCAGCGGCTCGCGAAAATCTCCCCGCTTCATATAGGTGATAAATACCGGCGTGCGGATCAGGTTGCCGATGTGCTGGCCGGCATCGTCGGGCCAGCGAAACCCGAGCAACTGCTGGGCCAGCTTATTGCACCAGATAATGCTGCCGTCCCGGCGAATGACCACGGCGGCATCGGGCAAGGCCTCGGCCCCTTCGCGAAAACGACGCACCAACACCCCCAGCTCGCGCCGGCGCGAGCGCTGGCGCTGCTGCAGCCGGTAAATGCCGTTGAAGATATCTTCCCAGCTGCCCTTGCCCTCGGGTGGCGTCAGGCTGCGATCCCGCCACAGCCACACCAGCAGCGTATGCTGATAACGATAAAAGATGGCCAGCTGGATCAGGGTGCCGGCCAGCAGCCCCAGCGCCAGATTGTCGAGCAGCAGGCCGAGCAGACCAAAGACCGTATAGAACAGTCCCAACTGCCACCACCTGCCCCGGTTGGTATTCTGTTGCTGCATGGGAGCCTCATGGGCGAACGGAGAAACGGTAACCTGCACCCCGCACCGTCTGGATCAGCTTGTCGTGGCCACAGGCCGAAATGGCCTTGCGCAACCGGCGAATATGCACGTCCACGGTGCGGTCTTCCACGAAGACATTGGTGCCCCACACATTATTCAGCAACTGCTCGCGGCTGTATACCCGCTCCGGGTGGGTCATGAAAAAGTGCAGCAGCTTGAATTCGGTGGGCCCCATGTCGAGTTGCTGGTTTTCGGCGCTGACCCTGTGGCTGAGCGGGTCCAGGCGCAGCCCCTGCACCTCGATCACGTCTTCCACCGAGGTGGGCGCCACTCGGCGCAACACCGCCTTGAGACGGGAGGTCAGTTCATTGGGAGAAAACGGCTTGGTGATGTAGTCGTCGGCGCCCACGTCCAGGCCCTTTATCTTGTCTTCTTCCTCGGCCCGGGCGGTCAGCATGATCACCGGGATCTGGCGGGTCAGCTCGTCCTGCTTGAGGTGCTTGATAAGCTGTATGCCACTACCGCCAGGCAACATCCAGTCGAGCAGGATCAGTTCCGGGTAGGGCTCCTTGATAAGCTCCAGGGCCTGATCGTAGCTCTCCGCCTCCTGGGTTGAGAATCCCTTTTGCTCCAGCACGAAACACAGCATTTCCCGAATGGGCGCTTCGTCTTCCACCACCAGTATTTTCCGTGTCATTCTTCAACCGCCTTCTGCTATGGTTTTGTGTTCATGCCCATTATTGGAAGCAAGTATGACAGTTTTATGAAATTGTGACGCTCGGGTTTCAAACGAAGCTTTTCTCAGGGGGAATCGTAATCCATGCACAGCTGAGGCTGGCCGGTGCCCGGGTCAAGATGCTCCTCGGTAATGGCAAAGCCATGCCGGCGATAAAAATGCACGGCAATGTCATTTTCACAAAATACCTTAAGGGTAAGCTGACGACGCAGCCGCTTGGCGGTGGCCATCAGTGCCTTGCCAATGCCCTTTTTCTGGCAGTCGGGGCGCACAAACAGCGCCACCAGATAATCGCCGGCCAGGGCAATAAACCCCTGTACTTCTCCCTCCCGCTCGCACACCCACACCTCCGCCGACGGCAGATAGCGCGCCCGCATCTGCTCCTGCTGCCGCCACCAATAGGCGGCAGGCACGAAGTCATGCGCCTGCAGCGAGGCCAATAGCCAGACATTCAGAATGGCCTCGGTATCCTCCGGCCTGGCCTGTCGTATCATATGCTTTCCCCTTTCACCGGCATCTGAGTCCAGTGTATGGCGGCCGAAGCCCGACCAGCCCGAATTTGTTCACTCCTGTGAGCGGGATCCGTCTTTGTTGTGCAGGAATGACTGACTGATCACAAAGTCGGATTGCAGTACAATGCCGCTTTTCCGGCCTGTCACCGAGGACTCCATGTGGTTTAAAAATCTGCAAATTTATCGTTTTACCCGCCCTTTTGAGCTCAGCCTGGAAGAGCTGGAAAAGCAGCTTGACGCCATGACCTTCAGCCCCTGCGGCAGCCAGGATCAGGCCAAGGTGGGCTGGATTTCCCCCCTGGGTAAGCGCGGTCAGGCCCTGACTCACAGCGCCGGCAACCAGATTTTGCTGTGCGCCAAAAAGGAAGAAAAAATGCTGCCGGGCTCGGTGGTGAACGATGAAGTGGCCGAAAAGGTGGAAAGCCTGGAAGCCGAGCAGGGCCGGGCCCTGAAGAAAAAGGAAAAGGACGCCATCAAGGAAGAGGTGATCGTCAGCCTGCTGCCTCGCGCCTTTAGCCGCTTTCAGCAAACCTTTGCCTGGATCAACCCCGACGATGGCTTTATTGCCGTGGACGCCAGCTCCGCCAAGCGTGCCGAAGATCTGCTGGCACTGCTGCGCAAATGCATTGGCAGCCTGCCGGTAGTCCCCCTGGCCATGACCACGCCCCCCGAGCTGACCCTGACCGACTGGCTCAAAGAAGGGGCCGCCCCCGCCGGGTTTGCCCTGGAAGACGAGGCCGAACTGCGCTCGGCGCTGGAGCACGGCGGCATTATTCGCGCCAAGCAGCAGGATCTGCTGAGCGACGAAATGAAGGCCCACCTCGACGCCGACAAGCTGGTGACCAAGCTGGCGCTGAACTGGGGCGATACCATCAGCTTTATTCTGGGCGACGACATGAGCATCAAGCGACTCAAGTTCTCGGAAGAGCTGCGCGAGCAAAACGACGACGTCACCAGTGAAGACCCGGCCGCCCGCTTCGACGCCGACTTCGCCCTGGTCACCGGAGAACTGTCCCGCTTTATTCCCGAGCTGATTGACGCCATGGGCGGCGAGGAAAGCCGTTAATCAAGGCCTGGCTTCAGCCGAGCAACCCCGCCAACAAACCACCCTTTGCCCCACGACAGTGGGGCCTTCTCCGCACGTATATGACCAAAGCTGTCCCACGCTTCTCGTGTTTACGGCCCTTTTCATATACTACTGACCGCTAACGACGGTTTTCTTCGCGGGCGACGGCTATGGTGGCTCACCATCGCATTTGCAGGAGTTCAACCATGCGTCCTTCTTCTTTTGCCGGCCTGTTGGGACTGCTATGGCTGGCGGCCGGCGCCGCCTCGGCCCACGACGATCAGCGCTGGCACCACCATGAATATGAGCGGGAATACCGCCATGAGTACCGTAACGAATATCGCCGGGAGCGTCTGCCCGTCACCTCCGTGGCCGAGGCTCGGCGGCTGGCCGATGACAGCCGCATTATTCTGTCCGGCCATATTGTGCGGCGGCTGAATGACGACGAATTTCTGTTCCGCGACGGCACCGGCACCATCAAAATCGACATGGATGACGACGACTGGCGCAAGCTGCGCCGCCACCGCCGGGGCCAGCTGCTGATCTGGGCCGAGGTGGACCGGGACAAACGCCGGGTGAAGCTGGAAGTGGAACGGGTACGGCCCGCTTATCGGTAACGATAACTCGAAATCACCGGCGCATGGGAGTAAAATGCCGGCCCCGGCCGCCATCAGGTGGCGGCCCGCTGACCTGACATCAGACGAGATCATCATGTTTGTACCCGAATTGCTTTCCCCCGCCGGTTCCCTCAAGAACATGCGTTACGCCTTTGCCTATGGCGCCGACGCCGTGTATGCCGGCCAGCCCCGCTACTCCCTGCGGGTGCGCAACAACGAATTCAACCACGAGAACCTGCAGATTGGCATCAACGAAGCCCATGCCCTCGGCAAGAAGTTCTACGTGGTGGTCAATATTCAGCCCCACAACGCCAAGCTGAAAACCTTTCTGCGCGACATGAAGCCGGTGGTGGACATGGGCCCCGATGCCCTCATCATGTCCGACCCGGGTCTTATCATGCTGGTGCGTGAGCACTTTCCCGAGATGCCCATTCACCTGTCGGTTCAGGCCAATGCGGTCAACTGGGCCTCGGTGAAATTCTGGCAGGACTACGGCATCGAGCGGGTGATTTTGTCACGGGAGCTGTCCCTTGAAGAGATCGAGGAAATTCGCCAACACTGCCCCACCATTGAGCTGGAAGTGTTCGTACACGGCGCCCTGTGCATGGCCTACTCCGGCCGCTGCCTGCTGTCGGGCTACATCAACAAGCGCGACCCCAACCAGGGCACCTGCACCAACGCCTGCCGCTGGGAATACAAGGTGCACGAGGCCAAGGAAGACGACGCCGGCCAGATCGTGCACAAGCAGGAGCCGATCATGGTACAGCCGGTGGAAAGCGACATCACCCCCACACTTGGGGCCGGCAAGCCCCATGATGAGCCGGTGCTGCTGGAAGAAGGCAACCGTCCGGGCGAATACATGGCCGCCTATGAGGACGAGCACGGCACCTACATCATGAACTCCAAGGATCTGCGCGCGGTGCAGTATGTGGAGCGCCTGACCGGCATGGGTGTGCACTCCCTCAAGATTGAAGGCCGTACCAAGTCCTTCTATTACGTGGCCCGTACCGCCCAGGTATACCGCAAGGCGATTGACGACGCCGTGGCCGGCAAGCCCTTTGACACCACCCTGATGAGCACCCTGGAAAACCTGGCCCATCGCGGCTACACCGAAGGGTTCCTCAAGCGCCATGCCCACGGCGATTACCAGAATTACGACTACGGCTATTCGGTGTCCACCAGCCAGCAGTTTGTGGGCGAGATCACCGGCCGCGACGGCGATTGGGTGGAAGTGGAAGTCAAAAACAAGTTTCTGGTAGGCAACAGCCTGGAGCTGATGACGCCAAAGGGCAACCTCACCTTTACTCTGGAGCAAATGAAAAACCGCAAGGGCGAGCAGGTAGAGGTGGCCCCGGGCAACGGCCATGTGATGTACATTCCCCTCGACGCCAACATTGACGTGACCTACGGTATTCTGATGCGCAACCTGGGTGACCAGCAGGACACCCGCAACCCTCATGTGAAGCAAGCCGATGGCGCTGTTAATCAAGGATAACTGTATCAACTGCGACATGTGCGAGCCGGAGTGCCCGAACGGTGCCATTTATTACGGTCCGGAGATCTACGAGATAGACCCGGATCTGTGCACCGAGTGTGTCGGGCATTACGACAAGCCGACCTGCATCAGCGTCTGTCCCATCGACTGCATTATTGACGACCCCGACCACCGGGAGAGCGAAGAGCAGTTATGGGACAAGTTCGTGCTGCTGCATCACGCCTGAACAAAAAGCCCCGATCCAGAAGACCGGGGCTTTTTCATGGGTTCATATTCCAAAGCTCACACCCCGGGTGCGGGCAGGGCTTCTTCCTCAGGTAGCAGAAACCATACCACCAGGCCGGCACAGGCCAGTAATAACCCGCCCAGCACGCGCTGATCCATCTCCGGCAACAGGCCCTGCACCAGCAGGAATAAACCGCCCCCCAGGTTGGCACAGCCCCCGAGCAGGGCGCCGGCGGTACCGGCATGCTGTGAAAAGGGCGCCACCGCCTTGGAGGTGGCCACCGGAAACAGCAGGCCCGCTCCGGCAAAATACAGGCCCCCACCCAGCACCAGCATAAACAGACCCAGTTCCGGCAGCAGCCCACCCGCCAACACCAGCACGGCACCACCCAGCAGCCCGGCACTGGCCAGCCACTGCATGCGTCGCACCGACCATACCGCCGCCTTCATCGACGCCAGCATGGCCCCGCCGAAATACAGTGGCAATGGCAGAATAAACAGCAGGCTGATTTCGGCACTGGTCAGGTTGCCCTGCCGGCCGGCCAGCACACTGAACACCGCCTCGTACAGGATCAGGCCGGCAAAGGTAGCGATCAGCATGCCGAGCTGACGACGAAAGCCACCGTGATGCAATACGTACTGATAGGCCGGCAGCATGGGCTGCACATGACGACGCTCGGCGGGCAGGGTTTCCCGAAAACACAGGCTCATCACCAGCAGGATCACCAGCCCGGTTGCCAGCAGAAAGCCATACATCGACTGCCAGCCAAAGTGAAGGTTAAGCCAGCCTCCGGCCAGGGGCGCCAGCAACGGCGCCAGCATAATGCCCATGGACACATAGCCGTTGTAACGCACCAGCTCGGCGCCCTCAAAGCGATCCCGCATCAAGCTGCGGCACAGGCTGCCCGCCGCCGCCGTGCCCGCCCCCTGCACAAAGCTGCCCAGCAGCAGCATGGGATAAGTCGGCACCAGCAGGATCAGCGCCGAGCCCAGCACATAGATACCAAGGCCTACCAGCAGCACCGGACGCCGGCCATGTCGGTCCGACAGCGGACCATAAACAAACTGAAACAGGCCGTAGGGGATCAGGTAGAAGGCCATCACCAGGGGCAGCGCCTGGCCGCTGACCTGCAGCGCATCGGCCATATCGCCCATGGCGGGCACATACAGGGTTTGGGTCATCTGACCCGCCGCCACCATCAATACGGTAAGCAACACCAAGGACAGGCCCGACATGGCCACTCTCTCCAAAAAAAGGTACGTGATATGGCTCACATCATAGAGAACGGAGAGATTCACTGGCAATCGAGATTCATGCGAGCTTTTATAATGGCCAGACCCAGTTTTTCTAATCAAACCGGTAACGATAACTGACGCCCCAGGAGGTGAGGCCGTCGTTGGGCTTTTTCAGCCCGGCATTGGACAGGTGCCAGGCCTCCAGTGCCAGGCTGTGGCGCCCCACGGCCACCCCCAGCCCGGCCCGGCTGTTAAATTGCAGCCGGCTGGACAGATTACGCGGACCGAGCCGGCTGCGATTGATCCAGGCAGGTCCCACCCCGGCATAAGCCAGCGGTCGCAACCCGCGCCGGCCGCCTTCATATACCAGGCTTGGCACTACGCTGAGCTGGGTCAGGTGGTCGCCGCCCAGGCGCCAGCGGCTGCCGTCCAGGTCCACGCCTAAATCGAGGCGCCCACCGGCCAGCTCCCGCCAGTCCTGCTGCCAGCCCACCCCAATGCCGTAGCGTTCGGCGTCGTCGCCCTTCCCCCCCGACACCATCAGGGAAGGATCCGCACGCAAGGGTAAAGCCAGCATGACCACCAACCACACACAGCCGCTTACCCTGTTCATGCCGGCCTACCTCATCCTTACAAGCCTGGTTAAATTTTAGCCACCCATTTTAATCCTTGCCTGCCTTGGGGACGCTGGTATAATTCGCGCTCGAATTTTGTTCTTTAACATCAAGTGGGTCTTCTCATATGCATCCGATGCTGAATATTGCGGTGCGCGCTGCGCGTAACGCCGGTCAGGTTATCGTCAAGGGTTTTGCCAATCCGGACAATCTGGAAACTCGTCAAAAAGGCCAGAATGATTTCGTTACCAATGTCGATCTTGACGCGGAAAACGCCGTAATAAACACCATTCGCAAGTCCTACCCCGAACACACCATTATTGGTGAGGAGTGCGGCGAGCTGACTGGCAGCAATCCCGACTACCAGTGGATTATCGACCCCCTTGATGGCACCACCAACTTCGTAAAGGGCATTCCCCATTTCGCCGTGTCCATCGCCCTGCGGGTGAAAGGCCGCACCGAGCAGGCCGTGATTTACGATCCCATTCGTGACGAACTGTTCACCGCCAGCCGCGGCGCCGGCGCCCAGCTTAACGGCTACCGCATTCGTACCGGCAAGGCCAAGGATCTGACCAACACCGTGCTGGCCACCGGCTTTCCGTTCAAGCAAAAGCACCAGGCCGAGGCCTATCTGGCCATGTTCCAGGGCCTGTTCGTGCAGTGCGCCGACATTCGCCGCGCCGGTGCCGCCAGCCTGGATCTGGCCTATGTGGCCGCCGGCCGGGTAGACGGTTACTGGGAGCTGGGCCTGAAGCCCTGGGACACCGCAGCCGGCAGCCTGATCGCCCGCGAAGCCGGTGCCATCGTGACCGACTTTGTAGGTGGCCACAATTTTGACCGCAGCGGCAACGTGGTCTGTGCCAACCCCAAGGTGCTCAAGGTGATGCTGTCCACCATTCGCGAGCACCTGCCCGAGTCACTGGCCAACTAAGGCCGACCAACAGCAAGCCTTCAAAGCCCCGCCAACGTGCGGGGCTTTTTTGTGTGAGACGTGGACGTGAGACGTGAGACGTGAGACGTGAGACGTGAGACGTGAGACGTGAGACGTGAGACGTGAGACGTGAGACGTGAGACGTGAGACGTGAGACGTGAGACGTGAGACGTGAGACGTGTCCATTATGGGCCGCCCAGTACACCGGGGAGCAACCACCTTCACCGTAAATATGGTGAGTTAACGTCGTTTATCACCGTCTGCAAATCACCCAGCTTCACTGCCTGCTGTTCCAGGCTAACGCCGATCCAACAAACAAACAGGCTATCTTCACTCTGCCTCCTCCCCCCTTACGTTTTTCCTCCAAGGTCCTCCATCTTCCACGCAATAAAAAAGCCCGCCGGGAACACCGGCGGGCTTTTAAATCGGCGTGAAACGGGCTTAGCCGTTCAGGCGCTTGTCGTTGCGGCGCGGGCGAAACTTGCCACCGCGGTCACCGCCACGATCGTCCTTCTGGCGGAACTGGCGACGGGGCAGCGGGCCACCCTCGTACTTGGCCAGGTTCAGCGGACGCTGACAGACGCGCACCTTCTGCAGGATCTGCTGCAGCTCGGTGGGAATGCCTTCGGGCAGATCCACGGTGGAGAAGTCGTCGTGGATCTGGATCTGGCCGATATAACGGGACTCCAGATCCGCCTCGTTGGCAATGGCGCCCACCAGGTGGCCCGGTTTGACACCGTGTACTCGACCCACGTCAACGCGGAAGGTTTCCATGGTCACACCGGATACGTCATCCTTACCGCCGCGACGAGGACGCTCGCCCCGCTCGGGACGGTCACCACGGGCACGGGGCTCACGGGCTTCACGCACGTCCGGACGACGAGCAGCCATGGGCTTGTCTTCCACGAACAGCGGGCGATCGCCTTGCAGCAGACGGGCCAGGCCGGCGGCCAGGGCGGCGGTGTCCATGCCATCGGCCTGCAGCTCGCTCACCATTTCCACAAAGGGAGCCAGGGCCTTTTCGTCGGCGTCCACGCTGGTGCGAATACGAGCCTTGAAGCGCTCGGCGCGAATCTTGTTGATATCGTCGGCGGTCGGCATGCTCATCTCTTCGATGGGCTGACGAGTGTGGCGCTCCAGGTTGTACAGGCTGCGCTTTTCACGGCCGGTCACAAACAGAATGGCGTCGCCTTCACGGCCGGCACGACCAGTACGGCCAATGCGGTGCACGTAAGACTCGTTGTCGTGGGGCATGTCGTAGTTGATAACGTGGCTGATGCGCTCCACGTCCAGACCACGGGCAACCACGTCGGTGGCAACCAGAATGTTCAGGCGACCGTTCTTCAGGCGATCCACCACTTTTTCACGCAGCTTCTGGGGAATATCACCGTGCAGGGCCTCACAGGCGTGGCCTTCACGGCTCATCAGCTCGGCCACGTCTTCGGCGTCTTTACGGGTACGCACAAACACCAGGCAGGCGTCCATGTCTTCGGTTTCCACCAGACGGCACAGGGCTTCCTGCTTGGGCATGCCACGCACAAACCAGTAACGCTGACGAATGCTGGCGTTGGTACGGGTCTTGTTGGCGATGCGCACTTCCTGAGGATCTTTCAGGTACTTCTGGGCCACGCGCTGAATGGCCGGCGGCATGGTGGCAGAGAACAGGGCGATCTGACGGGTGTCCGGGGTGTGCTCCAGAATCCACTCCACGTCGTCGATAAAGCCCATGCGCAGCATTTCGTCGGCTTCGTCCAGTACCAGGGCCTGCAGGTTGTCGAGCTTGAGGGTGCCACGGCGCATGTGGTCCATCACCCGGCCGGGGGTACCCACCACAATGTCGACGCCACGGCGCAGGGCGCGGATCTGGCTGTCGTAGGCCTGGCCACCATAGATGGAGACAATGCGAATGTCTTTCTGGTATTTGGCGTAGTTTTCAAAGGACTCGGCCACCTGAATGGCCAGCTCCCGGGTCGGGGCCAGTACCAGCACCTGCGGGTAGGCGTTGCCACCGCTGATGCGGCTCAGCATCGGCAGGGCAAAGGCGGCGGTCTTGCCGGTACCGGTCTGGGCCAGGCCCAGCACGTCGCGCCCGGTCAGCAGAGTCGGAATGGCGGCGGCCTGAATGGCAGAAGGCTGCTCGTAACCCATGTCGGTCAGAGCTTGAAGAACGGCAGGCGCCAGGCCGAGATCGGCAAAACCGGGTACTACAGAGGTATTTGTCATTTAACAGTTCCGAATAAATAAAATGTCGGCGGACTGATACAGTAAAAGGCCGAGGACAGCCCTACTCACACTGGGTGAGGGCTTTCCTTCACACGAAAGGTGTCACACATGAATACACAAGGCTAATCTGGCCGTTTTTGTCTCAACACCGCCATGGTCAACCGGCTGGTACACACCAGGCGGTCACGCTCGTCATGGATGTCGATCTGCCAGACTTGTGTCGTCGCGCCCAAATGGAGGGGACGTGCGGTTCCTGTTACCAGGCCGCTTCGTTTGGCGCGGACGTGATTTGCGTTAACTTCCTGCCCAACGCAATAAAAACCCGCTTCAACGCACATATTGGCAGCTACTGAACCCAGGGTCTCGGCAAACGCGACACTCGCGCCGCCATGTAACATGCCAAGAGGCTGGTGAGTACGATGGTCTACCGGCATGGTACCGCGTAGATAATCGTGACCCACTTCACAAAAGGTCATGCCCAACTGGGCTGCGAGCGTATTCTCTGACAGTTGATTCAAACTGTCCAGCGTAAATTCACGTTTCCACATAAAAGAACTCTGGTGAGGGGTTGTACTTGGGGCTAAGACGTAAGGCGAGAGGGAAACACATGAGGGGTGAGGTGAACGGGCATGGGCCCTTCACCCTTTCCCCTCACCGCGTCTTTATCGTCGGCCTTTTATTTTGCCCACGATAAACAGCAGCAACACGGCGCCCACCACCGACATCACCAGCGAGCCGATAATACCGGTGGCCGCCAGCCCCAACAACCGAAATACCAGGCCGCCGAGAAAGCCGCCCACCAGGCCCACCGCGATATTACCCAGCAGGCCAAAGCCTTGTCCCTTCATCAGGTTGCCGGCAATCCAGCCGGCCAGGCCACCGATGATTAATCCCCAGAGTAATCCCATACACGCTCCTTATCCTGTCGTGAGGGGTGAGGGGTAAGGGGTGAGGTGTACCCCTCACATCTCCCCTCTGTCCTCACACATCCAGCCTCAGGCCAACAAGCTTAGCAAGGCCTGCACCGGATGGCGAAGGCCCTCACCTTCAATGCGCTTGACCTGGCTGCGGCAGGAAAAGCCGGTGGCGAGACAGCGCTCTTTGGGCAATTTGCTCAGGGGCTCGGCCCAGCTCATGGTGAACAGGGTGCGCGAGCCCTCGGCGTGCTCCCGCTCGTGGCCATAGGTGCCGGCCATGCCGCAACAGCCCACTGGCACGGCTTCCAGCTTGGCGCCCAGGTGGGTGAAAATACGGCTCCAGTCCTGATGGGTGGTGGGCTTGGCGGTTTTCTCGGTGCAGTGGGCAAACAGGTGCCAGGGATCACCGGTCGTTTCTCGGGCCGGGATCCGCTCCAGCACGGTCAGCAGCCATTCCTGGGGCAACAAGACGTCAAAGTCGCCCCGGGCCGGGCCCAGTACCTTGGCGTATTCATCCCGGTAGCAAAGCACCAGTGACGGATCTACCCCCACCATGGGAATATTGAGCCGGGCCAGTCGATTGAGGAACTGGGCGCTGTCGGCGGCCATGGCGGCAAAACGGCGCAAAAAGCCCTTTACGTGGGCCGGCTTGCCGTTGGGCTTGAACGGCAGCACCACAGGGTTAAAGCCCAGTGCCGTGGCCAGGCGCACCAGATCGTGCACCACGCCGGCGTCGTAGAAGGAGGTAAAGGGATCCTGCACCACCAGCAGGGTTTTCGCGCGCTCCTCGTCGCTCATGGCCTGCAGCTGTTCCAGATCGAACCGGGCCGCCGGCCCCTTGCCGAGGCGGGCCTTGAGCGATGGCTGGCTCAGTTGCGGCATGTCCACCATGCCAAGCAATGAGGACGTTCCACCCTGCAGCCACTTGTGGTTCATGATGGGGTTGAACAGGCCCGGGGCCTTGGCCATCCAGGGGGTATAGCTTTCCACCCAGGACACCAGATAGTCCCGGGGCGGACGCTGGTAGCGCTGATAATACAGCTGCAGAAAACGGGCGCGGAAGGTAGGCACATCCACCTTGATCGGACACTGGCTGGAGCAGGCCTTGCACGCCAGGCAGCCGTCCATGGCCTCTTTCACTTCATGGGAGAAGTCGTATTCGCCCCGGCGCTTGTCCAGGGTGTTTTTCACTCTGAGCACCATGTCCTTGACGCTGGTGCCGCGGCTTTGCAGCGCGGCCTCCCCGGCCATGGGGTCAAAGCCCTGGGACGAGAGCTGGCGCAGCCATTCCCGCACCAGGCCGGCCCGGCCCTTGGGCGAGTGCCGGCGGTCGGCGGAGAGCTTCATCGACGGACACATGGGTGAGCGCACATCAAAATCAAAGCACAGGCCGTTGCCATTGCAATCCATGGCCTGGGTAAAGCCGTCGCGCACGTGCACCGGAATCTGCCGGTCGAAATAGCCGCGCTTGGTGGCGTCCACCGACACCAGCTGCTCCAGGCTGTCCAGCGGCGTGCAGATTTTGCCCGGGTTCAGCCGGTTAAAGGGATCAAAGGCCGACTTGATACGGCGCAGCTCGGTAAACAGCACCTCGCCAAAAAAAGTGGGGCTGTATTCGGAGCGAAAGCCTTTGCCGTGTTCACCCCACATCAGGCCGCCGTATTTGGCGGTAAGGGCGTTCACCTTATCGGAAATGCGCCGCAACATCACTTCCTGCTCCGGATCGGTCATGTCCAGGGCCGGGCGAACGTGAAGCACGCCGGCGTCCACATGGCCGAACATGCCGTATTGCAGGCCGTGATCGTCGAGCAACTGGCGGAATTCCATGATGTAGTCGGCCAGGTGCTCCGGGGGCACGGCAGTGTCTTCCACAAAGGCCACCGGCTTTTTGCGGCCCTTGGCATTACCGAGCAGGCCCACCGCCTTTTTGCGCATCCCATAGATGCGGTTGATTGAAGGCAGATCGTCGCACACCTGATAGCCGATAACGCCGGCCTCGCCGCGCTCGATCAGGCCATCGAGGCGGGCGCAGAGGGCGTCGACTTTTTCACGCTGGGCGGCTTCGTCCTGATCGGCGTATTCCACCATGTTAAGGCCGTCCATCACACGGCCCGGCACGTCCTGAATGAGATCGCTCACCGAGTGCCAGACAATGTCTTCCCGGGCCAGATTGAGCACCTTTGAGTCCACGGTTTCCACCGACAGCGCCTTGGCTTCCACCATCAGCGGGGCATTACGCAGGGCCGACTCAAAACTGTCGTACTTGACGTTGACCAGGGTACGGAAATTGGGAATGGGGGTCAGATCCAGCCAGGCCTCGGTAATGAAGGCCAGGGAGCCTTCCGAGCCGCACAGAATGCGGGTCAGATCCAGGGTGTGGCTGGCCTGGTCGTAAACGTGGCGCAGATCGTAACCGGTCAGAAAGCGGTTCAGTTTGGGAAAGCGCCGCTCAATTTCATCGGCATGGCCGGTGACACTGTGATACACGCAGCGGTACAACTCCCCTTCCCGGCTGTCTTCCTCCAGCTTTTTATTCAAGTCCTCGCCGGATACCGGCCCGGTTTCGATAAGGGTGCCGTCCACCAGCACGGCGGTCACCCCCAATACGTGATCCGAGGTTTTGCCATACACCAGTGAGCCCTGGCCGGAGGCGTCGGTATTGATCATGCCGCCCACGGTGGCACGGTTGCTGGTGGACAGATCCGGCGAGAAGAACAAATCGTGGGGCGCCACCAGCTGGTTGAGCCGATCCTTGACCATGCCGGTCTGAATGCGCACCCGGCGGCCATCGTCATCCAGGGTCAGCAGCTGGGTCATGTGGCGAGACAGGTCTACCACGATATTGTCGTTCAGGGACTGGCCGTTGGTGCCGGTGCCGCCGCCCCGAGGGGAGAAGCGTATATCCTTGTAGGCGTCCTTGGCGGCCAGGGTCAGCATTACCACCAAATCCTGGGATGAGCGCGGAAACACCACCGCCTGGGGCAGGCACTGATACACGCTGTTGTCGGTGGCCACCGCCAGCCGACTGGCGTAGCTGCGCTCGATGTCGCCGCGAAAGCCGCTGTCGGCCAGGGCCTCTAGAAATGAATGGTAGATGGGGGTTGTCTGCTGTTGCAGCGCTAACCTTGGGATCATGACCTGCGTCCCCTTTGTCCTTGTCGGTATTGCCCAGAGTGGCGGCCATTATACACCGGTGCCGAATTTGAGCGAGGGCCAAAGGACGTCTGGACTGCTCTTTTGGCTATGTTCGCTCCCCTTCGCCGGTGATCAGGTGATTAAGAAATAGCGCAAAAAGAGCTCCTTGCGAGTCTGCACCCAGTTTGGCATAGAGGTGCTTGCGGTGATTTCTGACCGTGCCCGCGCCTATGCCCAGGCTGGCGGCAACGGCCTCGTTGTCCATGCCCTGCACCAGCAGGGCGGCCACCTGAGCTTCGCGCCGGGTCAGCCGTCCCCGGCCAAAACTGGCCAGGGCCGCCTTTACCAGGGTGTCCACTCGGGCCGGTGCCGGCGGCGACTGCGCCAGCGGGCCGGCCCCCGCCGGCCAGTGCCGATGGCACAGTGCCCGCACCAGCGCCAGATGATTCCGCAACGCCCCCTGCTCCGCCGGGGTAAAGGGCCTGGCCTGCAAGCGACCAAAAAAGATCATCAGCCACTGATTGCCGGGCAGGCGGAATACCAGCCCCAGCTCTTCCTGCCAGCCGGTATCCTGATAAAAGGCTGCCGAATAATCGGGCGCCATGCCCTGGTCCCGGGCCAGGGTGCGCAGGGAATAGACCCCGTCTTTCAGGCCATGGCTCAGCGCCCGGCAAAACGGATCCTGCGCATACAGGCCGTTGAGGTAACGCTGAAACAGCAGCTCGCGCCTGTGGCGCAGGTTATCAAACAGGTACACCGCCGGGCCGCCGTTGCGGTAGCTCACCATCAACAGGCAGTCACAGTCGATACGGGCCTGCAGCAGCCGGGCCAGACAGCGGGGAAAGCTGGCGCTGCCCAGGGCATTGATGGTCCGGGTCAGCAGGGTTTCATCCAGTTCGGTCATGGGGTGCCCCCGTTACAATCTCGCGCCGTCATTATCGCAAACTATCCTGAAAAGGACATATCGGGGCAAGTCGGTTCGAGTCAGTATCGGGCTTTTATCAACGGAGCCCTGCATGAGCCATTCCCTGTCCCTGCTGGACGACCTGCACCGGCGCGGGCTGATCGCCCAGTCTTCCGATGCCGCCGCCCTGTCGGCCCACCTTGAACAAGGCCCGCGCACCCTGTATTGCGGCTTTGATCCCACCGCCGGCAGCCTGCACATCGGCCATCTGGTGCCCCTGCTGATGCTGCGCCGGTTCAGCCTGGCCGGGCACAGGGTGGTGGCCCTGGTGGGCGGTGCCACCGGCATGATTGGCGATCCCAGCTTCAAGGCCGGCGAGCGCAGCCTCAATGAGGCCGGCACCGTGCAAACCTGGAGCAATGAGCTGAGCGCCCAGATACGCCGGCTGCTGAACACAGGTCACGACGCCGTGAATGAAGCCAACGTGCGCCTGGTGAACAATGCCGAGTGGATGCACGGCATGGAGGTACTGCCCTTTCTGCGGGACATCGGCAAACACTTCTCGGTCAACGCCATGATCGCCCGGGAGTCGGTGCGCCAGCGCCTGGCCCGGCCCGAGCAGGGCATTTCCTTTACCGAGTTTTCCTACAGCCTGCTGCAGTCCTATGACTACGTCATGCTCAACCGGCAATACGACTGCACCCTGCAGATTGGCGGCAACGATCAGTGGGGCAACATCACCAGTGGCATCGATCTCACCCGCCGTCTCAACGGCCGGCAGGTGTTTGGCCTGACCCTGCCGCTGATCACCAAGGCGGACGGCACCAAGTTCGGCAAGACCGAAAGCGGCACCGTCTGGCTGGATGCGGCCAGAACCTCGCCCTACGCCTTTTACCAGTTCTGGCTGAATACCAGTGACGACGACGTATACCGCCTGCTGCGTTACTACAGCTTTATTGAGCTCGAAGACATCGCCGCCCTGGAAGCCAGTGACCGGCAACGGGCCGGCAAGCCCGAGGCGCAGCGGGTGCTGGCCCGGGAGCTGACCCGGCTGGTGCATGGCGAGCAGGCACTGGCGGCGGCGGAGCGCATCAGCCAGGCGCTGTTTTCCGGTGAGTTTAACGGGTTGAGTGTGGAGGAGTTTGCGCAGCTGGAGCAGGACGGCATTCCCATGACCCGCATTGAAGCCACGGCGGCTACTGAGCCCCCCTCGCTCAGCGGGCTGCTGAAACAGGCCGCCCTGGCCAGCTCGCTGCGCCAGGCAAGGGAGCTGATCGGCAGCGGTGCCATCGCGGTCAATGGCGCGCCGGTTAGCGCCGACACTCTCACCCTGCCGCGATTACACCGGCGCTATCTGATCCTGCGCCGGGGCAAAAAGCAGTTCCACCTGCTGCGTTTTGAAGACGAACTCGTTCGGGACGGCGCTTAACGTCCGGGCTTTTTCCCGCCCGGCCTGGCGCCGGGTCGCGCTCCGGAGCGGGCCCCGGCCTTGCCGCCGGAGCGGGTACCAGGACGATCAGCCTTACCGCCGGTGCGGGCGTTGGCCCGGCCGGCACCGGTCGGGCCTCGGCGTCCTTCCCGCCGACCGTCGTCGGCTGACCGGCCCCGGGCCGGGGCCTTGTCCCGAATACGCGGCCCCTGGCGAGCCGCCTTGGGCTGCTCAAGCACCGAGGCTTCCTCGGTTTTGCTCGAGCCCGCAATCATGCGGTTAATCAACCCCAACTCCTGCTCACTGACATAACGCCACTGGCCCGGCTTTAGCTCACCAAGGTGAATATTCATGATGCGCACCCGCTTCAGGCTGGTCACCCGATAGTCCAGGTATTCCGCCATGCGCCGTATCTGCCGATTCAGCCCCTGGGTCAGAATGATATTGATGGTTCTGGGGCCGATTTTGCGCACCTTGCAGGGCTTGGTCACGGTATCGAGAATGGGTACGCCCGCCGACATTTTCGCGACAAAGTCATCGGTAATGGGCTTGTCCATGGACACGATATATTCTTTTTCGTGGGCATTGCCGGCGCGCAGTATCTTGTTGACGATATCGCCGTCGTTGGTCAGCAAAATCAGCCCGCAGGACGGCTTGTCGAGCCGGCCGATGGGAAAGATGCGGGCATGGTAATTAACCGCATCCACTATGTTTTCGGGAATGGCACGGTCGGTGGTGCAGGTAATGCCAATGGGTTTGTTATAGACCAGATACACGGCCTTGGGTTTGGCACGCAACGGCTTGCCGCGCACGGTGACCTGATCGGCATCACTGACCCGCACGCCCATGCCGGCCACCTCGCCGTTCACCCTGACCAGACCCTGTTCAATCAGCCGGTCGGCTTCCCGGCGGGAACAGATGCCGGTTTCACTGATGAATTTATTCAGGCGGGTATCGCCGTTGTCTGCGGTCATGGGCTCGGGCTCCCTTTCGGTGGTCATGTCATAACAGCCGGGCAAAGGCCGTTTACGAGCAGGCCTGGCCAAAGCGCGCCAGTGTAAGGCCCCGCCCCTCACCCCGCAAGGGCTGGCGTTGTTGAAAGACTCGTCACGCGAAGCAACAGCGCGGTTGCACTCCACCGACATGCTTCGTTAAAGGTCACTCATAAAAAACCTGCTGCGAACATATTCAATGTTCGGTCAGGATTTTTTACTTCGTCACGGCGAGCAAGCTCGCCCCATGGACGCTCGGCACATGCCTTCCATGGCAAGTGACGGTCGGTTCCGGCAATCCCTGCTATTACTTCGTGAAATTTGGGCGCTGTCTGACAGTATCTCGACAAACGACTCTGTGTCTGGCCCAGGAGGGCAAAGCGTGTCTGCTTCGCCGTGGGCTTTGTCCGACGAGGGTGCTAGGGCTAACAGACAAGGTGTTAAAGCCAGCGCCGCACCCGCGCGCAGTAGTCGGTATAGGCTTGTCCAAAGCGCAGGGCCAGGGCCTGTTCCTCGGCGCGTATCTGCACTCGGTTCATGTAGCGCACAAACAATACCGGCCCGAGCAGGGCCGGCCAGCTTTGCAGCCAGAGGGCAAAAGCCAGCAACAGCAGCAGATCGCCGAGGTAAATGGGGTTGCGCGAGCGGGCAAATACCCCTGTGGTCACCAGCCGGCTTGTGCGCTCGGGCGCAAAGGGCTGCAGGGTGGTACGCGCGCGATGCAGCTCCCGGGCCGCCAGCATCATCAGCATCAGCCCCGCCGTCAGCGGCAACCACGCCAGCCAGGCCGGCCAGCCTGCCGCCAACGCCGGCAGCCATTCGGTCACCAGCCACATCAGGCCCGCCACCAGCGCCGCCACTCCCGGTGGCGGCAGCCACAACAGCCTTGGCCTCACGGGCTGCGCACCGTCGCCGGCCCGGCGGTCGGCCTGCCATGCAGGTGCCGCCGGGTAATGCGCAGTGCTTCATACAGATCCGGATAGACCTGAATACCGTCTTCGCCCACGCGAATGCCCGCCTGGTGCAGCCAGTGGGTCATCTGCCCGCGCCGCCCGGCCATCACCATGTGAATACCCCGGCGCCTAAGCTCCTTGTGCAGCTCCCCCACCACACTCATCACGCTGATGTCCTGATGGGTAAAGCAGGACACGGCATCGATGATCAGGCACTCGGGCTGGGCCTGCTCGTCGCTCAGCAGGGTCAGCACCCGACGCTTGAAATAGGAGGCGTTAAAGTAGGTCAGCGGCGAGTTGAAGCGATAGATGAGCACACCAGTGATGGCCTTGACCTCTTCATTGCGTCCCAGGGTGTGCACCACCCCTTCCTCGTTCATGCCCATCAGCTGATCCGTCGGCCGCATCACATTGCGCAGAAACTGGAACAGGCCCAGCAGCACCGCCAGGGTAATCCCCGGAATGACCCCCATGAACAGCACGCTGACAAAGGTGATCCAGGCCAGCCAGAAGGCGGCGTTGTCGGACTTGCGCAGGCCCCACTGGCCGCGCAGGTTGATCAGCGACCAGGACGCCATTACCAGCACCACTCCCAGCGCCGCGGTGGGAATGTATTGCAACGGCGCGGTCAGGAAAAAAGTGACCAGGGCGATAAGGCCGGCGGCCACCACCGACACCATCTGGCTCTTGCCGCCATTGGCGTCGTTGACCGCGGTGCGAGAGTCAGCGCCGCTGATGGCAAATCCCTGTGAAAAGGCCGAGGCCAGGTTGGCTACTCCCAGGGCGCGAAACTCCCGATCGGCGTCAATGTCGTAACCGTTGCGGGCGGCGAAGCTGCGGGCGGTCAGCATCATGGACACAAAGCTCACCATGGCCAGGTTAAGCGCCGGCATCACCAGATCCCGCATCAACCCGGGGGGAAACTCCGGCAGCTGGAACTCGGGTATGCCTCCCATCAGGGTGCCCACTACCGCCACTCCGGCCCGGTCGGGGCCCCACAGCCACAACAGGGCGGCGGCCGCCGTCAGCGCCAGCAGGCTGCTGGGCCAGAGCGGACGAAACCGCCGGCACAGCAACATGATCACCAGGGTCAGGGCACTGACCCCCAAAGTGGGCCAATGCACCAGGGTCAGGTAGTCGGGGGTGGCGGCGAGGCGCTCGATCAGCTGGGATTCATCAAAGGTGAAGCCAAAAATGCGCGACAGCTGCCCCACCATGATGGTGATGGCGACCCCGTTGAGCAGGCCCAGCAGAATGGGCCGGGACAGAAAATCCGCCAGCACTCCAAGGCGAAAGTAACTGGCCACCAGGCACCACAACCCGGTCATGGCGGTCATGGTCATCACCAGTTGCCAGTGGCGGGTGGCGTCACCGGCGGCCAGGGGCGTGACCACGGCAGCAATCACCGCGCAGGTGGCCGCATCGGGCCCCACAATCAGCTGGCGCGAGGTGCCAAACACGGCATAGGCGATCATCGGCAATATGCAGGAATACAGGCCCACCACGGCACTGACCCCGGCCAGCTCGGCATAGGCAATGGCCACCGGCAGCGCCACCGCCGCCACCGACAGACCGGCGCGTACATCCGCCGTCAGCCAGTCGCGCCGGTAGTTCAGCAATGCCACCAGACCGGGCATCCAGCGCCCCAGGGTAAAAAAATCCCTCATGCAGTTACATCTTCCTTTGCACCGGCCCGCGCCTTCGTTACCTGACGTCGGCACGCAGGCTCATTCATCCTGAATCCGGCGGCGAACGCCGCCATGACCACAGCATATAACGAGGCCCGCCGGCGGAAAAGCCACTCTCGCCGGCAAAATGCGAGGGCCGGGCTCTTTTGCCGCATTTGCAGACTGCGTCTCGCCCGGTTCACTTTGCTCTGTGCCGGCTTTGTGCTTCAATTAAAGGCTATATACTCATTCGAGCCCAACTCATCATGAGGCAAGCGGCATGACCATTCGTATTTTGATCTGCGACGACTCCGCCGTTGCCCGCCGGCAGATAGCCCGCGCCCTGCCCTCGCCCCTGACCACCCGGCTGGAGTTTGCCAGCCATGGCAAGGAGGCGCTGGCATTGCTGCGCCAGACCCGCTTTGACCTGCTGCTGCTTGACCTCAATATGCCCGGGCTCGACGGTTATGAGGTGTTGAAGGCCCTGCGCCGTGAGCAGCTCGAGGTGATGACCCTGGTGGTGTCGGCCGACATTCAGCCCGAAGCCTGCAGCCGCGTGCAGGCGCTCGGCGCCATGGGCTTTCTGGCCAAACCCGTCAACCGCAACGCACTCACCGACTTGCTGCGTCGCTACGGCCTTTACGCACCGCGGCAGGACGGCAACGCCCTTCATACACCGTTCCCACAGGAATCCCTGGCACTCACCGACTATCTGCAGGAAGTGGCCAATATCGCCATGGGACGGGCCACGGCTCTGCTGGCCCGGTTACTCAATACCTTTATTCCACAGCCGGTGCCTCTGGTTGCGCCCATTGCCCGCGCCGAGCTCAGCCTGGCCATTTCCACCGCTACCGATGAAGGGTTTTCGGCGGTGTGCCAGGGCTTTGTGGGGGCCGGTCTGGCCGGCGAGGCGCTGTTGCTGTTTTCCGACAGCAGCCTGGAGGAGATGGCGCGACTGCTGCATTATTCGCCTTCTGACACCACGGCACCGGATGTGGAGATCCTGATGGATGTCTCCAGCATATTGTTCGGCGCCTTTCTCAAGGGGCTGGGAGATCAGTTTGATGTGCGTCTGGGCCTGGCCCAACCCAAGGTACTCGGTCGGCACCTGCCCGTGAGCACCCTGCTGGAATACCATGGCAATCATCACCACCAGCAACAGCTGCTGTGCATCGAAATTCCCTATGCCCTTGAGCAACAGCATATTTATTGCAACCTCCTGGTACTGCTGACCGAAGCGTCGATCCGCAGCCTGGAGCAAAAACTCAGTTACCTGACGGAGTAATGCCATGCCCCAGCATGAACACGGCCCACAAGATTTTCACTGGATGATGGACATGCTGGAGTCGGTCGACCTCGGTCTGGTGGTGCTGGATCTCGAGTTTCGCATCGAACTGTGGAACGGGTTTATGGAAAACCACAGCGGTCTCGGTGCCGGCCAGGCACTGGGGAAAAGCCTGTTCCAGCTGTTTCCGGAGCTGCCCGAACAATGGCTGAGACGCAAGGTGGATACCGTGGTCACCTTGAATACGCGCGCCTTTACCTGCTGGGAACAGCGGCCCAGGCTGTTTCGCTTTCACAGCACCCGGCCCGTTACCGGCACCCATGAGTACATGTTTCAGAACCTGACCCTGCACCCGCTGGCGGATGCAGACGGCCAGATTCGGCGCGTATGCCTAATGATTCATGATGTTACCGACGTGGCCGCCGGCAAGCTGGCGCTGGAGCAGGCCAACGAGCGCCTGGCCCATCTCAGCATGACGGATCCGCTGACCGGCCTGCTCAACCGGGGCAGCTGGGAAGGCCTGCTGCACGCCGAATATTCCCGCTATCGGCGCTACCGCCATGCCTGTAGCCTGGTGATGGTGGACATCGACAATTTCAAGCTGCTCAACGATACCCATGGCCACCTGCCCGGAGACGATGTGCTGCGTCACCTGAGCGGGCTTATTCGCCATACCCTGCGCGATGCCGATATGGCCGGACGCTACGGTGGAGAGGAATTTGGCATCATACTGCCTCATACCGACGTCGACGGTGCCGCGGTAATATGCGAGCGACTGCGCCGATCGGTTGACGAGGCCAGGGTCGGCACCCACGGCCAGCAGCTGGAATACACCATCAGCCTGGGTGTGGCACAACTGACCCCATCGTTTGAAAGTGCCCTCGACTGGCTGCAACGAGCCGATGAGGCCTTGTACCGGGCCAAGGCGGAAGGCCGCAACCGGGTATGCTTCGACCAACCCACAGCCCGGATCAGTTAAGAATGTCTTCCAGAATATAACGCACGTTTTCGGTTGCCAGATCCACCAGTACCGCCTTGTTGTCGACCCGACGCCATTCGTAGCCCTCGTAATAGGGCAAGCGCTCCCTCAGCCTGGGATCAAACCGCTTGGCAATGCCCGGTGGCAACGGCTTGCCTCGGCGCAGGTTCTTGGCAATGCCCGGTGGCAGGCTGCGCCGGTCGTCGTAATGCAGCCAGTCTCTGTGCTCACGAAACAGGCGCCGCAGCAACAGCTCGTCGATATGCAGCTCACGATCATGGTGCCGCTCCCGCTCATAACGATATTCGCGCCTGTCGCGATGATGCTCTCCTTCATCCTGCTGCCATTTTTGCTCCTTGAGCCGGCCGGGAGCCTGACCCGGCCCCTTGCCTTCGGGCGGCTGGGACTGGGCCGGCAATGCCAGCCCGGCCAATAACAGGGAGGCAATAAGGGAATGCTTGTTCATGGCGGGTCTCCTGCCGGTGAATATGCCATTAACCCTAGCGCCGGCCCGGCTGCCTGGCCATACCCGGCCATACCGACAGGGACGGATATTGTCGAATACGAGCACAAAAAAGCCCCGAAACGGGGCTTTGGCGTTATTGTTTGGCTGACCGGGCTCAGGCCAGTTCGATCACGTCGAAATCAACCTTGGTGTCCACGTCGGCGTCGTAATCCACGCCGTCCAGGCCAAAGCCGAACAGACGCAGGAATTCTTCCTTGTAGCCCTGATAGTCGGTGAGCTGATAGATGTTGTCGTCCTGCACCTGTTTCCAGATCTCGCGGCAGGCGTTCTGTACTTCATCGCGCAGCTCCCAGTCGTCCAGGCGCAGGCGGTTCTGCTCGTCCACCGGGGCCGGCTGGCCGCTGTAGAGGCGGTCATGGAACAGGCGCTGAATTTGCTCGATGCAGCCCTCGTGAATACCCTGCTCCTTCATCACCTTGAAGGCCATGGAGATATACAGCGGCATCACCGGAATGGCGGCAGAGGCCTGGGTCACTACCGACTTCAGCACCGCCACATGGGCGTCACCGCCGCGCGCTTTCAGCTTGCTGTCGATGGCGTGGGCGGCGCGGTCCAGATCTTCCTTGGCCTTGCCCAGAGTACCGTGCCAGTAGATGGGCCAGGTGAGATCGGTGCCAATGTAGGAATAGGCCACGGACTTGGCACCCTCGGCCAGCACGCCGGCGTCTTCCAGGGCGTTCATCCACAGTTCCCAGTCCTGGCCACCCATGACCTGAATGGTGTCGGCAATTTCCTGCTCATTGGCAGGCTCGACCACGGCTTCCACCAGCACGTCCTTGTTAGTGTCCAGGGCGGTGGACTTGTAGGGTTCGCCGATGGGCTTGAGCGCGGAGCGCACCACTTCGCCGCTGTCGGGCAGCTTGCGCACCGGCGAGGCCAGGGAGTACACCACCAGGTCGATGTCGCCCAGATCCTGCTTGATAAGCTCGATAACCTGCTCGCGGCATTCGTTGGAGAAGGCGTCGCCGTTGATGCTCTTGGCGTACAACCCTTCTTCCTTGGCGGCCTTGTCAAAGGCGGCGGCATTGTACCAGCCGGCGGTGCCGGTCTTCTTCTCGGTGCCCGGCTTTTCAAAGAACACGCCTATGGTGGCGGCGCCGCTGCCAAAGGCGGCGTTGATGCGGGATGCCAGGCCGTAACCGGTGGATGCGCCGATCACCAGCACCTTTTTCGGCCCCTGCGCCAGGGTACCCTTGCCTTTGACGTAGGCGATCTGCTCACGTACATTCGCCTCACAGCCGACCGGATGGGTGGTGGTGCAGATAAAGCCACGAACCTTGGGTTTGATGATCATAGGAATGGTTGCCTCGGTTATTACAAACGATAGGCGCTAAAGATACCTTATTCCGGGGCAAATGTGAGGCCCAAATTGCCCGTCTGCCGCCGGTATCAGGATGCAGCAGCAGGGTTACCTGCGCCGACACGCTTCGAGCCCGTCCATCGGACGCTCGGCAAATGCCATCCATGGCATTTGACGGTCGGCTCCGGCAATCCCTGCTGCAGCTTCACCGCCCCCCTCTGCGCCAGGGAGGGCGCAGCGGAGCCCCCATGGAAGGGGTTACGGCGTGTCGGCGAAGTAGTCCCCTGTGACCGACGATGTTGCACGGCCTTGCAGACCAAACGGGCTTCCAGCTTTGGTGAGATAAATGTTTACGTTACGTCCCTATCAGCAGGAGGCGGTTGACCGCACCCTTGCCTATTTTCGCCGCCACAGCGAGCCGGGAGTGCTGGTGCTGCCCACCGGCGCCGGCAAGAGCCTGGTGATCGCCGAGCTGGCACGCCTCGCCCGGGGCCGGGTGCTGGTGCTGGCCCATGTGCGCGAGCTGGTGGAGCAGAACCACGCCAAGTATCAGGCCTATGGCGTGGAAGCCGATATTTTCTCCGCCGGGCTCAAGCGCCGGGAAAGCAGCCGTCAGGTGGTGTTTGGCTCGGTACAGTCGGTGGCCCGCAACCTGGACGCCTTTAACGGCTTTAACCTGGTGATCATTGACGAGTGCCACCGGGTCTCCGATGACGACAACAGCCAGTATGCCCAGGTTATCAATCATCTGCGTACCGGTAACCCGGCTCTCAAGGTGCTGGGACTCACCGCCACCCCCTACCGGCTGGGGCTGGGCTGGATTTACCGCAGCCATCACCACGGCATGGTGCGCAGCCGCACACCGCGTTTTTTTGAGCACTGCCTGTTTGAGCTGCCGCTGCGACTGATGATCAAGCAGGGTTACCTGTGTCCGCCGGAGCTGGTGGACGCCCCCGTGGTGCATTACGACTTTTCCCGGCTGTATGAGCAGGGGCTGTTTACCGAGCAGGCGCTGGAGCGGGAGCTGGCCCGCCAGCCCCGAGTCACCCCCCATGTGGTGGAACAAATAAAGGACTATGCCGAACATCGCCAGGGGGTGATGGTCTTCGCCGCCACCGTGCGCCACGCCACCGAGGTGGCCGGCCTGCTGCCCGCCGAGCAGACCGCCTTGGTGACCGGCGACACGCCGGGGCCGGAGCGGGACGCCATTATTGCCCGGTTCAAGGCCCGGGAGCTTAAGTTCCTGGTCAACGTGGCGGTGCTCACCACCGGCTTTGATGCCCCCCATGTGGATTTGATTGCCATTCTGCGCCCCACCCAGTCGGTGGCCCTGTACCAGCAAATCATCGGCCGAGGCCTGCGGCTCAGTCCGGGCAAGACCGATTGCCAGGTGCTGGACTATGCCGGCAACAACATGGATATTTTCGCCCCCGAAGTGGGCGAGCCCAGGCCCAATGCCGACACCACCCAGGTGCAGGTGCCCTGCCCCGCCTGCGGCTTTGCCAATATCTTCTGGGGCAAGACCGATGCCGAAGGCCGGCTGCTGGAACACTTTGGCCGCCGCTGCCAGGGCTTTTTTGAAGACGATGACGGCGAACGGGAAGAATGTGGTTACCGCTTTCGCTTTAAAAGCTGCCCGCAGTGCCTGGCGGAGAATGACATCGCCGCCCGCCAATGCCATGACTGTGGTGAGGTGCTGGTGGATCCCGACAAGCAACTGAAGGATGCCCTGGCGCTGAAGGATGCGCTGGTGCTGCGTTGTGCTGGCCTCAGCCTGGACGCTGCCGCCGGCAAATACGGCCCGGCACTGAAAGTCACCTATCACGATGAAGACGGCACCGAGCTGCAGAAATGGTATGCTTTTGACGCAAAGGGCCCAGAGGGCCGTTTTTACCGGGAATTTGTGCGTCCACACTGGCCGGCGCCGGGCACCGAGCCCGACTTTACCAGCCTGGAGCAGGTGCTGGCCGCCGGCTCGCGCTTTCGCCACCCTGACTTTGTGATTGCCCGGGCCAACAAACGGGGCTGGCAGATCAGGGAAACCATTTTTGATTATCGAGGCCGGTTTCGTACCGCCCATGCGTTATAGAGAAGCCATGAAACTGCTTTCCACCCTTGTTTCTGCCGTACTGGCCACCGCCTTTGTCACCTCGGTATCGGCCGCCACGCCCCCAGCGAATGGCCAGAGTGCCTGGATGCTGGCCGATGCCGCGACCGGCAACATAGAGCGGCGTCATCAGGAACAACAGCTGATGAAGCCCGCCTCCACCCAGAAGCTGGTCACCGTGCTGGCCGGCGCCCTGGCGCTGGGGCCGGACTGGCACTACACCACCACCCTGCGCTACCGAGGCGAGCTGCGACAGGGCCGGCTGGACGGCGATCTGCTGATCGACTTTGCCGGCGATCCTTCCCTCACCCGCGAACAGCTGGCGGCACTGCTGCGCCAGAGCGGCATTCGCCACGTCAGCGGCCGGGTGCTGCTCAACCAGTACCGCTTTGCCGGTTATGATCGGGGCAATGGCTGGTCCTGGAACGATCTGGGGGTATGCTACACGGCACCGGCGGCGGCGCTGATCCTGGATCGCAATTGCGTGCAGGGTGCGCTCTATGCCCGTTCTGGCCAGCCGGCCCGAGCCACGGTGCCGGCCCATCAGCCCGTCACCGTCAGCGCCGACGTGGCGGTGCTGAACAAGGCCGAGCGGGAGCAACGATTTTGTGCGCTGGAGCTCGACATGACGCCGCCCAATCAGTATCACCTCACCGGCTGTATCGGCCCACGCCAGGATCCCTGGCCGCTGCGCTTTGCCATTCAGGATGTCACCGCCTGGGGCGAGCGGCTCACCGGCTGGGCGCTGCAGCAGGCCGGCATCACGCTGTCCGGCCATATTGAGGGCAGCCGTGTCGACGCCGGTGACTGGGCCACCCTCGGCCAGCATCACTCGCCGCCGCTGCGCGAGCTGGCCCGGCAAATCCTGGTGCACTCCGACAACCTCTACGCCGACAGCCTGCTGCGCACCCTGGGGGCACAGCACTTTAACCAGCCCGGCAGCTTTCGCAACGGCACCCAGGCGGTGCGCGAGATCCTTAAACAAGAAGCCGATATCGACCTGGGACCATCCTGGCTGGCCGACGGCTCCGGGCTCTCTGCCCATAACCTGCTGCGGGCAAAGGATCTGATGGCGGTGCTGCTGACCATGGCACAGGATCCGCGAGCGCAATGGCTGATGGCCGCTCTGCCGGTGAGTGGCGAAAGTGGCACCCTGCGTTATCGCAAGAGCGTGCAGGGGCCCGCACTCAAAGGGCGAGTAATCGCCAAGACCGGTACCATTGCCCATGTGCAGAACCTGGCCGGCTTTATCGATACCGACAACGGGGAACGCAAGGCCTTTGTGCTGTTGCAAAACGGGCTGTCCATCAGCCCCGAGCAGTCCGCTGCCATGGCCGCCGGCGAGCTGGAATGGCCGGCCCGGCGCTTTGAACGGGACTGGCTGGAAGGGGTGACGCAACGTTCATCCATCGTTAAAACCAATCAAAACAACACACACTAACGATTTTCATCGGGGGCGTGCTCTGTCTATACTGGCGCCCGACTCACCGATTTAAGGAGAACAGCATGTTTGCAGTGATTTTTGGTCGTCCCGGTTGCCCCTTCTGCGTGCGCGCCAAGGAGCTGGCGGACAAGCTCAGCACCGAACGGGAAGATTTCAAATACCGCTATGTGGACATTCACGCCGAAGGCATTTCCAAGGAAGACCTGGAAAAGACCGTGGGCAAGCCGGTACAGACGGTGCCGCAGATTTTCCTCGACCAGCAGCACATCGGCGGCTTCACCGACTTTGAAGCCCACGCCAAGGAGCACCTGGGCCTGTACCAGTAAGTGCTGTTCGGGCGGCCAACCGGCCGCCCACGTGGTGCCTTTCACACCAAGCTTGCTGAAAAATCACCGTTTTCAGCATTTTTTTCGCTCAAAGCCCCCTTTTTCCTCTTTTCATTCGGTAGCCAAAGCTCCATCATGGGTCCCATTACCTGACGCCACTGTCCGCCAACCGAATCCAGATCGGCCCTTGCCGGGTTCGTCGCTGCCGGGCAACCGTATGATTCCGAGGCTGTAAACACCCATGTATTCAGTAGAAAAATCCCACAAGCTGGACAACGTCTGTTACGACATTCGTGGACCCGTTCACAAGGAAGCCCGCCGCCTTGAAGACGAAGGACACCGTATTCTCAAGCTGAACATCGGCAACCCGGCGCCGTTCGGCTTTGACGCACCGGAAGAGCTGCTCAAGGACGCCATTCTCAACATGCCCACCAGCCAGGGCTATTGCGACTCCAAGGGGCTGTTTTCAGCACGCAAGGCGGTCATGCAGTACTACCAGCAAAAGGGGCTGCGCACCACGGATCTGGACGACATCTATATCGGTAACGGGGTGTCGGAGCTGATCGTGATGTCGATGCAGGCTCTGCTCAACAACGGCGACGAAATTCTGGTGCCGTCCCCGGACTACCCGCTGTGGACCGCCGCCGTGACCCTCTCCGGCGGCAAGGCGGTGCACTACACCTGTGACGAACAGGCCGACTGGTACCCGGATCTGGACGACATCAAATCCAAAATCAGCCCGCGTACCAAGGGCATCGTGCTGATCAACCCCAACAACCCCACCGGCGCCGTCTACGGCAGCGAGTTTTTGCTGGAAGTGATCGAGATCGCCCGCCAGAACAAGCTCATTATTTTTGCCGACGAAATCTACGACAAGATTCTCTACGACGACGTGGCCCACCATTCGGTGTGTACCCTGTGCGACGACGTGCTGGTGGCCACCTTTAACGGCCTGTCCAAAAGCTACCGCGCCGCCGGCTTTCGCCAGGGCTGGATGATGCTGAGCGGGCCCAAACACCTGGCCCGGGATTATATCGAAGGGCTGGAGATGCTCTCCTCCATGCGGCTGTGCGCCAACGTGCCCATGCAGCACTGCATTCAGGCGGCGCTCGGCGGCTACCAGAGCATTAACGAGCTGGTACTGCCCGGTGGCCGGCTGCGCCGCCAGCGCGACCGTGCCTGGGAGTTGCTCAACGAGATTCCCGGGATCAGCTGCGTCAAGCCCAAGGGCGCCATCTACATGTTCCCCCGGCTGGATCCCAAGGTGTATGACATTCGCGACGATCAGAAGATGGTCTACGATCTGCTGTTGCAGGAAAAAATGCTGATCGTGCAGGGCACCGGCTTTAACTGGCCCAAGCCGGACCATTTCCGCCTGGTGACCCTCCCCAGAGTCGACGACATCGAAGACGCCATCGGCCGCATTGCCCGATTCCTTAAGCATTACAAGCAGTAAAGTGACGGTGAGAAGTAAGGGTTGAGGAGTAAGGCGGCCGTTCTCCTTACGCCTCTCCCCTCACTCCTCACCCGCTGTTACAGCAGCGGGCTGAGCAGGTAAAACAGGTTTTCCAGCAGCCGCTTGCGCAGCGGCCGCTGGCGCCACTCCAGCCACGACAGCGGCCGAGCGTCCGCCAGGTAGCGGTCGGCCAGCTGCAACAGCTCGCCCATGGCCTGGCCGTCATCCACCAGCAGGGTCATCTCAAAGTTCAGCCAGAAACTGCGCCGGTCCAGGTTCACCGTGCCCACCAGGCCAAACTGGTGATCCACCAGGACGCACTTGGTGTGCAGCAGGCCGGCGGAATAGAGATGGATCTCCACCCCGGCGTGCAGCAATTCGTCAAAGAAGGCGTTGCAGGCGTGATTAACCATGCGCGAGTCGTTCTTCTCCGGCAGCAGCAGCTGCACCTCCACGCCCCGGTCGGCGGCGGAGCACAGTGCCGCCACCAGGGGGTCGTCGGGCACGAAGTAGGGAGTGACCAGCACCAGCCGCCGCCGAGCCTGATACACGGCGCTGAGCAGGCTCTGGCTGATGGCATCGCCGCCCATAAAGGGCCCCGAGGGCAACAGCTGCAGCCGCAGCTGGTTGTCCAGGCAACAGATGGGGTGGTATTCCAGCTGCTCCAGCAGCCGCTCGCCGGTTTCCATTTCCCAGTCCCACACGAACAGCGACCAGATAATGGGCACGATGGGGCCGCGAATGCGCAGCATGATGTCGACCCACTGGCCCACGCCGGCGTCCTGCTTGAAGCAGGCGGGATCCACCAGATTCATCGAGCCGGTATAGGCAACGTCGTCGTCGATCACCACCAGCTTGCGGTGCATGCGCAGATCCTGTCGTTCAAACAGCACGCGAAAGGCGCCCACCGGCAGTACTTCCACCACCTTGACCCCGGCCTCGCGCAGGCGGCCGGGCCAGCGACTGCGAAAGAAGTCGGCGCTGCCCACCGAGTCCAGCAGCAGCCGGCAGTCCACACCGCGGCGCGCCGCCGCCATCAGCGCATGGGCCACCTCGTCGGCCATGCCGCCCTGGTGCCAGATATAGAACTCCAGATAACAGGAGCTGCGTGCCCGCTCGATGTCCATGCGCAGTGAGCTCAGAATTTCCGTCGGTTGCTGCAGCAGGGTCATGCCATTGCCGCTCAGCATGGGCATGTTGAGCCGGGCCTTGACCAGCTCATAAATGGGTCGGACCTGATCGCTCACCTCAAACTGCTGACCGGGAAAGCGGTTGACCAGCACGTTGATCCAGTCCGCATGGGGCCGGTACATGGCCCGCGCCCGTTCGGCCCGCTTGCGCCCCAGACGCACCTCGCCGAACAGTATGTAGGTGGCCACGCCCAAAATGGGAATGGCGTAGATCAGCGCCAGCCAGGCCAGAGACACTCCCACCGGCCGGCGCTTCATGATCACCCTGAAGGTTACCCCCACCACCAGGCTGGTATGGGTGGCAAACAGCAACCAGCCCAGCAGGGTATCGATGTAATCGTTCAAAAACGCCTTGCTCCTCTTTCCCCAGACGGGGCAGACTGTGCCCATGTCTTTTTGCATCATGGATACAGGACTATGAAAAGTATACTTTTTTTGATCCTGCTTGGGGTTAGCACCGCCCTGCCGGCACAAACCCTCAGCCTAACCGAGCAACAACTCAACCAGCACCTGGCCAGTCAGCTGGGGCGGGAGTTTCCCGTGACCCTGGGCAGCTGGCTGAAGGCCGCCGTGCGCCTGGCCGACCTGCAGGTTGAGTTGGGGCGGCAGCAGCCGGACAAGGCACGGGTCAGCGGGCGGGGCATCGTTACCCTGGATCAGGGGGAGCAACAACAGGACTGGGACATCAGCGGCGACTTCAGCGCCCGCCCCCGCTTTGACAGCAAGGAAGGCGCCCTTTATCTGGACGAATTTGAACTGCTGGGATATCGCCTGAACAACAGCGGCGCCGGCTCCCAGGGGGGGCTAGTGATGCCGCTGCTGCTGCAGAGCCTGGCGGATTACCTGTCACGCTACCCGGTATACCGGCTGAGCGAGCAGGACCCGCTGCGACGCCAGTTGCAGGATCAAGTGCTGAGCCTGGAGATCAGCCCCGGCCGGCTGACCCTGCAGGGACTGGACAGCCTGCCATAAAGGCCGGCACCTGTGCCGGTGCCAGGGGCGGCGCCACCAGCCGGCCCTGGATCAGGTGGCAACCATGTTCCTGCAGAAAGGCAAGCTGCTCCCGGTTTTCCACTCCGCAGGCCACGGCCTCAAGCCCCAGGGTACCGGCCAGCAACAGCAGCGCACGGATCACCGCCCGCTCATAGTCTTCAAAGGCCTCCGCGAACAGCCGTCGATCCAGCTTGATGCCGTCCACCGGCAGTTGCTGCAGCAGCCGCAGGTTGAGCCGGCCGTCACCCAGGTTATCCAGATAGACACCCATGCCGGCCTGACGAAAGGCCGACAGCACCCGCAGCAGGGAGTCACTGCGGCGCATAATGAAGTCACTGCGCAGCTCCAGCTCAAAGTCCGCCGGTTCGGCGCCGTGCTCGCGCAGAATATCGAGCAACCGCAAAATCCGCTGCTGCTCCAGCTCCGGCTCAAGTCCCCGCATGTTCAGGCTGATGCGGCCCTGCCAGCCCTGCCGTCGCCAGTCTTGCGACTGCCGGGCCGCCTCGCCGAATACCCACTCCGCCAGCCGCCCCAGCAGGCCGGCATTGCGTGCCGCGGGCAGAAAATCGTCCGGGGGGACCAGCCCCAGCACCGGATGGCGCCAGCGCAACAAGGCTTCGGCCCCTACTATGCGACCGGACTCCACATCCAGCCTCGGCTGATACTCCAGAAACAGCTGACGCCGTGCCAGTGCCTCGTGAAACTCCCGGGCCAGCCGGCTGCGCAGCTCCAGCCGGGCAAAACTGGCGGAGTCAAACAGGGAAATACGGGCCTGGCTACGGGTCTTGGCCTCGTACATGGCGGTGTCGGCGTAGCGCAGCAGGGTTTCGATTTCCAGCCCGTGCCGGGGATAGAGGCTGATGCCCACACTGGCCCCCACACTCAACTGGTGATGACCGGCGCTGACCGGCGCCTCCATGTTTTCCAGCAAGCGGGCGGCCCGCTCCAGCAAGGGTTGCTCCTCACCACCGCTCATGCGCCATACCAGCACGAACTCGTCACCACCGATGCGCGCCACCATTTCATTGGCATCCACCTGCTGCCGCAGCCGCCCGGCCAGGGTTTTCAGCACCTGATCCCCCACGCCGTGGCCAAAACCGTCGTTGATGGGCTTGAACCTGTCCAGGTCGATAAACAGCAGTGCCAGCTGCTCGTCGGGATGCAGGTCGCACTTGATGCGGGCGAACCAGCTCAGCAAAAAGGCGCGGTTGGCGGCGCCGGTCAGGCTGTCGTGATGGGCCAGATAGCTGAGCCGCTCTTCAGACTGGCGCAACCGGCTGATGTTGTCGAGAATCCCGATAATATGACTGATCAGCCCGGCTTCGTCGCGGATCAACCGCAGCATCAGCCAGTGGGTAGCCACTTCCCCCTGCCCGGTCAGATGCTCCACTTCACCTTCCCAGTGCCCGCGAAACTGCAATCGTTGCCAAATGCGACGGTAGAAACGCCCCTGATAGCGCCCCTGGCTGACGTGGGTCAGGTGCCGCCCTTTCAGGCTGTCCGCATCCAGCTCGCAGTGGCGGCAAAAGGCCGGATTGACCTCCAGCACCCGGCCCCGGGCATCCATCAGCACTATGCCTTCCCGCGTGTGCTGCATCAGTTGCCGCACCAGGCCGAGGCCGGTGTTGGCCCGTACCGGCTCGGCCAGCGCAAAGGGAGTGTGCCCTTCAAAGGCGGTCACCGCCGAGCTGTTCTCTGATTCCATGATTACGCTCTTGTTATCTCACTATGGGGGGCACGGTTGTGGTTATTGCTGCCTCGGGGCAGACAGGGTCAGGTCGTGTGAGCCTGCACATAATATAGACTCAAACGGAAAATAAAAAGCCCGCTTTCGCGGGCTTTTTATTTTGAGTCGCATTTGGCAAATCAGCCGATTTGCTTGCGAGCATTGCGGAACATGCGCATCCAGCCACCGTCCTCGCCCCAGTTGTCCGGGTGCCAGGAGTTGGCCACGGTGCGGAATACCCGCTCCGGGTGCGGCATCATGATGGTCACCCGGCCGTCTTCGCTGGACAGGCCGGTAATGCCGTTGGCGGAGCCGTTGGGGTTGAACGGATAGCGCTCGGTGGCCTGACCGTGGTTGTCGACGTAACGCAGGGCAATGGTGCCGCTGGCTTCCAGGGCGGCGATGTCGACGCGTCTGGTCTGCACCCGGCCTTCACCGTGAGACACGGCGATGGGCAGGCGGGAGCCGGCCATGCCCGACAGGAACAGGCTGGGTGACTCCTGCACTTCCACCAGGCTGAAGCGAGCTTCAAAGCGCTCGGAGGTGTTGCGCACAAAGTCCGGCCAGTGGGCCGCACCGGGGATCAGATCCCGCAGCTGCGACAGCATCTGGCAGCCGTTACACACGCCCAGGGCAAAGCTGTCGTCGCGCTGAAAGAAGGCCTCGAACTGGGCACGCAGCGCCTCGTTGAACAGAATCGACTTAGCCCAGCCACCGCCGGCACCCAGCACGTCACCGTAGGAGAAGCCGCCACAGGCCACCAGGCCGGCGAACTCGTCCAGACGCAGGCGACCACTTTGCAGATCGCTCATGTGCACGTCCACGGCACTGAACCCGGCCCGGTCAAAGGCGGCGGCCATTTCCATGTGGGAGTTGACGCCCTGCTCACGCAGAATGGCCATCTTGGGATGCACGCCCTTGGCGATAAAGGGTGCGGCGATGTCTTCCTTGGGATCAAAGCTCAGGGACGCCGACAGACCGGGATTGTTCTCCAGCTTGGCGTCAAACTCGGCCTGGGCGCACTCCGGATTGTCACGCAGGGCCTGCATGCGGTAGCTGGTCTCGGACCACAGCCGGCGCAGTTCGGTGCGGGATTCGGCGTAGAGCTCCTTGCCGTCGGCCAGCAGGCGCAGGGTGTCGTCCTGGTTGGGCTCGCCAATCACATGGGTGCAGGCGGCCAGGCCATGGCCGGCCAGACAGGTCAGCACCGCTTCCTTGTCTTCCCTGCGCACCTGCAGCACGGCACCCAGCTCTTCGCTGAACAGCGCCGCCAAGTGATCGCCACCCAGCAGGTCCAGCTCCACGTCCAGGCCGGTGTTGCCGGCAAAGGCCATTTCCGCCAGGGTCACAAACAGGCCACCGTCGCCGCGGTCGTGGTAGGCCAGCAGTTTTTGCTCGGCCACCAGCGCCTGCATGGCGTTGAAGAAGCCCTTGAGCTGCTCGGCATCGTCGAGGTCGGCGGGCTTGTCACCCAGTTGACGGTAGACCTGGGCCAGCGCCGAGGCGCCGAGGCGGTTCTTGCCGTTACCCAGATCCACCAGAATGAGATCGGTTTCGCCCAGATCGGTGCGTAGCCAGGGGGTAACGGTGCTGCGCACGTCGGTCACTCGGCCAAAGGCGGAGATCACCAGCGACAGCGGCGCGGTGACGCTACGATCATCGCCATCCTGCTCCCAGCGGGTCTTCATCGACATGGAGTCCTTGCCCACCGGAATGGTGAGGCCCAGTACCGGGCACAGCTCTTCGCCCACGGCCTTGACCGCGTCGTACAGGCCGGCGTCTTCACCGGGGTGACCGGCGGCAGACATCCAGTTGGCGGACAGCTTGATGCGATTGAGCTCGCCAATTTCGGTGGCGGCAATGTTGGTGATGGCTTCGGCCACCGCCAGCCGGGCGGAAGCGGCGAAGTCGAGCAGGGCCACCGGGGCGCGCTCGCCCATGGACATGGCTTCACCTGCATAGGTGTCGTAGGCGGCGGCGGTCACGGCACAGTCGGCCACCGGCACCTGCCAGGGGCCCACCATCTGATCCCGGGCCACCAGGCCGGTGACGCTGCGGTCACCAATGGTGATCAGAAAGCCCTTGTCGGCCACGGTGGGCAGGGTCATCACCCGCTCGACCGCGTCTTTCAGGTTGATGCCGGCCAGATCCAGCGCCGGGCTGTGATGCTGGGCGCTTTTCACGTCGCGGTGCATCTTGGGCGGCTTGCCCAGCAGCACTTCCAGCGGCATGTCGATGGGCTGGTTGTCGAAGTGCTCGTCGTGCAGGCTGAGGTGACGCTCGGCGGTGGCCTCGCCGATCACCGCATAGGGAGCCCGCTCCCGGCGACAGAAGGCCTCGAACTCGGCCAGCCGGTCGTCGGCCACCGCCAGCACGTAGCGCTCCTGGGATTCGTTACACCAGATCTGCAGCGGGCTCATGCCCGGCTCGTCGTTGGGAATGTCACGCAGGTAGAAGCGGCCACCGCGGTCGCCGTCGTTCACCAGCTCGGGCATGGCGTTGGACAGGCCGCCGGCGCCCACGTCGTGAATAAACACGATGGGATTGTCGTCGCCAAGAGCCCAGCAGCGGTCGATCACTTCCTGACAGCGGCGCTCCATTTCCGGGTTGTCCCGCTGTACCGAGGCAAAGTCGAGCTGCTCACAGGACTGACCGGACGCCATGGACGAGGCCGCGCCGCCGCCCAGACCAATGTTCATGGCCGGACCGCCCAGCACCACCAGTTTAGCGCCTACCGGGATCTCGCCTTTTTCAACATGCTCGCCGCGAATGTTGCCGAGACCGCCGGCGATCATGATGGGCTTGTGGTAACCGCGCACTTCCTCGCCGTTAAAGCTGGAGACCCGCTCTTCATAGGTACGGAAGTAACCGAGCAGCGCCGGACGGCCAAACTCGTTGTTAAAGGCGGCACCACCCAGGGGGCCGTCGATCATGATGTCGAGGGCGCTGACGATGCGCTCGGGCTTGCCGAAGTCCTGCTCCCAGGGGCGTGCGTAGCCGGGAATTTTCAGGTTGGACACGCTGAAGCCCACCAGGCCCGCCTTGGGCTTGGAGCCGCGGCCGGTGGCGCCTTCGTCACGGATTTCACCGCCGGAGCCGGTGGCCGCGCCCGGGTAAGGGGAAATAGCGGTGGGGTGGTTGTGGGTTTCCACCTTCATCAGAATGTGAATGTCTTCCTGATGGTAGCGGTACTCGCCCGACTCGGGGCTGGGGAAAAAGCGGCCTGCGGGCGAGCCGGCCATCACGGCGGCGTTGTCCTTGTAGGCGGAGAGCACGTGCTCAGGCACCTGCTCAAAGGTGTTCTTGATCATCTTGAACAGCGACTTGGGCTGTTCGATACCGTCTATGGTCCAGTCGGCGTTGAAGATCTTGTGACGACAGTGCTCGGAGTTGGCCTGGGCAAACATGTAGAGCTCGATGTCGTTGGGGTTACGGCCCAGCTTGCTGAAACCGTCAAACAGATAATCGATTTCATCGTCTGCCAGGGCCAGGCCCATGCGCACGTTGGCCTCGGCCAGGGCGGCGCGACCACCGCCGAGAATGTCGACGGAGGTCAGCGGCGCCGGCTCGGCCTCGGCGAACAGGCACTCGGCCGCGGCCAGGCTGTCAAAGGTGGTTTCGGTCATGCGGTCGTGCAGCAGGGCACTGACAGCGGCCAGCTCGGCCTCACTGGGCTCACGCTCAAAGCCCAGGTAATAGGCGATGCCGCGCTCGATGCGCTTGACCTGGGACAGGCCACAGTTGCGGGCAATGTCGGTGGCCTTGGACGACCAGGGAGAAAGGGTTCCGGGACGGGGGGTCACCAGCATCAGGCGGCTGCCGGCTGCCGGGGTGACGGCCTCGGCGGGACTGTCGAGCAGCTGAGTCAGGGTTTGTCGGCCATCGGCATCGAGCTCGGCGGTCAGGGCGACAAAGTGCACATACTCGGTTTCAACGGCGGTCAGGGGCAGCGCCTGCTCCTGGGCGCGACGAAGGATCGCCTGGGTTCTGAAACCGGATAAGGCCGGTGAGCCTCTCAGTATTTCCATAGTGGCTAATTCTCAAAGCGTGAGTGTATGGGGGGTTCTCAAACTGGCGGTATTATAGGTTTACACCCCTGCCCTGTCGACGCCGATTTGCCGCAGCATCCCCTGCCCAGGCGACGTAAAATTCGGCAATAACCTGACCAAAGCGCCGGCTTTTGCTATAAAATGCCGGCGTTTTCTCATAAGGAGCAGCCTTTGCACACAACGCGCGTATTCGCCGCCACGGCCCTGCTGGCGCTGCTTGCCCTCGCCGGCTGCCGGCCCGAGAGCACGGGCGCCAGTCAGCAGGCACAGATCCAGGCCAGGGAAGAGCTCAGGGTCGGCACCCTCTACCACCCCCTTTACTACTTTTTGCGCAACGAGCGCGAAGAGGGGCTGGACTATGAGCTGGCACAGGGCTTTGCCGACTACCTGGGCGTCGAGCTGACCATGGTGCCCGCCTATAACCTGGACGAGCTGTTCGCCCTGCTCGATGCCGGTCAGGTCGACATGCTGGCCGCCGGCCTTACCGGAACCCCCCTGCGCCGGCAGCACTACCGTTTTGGCCCCAGCCTCTATGAAGTGGCCCAGACCCTGGTCTACCGCAAGGGAGACACCCGGCCTCAGGATCTGACCCAACTCGAGGGTAAGGTACAGGTGCTGGCCGGCTCCAGCCAGGCGGAATGGCTGCACCGTATGGCACAGGATCTGCCCGATTTGCAATGGGAGCCCCGCAAGGACACGGATGCGGAAGACCTGTTGCGCCAGGTGGCCGAGGGCCGCACCGATTACACCCTGGTGGAAGACACCCTGCTGGCCCGCACCCAGCGTTACTACCCCAATGTGGACGCCGCCTTTAGCCTGCCCAACTCCCAGCCGGTGGCCTGGATCATGGACAGGCGCGACGACGACAGCCTGCTGGCGGCCATGCTGGACTACTTCGCCCAACAGCGGGCCAGTGGCCTTATGGCCCGGCTCAATGAAAAGTACTTTGGCCATATTCAGGACTTCGATTACGTCGACACCCGCACCTTTCTGCGCCGGGCCGAAGACCTGCTGCCTCGGTACCGGCCACTGTTTGAGCGCCACGCGGGCAGCCTCGACTGGCGCCTGCTGGCGGCGGTGAGCTACCAGGAGTCCCACTGGGATCCGCAAGCCCGCTCTTATACCGGCGTGCGCGGCATGATGATGCTGACCGAAGACACCGCCCGCCAGATGGGGGTTGAAGACCGGCTGGATCCCGAGCAGAGCATTCGTGGCGGCGCCGGTTACCTGGCGTCGCTGCTCGAACGCCTGCCCGACAGCATTCCCGATGACGAACGCATCTGGTTTGCGCTGGCGGCCTACAACATCGGCCTGGGTCACCTGCTCGATGCTCGGCGCATCACTCGACTTAGGGGGCAGGATCCCGATGCCTGGGCCTCGGTCAAGGACAGCCTGCCCCTGCTGCACCAAACGGGCTGGCACCGCCAGACCCGGTATGGCTATGCCCGGGGTCGGGAAGCCAGAAAATTTGTGCGCAACATTCGCCAGTACTACCAGAGCCTGCAGTGGCTGTACAAACCCAGCACGGATGCCGGCCTGGCCACCGCTCAGGCTGAGACCCAGCCGACAGATCCAACATATTAATAACATTGTCACTTTACCCTGATATCACAAGCTGATATCAAGGCAAAAAAGGCCGCAGTATGCGGCCTGGTAGAGACGAGAGAACTTATGCTGAGAAGAAGACGCATCGCGCTGAAACAGCGCAAACCCGCCGTTGGCGCCCGCCGCAAGATCATGATGCACGACGTGCGGCGCAAGATATTACGCCGTAACGCCACCTATTTCCTGACCCAGGCCGGCTTTGAATAACCCCTGACCGCGCCGGTATTCTGCGCGGGTCAACGAATGGTAATCACCCCGCATTTGGCATTGCTGGCTACCTTGTGGGATACGCTGCCCAGCACCAATCCGGCCAGATCTCCCAGCCCCCGGGTACCCAGCACGATCACTTCGGCGCCCAGCCCGGCGGCCTGCTTGAGAATGGTTCGGGCCGGTTCGCCCTTTACCAGGTGAGTCTGTATCTTTTCCACCCCAAGTTTCTGAGCCTCGGCCTCGGCACCGGAGATGATGCGATGCCCCAGGGCTTCCATTTCCTGCAACTCATCACCAATGGCCACGGCACCAATGCCCCAGATCAGGGTGGCCTCGTGGGGCAGCACTTCGGGTACATGCAGAATATGCAGCTCGGCATTATCGACCCTGGCAAGGTGACAGGCCAGCTCCAGCGCCTTGCGGCCATTTTTTGAACCGTCTACCGCCACCAGCAAAGACTTGTACATATGGGGCCTCCGTACAATAAAAGCGGGAATGCCTTTTCAGCCTAGGCGGGAGCACGGGCGGGCGCAAAATCACAGGTCTCAAATGATAAAAAACGCCGGCTGGGCCGGCGTTTTTTATCGGGTTTACTTTTTCTTGAGGTGTTTCATCAGGCGCTTGCGCTTGCGCAGCTGGCTGGCGGTCAGCTTGTTCTTCAGACCGGCGTAGGGGTTGTCCCCTTCCTGGAACTCCACACGAATGGGCGTGCCCACTATCTGCAGTGAACGGCGGAAATAGTTGATCAGATAGCGCTTGTAGGAGTCGGGCAGATCCTTGACCTGGTTGCCGTGCACAATGATACGCGGCGGGTTATAGCCCCCGGCATGAGCATATTTGAGCTTGACCCGGCGGCCACGCACCAGCGGCGGCTGGTGATCGTCCTGGGCCATCTGCATGATACGGGTCAGCATGGAGGTGTTCACCCGCTTGGTGGCCGAGGCATAGGCCTCCTTGACCGATTCAAACAGGTTGCCCACGCCACTGCCGTGCAGGGCCGAAATAAAGTGCAGGCGGGCAAAATCGATAAAGCCCAGGCGTCGGTCCAGCTCGCGCTTGATGTCGTCGCGCACGTCCTGGCTCAGGCCGTCCCATTTATTCACCGCCAGTACGATACTGCGGCCGGCGTTAAGCACAAAGCCCAGCAGGCTGAGATCCTGATCGGAGATGCCTTCCCGGGCATCCAGCACCAGCAGCACCACGTTGGCGTCCTCAATGGCCTTGAGGGTCTTGATCACCGAGAACTTTTCCACCGCCTCGTGCACCTTGCCCCGGCGCCGTACCCCGGCGGTGTCGATCAGAATGTAATCCTGCTCGTCCCGCTGCATGGGAATATACACGGAGTCACGGGTGGTACCGGGCATGTCGTATACCACCACCCGCTCTTCACCCAGAATGCGGTTGGTGAGGGTGGACTTGCCCACATTGGGGCGACCGACGATGGCCAATTTGATGGGGGCATCTTCAAAAGGTGCCGCTTCTTCCTGCTCCAGTTCGTCGAGCACCGCCATGGCGTCTTCCAGGGTGGCATCGTCAAACTCGTGTTCTTCATCCGCCTCGTCGGCATCGTCCCGAGTCTCGCCGGCCAGCAGCTCAAGCTGAGGCGCCAGCGCGGTTTCCAGTAGGCCGAGCACACCGCGGCCGTGGGCGGCGGCAATCTGGTGAATGTCGCCCAGGCCCAGCTGATAAAACTCGCCCACCGCCGAGTCGGCGTCGATGCCGTCGGTCTTGTTGGCCACCAGCAAGGTTTTCTTCTGACAGCGACGCAGGTGGCTGGCAATGGCCTCATCCGCCGAGGTCATGCCGGCGCGGGCATCCACCATAAACAACACCACATCGGCCTCGTCGATGGCCGCCAGCGACTGGGATGCCATTTCCAGCTCGATGCCTTCTTCACTGCCGTCGATACCGCCGGTATCCACTACGATGTATTCCAGCTCGCCAAAGCGGGCCTGGCCATATTTGCGGTCACGGGTCAGGCCCGGAAAGTCGGCCACCAGGGCGTCACGGGTGCGGGTCAGGCGGTTAAACAGGGTGGATTTGCCCACATTGGGGCGGCCCACCAGAGCCACTACTGGCATCATAAAAACATTCTCCGAAAAACAATAACGGCTCCTGATCACGCAATCAGGAGCCGATGACGTCAGGTTTCGTCGACCTCAGGGCTGGCCGATAGCCGTCAGGTCGCCGTCGCGGCTTTGCACATACAGGGTGTCGCCAGACACCACGGGCGCCACATACAGACCCGAGCCGTCGACGCGCTCCAGCGAGACGATGGCGCCGCTGTCGCGATTCAGCCAGTACAGATAGCCGTCGTCGTCACCCACCACCAGGTAGTCACCGAATACCACGGGAGCGGTCAGCCGGCGGTTTTCCAGCTCGGTATTGGCCCATACCTCGCTGCCGCTGCGGGCATCCACCGCAAACAGGTGGCTGCGGCTGTCGGTGATATACAGCTGGCGACCGTCCGTGCTCAGATCCTGAGAGCCCTGATACTGGCGTTTCCACAGGGACTGGCCGGAAATAAGCTGGTGCGCGGTCAGTTGGCCATTATAGGCGATCGTGAACAGAATATCGCCCAGGATCACCGGCCTGGCGGCCACATCCACCATGCGTTCCAACTCGGTGGCGCCCTTGGGACTGGCAATGCGGGTGTCCCGCACCGGCTGGCCGTTGGCCAGCAGGGCAATGCCCAGGCGTCCGTCGGCCCGGCCATAGAGCACGGCACCGCCGGCGGTAATGGGGGTGGCCATGCTGCGCAGGGTCAGGCTGGGCTGCTCGTTGCGCAGCAGCCACTGCTGCTCGCCGCTGCCGGCATCCAGTGCCACCAGGTTGCCGGCGCTGGTATGCACCACCACCTTGCCTTCGTCCACCGCCGGGGCCGCCAGCACTTCGCCGGGCACGTCCCGCGTCCACAGCAGCTCGCCATCGGCCTGGGATACGGCATAGACTACGCCGTTTTCCGATCCGAAATAGAGGTTGCCGTAGGCGGCGGTCAGGCCGCCGGCAATGCGCGGGCTGCGCTGGTTTTCATTGATATCGAGCTCATCGAGTTCGGTTTCCCACAAGTCGTCTCCCTCGACCAGTGAAAACGCCTTGAGCACACCATTGCGAGACGCGGCAAACAGCCGGTCACCGTCCACCGCCGGGCGCAGCTGGGAGTAGTAATCGCCCACGCCCTTGCCCACGGAAGCGGACCAGCGGGTCTCGGCGTCAAAGGCATTGTCGATCTCGGGCAAGGCATTGGCCGGTGCCACCGGGGTTGAACTGGAACAGGCCCCCAGCACCAGGCTCAGGGACAGCGGCAGGGCCTTCAGCAGGTGTCTGGACATGCTCACTCTCCCTTGCCGGCATCAACGCCGGCCAGATCGTCAAGCTTCAGGGTCAGCGCCGGATTGTCGCCTACCCCACCTGCTTCACGGGCCGCCTCATAGGCCGCCAGGGCCTCGGCGGGCTGCTGCCGGGCCCGGAACAGATCGCCCCGCACCTCGTGCAACTGGGCGGCAAAGGCGTCACCGGTTACCTCGTCGAGGCGGCGCTGGGCGGCATCAAGATCGCCGGCGGCGATCAGCACCCGGGCCAGACGCAGGCGCACGGTGTTGGCCAGGGCATCATCGGTCATGCCCGCCAGGGCCAGTTCCAGCTGCTGCCGAGCCAGTTCCAGGTCATTGGCCCTGACCGCTTCCGCCGCCAGCAGCATGGCCGCCAGTTCGCCATAGCTATTGCCTTGGTTCTCGCTGACAAAAGCCGCGGTGCTGTCAAAGGCGGCACTGCCCTGGCTGGCCAGATCGCGGCTTACCTGCTCAAAAGCCTCGGCGCCGTCGGCACGGGTTTCCAGCTGGTGGCCCTGGTAATAACGCCAGCCAAACAGGCCGGCGAGGCCGATGGCGGAGCCCAGAATAATGGCCTTGCCGTATTCCTGCCACCAGCGCTTGATGGCTTCAATTTGTTGTTCTTCCGTGCTGTAAACGTCCAACTCATATCCCCTTTTGTTCGAGGTGTTCAACCAGCTCGCTTTGGGCCAGGGTCTGTTGCTCGGCCTGGCCACGCAGGAACTTGACCGTCACCTGGCCCTGGGCCACTTCGTCTTCTCCAAGGATCAGCGCCACCACGGCCCCGCTCTTGTCGGCCCGCTTGAGCTGCTTCTTGAAATTGCCGCCGCCACAGTGGCTCATGACCCGAAGTCCGGGTCGTTCGTCCCGCAAGCGTTCGGCCAGGGCTAGGCCCGCCACGCGCGTGCTGTCCCCCATCATGGCCACATAGACATCGGCCTGGGCCGGTTGTTCCGCAACCCGATTCAGGGTTTCCAGCAGCAGCACCAGCCGCTCCATCCCCATGGCAAAGCCCACCGCCGGGGTGGCCTGTCCGCCCAGTTGCTCCACCAGGCCGTCGTAGCGGCCGCCGCCACAAACGGTGCCCTGGGCGCCCAGGCTTTCGGTGACCCACTCGAACACGGTGAGGTTGTAATAATCCAGGCCGCGCACCAGCCGAGGGTTGATTTCAAAGCCAATGCCGGCGGCACTCAGCAACGCCTGCAGGCCGTCAAAGTGGGCCTTGGTGTCTTCACCGAAGTAGTCGGACAGCACAGGGGCGTCGGCCAGCAGCGCCTGCACCTCGGGGTTCTTGCTGTCGAGCACCCGCAGCGGGTTGGTGTGCATGCGCCGGCGGCAGTCTTCGTCCAGACGATCTTCGTGCTGTTGCAGAAAGTCCACCAGGGCCTGACGGTACTGCGCCCGCTCTTCCGGCTGACCCAGGCTGTTAAGCTGCAGGGTCAGGTGCTCGGTCACACCCAGGGCCTTCCAGAAGCGGGCGGTGAGCATAATCAGCTCGGCATCGATGTCCGGGCCGTGAAGGCCAAACACTTCCACCCCGAACTGATGGAACTGGCGATAACGACCCTTTTGCGGACGTTCATAGCGGAACATGGGACCCATGTACCACATGCGCCGCTCCTGGTTGTACAGCAGGCCGTGTTCAATGCCGGCGCGCACGCAGCCGGCGGTGCCTTCGGGGCGCAGGGTCAGGCTGTCGCCGCTGCGATCCTCAAAGGTGTACATTTCCTTTTCCACGACATCGGTGACTTCACCGATGGCGCGCTGAAACAGGCCGGTCACTTCCATGATGGGCAGACGAATTTCACTGTAACCGTAGGCACTCATGGTATTGCGCAGCACGGCTTCCGCCTGTTGCCAGGCCGGAGTCTGCTCCGGCAGGCAGTCGTTCATTCCTCGAATTGCTTGAATTTGTTTGGCCACAAAAATATCTCTGGTTCTGAATCGATGAGTAAAAAGCGGGGGTCAGTCCTTGTCCTGCACCGGAATGCGGGCGGCGGGATCCATCCTGGCGACCTTGGCCCGAATGCGGCTTTCAAGGGCATCCACCAGCTGGGTGTTGTCGAGCCGGTCTACCCGTTCGCCGCCATCGTAGAAGGCGCTCTTGCGCTGGGCGCCGGCCAGGCCCAGATCGGACACCAGGGCCTCGCCAGGCCCATTGACCACGCAGCCGATAATGGACACGTCCATGGGGGTGACAATGTCTTCCAGCCGGTTTTCCAGGGCGTTGACGGTGCCGATGACGTCGAACTCCTGACGTGAACAGGACGGACAGGCGATAAAATTGATGCCCCGGGCGCGAATGCGCAGGGACTTGAGAATGTCAAAGCCGACTTTGACCTCTTCCACCGGATCGGCAGCCAGGGAGATGCGCAGGGTGTCGCCGATGCCTTCGGCCAGCAGCATGCCCAGGCCAATGGCAGACTTGACGGCGCCGCTGCGAAAACCGCCGGCCTCGGTAATGCCGAGGTGCAGGGGCTGCTCGATCTGGCGGGCCAGCTCCCGGTAGGCACCCACCGCCAGAAATACATCGGAGGCCTTGACGCTGACCTTGAACTGGTCAAAGTTGAGCTTGTCGAGAATGTCCACATGGCGCAGCGCCGATTCCACCAGTGCCGCCGGCGTGGGCTCACCGTATTTTTCCTGCAGATCGCGCTCCAGCGAGCCGCCGTTCACGCCAATGCGAATGGGAATGCCCTTGTCCCGGGCGCAGTCCACCACCGCCCGTACCCTGTCTTCCCGGCCGATGTTGCCCGGGTTGATGCGCAGGCAGTCGGCGCCGTATTCGGCCACCTGCAGGGCAATGCGGTAGTCGAAGTGAATGTCGGCCACCAACGGCATGCTGGTACCGGCACGAATAACCTTGAAGGCTTCCGCCGCTTCCATGGTGGGTACCGACACCCGTACGATATCGGCACCGGCCTTTTCCACCGCCCGAATCTGGGCCAGGGTGGCCTCCACGTCTGTGGTCAGGGTATTGGTCATGGTCTGCACGCTGATGGGGGCATCCCCCCCCACCAGCACGGAGCCGACACGAATTTGCTTGGACTTGCGACGAATGATGGGTGATTCGTGTTGGGACATGGTTTGCTCTTGCTCGTTACATCAGGATTGCGGGACGGTCAGGCGGGCAACCCGGCCGGCGCGGAAGGAAGACAGATCCACTGCCTGGTTCAGGTATTCCACGCTGGCCGCCTGGGGAGCGCCCAGTACCAACCGGAACGGCGGCTCCCCCTTCAGCTCAAGGCGGTCACTGGACTTTTTGACCCCTTCGGACAGCACTCGGCCTTCCGCGTCGGTGACCTTTATCCAGCAATCGTCGGAAAAGCTTAACACCAGCAATTGCGGATCCGCTTTCGGCTCCGCTGCGGGGGCCGGCTCCGGCGTCGGCTCGGGCGCCACCTCGGTCACGTCTTCCACAACCGCCGGGGCCGCCGGTGTTTCCTCCGGCAACACAGGCGCACCGGTCAGGTCGGCATCACCGGCAGGAATGGTCACGGCCTCGTCGGCGGCGTCATTCAGGGCAGGCGACGTCAGCAGCGGTGCCGGCTCGGGGGCGTCAACCGGCTCGGCTATCTGTTGCTGCGGCACGGGCTCGCCACGCTCCACAAAACCGGCGCCGCTGTTTTGCCACCACCAGAACACCAGGGAAGTACCCAGGCCGAGCAACACCAGCCAGCTGATGCGCTTGAGCCACTTGTCACTGGCCTGCTGCCGGGTCTTTTTGGAAAAGCTCTGCATCGACACGGTGGCATCCTGGCGCCGTTGCTCCATGCCAGCCATGCCGTCAAAGGCGGCCAGCGCCTGCTGCTCGCTCACCCCCACCAGGCGGGCATAGGCCTTGACGTAGCCCCGCAGAAAGGTCAGCGCCACGCCGGCCTTGTATTGGTCGCTGTCGAGGGATTCAATCACCGCCACCCGCAGGTTAAGCCGGCGCGCCACCTCATTTTGGCTCCAGCCTCTGCCTTCACGCGCCTGACGCAGCAGGGCGCCCGGTCCGGATGTCGGTGCCTGTTGCTCTTCACCGGCCTGTTGTTGTTCTTCGTTAGTAGTCATTTGTCAGGAATCGCCTGGCCTGTTCTGTATCGGGAAATAAACGTACCAGCTCGGCACCAGCCTGCTGGGCTTGCGCCACCCGGCCCTCGGCCTCGGCGGCACGGACTATCAGCCATAAACTCTGCGCACTGGGCAGATGCGCCTGCCGGTAGCGGTCGAGGTAGTGCAGGGCACTGGCGCCGTCACTGCCTGCCAGCAGTCCGGCCATGCCGAGCAGCGCCCGCGGCTTCTCCGGGGTGTATTCCAGCGCACGCTGAAAGTAACCCATCGCCGCCTGCTCCCGCCCATGGCCAAGGGCACACAGGGCGGCATTCTCATAGGTATCCGCCACCTTCACATAACCGGCAACGGCCACCGCCCTCCTGAACATGACATCGGCCTCGTCAAATCGTTCCCTGTCACACAGAAAGGCACCGTAATTGTTCAGCCCGTCACCATGTTCGGCATCCAGACGCAGCACGCGCTTGTAGTGCTGCTCGGCCTTGTCAAATTCCGACACCGACTGGAAAAAGTAGGCCAGCGCCAGGTGAATGTCCGGGTTGCGCGGGTCCTGGGACAGGGCCCGCTCCAGGTTGAACTTGGCCTGACCGGTGTCTCCCCGGCGCAGGTATTCCAGCCCAAGGTTCATGCGGGTCAGCGCGGCCTGGGATGGTTCAAACACCATCTTGCCGGCCTTGCCCTTGTCACTGAGATTAATGGTTTCATGTACGCACCCGGCCAGTGCGCCCGCCATCAGCAATGCCGGTAACAGAATGACCCTTCGCATTCCCCATTCCGCCAGTGGTTTTTGCAGTTAAACCATTGTGACGGATATATTTTGTTCCTGCATCCGTTTTTTCATGGTGCGCTTGGTTCTGTCGATCACATCCCCCACCAGCTGACCGCAGGCGGCGTCGATATCGTCCCCCCGGGTCTTGCGAATGGTGACGGTATTGCCGTATTGCATCAGTACCTTGTTAAAGCGATCAATGCGGCTGTTGCTGGGCTTGCCGTAAGGGTTGCCGGGGAACGGGTTGAACGGGATCAGGTTGATCTTGCAGGGCAGGTCCTTGAGCAACTCGGCCAGCTCGTGGGCATGCTGCATGTCGTCGTTGATATGATCGAGCAGCACATATTCGATGGTCACCTTGCCGTGGTTGGCATTGGACACCGCCAGGTAACGACGAATGCTGGCAATCAGCTCGGCGATATTGTACTTGTCGTTGATCGGCATGATCTCGGAGCGCAGCTTGTCGTTGGGGGCATGCAGCGATACCGCCAGGGCCACGTCAATCATGTCGGCCATCTTGTCCAGCGCCGGCACCACGCCGGAGGTAGACAGGGTCACCCGGCGCTTGGACAGGCCAAAGCCGTAGTCTTCCAGCATCAGGCGCATGGCCGGCACCACGTTGTTGAGGTTGAGCAGCGGCTCGCCCATGCCCATCATCACCACGTTGGTGATCGGCTTGCGGCCCGAGTCGCGCACAAAGCCCACCCGGCTGGCGGCACGCCAGACCTGGCCGATGATCTCCGACACACGAAGGTTGCGGTTAAACCCTTGCTGGGCGGTGGAGCAGAATTTACAGTCGAGGGCACAGCCCACCTGGGACGACACACACAGGGTGGCGCGGTCACCGTCGGGAATGTACACGGTTTCCACTTCCTGATCGCCCACCTGCATGGCCCACTTGATGGTGCCGTCGGCAGACTTTTTCTCGACGCTGATTTCGGGGGCACGAATTTCGGCCCGCTCCTTGAGCTTGCCGCGCAACACCTTGTTGATGTTGGTCATCTGGTCAAAGTCATCGCAACCGAAATGGTAAATCCACTTCATCACCTGATCGGCACGAAAGGGTTTCTCTCCCATTTCCTGAAAGAGTTCTCGCATGCCGTCACGATCCAGATCCAGCAGATTTATTTTGGTTTCACTCATCGGTTGCCTCACGCGTTATGACCAGAGCCCACAGGGCGCGAAATTGTACAGAGTTTAGCATTCGGTTGCCAGTGCCGGCCTGCTTCGGCGCCGCGTGGCACCCATGAAAAAGGCCGCCCAATGGCGGCCCTGATTCACATGGCAAGAGGTTATCAGTGACCGCTGGCCACCGGGGTAAGCGCCGGCTGCTTGCCGGAGCGCCCCTTGCAGACTTCAATGGTCACCTCGTTGCCGTCGGCATCGAACAGCTTGCCGTCGACGAAGTAGTCACCGTCGTTCAGGCAGGCGATGTCTTCCTGGCGAATGGTTCGTTCGGTGCCCGCGGCAAACACCGATTGCTTGTCGGAGTTGCCCCAGCTCAGATGATTGAAGAGCAGGTTCAGCAGAATGGCCATGATGGCGGTGGAGCTGATGCCGGAGTGGAAAATGGTGGCGAACCAGTCCGGGAAATGATGATAGAAGCTGGGCGCGGCGATGGGCAGCATGCCAAAGCCGATGGAGGTGGCCACGATGATCAGGTTCATGTTGTTGGTGTAGTTCACCTTGGCCAGGGTGCGAATGCCGCTGGCGGCCACGGTGCCGAACAGCACGATGCCGGCGCCGCCCAGTACCGCGGTGGGCACGGTGGCGATCACTCGCCCCATGATGGGCATCAGGCCCAGGGTCACCAGGATCACACCGGCCGCCGCCACCACGTAGCGGCTCTTGACACCGGTGACCGCCACCAGGCCCACGTTCTGGGCAAAGGCGCTTTGGGTAAAGGAGCCGAACATGGGTGCGACGGCGCTGGAAATCATGTCGGCACGCAGGCCGTCACCCAGGCGACGGGCGTCCACCTTGGTGTCGATGATGTCACCCACCGCCAGAATGTCGGCGGAGGTTTCCACCAGGATCACCAGCACCACGATCAACATGGAGATAATGGCGGCCAGCTCAAATACCGGCATGCCGAAATGGAACGGCGTGGGAAAGGCGAAAATCGGGCCTTCCAGCACGCGGGAGAAATCCACCAGGCCCAGGGACCAGGCCAGCAGGGTGCCGATCACCATGGCCAGCAGGATGGACAGTCGGCTGATGGCGGCATTGCCCAGCTTGCTCAGCAGCAGCACGATCGCCAGGGTGGCGCCGGCCAGACCAATGTTGGTCATGCTGCCGAAATCTTCGGCCCTGCTGTTTCCGCCCATGGCCCAGCGGGCCGCCACCGGCATCAGGGTCAGGCCGATGGTGGTGATCACCGCACCGGTGACCAGGGGCGGAAAAAATTTGATGATCTTGGAAAAGACGGGCGTGATCAACAGCCCGATTAGGGCCGCGCCAATGACGGCGCCAAACACCGATGGCAGGCCACCACCGGTGGTGACGATGGCGACTATGGTGGCCACGCTGGCAAAGGACACCCCCTGTACCAGCGGCAGCTGGCAGCCAAAGAAGGGAATGCCCAGGGTCTGCAGCAGGGTGGCGGCGCCGCCCACAAACAGCGAGGCGGCGATCAGCATGCCGATTTCCGCCGAGCCCAGGCCCGCCGCCTGCCCCACAATAAGCGGCACCGCAATGATGCCGCCGTACATGGTCAGCACATGCTGAAAGCCGTAGGCAATGTTGGCCGCAATGCCGAGGTTTTCGTCTTCCGGACGGTTACCGACAGCGGTGTTACGAGATTCTGTACTCATGATCACTCCCTGAAAATGTTAATTTATGTATACCACAACCGGTACAATATCAGCTTTAATGTTGCAGTCAATGTAAACAATATTTACATTTTGTGTATACCAAAATAACAACAGGGCCATCGGCCGCCATAAAAAAAGGGAGCCGAAGCTCCCTTTTCTATTGCCGTCGACTCGCGATTAACGAGTACGCGGGCAGATTTCTTCGTCGCTGAAGAAGTAGGCGATTTCGCGAGCAGCAGACGCCGGGGCATCGGAGCCGTGTACGGCGTTCTCGTCGATGCTGTTGGCGTAGTCGGCGCGCAGGGTACCGGCCAGGGCATCGGCGGGGTTGGTGGCGCCCATGATTTCACGGTTGCGACGGATGGCATCTTCACCTTCCAGCACCTGTACCATCACCGGACCGGAGGTCATGAAGTCAACCAGGGCCTTGAAGAAGGGACGCTCGCTGTGCTCGGCGTAGAAACCTTCGGCCTGCTCACGGCTCAGGTGAACCATTTTGGAAGCAACGATTTTCAGGCCAGCAGACTCAAAACGGCCGTAGATGGCACCGATCAGGTTCTTGGCAACGGCGTCGGGCTTGACGATGGAAAAGGTACGTTCGATAGCCATAGGGGTATCCTTTAATCAACAGGTTCTGTTTTCGACAGTAAAAACGCGCGGATTATACGAAAAGCGCGGGCGAGTTAACACCGCCCGCGCATATTTTTCTCGGGAGAACTCAGCCCTGGCACACGCGGGCCAGCATGGCGGCAATGGTGCGCACGCCGTGGCCCTTGCCACCGGCGGCCCAGAGGTCATTGGGCACCTTCTGGTAAGAGCCAGACAGATCCATGTGTACCCAGCTGCGGCCGTTGTCGGGCACAAAGCGGGACAGGAAGGCGGCGGCGGTGGACGCCCCGGCCTGCCCCTCGCCGCCGTGAATGTTGGCCATGTCGGCAAAGGCCGAGGTCAGCAGATTCTGGTGGAACGGCTCCAGCGGCAGCGGCCAGGCCTTTTCGTCTTCGTCCTTCGCCGCCTGCACCGTCTGCAGCGCCAGCTCGTCGTTCATGCTGAACACGGCGTTGTAGTCCCGGCCCAGGGCCATTTTGGCCGCGCCGGTGAGGGTGGCGGCGTCCAGAATAAAGGGCGCACCGGTGGCCGAGGCCGCCAGCAGGCCGTCGGCCAGCACCAGCCGGCCCTCGGCGTCGGTGTTGAGGATCTCCACGGTCAGGCCGTTGCGGTAGGTGAGAATGTCTCCCAGCTTGAAGGCATGGCCCGACACCAAATTTTCGGCGCAGCACAGAAACAGCTTCACCCGACTGGTCAGGCCGCGGGAGATGGCCAGGGCCAGGGCACCGGTGACGGTGGCGGCACCGCCCATGTCGGATTTCATCACCGACATGCCGTCCGAGCTCTTGATGCTGTAACCGCCGGAGTCAAAGGTGATGCCCTTGCCCACCAGGCAGGCGGCCACCGGGGCATCGGCATTGCCGGTGGGGTTGTAGTCCAGCTCCAGCAAAGTGGGCGGACGGCTGCTGCCCCGGCCCACTTCGTAGATGCCCACGTGGCCCAGATCCTTGAGCTGCTCGCCGCTGTAGATGCGGTAGCTTACCGCCTCGGGGGCCAGCGACTGCAGAAACTTGCCGGCCTCGGTGGCCAGAGATGCCGGGTAAACGTCTTCCGGCGTGCCGTTAATCATCTCCCGTACCCAGTTCACCGCGGTACGGCGGGCGTCGAACTCCGCCTGGTCGTCGGCGCTCATTTCGCCCAGCTCCAGCTGCTGGCCGCCCTTGGCGTTATAGAAGCCCTGGGCAAAGGCCCAGCGGCTTTCCAGCGTCCAGTCATCACCACAGAGGGCCAGGTTCTTGATGCCCATGGCGTCGAGCTTGCGCCCCGCCTGCTGCACCCGGCGCGCCGGCTCTCCCTCGCCCAGGTGCACACGCACTTCGTCATTCTGAAAGCTGAGCAGCGCCTTGTCGCCCCAGCAGGCCGGGGCGGCGTCGTTGGTCAGCATCACCTTCATGGTCGCGGACATCATGATTCCTTGTTATCTCGTCAAAAAACGCAAAAAGCCACAGTATCACTGTGGCTCTCTATAAAGCTATAAGCGGTGAGCTGAAAGCTGGAAGCCTAAAATTATTCCGGCTTCAAGCTTCTGGCTTTCTGTCAGTCGTATTCGTCCATCCAGGCGAGGATCACCGCTTCAAGAATGCGCTCGTTGGAGTGTTCGGGCTCGTCGTCAAACTCCTCCAGCTCGCAGATCCACCGGTGCAGATCGGTAAAGCGCACGGTTTTGGGATCCACCTCCGGGTGCCGTTCCATCAGCGCCAGGGCAATATCCAGACTGTCGGTCCATTTCAAACTCATGCGTTTCACCTTCACCTTGGCTTGTATCGTGTTTAGTGGCCTTCGGATACCATGTTCACAGTATACCGCGGGATTTCCACCACCAGATCCTCGTCATCCACCCGGGCCTGACAACCCAGCCGGGACTCCGGCTCCAGGCCCCAGGCCTTGTCCAGCATGTCGTCTTCCAGCTCGGTGCTTTCTTCCAGCGAGTCAAAGCCTTCCCGCACGATCACATGGCAGGTGGTGCAGGCACAGGACTTCTCACAGGCGTGCTCAATGTCGATACCATTGCGCAGCGCCACATCCAGCACGGTTTCCCCGGTTTCGGCCTCGACGGCAGCGCCCTCGGGGCAAAGGTCGGCATGGGGCAGAAATACAATCTTCGGCATCGTTACACCTTGTCCACTCGTTGGCCGGCCAGTGCCTTGCGAATGGATGCGTCCATTCGGCGGGCGGCAAAGTCGGCGGTTTGTTTGTCGGTCTGTTCAATGGCGCGCTTGATGGCTTCCGGGTCGTCCCCCTGAGCCGCCTGCTGCAATGCTTCCAGCGAAGCCACTACGTCGGCCTGCTCCTGCTCGCTGAGCAGTTCGTCGCCGTCGGCCTGCAGGGCGCTGATGATGTTTTCCACCACCCGCGCCGCTTCCACCCGCTGCTCGGCCAGCATACGGGCGGCAATGTCTTCCTGGGCATGCTCAAAGGACGCCTTGAGCATGGTGGAAATGTCTTCTTCCTTCAGGCCGTAAGAAGGTTTGACCTCAATGCTGGCCTGAACGCCGGAAGATTTTTCCATGGCGCTCACCGACAGCAGGCCGTCGGCGTCCACCTGAAAGGTCACGCGAATATGGGCGGCGCCGGCGGCCATCGGCGGAATGCCGGTCAGCACAAAGCGGGCCAGGGAGCGGCAGTCGGCCACCAGCTCGCGTTCACCCTGTACCACGTGAATGGCCATGGCGGTCTGGCCGTCCTTGAAGGTGGTGAATTCCTGTGCCCGGGCCACGGGAATAGTGGTATTGCGGGGAATCACCTTCTCCACCAGGCCGCCCATGGTTTCCAGACCAAGAGACAATGGAATCACGTCCAGCAGCAGCATGTCGCTGTCGGGCTTGTTGCCGATGAGAATGTCTGCCTGAATGCTGGCACCGATGGCCACCACCTTGTCGGGGTCGATGCTGGTCAGTGGCTCGCGGGCAAAAAACTCACCAACCCGCTCCCGCACCAGCGGAACCCGGGTGGAGCCACCCACCATCACCACTTCCTGCACTTCGTCCTGGCTGACGCCGGCGTCTTTCAGGGCGCGGCGACAGGCCATCAGGGTCTTGTTGACCCAGGGCTGAATAAGGCTATTAAACTGCTCACGGCTGAGCTCGCCCTGCCAGCCTTCCCAGGCGACATTAACCTGCTCGTTATCGGTCAATGCCACCTTGGCGGCGATGGCGGCATCCAGCAGGTTGCGTTGCTGAGCCGGCGACAGCCCGGTGACACCGGCCTGTTGCTGAATCCAGTCGCCAAGAGCGTGATCGAAATCGTCACCGCCGAGGGAAGAGTCGCCACCGGTGGCCAGCACTTCAAACACGCCCTTGTGCAGGCGCAGAATGGAGATATCAAAGGTACCGCCGCCCAGGTCATATACCGCGATCACCCCTTCCTGACCCGAGTCCAGGCCGTAGGCAATGGCCGCAGCCGTGGGCTCGTTGAGCAGGCGCAGCACATTCAGGCCGGCCAGCTTGGCCGCATCCTTGGTGCCCTGACGCTGAGCATCATCAAAATAGGCGGGCACGGTGATCACCGCGCCTTCTACCGGGTTGCCCAGGCTGGCCTCGGCGCGTTCGCCCAGGGTTCTGAGGATTTCGGCGGAAACCTGCACCGGGTTAACCGGCCCTTGAGGCGTATTCAGCTCGATGATGCCGGCATCGGTATCGCGAAAGTCGTAAGGCAGCCGGTTGCGCGGCACATCGGCCAGGGCCTTGCCCAGCAGCCGCTTGACCGAGACGATGGTATTTTGCGGATCGAATTCCGCTTCCTGCCTGGCATCAAAGCCCACCCGCAGGCCATCGGCGGTGTAGTGCACCACGGACGGCAGCAGTTCGCGGCCCTGTTCGTCGGGCAGGGTTTCGGCCAGGCCACTGCGCACCACGGCCACCAGTGAATTGGTGGTACCAAGATCGATGCCAAGGGCCCACTTGTGCTCGTGCGGAGCCGCGCTCTGGCCCGGCTCGGAAATTTGTAACAATGCCATGAGATTCAGAATTCCTGCTGCGCGTCTTCCACCCGCTCAAGTTCGGCGTGCAGCTTGACCATGAATTTGAGTTTGCGCACCGTGTCGGCGGCCTGCTCCCAGTGACCGGCGTCAAGCCGTTGTTCCAGCTCGCGGTAGTAATCGTCGGAAGCCTGCTTCAGCTCCCGCTCAAAGGCCATGATGGCGGCAAACACGTCGCCGGCGGCGGAAATGTCTTCCAGCTGCTCGCGCCATTCCATTTGCTGCATCAGGAACATGGGATCCTTGAGGGTCTGCTGCTCGCCACGAATGTCCACTCCCTGCAGTGACAGCAGGTATTCGGCGCGACCAAGGGGATTTTTCAGGGTAGAAAAGGCGTCGTTGATACGGGCGGCCTGTTGCACCGCCTGTAATCGCTCCCGCTCGGGGCGGGAAGCGAATTTATCGGGATGAAACTGCGACTGCAGCTGACGGTAGGCGGCGGCCAGGGCCTGGCCGTCGAGCTGAAATTGCTCAGGCAGACCAAACAGCTCAAAGTAGTTCATGCCACTTTCCTTACACGTTGAAGCTTTCGCCGCAGCCACACTCCCCGGTGATATTGGGGTTGTTGAATTGAAAGCCCTCGTTCAGGCCTTCCTTGACGAAGTCCAGCTCGGTGCCATCCAGATAAACCAGACTCTTGCTGTCGACGATCACCTTGACCTCGCCATGCTCGAACACCTGATCGCCCTCGGACAGCTCATCCACGAACTCCAGCACATAGGCCAGACCGGAACAGCCGGAGGTTTTCACTCCCAGCCGCAGGCCGATGCCCTTGCCCCTGTTGTTGAGAAAGCTCTGCACCCGCTGGGCGGCCGCGTCGGTAATGGTGATCGCCATGATGTCTCCGTCTTACGCCAGGTTCTTTTTCTGCTTGTAGTCGTCGATGGCCGCCTTGATGGCATCCTCCGCCAGAATGGAGCAGTGGATCTTCACCGGCGGCAGGGCCAGCTCTTCGGCAATGTCGGTGTTCTTGATGCTGGCGGCTTCATCCAGGCTCTTGCCTTTCACCCACTCGGTGATCAGTGAGCTGGAGGCGATGGCAGAGCCACAGCCATAGGTCTTGAATTTGGCATCTTCGATAATGCCGTCATCGCTGATCTTGAGTTGCAGCTTCATCACGTCGCCGCAGGCCGGGGCACCCACCATGCCGGTCGCAATACTCGGGTCATTCTTGTCGAAACCACCGACATTGCGGGGGTTTTCATAGTGATCAATTACTTTTTCGCTGTAAGCCATGATTCAATTCCTCTCGCAGTCCGTTACACCTTAATGGTGTACCCACTCAACTTTTTCCAGATCCACACCGTCCTTGAACATCTCCCACAGCGGAGACATCTCGCGCAGACGGCCGATGGCCTCGTTTACCAGGCGCACCGCGTAATCGACCTCTTCCTCGGTGGTGAAACGGCCGATGCTGAAGCGAATGGAGCTGTGCGCCAGCTCGTCGTTCAGGCCCAGTGCGCGCAACACATAGGAAGGCTCCAGGCTGGCAGAGGTACAGGCCGAGCCGGAAGAGACCGCCAGGTCTTTCAGCGCCATCATCAGTGACTCGCCTTCGACGTAGGCGAAGCTGATGTTGAGAATGCCGGGAACGCGCTGTTCCAGGTCACCGTTGACATAAACTTCCTCGATGTCCTTCACGCCCTGATACAGGCGGTCGCGCAGGGTGCGAATGCGTTCGCCTTCGGCCTGCATGTCTTCCTTGGCAATGCGGAAGGCCTCACCCATGCCCACAATCTGGTGGGTCGGCAGGGTACCGGAACGCATGCCACGCTCGTGGCCACCGCCGTGCATCTGGGCTTCCAGGCGCACCCGCGGCTTGCGGCACACATAGAGGGCACCGATGCCTTTTGGACCGTAAATCTTGTGGGCGGACATGGACAGCAGGTCGATGTTCATCTCTTTGACATCCACCGGAATCTTGCCGGCACTCTGAGCGGCATCCACATGGAACATGATCTTGCGGCTGCGGCACAGCTCACCGATGGCCTTGACGTCCTGAATCACGCCGGTTTCGTTGTTGACGTGCATGATGCTCACCAGCACGGTGTCGTCACGCAGGGCGCCCTCAATCTGTTCCAGGGTAAACAGGCCGTTGGGCTGCGGCTCCAGGTAGGTGACCTCGTAACCTTCCCGCTCTAGCTGGCGGCAGGGATCCAGTACCGCCTTGTGCTCGGTCTTGGAGGTAACAATGTGCTTGCCCTTTTTGCCATAGAAGTTGGCAATGCCCTTGATAGCCAGGTTGTCGGACTCGGTGGCGCCGGAGGTGAATACGATTTCCCGCGGATCGGCGTTGATCAGGTCGGCGATCTGGTTACGGGCGATATCGACCGCCTCTTCCGCCTGCCAGCCAAACCGGTGTGAGCGGGAGGCCGGGTTTCCGAAGATGCCGTCCGGCGTCAGGTATTGCATCATTTTTTCGGCAACGCGCGGATCTACCGGGCAGGTAGCCGCATAGTCGAGATAAATGGGCAGTTTCATCATATTCTCCGTTCCAACGCTGCCCTGTACGGCAGTCTTGTCATCGACATTTAAAGTTGAACTTTCAGGCTCACTTGCCGATCCTGCTCATCGTGCAGATTCAGCATGCTCAGATGTTTGTCTTGCTGTCCGGATATGCGCCGGATTTCGCTCTGGCTGACCAGCTCGGCCAGGCTGATGGCGTCGAGAAAATTGCTGATCCGTTCGCTCAGGGCGCACCACAGGGAGTGAGTCAGGCACTGGTTGCCGCTCTGGCAGTCCCCCTTGCCCTGACACTTGGTGGCATCCACCGACTCATCCACGGCGGCAATGACCGCTCCCACGGAAATGGCCTCGGCGTCCAGGCCCAGCAGGTAACCACCGCCGGGCCCCCGCACGCTGCTCACCAGGCCCTGCTTGCGCAGGCGGGAGAACAGTTGCTCAAGGTAGGACAGGGAAATGCCCTGCCGCTCCGAGATGTCGGCCAGGGATACCGGACCGTCATTGGCATGCAACGCCACATCCAGCATGGCGGTCACGGCGTAACGGCCTTTTGATGTCAGTCTCATGTGGTCAAACCGTTTTCCAACATTGGCGTCAGGGTGTCATACCCGAGTGATTCAGTCAAGTATTTACCCCAGTAAAACAGTCGGCTATTTGCCTTGCCGGCCGAGGCGCTGAACCGAGGTCAGAATGCCGCGCAAAATGTTGAGTTCGTGGTCTTCCGGACGGGCCCGATTGAACAGCCGGCGCAGCTTGGTCATTACCTGACCGGGGTGCGGCTTGATGATAAAACCGGTGTCCAGCAGGGTCTGCTCCAGATGCGCGTAAAAGCGTTCCAGATCCGCCGCCAGCGGGTAGTCGGCTGCTTCTGGTTCGTGGTGGCTGCCGGCCAGCCAGGCCATGCGCACCTCGTAGCTGAGGGTCTGTACCGCCATGGCCAGGTTGAGGGAGCTGTATTCCGGGTTGGCGGGAATGGCCACATGATAGTGGCACAGCTGCAGTTCTTCGTTGGTCAGGCCGGTACGCTCCCGGCCGAACACCAGCGCCACCTTGTGTCTGGGCGCTTCCGCCATGGCCTTTTCGCCCGCCTGGCGGGCATCGAGCATCGGCCAGGACCAGGTACGCGAGCGGGCGCTGGTACCGATCACCAGGCCACAATCGGCCACCGCGTCGGCCAGGGTCGGCACGGTGCGGGCATTGGCCAGAATGTCGCTGGCACCGGCGGCCAGGGCCACCGACTGACCATCGGGCGGGCTGACCGGGTCGACCAGGCAGAGATCGCTCAGGCCCATGGTCTTCATGGCCCTGGCGGCAGATCCCATGTTGCCGGTGTGGGAGGTGTTTACCAGCACGATGCGTACTTGCTCAAGCATGTTCACTTAATTCCGTTGCGCTCAGGGCGCAGGATTTTATCACAGTCGTGCTGGAGGGTCAGGTGTTAATCCCGTCTTTGGCTCAGCGCTTGAGCCGGGCTTGCTGGCCGATAAGATCCAGTTCCAGCAGGGCGTAGCGGTGCTCGACAAAGTCGTAGATGTTGGTGGAAAGCGCCAGCTTGAGGTAAACCTCGGCCTGCTCCGGCTGCTCGTTGCGCTGGGCCTGTTTGGCCAGATAGAAGTAGGCCTCGCACAGCATTTCGGCCAGTTCCTGGTTGTCTTCGCTCTGTTCGGAAATGCGCGCCAGCAGTGCCTCAGGGGTCAGGGTACCAAGGTAGACATCGACGATGTCCCAGGCCCATTCGTCGGTGCCGTACAGCCGGCGATGCTCGGCCAAGCGCTCCTGTGCCATGGCAAGGTCCACCTTTTCCAGCGCCAGGTACCACCACAGCAGGCGGTAAGGATCCGTGGGCTCTTCGTCGAGGAACACTTTCAGATCCCGCGTCGCCAGCTCGGGACGACCACCATAATACAGTGCGATGCCCCGATTGAGGTTGGCATACACATAATCTGGCGCCAGTTCCAGGGCCGAGTCAAAGGCCTCATAGGCCTCGTCGAACTCCTGATTCTGGGTCAGGTAAACGCCGTTAAGATTGTAGGCATCGGCAAAGTCGGGCCGCTCGCGCAGCGCACGGTTGAAGTCGAGCCGGGCCATGGCGCGCAGGCCCACCCGGTCAAACACCACGCCTCGCTGAAAAAACAGCTCGGCCCGCTGCTCCGGGGTCAGCCCAGGCGCACTCAGCATCTGCCCCAAACGGGCAATGCCCAGCTCACTTTGATAGGAAACCTGCATGGGTACCGGCAACACCAGGGTCGGCGTGACCACTCTGGGGGCGCTGCATCCGGTCAGCATCATGCCCAGCAGGGCCAACGGACCGAGCAAAAATCTGTGTTTCAAGAAGGCTCCGAACTTGTCTTGTTCTATGTCCCCATGTTATGCAGCCGCAAGGCGTTTGTCATGCTGCAAATGCAATCAATGACGAGAAAGGGGGCTAAAGGGCGCGTTTCTGTGCGCCAGATGGATTCGGGCCATGCTTCGGCCTCTTGCGGCCATAGGCTTGCGACACGGCTGCAACCCGCTGTACTCGTCCCAACCCGCATCCCCATGCCAAAGACGGTGCAAAAAAAAGAAGCCCGAAGGCTTCTTTATGTCTGCATGGCTGCGATTACACCAGGGGTTCCTGATCCGCACCTTCCTTTTCCACCACAGGCGGCAGCATGTGCTCCCGCTTGACCCCGAGCAGCATGGCCCAGGCGCTGGCGATATAGATGGACGAATAGGTACCGAACCCGATGCCCAGCAGCAGCGCGGTGGCAAAGCCGTGGATCAGTGCGCCACCCTTCATGAACAGCGCCACCACCACCACCAGGGTGGTGGCCGAGGTGATCAGGGTTCGGCTCAGGGTGTCGGTAATGGCTTCGTCAAACACTCGGGCCGTGGTGGCCTCGCGCACGCGGCGAAAGTTTTCCCGCACCCGGTCAAACACCACTATGGTGTCGTTGAGGGAGTAACCCACCACGGTCAGCAACGCCGCCACTATGGTGAGGTCCACCTCGATCTGCAGCCAGGAAAACACCCCAAGGGTGATGATCACATCGTGGGCCAGTGACAGCACAGCGCCGGACGCCAGCCGCCACTCAAAGCGCATGCCCACGTAAATGAGGATACACAGCAGCGCCACCAGAATGGCCAGGCCGCCCTGCTCCGCCAGCTCCTTGCCGATGGACGGGCCAACAAACTCCAGCCGCTTCATCTCGGCGTCCGCCGACAGCTGCTGCATGGCGGCCATCACCGCATCGCCCTGCTGCTGCACATCGGCGCCTTCCTGGGGCGGCATGCGGATCAGCAGATCCCGGCTGGTACCAAAATGCTGCACGGTGGCGCCGGCCAGACCGGCGCCGTCCAGCTGCTCACGTACGCCGTCCAGCTCCACCGCCTGCTCAAAGGCCACTTCCACAACTGTGCCACCGGTAAAATCCAGGCCCCAGTTCAGGCCCCGAGTGGCCAGGCTGAAAAAGCACAGGCCAATCAGCACCAGCGACAGCACGGTAGCGCCCTTGGAGAAACGCATAAAGGGCAGCGGCTCTTTGGTCTTGAGGATTTCAAACATCGCTCAGTCTCCTCATATCGACAGCTTCTTGAGGCGCTTGCCGCCCCAGAGCAGGTTGACCAGGGCCCGGGTTCCGACAATGGCGGTAAACATGGAGGCCAGGATGCCGATCATCAGGGTAACGGCAAAGCCCTTGATGGGCCCGGTGCCGACCGCGAACAGAATGATGGCGGTAATAAAGGTGGTGATGTTGGCATCGGTAATGGTGCCAAAGGCCTTCTCATACCCCATGTGAATCGCCTGCTGAATGCTGCGCCCGTCCCGCAATTCCTCGCGAATACGCTCGAAGATCAGCACGTTGGCATCCACCGACATGCCGATGGTGAGCACGATACCGGCAATGCCCGGCAGCGTCATGGTCGCCCCCGGCACCATGGACATGACCCCGATAATGATCACCAGGTTGGCCAGCAATGCCAGGTTGGCCACCAGGCCGAACTTGCGATAGTAGATGCTCATAAACAGCACCACCGCCAGCAGGCCGTAGATCATGGCCAGCAGGCCGTTTTCCACGTTCTGCTGCCCCAGGCTCGGCCCTATGGTGCGCTCTTCCACAATCTGAATGGGCGCAATCAGGGCGCCGGCTCGCAGCAGCAGTGCCAGGTTCTGGGCCTCGGCCATGGAGTCGATGCCGGTAATGCGGAAGCTGCGGCCCAGTCGGGACTGAATGGTGGCCACGTTGATCACTTCCTGCTCCTTGCGCAGGGTCGGCTTGCCATCGGCGCTGGGCTTGTCACCGGGTTTGTACTCGGTAAAGACGGTGGCCATGGCCCGTCCCACGTTGTCCTTGGTGAAGTCGGCCATGCGGCTGCCACCGGGGGCATCCAGGCTGATGTTCACCTGGGGACGGCTGAACTCGTCCATGCCGGAGTTGGCATCGACAATGTGCTCACCGGTGAGGATCACCCGCTTTTGCAGCACCACGGCGCGCCCATCGCGATCCGTGAACAGCTCGGAGCCCGGGGGCACCCTGCCTGCCGCCGCGGCGGCGGCATCGGCCCGTTCATCCACCAGGCGGAATTCCAGGGTGGCGGTGGCACCAAGAATTTCCTTGGCGCGGGCGGTGTCCTGAATGCCGGGCAGTTGCACCACGATGCGGTCGGCGCCCTGGCGCTGAACCAGTGGCTCGGCCACGCCCAGCTCATTGACCCGGTTGCGAATAATGGTGATGTTTTGCTGCAGGGCGTATTCCTTTACTTCCTTCAGCCGCTGCTCGCTCATGACCGCAAACAGGCCGTAGCTGTCGCCGGTGTCCCTGGTGGTAAACACCAGATCCGTGTTGCGATTGCGCAAATGGCTGATGGCCTTGTCACGGGTCTCAACGTCCCGGAACACCACCAGGGTGCCGCCGTCCCGGCTCAGTACGCCGGAATAGCGCAGCCGCTCCTGGCGCAGTTCGGTACGAAAGTCCTGAACCGTCTGCTCCTGCACTCGGTTCAGGGCCTCGGCCATGTCCACTTCCATCAGGAAATGCACGCCGCCGCGCAGATCCAGGCCCAGTTTGAGCGGACCGGCACCGATGGCTTCCAGCCAGGCGGGGGTGGACGGGGCCAGGTTGAGGGCGGTGACGTAGTCGTCACCCAGGGTCTCGGCAACCAGGTCCTTGCCCCTGAGCTGATCGTCGGTATTGCGGAAACGGATAAGAAGCTGGTCGTTTTCCAGGGCGGCGCTTTTTACCTCGATGCCGGCCTGATTGAGGCTGCTTTGGGCCTTGACCAGTACCTCGGCAGAAACCTGGGTTCCACGGCTGCCGGACACCTGAAGCGCCGGATCTTCACCAAACAGGTTGGGTGCTGCATAAAGAAAACTGATGGTGATCACCAGGATCACCATCAAGTATTTCCACAGCGGATATCGATTTAACACGCTGTGCTCCTCGACAGGAAAGAATTAGAGGGACTGAATGGAGCCCTTGGGCAGGACGGCGGTGATGAAGTCCTTCTTGATAGTCACCTGGCTTTGCTCGCTCAGGCTCAGTACCACATAGTCGTTGTCGGTAGAGATCTTGGCAATCTTGCCCACCAGGCCACCGTTGGTCAGCACCTCGTCACCCTTGCTCAGGGAAGACATCAGGTTTTTATGCTCTTTGACCCGCTTGGACTGGGGACGGAAGATCATGAAATAGAAGATCAGGCCGAACACGACCAGCATGATGATCATTTCCATACCGCCACCGGCGGCACCGCCACCCTGGGCGTGAGCACTGGAGATAATATCCATTCTTGCAGTTTCCTCGTTATGGTTAAAAGCCGTTATTCACTCGTGGATGCTGGCTGACCCAGCGGCGGCACGGGTTTGCCCTGCCGACGATAGAACTCTGCCACAAAGTCATCTAATTTACCCTGCTCAATGGCGCCGCGTAAACCTTCCATCACCCGCTGGTAGTAACGCAGGTTGTGAATGGTGTTTAAACGCGCACCCAGTATCTCGTTGCATTTGTCCAGGTGATACAGATAGGCGCGGGAGTAATTTTTGCAGGTATAGCAATCGCAATCGGCGTCCAGCGGGCCGGTATCGGTCTTGTGTTTGGCGTTGCGAATCTTGACCACGCCGTCGGTGGTGAACAGGTGACCGTTACGGGCGTTGCGGGTGGGCATCACGCAGTCAAACATGTCGATGCCCCGGCGCACGCCTTCCACCAGATCTTCCGGCTTGCCCACGCCCATCAGGTAACGGGGCTTGTCTTCGGGAATTTTCGGACAGGTATGCTCCAGCACCTTGTGCATCTCGTGCTTGGGCTCACCCACCGCCAGGCCGCCCACGGCATAGCCGTCAAAGCCGATGTCGAGCAGGCCTTCCAGAGACTGATCCCGCAGATCTTCGTAAACGCTGCCCTGAATAATGCCAAACAGGGCGTTCTTGTTGCCCTGCTTGTCGAAATGATCCCGGGAACGCTTGGCCCAGCGCAGGGACATTTCCATGGACTTCTTGGCTTCTTCCCAGGTGGCCGGGTACGGGGTGCACTCGTCCATGATCATCACGATGTCGGAGCCCAGATCGTACTGGATCTCCATGGACACTTCCGGTGACAGGAAAATCTTGTCGCCGTTCACCGGATTGCGGAAATGCACGCCTTCCTCGGTAATCTTGCGAATGTCCCCCAGGCTGAATACCTGAAAGCCGCCGGAGTCGGTGAGGATGGGTCCCTGCCAGTTCATAAAGTCGTGCAGATCGCCGTGCATTTTCATCACTTCCTGCCCGGGACGAATCCACAGGTGAAAGGTGTTGCCCAGCAAAATATGGGCGCCAGTGGCGGCCACTTCTTCGGGCGTCATGCCCTTGACGGTGCCATAGGTGCCCACGGGCATAAAGGCCGGGGTTTCCACCACGCCCCGGTCAAAGATCAGCCGACCGCGGCGGGCGCGTCCGTCTGTGGTATCCAGTTCAAATTTCATTCTTTACCTCACTGGCCGGAGAAACAGTCCGACCCTATTTGTAAACAAGTGAGGGGTGGGTCGTGAGGAGTGAGGTGAAAAACCAACGTCTTATGCTTTGTCCCTCACACCTCACTCCTTACCCCTCACGTTTATTTATCACTTGATCTGTCTGGTAATAAACATGGCGTCGCCGTAACTGAAGAAACGGTAACGCTCGGCCACCGCCTGACGGTAGGCCTCCATAATGTGGTCCTGACCGGCAAAGGCGCTGACCAGCATGATCAGGGTCGACTCCGGCAGATGAAAGTTGGTGACCATAGCGTCCACCAGCTGAAAGCGGTAACCGGGGTAGATAAAGATGTCGGTGTCGCCATAAAAAGGGGCCAGCGGCTCGCCTTTGGCGAGGCTGGCCTGAGCCGCGCTTTCGAGCGACCGTACCGAGGTGGTGCCCACCGCAATCACCCGGCCGCCACGCGCCCGGGTCGCCTCGATTTGCGCCACTACCTCGGCAGGCACTTCGATGTATTCGGCATGCATTTTGTGCTCAAGCACATTGTCGACCCGCACCGGCTGAAAGGTGCCCGCGCCCACGTGCAGGGTAATAAAGGCAAGCTCGGCGCCCTTGGCGCGAATGGCGTTCAGCAGCGGCTCGTCGAAGTGCAGGCCGGCGGTGGGTGCCGCCACTGCGCCGGGCTTTTCGTTGTAAACGGTCTGGTAGCGTTCCTTGTCGGCGTCGGTGTCGGGCCGATCGATATAGGGCGGCAGCGGCATGTGCCCCACCGCTTCAAGGATCTCCAGCACGCTACGGTCGTCGTTGAACTCGATTTCAAACAGGGCATCGTGGCGGGCCACCATGGTGGCGCGAACGTCGGGCTCAAGAATAAGCTCGGTGCCGGGTTTGGGCGACTTGGAGGAACGCACATGGGCCAGCACCCGTTTGTCGTCAAGCATACGCTCCACCAGCACTTCCAGCTTGCCACCGCTGGCCTTGCGGCCGAACAGCCGGGCCGGAATGACCCGAGTGTTATTGAACACCAGCAGGTCGCCGGGATTGATCAGGTCCAGAATGTCGCCAAAGCGGCCGTGCACCAGGTTCCCGGTATTGCCGTCCAGCTGCAACAGCCGGCTGGCGGTGCGCTCGGGCATGGGGTGGCGGGCAATGAGTTCATCGGGAAGTTCAAAGGAAAAATCTTGGACCTGCATAACTACCTCTGTATAAGACGAGCGCTAGTCTAGTGAGCGCACCTGAAGGGATCAAGGCAATTCGACGTTGAAGCAATTTCGACCCCGCAGCGAAAGTGAGCCATGATTGCCTCACCCATGATCCCGGTCAGGTTACCGACGCACCGTGTTGGGCTATCTTGATATAAAAAGAGGAGAACCATCATGCCGGCCATTGTTTCCGAAATAATGTCATCCCGCGTTCTGGGGCTGCCTCCTTCCGCCACCCTGGCCGAAGCCCGCACCCTGATGCAGCGCCATCATATTCGCCACCTGCCGGTGCTGGAGCAGGATCGGCTGGTTGGCCTGGTCAGCCAGCGGGACATTCTCGCCGCTCAGGAGTCCAGCCTGGAGCAGGGCCGCAACGGCCAGTTCCTTGAACACCACATGCTGTCGGAAATCATGAAAACCGGTGTCACCACCGTCAGCCCTCGGGCCGGCATTCGCGAGGCGGCGCTGTACCTGCAAAAGCACAAATACGGCTGCCTGCCGGTGGTGGACAAGGACAGGCTGGTGGGCATTGTCACCGACAGCGATTTTGTGGCGGTGGCCATTCACCTGCTGGAGGTGCTCGACAATCAACTGGACGAGCAGGATGACGAGCTCGACGCCGGCGAGGTGGATGAACTGCAGGCCGAGACCGACGGCGCCGAATACCGGGACGACTCCCCCAACTAAATGAATTACCTGGCTCACCTGCACCTGGCCGAACTCAGCCACACCAGCCTGGCCGGCGCCCTGCTGGGGGAATATGCCCGGGGCGGGGTGGATACGTCCCTGCCCGCCTCATTGCAGATTGGCATTATGCTGCACCGGCGCATCGACAGCTTTACCGATGCCCACGCGCTGCACGCGGCCAGGGTGCGCGCCCTGCCGCCGCCCTTTCGTCGCTTTGGCGGCATTATCACCGACATGATGTTCGATCATTTTCTGGCCCGGCACTGGTCCCGCTACCATGCGCTGCCCCTTGACGAGTTTGTCCGGCAGGCCCACGAACGGCTGACGCCCGACCGGCACTGGCCCGAGGCCATGGTGCGGCTGGTGGCCGGACTAAAGCAAAGTGGCATGCTCGCCCGCTACCGGGACTTTGACGCCCTGCTCGGCGCGCTGGCACGCATTGACCAGCGCTTTAAACGACCTACTCCCCTGCCCCGGTGCCGGCCGCTGCTGGAGCAGCATTACGGCGACATGGAAACCGCCTTCCTTCACTTTTATCCCGAGCTGGAAGCGTTTGTTCTCGACCAGGCCCGGGGGTTGGCGGGGTAAAAGCGCTCGGGCTGCACCGGCTGGCGGCTAAAAAACCGCGTATTCTTGCAGGGCAGCTTCATAAAGCCCCCCACCCCCGTGTCGGTGATCAGCGGAATATGCGCGACAATTTGCGCCAGCAGGGCGGCGAATTCGGCCTCGGCGGCCACATCCAGCAGCCGGTAGTAGCTGTGCAACTTGAGATGATCGGACGTCACTTCAAAAATAATGCAGCCGCTGTGGTGAATGTGGTTGAGCCTGGCTATTACCACCATGATCTCCTCGGGCAGCACCAGCTGCTCATCCGGATCACGACCGTCTTCAAAATAGGAGTGAGGCTGGCGATCGGCCCCGGTGTCGGGGCTGTCCGCCAGCCGGTAGGGAATACGCATGGCCGGCGCCGGCATAAAGGGCTGAGCAGGCCCGCTGCGGCTTAAATGCAGGGTGTTGCGCGCGTTGAACAGGCACGCCTTGAACACGCCGTTTTTGGTAATGGCCCGGGCCAGGGCAACCACATTGTTAACCGCCACACCAAAGGCTGGCAGCAGCGCCTTGTCATAGAGATTGAGGCTGGAGTCGATGTCCACGCCGCCGTCGTGCCAGTGAATGGCCAGGCCACCCATCACCGGGTAGCGCCCCAACCGGCCGACAGCCGCCACAAAGGCCTTTTCGGTCTCCCCCATGCCTTCGAGGTATTGTTTGTAATAGCGCTCCAGCTGGGCATCGGCAACCTGTTGTATGTCTTCTCGTTCGCTGTGCTCACGGAGAAAGGACTTGCGTGACGAATACACCACGGTGTCGATGTCCCGCGTTCCCGAGCCGGGCCACACCGGCAATTGCGGCTTGTCGTCAAACAGGGGCAGCTCGGGCAGCACCAGTTGTTTAAGCCGGGGCATGGCCGCCAGCCAATAGTCCCCGGCCCGGCGGCGACGCTCGGGATCGTCGTCCAGCAGGGCATCGAGCAGCCGGGCGAACTCTAGTGGCAAGCCCAGGCTGGCGGCGGGCATGGCCTTGCGGCCAAAGCGACAACCCTGGCCCGAGGCCAGCGCGTACAGGGTGCCGGCCACTCCTTGCTCGTCAAAGCGGGGGCTCGACAGCGCACCCGCCAGCTGTTCGGGCCCGATAAAATAAACATCCCCCATGCGGGCGTTGGACTGCTGCAAATCTCCCGACAGCAGCGCCAACCCGCCGGCCCCGGCCCAGTGGCCATCGGCATCCTGCTGGGCAAACACAGACGAGCCCCAGTCCACCAGGCTGATACGCCCACTGCCGGGGTCATACATGATGTTGGACGGCTTGATATCGCCGTGCACCACGGGCGCCGGTTCACCGTCCCGCGTCTGTCGGCGCAGGGCCTGCAGAATGTCCGCCAGCTGGGCGGCAATGTCGATCACTTCACGGGCCGAAAGGCGACCCCGGCGCAGGCTGTAGTGCTCCAGATCTTCCCCCGGCGCCCGACTCATCAGCAAAATGCCCTGACGGCCGCGCAGGGCATAGGCCAGGTATTCAGGGATCAGCGGATGCCGCACGCAGGACAACATATAGGCCTCGTCGGCCAGCCGTTCGCGCACCGCTTCGGGCAAATCGAGTCGGGAAAACTTGAACGCCACCTGCTCGCCCCGTTCGCCGGTGCCGGCAAAGGTAAAGCCGTATACTCCCTTGCCCGCCAGGGTGATGTCGCGGTAGCCGAGCTTTTCCAGCTCGGCGATGCACAGGGCAATCCAGTCCTTCAGCTTTTGCGCATCGTTGGCGCTCAGCAAATAGATGGACTGCTCTTCGGGAATGTAAAAGTTGCCCAGGGCGTCCATGGCGGCGTCAGGCGGGCATCAGTGCAGCCGGGCCAGCATGCGCCCGGGCTGCTCCAGGTAACCCTGCCAACAGCGGTTGAAGCGGGCCAGGGTGGCGCCGTCGATCACTCGGTGATCCGCCGACCAGCACACCGTCATCAACTGCCGGGCCACCACCCGGTCCTGCTCATCGAACCGGGGCAACCGTTGCAACCGCCCCAGGGCGGCAATGGCGAGCTGAGGCGGAGTGACGATGGGGGTGGAGACGGTACCGCCCAGCACGCCGATATTGGACAGGCTGATGGTGGCGCCGGCGAGCTCGGCCTGAGACAGGCGACCGGCCCTGGCCGCCTCGGTCAGCCGGGTCAGTTCACGCGCCAGCGTCAACAACGACTTGTCTTCACAGTGGTGCAGCACCGGCACCAGCAGGCCGGTTGGAGTGTCCACTGCCACCCCCACATGATGACCGTCTTCATACACCAGGGTGCGGCCATCGCCTTCAAGCCGGGCACCGAGCAGCGGAAAGTCAGACAGCGCCAGCGACAGCGCCTTGATAAAAAACGGCAACAGCGTCAGTTTGACCCCATCGCGCTCAAACTCCGGCGTCAGCCGGTATTTGAGCGCGAGCAGCTCGTCCAGGCAAAACTCCTCGCAATAGGTAAAGCGGGGAACGGTGAGGCTGTCGGTCATGTGCCGGGCCATGGCGGCGCGCACACCGCTCAGGGGCTCGCGCCAGGCCGATTCGGTCCGCGACGGCGCGCCTTGGGCCGCCAGCCAGGCCTCCACATCTTCCTTGTAGACCCGGCCCTTATCGCCGGAACCCGGCACCTGCGCCAGATCCACATTATGCTCCCGGGCCAGCCGACGCACCGCCGGACTGGCCACGGCCCGGTTGCCGGCCGCAAAGGCTTTCTCAGGAGACTCGGCATGGCAAGTCGCTTCGCCGAAGGCCCCGGCACCCGGGGACCTCTCGCCTTCGCTGGTCTCGGCGTTTTCCGTCGCCTCATTCTGCTGCGAGTCGCTTCGAGGGACGCTTGCGGTGGCCTCATCATCTGCCAGCGTCATTTCAAACAGCGGCGCATCCACCCTGGCCATGTCCCCCTTTTTTACATACAAGCGAGAGATGGTGCCGGCGTGCACCGCCGGAATCTGCACCAGCGCCTTGTCGGTCATCACATCGCAAATGGCCTGATCTTCTTCCACCCGATCACCCTCGGCCACCAGCCACTCCACCAGCTCGCACTCCACTATGCCCTCGCCGATATCCGGCAGCAGAAAGTCCTTTTTCATGTGCGCTCCTAAAAATTCATGGTGGCGTTAATGGCGTCGAAAATCCGATGCTGATCGGGCATGTACCGCTTTTCCAGCGCCAGCGGAAAGGGAGTGTCGAGGCCGCACACTCGAGCGATGGGGCTTTCCAGATACAGAAAGCAGCGCTCTTGTACAGTGGCGGCAATCTCTGCGCCAAAGCCACCGGTCAGGGGCGCCTCATGGCTGATCAGCAACCGCCCGGTCTTGAGCACGGATTCCACCACAGTGTCTTCATCCCAGGGCAGCAGGCTCTGCAGATCGATCACCTCACAGGAAATGCCCGCATTGTCGGCCAGATCCGCCGCCTTCAGCAGGTAGTCCATCTGGGCTCCCCAGGCCAGCAGGGTGATATCCGAGCCTTCCCGCACTACCTCGGCCTTATCCAGGGGCAGCTGGTAATAGCCTTCGTCCACCTCGGCCACCGCCGCCCGGTACAGCCGCTTGGGTTCAAAAAAGATCACCGGATCCGGGCAGGCGATGGCCGCCAGCAGCAGCCCTTTGGCCTGCACCGGTCCTCGGGGCACCACCACCCGCAACCCCGGGGTATGTACAAAATACGCTTCCGGCGACTGGCTGTGATAATGGCCCCCGGCAATGCCGCCGCCGTAGGGCGTACGCACCACCAGGCCGCCCACGTTGAACTGGTTGCCGGAGCGATAGCGGAACTTGGCGGTTTCGTTGACCAGTTGATCAAAGGCGGGAAAGATGTAATCGGCGAACTGAATTTCCGCCACCGGCTTCAATCCTTTTGCCGCCAGGCCGTTGGCAAAGCCGACAATGCCCTGCTCGGTGAGCGGAGTATTGAAACAACGATCTTCGCCATATTTGTCCTGCAGGCCACTGGTGGCCCGAAACACGCCGCCAAAGTGGCCCACGTCCTCGCCAAAGCACAGCACGCTGGCATCCCGCTCCATGGCCAGGGTCAGCGCCTGATTGACCGCCTGCAACAGGTTCATCTGCTTCATGCGTCCTCCCCTTGCCGGCCACTCGAAGGATGTTTCAGCCCGGCCAGCTGACGCTCAAGGTGGCGCGGCACCGCCGCATAAACGTCTTCCACCAGGCTCTCCAGCGCGGGTTTGGCCCGCTGCTCGGCCTGTTTCATGGCCTCCAGGATCTGCCGGCGCAGCTCATCACGGTGACGGCGATCATCATCCTCATTCAGCCAGCCCTGATGCTGCAGCCACAGGCGGTAGCGACCAATGGGATCCCGCTTGCGCCAGCGCTCCTCTTCGGCCTGAGAGCGGTAGCCGCTGGGATCGTCCGATGATGAATGGGCCCCCAGCCGGTAGGACATGGCTTCAATCAGCATTGGTTGGGGATCGTCGAGCATCAGTTGCCGAGCCTGACGGGTGGCCTCAAACACCGCCAGGGTGTCGGCGCCGTCCACCCGCAGGGTACGAATGCCGTAGCCCACGGCGCGACTGGCGATGCCGTCACCTACAAACTGTTCGCTGGCCGGCGTGGAAATGGCGTAGCCATTGTTGCGGCAAAAAAAGATCACCGGGGTTTTCAGCACCGCCGCCATGTTCAGGCCGGCGTGAAAGTCCCCTTCCGAGGCCGCCCCTTCCCCGAAGTAGCACAGGGTGATGGCGGACTCGCCGGCCAGTCGCTGGCCATAGGCCACCCCGGTGGCCTGGGGAATTTGCGTGGCCAGAGGGGAGGAAATGGTCATGAAGTTGAGCTCACGACAGCCGTAGTGCACCGGCATCTGCCGGCCCTTGCCCAGATCGTCCTCATTGGAAAACAGCTGGCTCATGAATTGCGCCAGGGTAAAACCCCGGTGCAGCAGGGCGCCCTGCTCCCGGTACTGGGCCAGGATCATGTCTTCCGGTGCCAGCGCCGCCGCACTGGCTACCGCCTGGGCTTCCTCCCCCAGGCTCTGCAGGTAAAAGCTGATACGGCCCTGGCGCTGGGCCGCCAGCATGCGCTCATCCAGCAGCCGAGTGGCCACCATGCTGTGGTACATGGCCAGCGCCTGCTCCTTGTCGAGTTCAGGCGCAATAGCATCGGCATAGAAGTGACCGTCGTCCTTTAACAGCCGAAAGGTAGGAATGGTCAGGCCGTGGCCGTCCACGAACCGGATCCGGTGCACCAAGGTAATGGTGGCGTTATTGGGATTGGTCATGCCGCCCTCGCAGTCCAGACTGGAACCTCGAGGCTAATTCTAGTCGTTTTTGCATGGGCGGCCCGATATGACACCAATCCGGCCGCTCAGTAACCGGCATGCCCGGGCTCAGGTTTTCAGGCGCCCCAACTCCTGCTTGAGCCCCCCGGACAGGCCGCTCAAGCGCTGACCGTGCTGTCCCACCGACTCGGCAAGATCGGCCAGTTGCGCCGCTGCCTCACCCAGTCTGGTCAGGTTGCGGTTAATGTCGCTTGAAACCGCGCTTTGCTCTTCAGCCGAGGTCGCCATCTGGGTAACGTGATCACTGATGGTCTGGATCAATGTTGTTACCCCGGAAAGATCCTGGTAAGCCTCTTTCGACTGCGCCGAGGTGTGTTCGGCCCGCGCCGCTCCCTGCTCCATGATCTGCACGGTATCACCCACCTGCCGGTTGAGCCTCTCAATCAACTCGGCGATATCATCGGTGGACTGACGGGTCTTGGCCGCCAGTGCCCGCACCTCGTCGGCCACCACCGCAAAGCCCCGGCCCTGTTCGCCAGCCCGGGCCGCTTCGATGGCGGCATTGAGCGCCAGCAGGTTGGTCTGCTCGGCAATGGCCCGTATGACATCGAGAATGCTGTTGATGGCCTCACTGCGTTCCGCCACCTGGTTCACCGCTTGGGCCGCAGCCAGCACCTCGACGGCCAGCTGGCCGATGTCATCCACAGTGCCGGCCAGTCGCCCCTGAGTGCCCTGCAGGGCCTGATTGGCCTGCCCCGCCTCGATCGCCGCCTGCTCGGAGAAACGGGCCACCTCGGCGGAGGCCACACTCATCTCGTTCATGGCGGTCACCACCGACTCCAACTCCCGGTTTTGTCGGGTCACCTGCTGATGCATGTCGCCGGCCAGCCGGGCGCCGTTATCGGATTCCCGCCCCACCTCCTGACCGGTCAGCTTGAGCCTGAGCACCAGCTGACGCAGGGTCTCGATGAAACCGTTAAAGCCGCCAGACAAGGCGATCAGTTCCCGATGAGTGTCTATCTGTACGGTTCGGGTCAAGTCCCCCTCGGCACTGTTCAGGCTGCCAATCCGTTCGTTCATCAGGGTGAGCGGGCGGGTAATGGTACGTACCAACAGGACCATGGCGCCAATACCGGCAATCATGATCAGGCCTCCGGCCAACCACTGCTGATGGGTCAGCTCGCGCACACCGGCCGTCAGGTGCTGCTGAAGCAGGGCCACATCAGCCAGAGCCACCTCACGGGGCACCCGGATCAACAGCGACCAGTTCACCCCGGCTGCGGTGATCGGCATTTGATAAACGCCATACAGATAATCATCCCCCAGCGTACTCACCTCACCCCCGCTCAGGGCCAGCAAGCGCTGCGATGCGTTTCCTTCCATCACCTCGCTCAGCGGACGGCCCAGGCTGTCGGGCTGACGACTGGACGCCACCACCATCCCCTGGCTGCTGAGCAACAAGGCTTCAGCCTGACCATGGTAAAGGGAGTCGGCAAGTTGCATGATCTGCTGCTGAAACGCCGACAGATGAATGTCTGCCCCGCTCACACCACGAAACCGGCCTTCGGCGATAATGGGCACCGTTACACTGGTCATCAATTCACTGTGGCCAGGCTTAATCTCATACAAATACGGCTCCAGCAGGCAGGGTTGGCTAGTCTCCATCGGACACAGAAACCATTCGGCGTTGCGCTCTCCCCGTTCGTTGCGGCCGGTGTCGTGTTTCTCGGCGGCGTCGTCCACCCGCAATTGCTCCAGCGCACCATCCTGTTGACGTACCAAGTACACCTCCAAGCTGCCGGCACCGTTCACCGAATGGGTATAGCCATTCACATAGAGAGCATCCAGGCCATCATAGGCATTCGCCTCGAATTGACTGTAAATGGCACCGAGCTGAGGGTTGGCCATCAGCAACTGGCGGTTGATCGCCACCACCTGCTCCCGGCTGAGTTGATCCTGAGCAGGTCCCGAAATACTGGCGGCCAGCACCTGGGCCAGGGTCAGGGGGGTGCGAAAGCTGTCATTGATGAAGGCAGCCAGCCGGGTCCCCGCAGTGGCCGCCTGACTGCTGAGCTGCTGGCTGATTTCGGCTTGCAGCACCGTCGCGGCTTCCCGCCCGACGTCGCCGGCAGTCTGTTTCAAAAAGTGGTTCACGACACTGTTTAGGATCAGCACGCAAAGCAACAACAGCAGGCCGGTGGTCACAAACAACTTGGCCGACAGGGCGGTTTTTTTAATGTGAAGCATGATAGTAAAGGATCCTTCCGAGCAACCGCCAATACCATTATGGCAAGGGATGCCCTCCATTCATGTTACCGATAAAGAGGTATGACTAATGCGTACGGTCAGTAAGAATGACTCGATGCAGTATCCATGTAGTGCTGAAGTGGAATATCGGCAGTGTTACCTTTTACTTAACACCTATTAATAAAAACACATAAAAAAGGCAGCCTCAAGGGCTGCCGAAAAACGAGATAGGTATTGCGATGGTTTATTGTTATGGGGTCAACCGGGCTCAGATATTGTCGAACTGACCCATGGTGTTGTCCTTGCCACCGGCCTTGAGCGCGGCCTCACCGGCGAAGAATTCCTTGTGGTCATCACCGATGTTGGAGCCGGCCATGTCCTGATGCTTGACGGTGGCGATGCCCTGACGAATTTCCTGGCGCTGAACACCCGCCACATAGGCCAGCATGCCTTCGTCGCCGAAGTAACCCTTGGCCAGATTGTCGGTGGACAGGGCCGCGGTGTGATAGGTCGGCAGGGTGATCAGGTGATGGAAAATGCCGGCTTCACGGGCGGCGTCACGCTGGAAGTTGCGAGTCCACTCGTCGGCCAGTTGCGCCAGCTCGGTGCTGTCGTAATCGGCGCTCATCAGGCGATCACGGTCGTAGGCGGACACGTCCTTGCCTTCGGCGGCCCAGGCATCGAACACCTGCTGACGGAAGTTCAGGGTCCAGTTGAAGGACGGGCTGTTGTTGTACACCAGCTTGGCATTGGGCACCACGGCGCGAATGCGGTCTACCATGCCCTTGATCTGGCCGATATGGGGCTTCTCGGTTTCAATCCACAGCAGATCGGCACCGTTTTGCAGGCTGGCGATACAGTCCATGACAACACGGTCTTCACCGGAGCCGGGCTTGAACTGGAACAGGCCGGAAGCTAGGCGCTTGGGACGAACCAGCTTGCCGTTTTGCTTGATCACCACGTCGCCGTTGGCGATGTCTGCCGCGCTTTCAATCACGTCGCCATCGATAAAGCTGTTGTATTGATCACCCAGATCGCCCGGCTCGTTGGTCACGGCAATCTGCTTGGTGAGGCCGGCACCCAGGGAGTCGGTACGGGCCACAATAACACCGTCGTCCACACCCAGCTCAAGAAAGGCCAGGCGTACGGCGTTGATCTTGGCCAGAAAGTCGGCATGAGGCACGGTCACTTTGCCATCCTGGTGACCGCACTGCTTCTCATCGGATACCTGATTTTCCAGCTGAATACAGCAGGCGCCGGCTTCGATCATTTTTCTGGCCAGCAGGTAGGTCGCTTCGGCGTTGCCAAAACCGGCATCAATGTCGGCAACAATGGGCACGATATGGGTTTCATGGTTGTCAATTTGGGCCAGTATTTCCTGGGCTTTGGCCTTGTCTCCGGCATTCTGAGCGTCTTCCAGTGAACGGAACAGGTGGTTCAGCTCCCAGGAGTCGGCCTGGCGCAGGAAGGTGTACAGCTCTTCAATCAGGGCCGGTACCGAGGTCTTTTCGTGCATGGACTGATCCGGCAGTGGGCCGAACTCGGAGCGCAGGGCGGCAACCATCCAGCCGGAGAGGTAGAGATAGCGGCGCTTGGTGCTGCCAAAGTGTTTCTTGATGGAAATCAGCTTCTGCTGACCGATAAAGCCGTGCCAACAACCCAGAGACTGGGTGTATTGCGCCGGATCCGCATCATAGGCGGCCATGTCTTCGCGCATAATCTTGGCGGTGTATTTAGCGATATCAAGGCCGGTTTTGAATTGGTTCTGCACGCGCATGCGGGCGGCATGTTCGGGTTTGATGGCGCCCCAGCTCGGGTTCTGTTTGATGAGGGTGGCCAGTTTATCGATCTCGTTGGCGTATGGCATGGTTCCAGTCCTGTGTTGTTGGCGTCGAGCCATGGGCTCAATCGGTTATACATCCCTGTCAAACCAGCGTTGGCACCGCATTCGGCTGGCTCGGCAATCGGGTTCTTGTTGTTGTAGGGCGGCTCGGCCCGTTTCCGTTTGTTTGGCTTGTAGCGGCCAAAAGGCATTGCCGTACAAGACTCAGATTTTGTTTTGCGTTGCGGTGTGACTATTACGTTGCGCAAAAAAAAGCCCTAAATCAAGATCCGATTTAACTAAAACACAACATATGTCACATTCCATCCCTGGCCCAATAAAACGTTAAAAACTGGCTAACCCCCTTGAATAAAGGCACATCAAAAAAACCATAATCAAGGTCACAACGGCGACAAATGTAATTTAATTACGTAAATTTAACACCAAAATAATAACAACCTTGGACTAATATCAAACAAAACCCTTTTCCTTACATACGCCACCTGTCCGCGGTAAGCCGTGGGCTGAAGCCGGGCCCAGCGGGAACCAGTACAATTATCGACCAGTATTTTTGCGATCGCAAAAAATCATTCACTCCTACAGTACCCTCAACCACGGATTACCAGGAGTGTCGTTGTTTTGTCATTTTCATGATCGCCCCTGAACAGGGCACAGACAGGCGACAACTTCGCTCATTTAAGGCTGGGCTGCCGCCCTGGTCGGCCAGTCGAAGAGGAAGATTTTTTTGGCGGGTCGCGGCATTCCCGACATTTAAAATAGGAAACAACAATCAATTCAATAGAAACCAATGATTTTACCTAACAATCTATTCTCCCTTACCATCAACGGCGTTCGAGACACACATTTACCGACAACACGAAAGGAGCTGTTATGGCCGTTTCCATCAATACCGAAATCAAACCCTTTACCGCCGATGCCTTTTATCAGGGCGAATTCGTCAAGGTGAGCGACGCCGATCTCAAGGGCAAATGGTCCGTGGTGTTCTTCTACCCGGCCGACTTCACCTTTGTGTGCCCCACCGAACTGGGCGATCTGGCGGATCACTATGCCGAGCTGCAGAAAATGGGCGTGGAAGTGTACTCGGTATCCACCGACACCCACTTTACCCACAAGGCCTGGCACGACAGCTCAGACACCATTGGCAAGATCCAGTACTACATGGTGGGCGACCAGACCGGCACCATCACCAACAACTTTGGTGTGATGCGTGAAGGTCAGGGCCTGGCCGACCGTGCCACCTTTATCATCGATCCCGAGGGCGTTATTCAGGCCATTGAAGTGACCGCCGAAGGCATTGGCCGCGATGCTTCTGACTTGGTGCGCAAGATCAAGGCCGCCCAGTATGTGGCCGCCCACCCGGGTGAAGTCTGCCCCGCCAAATGGCAGGAAGGCGAAGCCACCCTGGCCCCGTCCCTGGACTTGGTCGGCAAAATCTAAGTCAGGCTCCTGCCAACGGCCCGCCCCATGGCGGGCCGAATATTCCCTCCCCTGCTTTTATTGATTTCATTGCACAGGACACGACCATGTTAGATACCAATATCAAAAAACAACTGGACACCTATCTGCAGAACATTGTCTCGCCGATAGCCATCAGCGTGTCCGGTGACGACTCTGCAAAATCCAACGAATTACTGACGCTGGCGACCGAAATCAGCCAGCTCTCAAGCAAGATCACCCTTGAGCAGGTGACGGCCGACCGCAGTCCCAGCATGGGCGTGGCTCCCGCCGGGCAGGCACCACGGGTCAGCTTTGCCGGCATTCCCCTGGGCCATGAGTTCACTTCCCTGGTGCTGGCCCTGCTGCAGGCCGGCGGCCATCCGTCCAAGGCGGCGCCGGAGCTGCTGGAGCGAATCCGCAATCTCAAGGGTGAATTTCATTTTGAAACCTATATCTCCCTGTCCTGTCAGAACTGTCCGGATGTGGTCCAGGCGCTGAACCTGATGGCGAACCTGAACCCCAACATCACCCATGTGATGATTGACGGCGCCCTGTTCCAGGATGAGGTTAACGAACGCCAGATCATGGCGGTGCCCGCGGTATACCTGAACGGTGAACATTTCGGTCAGGGCCGCATGACCCTGGAAGAGATTGTCGGCAAACTCGATACCGGTGCCGCCGAGCGTCAGGCCGCCGAGCTCAACGAGCAGGATCCCTTTGACGTACTGGTGGTGGGTGGTGGCCCGGCCGGTGCCGCGGCGGCCATTTACGCCGCCCGCAAGGGCGTGCGCACGGCACTGGTGGCCGAACGCTTTGGCGGCCAGGTCATGGATACCGTTGGCATTGAGAATTTTATCTCCGTGCCCTATACCGAAGGCCCGAAGCTGGCCGCCAGCCTGGAGCAACACGTCAAGGAGTACGATGTCGAGCTGGTGACCAACCAGCGCGCCGCCGGCATTCAACGGGGCGAGCTGATAGAAGTGCCGCTGGCCAGCGGTGCCGTGCTCAAAAGCAAGTCGGTCATACTCGCCACCGGTGCCCGCTGGCGCGAGCTGAACGTGCCCGGGGAAGCCGAGTACCGCACCAAGGGCGTGGCCTATTGCCCCCACTGCGACGGCCCCTTCTTCAAGGGCAAGCGCGTGGCCGTGGTCGGTGGTGGCAATTCAGGCATTGAGGCGGCCATCGATCTGGCGGGCATCGTGGAGCATGTGACCGTACTGGAATTTGCCGACACCCTGCGCGCCGACGAGGTGCTGCAACGCAAGGCTCGCTCCATGGGCAATATCGACATCATCATGAATGCCCAGACCAGCGAGGTGCTGGGGGATGGCAACAAGGTGACCGGCATGCAGTATACCGACAGGGTCAGCGGCGACAGCAAGCGCCTGGATGTGGCGGGTATCTTTGTGCAGATCGGCCTGGTACCCAACACCGAATTTCTGCAAGGCTCGGAAGTGGAGCTGAGCCGCACCGGCGAGGTGATCATTGACGCCCGTGGCGCCACCTCCATGACCGGGGTGTTCGCCGCCGGCGATGCCACGACCGTGCCCTACAAGCAGATCATCATCTCCATGGGAGCCGGTGCCACCGCCGCCCTGGGCGCCTTTGATCATCTGATCCGCTCATAAGCCCGTGAGGGGTGAGGAGTGAGGTGAAAAGCCTTGAACTCCTCCCCCTGACTCCTCACGATTTTTTATCCTTTCTGCAGCTGGGCCTTGAGGTTGGGCGGGGTGCCCTTGATGGTCAGGGTATCGGTAGCCGCATCATACTCAATGCGCTCACCCAGCAGCTTCTGATCAAAGCTGATGGTCAGCCCGCCCCCCGAGCCCACGTATTTGGTCAGGCCCTTGAGGGCCGAACGGTCTACCGGAAACCGCTCTTCCAGCGCATATTCCTCACTGACAAACTGATAAAAGTCGAGATCGTCATCGGCGCCCAGTTCTGCCGACAGCTCACGCAGCTCCAGCTCCTCACCTTCCTTCAGTTGCTCCCGGCAGTACTTGCTGATGGTCGCCTTGCTCTGCAGCTTTTCTTCCTGGCTGAGCTGGCGGGCATCGCAGTATTCGTCCACCGCCTTCATCAGGCCCTGGCTCTGGGCCTTGGGATCCATGCCCTCGACACAGGACAGAAAGTTGAGAAAGAAGTCCGATACCTTACGTCCGGCCCGACCCTTGATAAAGGAGAAATAACGTTTTGACTCCGGCCGGGTCTGCAGCTCGGTGAGATCCAGCCGCGCCGCCAGCTGCATGCGCCCCAGATCCAGGTAACTGGCCCGGCTTACATCGAGCTGCTCGGTCACGGTCACGCTGTCCTTGTTGTCGAGCAGGGCAATCAGCAGGTAATGGGCGCCCAGCCACTGGTAGCGCACAAACAACAGCACGCCCTCTTCCTGCATGTCCAGCCGGTTCAGCTCCGCCAGCAGCCGTTCGGCGGCCTGGTGCGAAAAGGCGGCAAAGCCCAGGCTTTGATCTTCCATACGCCGCACCAAATCCCGAAAGCCGGTATCCTCGTCGCTGAAGTGGCCGAATACCTTGCCGGCCTTGGTGTTGTAGATATGATGCAGCTCGCCCATCAGCTCGGTCACGGCCGGTCCCGCGGCCAGTTCGTCGTCTCGCCGGGCGAGTGCAACCTGCCCCTGTTCATTCACAAACAGGGAATGCACTATGATGTGTTCGATGTCCAGGCTCATGTCAGATTGCCATAGAGTTGCCGTTAGGGGTGGGGTATTATAGACACCCTGTTATCAAGTTAAATGATTGAACGCCCATGCCTGTGATTTCCAAGTACGACAAACAATTCGACCAACTGCTGAGCGAGCTGGAGGCGGTCATGGACAAGCACCAGGCGCCGGCGGATCTGCGCCTGATGGTACTGGGCAACCTGGCCACCCATGTGATCAATCATCAGGTGGCCCCCGGCCAGCGCAAGGCCATTGCCGACAAATTTGCCAGTGTGCTGACCTCCTCGGTCGACACCCAGAAAGGGGCGCATTAAGCGCCTTTTCCGTTCTCGCCAACAGCAACGTCATGGTTGAAACCGGTCCCCTTTATCGCGACAACGTCTCCCGGCTAATCGGCTGGGGTCACTGGTTCGTGTTTTTCAACATTCTGCTGGCCATGGCGGTGTCTACCCGCTATCTGTTTGCCGCCGGCCTGCCCGACAGCGCCCTTGGCATCGGCTATATGCTGGTGAGCTGGGTGGGACATTTCGCCTTCCTCACCTTTTGCACCTACCTGCTGACCCTGTTTCCGCTGACCTTTCTGGTGCCAAAACTGCGGGCGGTGCAGCTAATGGGCGCGGGACTGGCCACCGGCGCCCTCACCCTGCTGCTGGTGGACACTCAGGTCTTCAGCCTGTTCGGCTTTCACCTCAACCCCTCGGTGTGGCGGTTGTTGCTGGATCAGGCCCAGGCGGAAGGAGCGCCGGGCTGGGGCTGGCTGTTTGCCTGGGTCCCCTTGCTGTTTGTGGCCGAGCTGTGGCTGGCGTCCTGGTTGTGGCGCTGGAGTCCGCGCCGCTCGCGCAGCCTGTCCCGGCCGCTGACCCTGCCCCTGCTGGTGTGTTTTTTCCTGACCCACAGCGTGCATATCTGGGCCGACGCCACCCTGTATACGCCCATTACCCTGCAAAAGGCCAACTTTCCCCTGTCCTACCCCATGACCGCCAAAAGCTTTTTGATAAAGCAGGGCTGGCTGGACGAAGAGGAATACCGGCAACGCTCGCAACAGCTGACCGGCAGCCCGCAACAACGGCTCAATTATCCGCTGCGTCCCCTGTCGGTGCAGCCCTCGGAGCAAGCTCCCAATATTTTACTGGTGGTGGCCGACGGCCTGCGTGCCGATCAGCTCGACGACATTACCATGCCCAACCTGAGCCGCTTTGCCGACCGCCACCTGCGCTTTGACAATCATCTCAGCGCCGGCAACCGGCCGGAGCCGGCGCTGTTCAGCCTGTTCTACAGCCTGCCAGCCCACTACCGGCAGGAGGCAGAGCTGGAGCGCAAGGCCCCGGTACTGATCGACGAACTGCAACGCCAGGACTACCGCCTGGGGCTTTTTGTCAGCGGGGGCACCGGCTCGGCCCTGTATCGGGATGCCATTTTCACCACCCTGCGCAGCCCGGGTGAACAGCCGGCCGTGGGCGGGGCCGAAGGCGATCGACTGGCGCTGGGGCGGTTTGCCGGCTGGCTGGCCGACGGGCAGGACGACCGGCCCTGGTTTTCCTTTGTCTATCTCGACGCCCTCAACGCCCTGTCGCTGCCCGATGGCATGAACGGGCCGTTTCAGCCGTCGCTGGAGCGACTTAACCCGGCCGAACCCTATCGCAGCGAACAGCACGATGCCCTGCTCAACCGTTACCGCAATGCCGCCTTTTACACCGATCAACTGCTGGGTGGGCTGCTTGGCCTGCTGCAGGGTGTGGAGCGGAATACCATAGTGGTGGTGACCTCGGGCCATGGCATGGAGTTCAACGACAACGGCAACAACACCTGGGGCTTTGGCAATGCCTATTCCCCGGCACAGCTACAGGTTCCCCTGGTGGTGGCCTGGCCCGGCCGAGAAGCCCCCGAGCGCTTTGCCCACCCCACCAGCCACCTGGATCTGGCCCCCACCCTGCTGCAGCAGGCGCTGGGGGTGAACAGCCCGCTGCGCAGCTATGCCAGTGGCCAGTCACTGTTTACGGTGCGGGAAAGCCGCTGGCGGCTGGCCTCGGATGAAGAGGAATATGCAATTTTCCAGGGCAGCGACATCACCCTGTTCAACCGCCAGGGCGATCTGCAACTGCTGGATGCCGGCAGTTACCGGGCGCGGGAGGAAGCCAACCCGGAGCTGACCCTGCTGATGCAGGTGATGAATGAGCTGAACCGGTTTCAGGGCAAATAACCGGGATTAGGGATTAGGGATTAGGGATTAGTTATTGAGTGCTGCTCCCAAGTCACCAGTCCCTAACCTTCGTTACTCGGTCTTCAGTCCAGAACCCGGCGGGCCTGCCAGTAACGGCTTTTCCAGTACACATTGTCGAGTCTGGAGATGGTCACCCCGACACTGGAAGAAGCATGGGCAAACTTGCCGTTACCAATGTAAACGCCGTTGTGTTGCGTGCTGCGGCCGGTACGGAAGAACACCAGATCCCCCGGACGCAGCTGCTCCCGCTCCACCTCGCGCCCCAGGTTTACCTGCTCGTATGTGCTGCGCGGCAGCTCCATGCCAAAGGCTTCCTGGTAGAGGGCCTGGGTAAAGGCAGAGCAGTCGATGCCGTCCGCTCCCTCACCGCCAAAGCGATAGGGCACGCCCCGCCAGCGCTGATAGACCTGATGCAGGTTGGTGAGGGTGGCCGCCGATCTGGCCGGTTTCATGGGCTCGGTACTGATGCTGTAAGTCAGGGAAGAAGACGGTTTTCTACCAGCCATCTTTTTACCTGACTTCTCATCCGGTGTGCTGCTGCACCCGGCCATCACAAGCAGACTGCCGATAACAATGACTTTCTTTATCATATGGATAATGGCAACCAATTGATGAACTCAAAGATACTAGTCCAGAACCCCGGTATTTTGCAAAGCAGAAAATGAGTAAAAACAAGGATATTGGCGCCGAACTGCTGATTTGTGACGCATCGGCGATAAAAACACCATCAACTGCCTTTAAAACGCTCTCTTCCGCCGAACAAGAGCGCCTGGCGACCATGCAGCATTCCTTGCAGGCTCAGTTATTCCTGCTGGGCCGCTACCTGCTGCGCCATTATCTGGGCGCGCGCCTGGGAGTGCCGCCGGCACGGCTCGACATTCGCCTGAACGACAAGGGCAAACCCGCCTTGGTCGAGGGCGGCTGGCAGTTTAACCTGAGCCACAGCGGTCCGCTGCTGGCGCTGGCGTTCAGCCCCGTCGCGGCGGTGGGGGTAGATCTGGAAAGCCGGCGCCTGCCGCCCGATCGCATCGCCCGGCTGGCCCGGCGCTACCTGGCCGGCGACGAGCAAGCCTGGCTGGCCAGCAGCCGCAGTCCCGAAGCGGACTTTCAGCAACTGTGGACGGTCAAGGAAGCCGTGCTCAAGGCCGACGGCGGCGGCATTGCCCATAATCTGGATAAGGTAGTGTGGCGGCCCGGCGAGCCCCTCGCCCGCTTTCATAAACGTGCCTACCGGCTCTATCAGGGGCATGCGGCCGGCGCCAGCCTGACCCTGGCGGTGGCTGGCGAGACCGCCGGGCTGCGCCTGCTGAGCCCGGCGGATTGCGCCCCTGCGCTTGAAATTGCCGGTCCGCAACCCAATCTAGCCATAAACCCCTAAAGAGGCTTCTCAATGTTCGTTGATATCACGGTAGAGAATTTTCAGCAGGCGCTGATCCAGGCGTCCATGAGCAAAACGGTGGTGATCTTTTTCCACGCCGATCAGGTGCCCGAGTGCCAGCCCATGCGCGCCCAGGTGGAGCGGCTGATCGGTGCCGACAACGGTCAGGTGGATCTGGCCCGGGTCGACGTGGCCGATCCCCAGTTGCAAAGCCTCGCCATGCAGCTGGGCCTGCAGGCGCTGCCGGCCCTGGTGGCGTTCAAGGACGGCCAGCCGGTGGACATGTTGGAAGGCCCGCAGGACGATGCCGCCCTTAACACCTTTCTCAAGCCCTACCTGCCCGACGAGGCGGCACAGCTGCTGGATCAGGCCAAGCAAATGCTGGGCATGGATCCCCAGGCCGCCTATGGCCTGCTGCAACAGGCCCGGGCGCTCAATGACAGCGCCGCCATTCGCCTGACCCTGGCCGAGACCGCCCTGGCCCTGAACAAGCTGGAAGAAACCCGGCAGTTGCTCGACACCATCGGCATGGCAGATCAGGACAGCCAGTACCAGCATGTGCTGGCCCGGCTGGAGCTGGCAGAAGAAGCCGCCGACAGCCCCGAGCTGCGCGAGCTGGAACAGAAGCTGGCCGCCACTCCCGACAGCCTGGAGTTAAAGGAAGAGCTGGCGGTGCAGTATTTTCAGGCCGGCCGCCAGGAAGAAGCGCTGCAGCTGCTGATCGAGATCCTGCAGCGGGATCTGTCCTTTGGCGAAGCCAAGAAGCACTTGCTGGATATGCTGACCAGCATGGGTACCGATCCGGTGGCGTCCCGCTATCGCCGCAAGCTGTACAGCATGCTGTATTAAGCGGTGAAATGTGAGGGGAAAGGACGTCTCCTCCCCCTCACTGTTCACCCCTCACCGGCGTTACCAGCTGGCGCCGATCACCAGCACTACCAGCAGCGGGCACACCAGCCGCACATACCAGGGCCAGATGCGCCAGAACAGGCTATCGGACAGCGCCGGCGTCCCCTTCACCAGCTCGTCAAACAATTTGGCCCGCCCCCACATCCAGCCGCCCAGCACGCAGAAGCCCAGGCCCACCAGGGGCTGAATGTTCTGGGTGGACAGCCGTATCACAAAACCGAACAGGGTGCCGAAGTTCAGGCAGATCACCACACTGAACAACGCCAGGGCGCTGCCCAGCAGCCAGGTCATGCGTGGCCGCGAGGTGCCGAACCGCTCGGTGGCATAAGACACCGGCACCTCCAGCATGGAAATGGATGAAGTCAGCGCGGCAATGGCCATCAGCACAAAGAACACCAGTGCCATCAGCATGCCCACCGGGCCCATGCTGTCAAACAGCGCCGGCAACACCTGAAACACCAGGGTGTCGCTGCTCAGCAGGCTGCCGTCATCGGCATAGATGGTCACGCCGTGGTTCATGGCCACAAACATCGCCGGCAGGATCACCAGGCCCGCCAGAAAGGCCACCCCGGTATCGATCAGGGTCACCTGAAAGGCGGTGGTGGGAATGCTTTCCTGCCGGCTCAGGTAGGAGCCGTACATCAACATGGAACAGCCGCCGATGGTGAGAGAGAAAAACGCCTGCCCCATGGCGCTGATCAGCAGCTGGCCGTCCATCACCTTGCTGAAGTCGGGCACCAAGTAGTGACGCAGCCCTTCCATGGCGCCGTCCTGAGTGAGGATATAGCCAAACAGCAACACAAACAGCACAAACAGCGCCGGCATCAGCCGGGCCGACCAGCGCTCTATGCCCCGTCGCACCCCGGCCTGCACCACCAGAATGGTGAGCAGATAAAACACCAGGGTCCAGACGATATTGCGGCCCAGGCCAAAGGCCTCCAGCCACTCGGTGGCCACCGGCCAGCCCAGCATGCGGGTGACGCTGGCGGCCAGAAAGGCCATCAGCCAGCCCGCCACTATGGCATAAAATGACAGCACCAGGCTCGGCACCAGCATGCCGGCATAACCCACCAGCCCCGCCAGGGACTGCTGCAACGGGCTTTTACCCAGTTTGCGTACCGCATCCACCGGGTTGGCCTGGCCATGGCGGCCGATGGCCACCTCCATCACCAGCATGGGAAAGGCCAGGGCAAACACCAGCACCAGATAGGTCACCAGAAAGGCACCACCGCCGTTGCTGGCCGCCTGGGTGGGGAAGCCCCAGATGTTACCCAGACCCACCGCCGCTCCCGCGGCCGCCATGATAAACCCGAAGCGGGAGGCGAAATGTTCTCTCACTTTGTATTCCTTGCTATTGATAACGATTGGCGTCAGGCCGGCCCGGCCGCGGCCTCATCATGATGGGGCCAGGCGTTGATCACCGCCTTGACCAGGGTGGCCAGGGGAATGGCGAAAAACACGCCCCAGAAGCCCCAGAGGCCGCCAAACACCAGCACCGCCACGATAATGGCAATGGGGTGCAGGTTGACCGCCTCGGAAAACAGGATGGGCACCAGCACGTTGCCGTCCAGCGCCTGAATAATGGCGTAGGCCACCATCAGGTAGAAGAAGGGGGCGGCAAAGCCCCATTGAAACAGCCCCACCATGGCCACCGGCACGGTGGCAGCGGCGGCGCCGATATAGGGGATCAGTACCGAGAATCCCACCAGCACCGCCAGCAGCAGGGCATAGTTAAGCCCCAGCAGCATAAAGGTGACATAGCTGACACCGCCGACGATCAGGATTTCAATGACCTTGCCGCGCACATAGTTGGCGATCTGCACGTTCATCTCGTGCCACACGCGGGAGATCAGCTCCCGGTTACGAGGCAGAAAGCGGCGCATGCTCTGCAGCAGCGCCGGTTTGTCCTTGAGCATGAAGAACACCAGCACCGACACCAGAATGAGGTACACCATCAATACCGCCACATTGGTCAGCGAGCTGATGGAAACGCTCAGTATGGCGTCGGCCGAGCCTACCAGCCGGCCGCGCAGATCGTTGAGCAGGTTTTGCATCAGGGTAACGTCCACCAGCTCCGGATACTCCTCGGGCAGGGTCAGCAGCACTTCCTGGGCCCGGTTGATCATGGTGGGCACTTCCCGCGCCAGGTTGACACTCTGGTTGAGAATGGACGGCACCAGGCTGACCAGCGACAGCACCAGCAACACCGCAAACATCAGCAACACCACCCCGGCCGCCGGCCCTCTGCCCAACCCCAGCCGGCGCAGGCGGCCCACCGGCCATTCCAGCAGGTAGGCAATCACCACGGCGGCGAAAAACGGCGCCAGTATGCGCCCCATGAAATACACCACCACAAAACCGAACAGCAGCAGCAAAAACAGCACCACCGCCCCCGGATCGGAAAACCGCTGCCGATACCAGTGCTTGAGAACATCCAACATGCAGAGCTTCCTTATGAGTGTTTGGTGACGATGAGTACTAGCTGTTCGGGGCAGTCCGTGACGACCTCAACTCCCTGGCCGGTGCGCACAAGATAGGCGGGAATGTCCCGGCGCGAGCCGGTGTCGGTCAGCCGCAGCCACAGTCGCTGGCGGGCCCCGGCCGACTTCAGCCAGAGTTTCAGCTCCAGCAATGGCTGCGGGCAACGCAGCGCGCCGGCGTCCAGGCGGTCCATACTCATCCTTTGTAAAAAGAAGGCATTATCCCTCGCCTGCCAGCGCCAAACAATGCTTGTTCCACTCAAGGCGGACAGTTATTCTGCCGATCTGCATTCAGCAAGGAACAAGCCCACATGATGTACCGCACCCTTTCACTGGCGCTGGCAATGGCGCTGACGGCGGCCCAGCCCGCTCAGGCCGATAACAGCCTGCCCGACATAGGCACCGCCGGGGTCAGCGCCATGTCGGTGGAGCGGGAAGTGCGCTTTGGCGACGCCTTTAGCCGCTTCGCCCGGGCCAATCAGCCGGTGGTGGACGATCCGGTGCTGAATGAATACATCTCCGATCTGGGGCTGAAGCTGTTGTCCCAGGCCGACTCGGTGCGTTTTCCCTTTCGCTTTCTGCTGATTCGGGATGACAGCATCAACGCCAGCGCCTTTCTCGGCGGCGTGGTGCAGCTGCATACCGGGCTGTTCCTGTACGCGGAAAGTGAAAGCGAACTGGCTTCGGTGCTGGCCCACGAAATCACCCACGTCACCCAGCGCCACATTGCCCGCTACCTGGAATCCCAGTCCCGCGGCACCCCCCTGACCATTGCCGGCCTGGTGGGCTCGGTGGCGCTGGCGGTGGTCAACCCCCAGGCGGGCATGGCCGCCCTGCAGACCACCCTGGGGCTGCGTATGCAGTCGGCCATCAACTACACGCGGGACAACGAATTTGAGGCCGATCGGCTGGGCCTGCGCCTGCTGTACAACGCCGGCTTTGATCCCAACGCCATGGCCGGCTTTTTTCAGAAGCTCTCTGACAAGTACCAGTTTGCCAGCACCCCTCCCCAGATGCTGCTGACCCACCCGCTGCCCGCCAGCCGTATCGCCGAGGCCCGTAGCCGGGCGGCGGAATATGCCGTCCGGCCGTTGTCGCCCTCGCTTGACTTTCAACTGGCCAAGGCCCGCATCATGGTGCGGCTGCAACAGGCCGGTACCACGGAGCAACACCGGTATTTTGAGCAGCAGGTGAAGGCCGGCGGTGCCTGGTTGCCCGACGCCGCCCGCTACGGCCAGGCCCTGGGGCTGATGGAAATCAACCAGCATCAGCAGGCCCGGCCCCTGCTGATGCAGCTGGCCGAGCGTCACGGCGGCAACCTGTTCGTGCTCGACGCCCTGACCGATGTAGACAACGCCGAAGGCCGCCACGAGGCCGCCATCGCCCGGCTGGAGCAGGCCCGCCGGCGCCTGCCTGACAATACCGTGATCATGATTAACCTGGCCGACAGCCTGCTGCAGGCCGGCCGTAATCAGGACGCCGCCGCCCTGCTCGACGATTACCTGCGCCGCCGGCCCGATGCCGCCCTGGCCTGGGAGCTGCTGGCCCAGTCCCTGCGCCCGCTCAGCGACGAGTCCGCGTTTCGCCGGGCCCAGGCCGAGCTGGCCGCACTCAAGGGCCGCTACGACGTGGCAGTGCAGCAAATGGAACTGGCCGCCACCCTGTCTCAGGACGCCATGCAGCGGGCCCGCCTCGGCGCCCGGCTGGAACAACTGCGCCAGCAGCAGCAGGAATGGGACGCGCTGAGGAACTAAGGCTCGGGACTAGGGACTGGGGACTGGAAAAGTGTACGGTCGTAGGTTGCCGATAAGCGGAGCGAATCACAACACGCAGGCGGCGGTGGAATGTTGGAATTCGCTGCGCTCATTCCAACCTACCTCGGTCCACCAATAACGACACACAAGTCCCTAACCCCTAGTCCTTACTCCCCCAATAATGATGCTGCCAGCGTGCAATATCCTCCGCCTTGAGCTCGCCCTGATGGCGCTCTGCCAGCTTGCCGTCGGGATCGAGCACAAAGGTGGTGGGCAACACTCGGGGCAGCTCAAAGGGCCAGGGCCCTTCCAGGCCGGCCGCCACCGGCACGCGAATGGCCAGGCGCTGCTGCAGTTGTTGCAGCGCCTGGGCCGGCATGGCATCAAAGCTTACCGCCAGCACCGCCGGTCCGGCGGCGTCATTCAGGGCATTGAGCAGGGGCAGCTCCCGCAGGCAGGGGGCACACCATTCGGCAAAATAGTTCACCACCAGCCAGTCTCCCCGGTAATCGGCCAGCCGCCGCTGCTCGCCATCGGCCAGGGTCAGGGTGGCCGCCTCGCGGCAGCCGGCCAGCACCAGCACCATCGTCAAAACCCAGAGCGGAAGTTTGCTCATTGCGCTTTTCCTTCTATACAATGCCCGCAGCCACGCCACAGGAGTGAATAATGAGTCTGTTTATCTATCATAATCCCCGCTGCTCCAAAAGCCGGGAGACCCTGGCCCTGCTGCAGGACAAGGGACTTGAGCCCGAGGTGATCAAATACCTGGACACCCCGCCTTCCGCCGATCAGCTGAAAACCCTGCTGACCCAGCTGGGCATGGCCTCGGCCCGCCAGCTCATGCGCACCAAGGAAGAGGTATACAAGACCCTGGGACTGGCGGACGTGACCGACGAGGAGGCGCTGCTTGAAGCCATGGTCGCCAACCCCAAACTGATTGAGCGCCCCATTGTAGTGTGCAACGGCAAGGCCGCCCTGGGTCGTCCGCCCGAGCAAGTACTGGATATTCTGTAATGACTACCGCCTTCGCCCGCAAGCTGGCGCTTACCGGTTATCTCGGCCTGATCGTCTGGGTGGCGCTCTGGCATGGCCTGTTGTCACCGCATCCGGAGCTGGGTGCCGGCTTTATGCTGACCATGTGGCTGCCCTGGCTGTTTATTCCGATGCGGGGCATGCTCAAGGGCAATCCTTATACGCACGCCTGGGCGGTGTTTCTGATCATGCCCTACTTTCTGCACTCCCTGACCCTGCTGTGGGTGGATGAGGGAGAACGCTGGCTGGCGCTGGTTGAGCTGCTGCTGGCCACCCTGATGTTCGTGGGCAACAGCTACTACGCCAAGCTGCGCGGCCGCGAGCTGGGCCTGAGTATTCGCAAGAAGAAAAAGGATTAACGACTAGGGACTGGGGATTGGCTTGTAGGCCCGGCTTTAGCCGGGCAAATAAAGCCACATTCGGTGCTGCGCTCAAATAACGCGCCCCGATAAATCGGGGCCTACACCGCCGTCACACCAGGCATGACCCGGAGTCAATGGCATATAGCAATAGGTTGTGATAAGCGAAGCGAACCCCAACCTACGGAGCTCCCCAATCCCTATTCCCCAGCCCCCGATTTAAAGCCCCAGTATTTCTCGAGTAAAGGGCAGGCTCAGCTTGCGCCTTGCCTGAAAGGAAGCGTTGTCGAGCAGATCCAACGCCGCCAGCAGGGTGCTCATGTCCCGGGACAGCCGGCTCAGCAGCAGCCGGCCCACGTCGGTGGGCAGCTTGAAGCCGCGCAGCTCGGCCCGCAGCTGCAGGGCGCTGAGCTTGCCTTCGTCATCCAGGGTTTTCAGCTGATAGGCCACGCCCCAGTCCAGCCGCGACGCCAGATCCGGCAGCCCCAGGCCCAGATTACGGGACGGTGCCGAGGCGCTGATCACCAGGGTGCCCAACGCCCGCTCCCGCCGGCGATTGAAGAAGTTGAACACCGCCCGCTCCCACTCATCGATCCCGGCAATGGCATCCAGGTTGTCGAGGCACACCAGCGGCAGCAGCTCCATGCCGTCGAGCAGACTCGGCGACATGCGTCGATGAGCGTGCAGGGGCAGGCAGGTGGCCGCCTCACCGCTGGCGTTGACTTCGGCGCAGGTGGCATGGAGCAGATGGGAACGGCCGGAGCCGGGCTGGCCCCAGAGGTAGATCACCTCGTCCCCCTGCCCCAGGGCGGCGTTTTTGAGGGCGGTGATCAGCTGGGCATTGTCGCCCGGATAGAAGCTGGCAAAGGTTTCATCATCGGGCAGCTGCACCGCCAGGGCCAGCTGGGCCGGTTGCTGTGCATCACCGGCACGGCTCACCGGGGCGCCTCCGCCAGCCGGTAACGATGCTCACCCAGGGCACTGAGGCCGGCGCCGGCCAGCAGGCCCTGCACCGCACCAGCGGGGCCCGACAGCATCAGCTTAAGCCGAACTTCATCGCCGGCACTGTCCAGCAACTGCACACCACTCACGCCGTCCAGCGCCGCCAGCCGTTGCTGCAGGCGAACGGTGTCGGCGAAATGCCGCAGGCCGGTCACCACCAGGATGTACTCTCCCGGGGCATGGGCGCCGGCCTGCAACGCCTCGGCCGGCGCCTGATTGACCGGGGCCGGTGCGCGCTGGACGCCCTGATGGGTCACCCAGTAATCGTTGACCGCCGCCAGCACGCCGGCCGGATCACCGGCTTGCCCCTGGGCCAGGGGGGGCTCGCCATCCCGGGAAAACAGCCGCCAGTCCAGCTGACCACCCCGTTGCTGTACCGCCAGCCAGAGCTCGGCGCCATAGCGGCGGCTGGCCTCGGTCAGGGCGCCATTCTGCAGCAGGGCGTCCTTGTTCACCTGCAGGTGCTCCTGCAGATCCCACAGCGGCCACAAAATCGGCACGGCAAAATCGCTGCCGGCCCGGCGCCAGCCGGTGGTCATGGTATCGAGGGCTCGTTGGCCGTTAACCTGCCACACCAGCAGCGATGGCCGTGGCCCGGTCCAGGCCTTGAGCCCGGCGCTTTCCAGCAGGGGCAACAGTTCGCCCCGCTCAAAACGCACTCGATAGCCACCGCCGGTCTGCTCGTCTTCACGGTAACGGGCGCCGTTCTCACGTATTTCGTCCCGTACCCAGGACGCCTCGGCCGCACTGCCTGCCAGCCGGGCCAGCAACACATCCACCGCCTGTTCCCGGGCCAGTTTTCGGCTGTAGGGGGCAGGATCGAGGGTCACCTCGAACACGGACGCGGCCGACACGCCGGCGAAACCCAGCAGCATCAGCGACAGCAGCAATTGTTTCAGCATGACTTGGCCATTGTCGAAAATCGGGCGCTCATGATAACCACTGACCGGGACTCATGCCAGAATCAATGGGGCCGCTCCCTGGGCAGCACCAAGTTCAGCAGAATGCCGACAATGCCGCACAGGCTGATGCCCTGCAGGCTGAAATCACCGATGCCAAAGGCCATGCCGCCGATGCCGAACACCAGAATCACCGCCACGATGCACAGGTTGCGGGCCTGAGACAGATCAACCTGATGCTTGATCAGGCTGTTGAGGCCAACGGTGGCGATGGAGCCGAACAGCAGGATCATGATGCCGCCCATCACCGGCACCGGAATGCTCTGCATCAGGGCGCCGAACTTGCCCACAAAGGCCAGGGCAATGGCAAAACCGGCAGCCCAGGTCATGATCACCGGGTTGAAGTTCTTGGTCAGCATCACGGCGCCGGTCACTTCGGAGTAAGTGGTGTTGGGCGGGCCGCCAAACAGGGAGGCGGCACCGGTGGCCAGGCCGTCTCCCAGCAGGGTGCGGTGCAGGCCGGGCTTTTTCAGGTAGTCCTTGCCGGTCACCGAGCCGATGGCCAGCACATCACCAATGTGCTCAATGGCCGGGGCAATGGCCACCGGAATCATGAACAGCACCGCCTGCCAGTTCCACTCCGGCGCCACAAAGTTGGGCAGGGAGAACCAGGGCGCATCCCGCACCGGAGAAAAGTCCACCACGCCCATGGCCAGGGCCATGCCATAACCCACGGCAATGCCGGCGGTGATGGGCACCAGCCGGAACACACCCTTGGCCAGGGTGGACACCAGCAGGGTGGTAATGAGGGAGCCCAGCGACAACCACAACGCGGTGTCGTGCGCCACCAGCACGGCACTGCCGTCACCGCTCTTGCCGATGGCCATGTTTACCGCCATGGGCGCCAGGCCCAGGCCAATCACCATGATCACCGGGCCCACCACCACGGGGGGCAGCAGCCGGGTCAGCAAGGCAGTGCCGCGCCAGCGTACCAGCTGGCTGAGCAGCACATACATGATTCCCGCCGCCATCAGGCCGCTCATGGTGGCGGGAATACCCCAGGTCTGCACGCCATAAAGAATGGGCGCGATAAAGGCAAAGGAGGACGCCAGAAAAATCGGTACCTGGCGTTTGGTACAGATCTGAAACACCAGGGTACCGATACCGGCGGTGAACAGTGCCACATTGGTATCCAGGCCGGTGATCAGCGGCATCAGCACCAGGGCGCCAAAGGCCACAAACAACATTTGGGAGCCGGCCAGGGCCTGACGCAGGGGGGTGTGCACCGCCGGCTGGCCGGGCGCCAGCTCCTGAGTGCGTTCAGCGGGATTCATTTGTTACAACCTCAAACAGCAGAAAAAAACCGGCCTGGGCCGGTTTTAAATGAACTTACTTGGTACCAAAAATCTTGTCGCCGGCATCGCCGAGGCCGGGAATGATATAGCCGTGCTCATCGAGGCGCTCGTCCACCGAGGCGCAATACAGCTCCACGTCAGGGTGGGCCGCTTCCAGCGCCTTGACCCCTTCGGGGGCGGCCACCAGCACGATTACCTTGAAATTGGTACAGCCGTGCTGCTTGAGCAGATCGATGGTGGCGATCATTGAGCCGCCGGTAGCCAGCATGGGATCCACAATCAGCGCCAGACGCTCGTCGATATGACTGACCAGCTTGTTGAAATAGGACACCGGCTGCAGGGTCTCCTCGTCCCGGTATACCCCCACAACGCTTACCCGGGCGCTCGGCATGTGCTCGAGCACGCCGTCCATCATGCCCAGGCCGGCCCGCAGAATGGGCACTACGGTGACCTTCTTGCCCTTGAGCTGATCCACCTCGGTGGCGCCGGTCCAGCCATTGATGGTGGTTTTTTCGGTTTCAAAATCGGCAGTGGCTTCGTAGGTCAGCAGGCTGCCGACTTCCTTTGCCAGTTCACGAAAGCGTTTGGTGCTGATGTCGGCTTCCCGCATCAGACCCAGCTTGTGTTTAACCAAAGGGTGCTTGACCTCAACGACTTTCATCAACAACTTCTCCCGACGCACTAAATAACGGACACAAAAAACCGCGGAACTCTAGCATAAAATAGCGCTCGGCGGCAGACTTTCAGCAGTAATTTTAGCAAAAGACCATGCCGGCCGGCGGCCCTGCCGCGGATTGCCCTCGACGTCCTTGAGCCGCTGCCAGTGGCACTGCTTCCCGCATTAAATTAGAATAGCCGCCGAAACACTTACCCGGGCTGGCCACGGTGCCAAAGAGCACCGGGCGGGCTCAACACCAATGACAAGGTAACAACACGTGACGCAGAACAAACCCCTGAGCTACAAAGACGCCGGTGTCGACATCGACGCCGGCAACGCCCTGGTTGAACGCATCAAGGGCGTCAGCCGCCGCACCCAGCGCCCGGAAGTCATGGGCGGCCTCGGGGGCTTTGGCGCCCTGTGCCAGCTGCCCACCGGTTACAAGGAGCCGGTACTGGTGGCCGGCACCGATGGCGTGGGCACCAAGCTGCGCCTGGCCATTGACCTCAAGCGCCATCAGGGCGTGGGCGTGGATCTGGTGGCCATGTGCGTCAACGATCTGATCGTGCAGGGCGCCGAGCCGCTGTTCTTTCTCGACTACTACGCCACCGGCAAGCTCGATGTAGACACCGCCGCCGACGTGGTGACCGGCATTGGTGAAGGGTGTGAGCTGAGCGGCTGTGCCCTGATCGGCGGTGAAACCGCGGAAATGCCCGGCATGTACGAAGCCGGCGACTACGATCTGGCAGGATTTTGTGTGGGCGTGGTTGAGAAAAGCGGCATTATCGACGGTTCCAAAGTGGCCTCAGGCGACGCCCTGATCGCCTTAGGCTCCAGTGGCCCGCACTCCAACGGCTATTCCCTGATCCGCAAGATCCTGGAAGTCAGCCAGGCCGATCTGAATCAGCCCCTGGGCGACGCCACCCTGGCCGACGCGCTGATGGCCCCCACTCGCATCTACGTCAAGCCGGTGCTGGAGCTGATCAAGCTGTTCGACATTCACGCCCTGAGCCACATCACCGGCGGCGGTTTCTGGGAAAACATTCCCCGCGTACTGCCCGAGAGCGCCAAGGCGGTGATCGACGGCGCCAGCTGGCAGTGGCCCGAGGTATTCACCTGGCTGCAGCAGGCAGGCAACGTCGAAACCCATGAAATGTACCGCACCTTCAACTGTGGTGTGGGCATGGTCATTGCCCTGCCCGCCGACCAGGCCGACGCCGCGGTCCAGTTCATGCAAGACGCCGGCGAAAACGCCTGGGTCATCGGCCGTATCGAACAGGCCGCCGAGGGCGCCGAGCAGGTCGAAATCAAATGAAACGCATCCTGGTGCTGATCTCCGGCAACGGCAGCAACCTGCAGGCCCTGCTGGATCAGGCGGCCGCAGGCCGCCTGGGCGGCGAAGTGGTGGCGGTGATCAGCAACAAGGCCGACGCCTATGGCCTGGAGCGGGCTCGCGCGGCCGGCGTGGCCACCGAGGTGCTGCCGGGCCGGGACTTTGCCGACCGGGACAGTTTTGACGCCGCGCTGCGGCAGCGGATCGACGGTTACACCCCGGATCTGGTGGTGCTGGCCGGCTTTATGCGTATTCTCACCCCGGCCTTGGTGCGCCACTATGAAGGGCGAATGCTCAATATTCACCCTTCCCTGCTGCCGAAATATCAGGGCCTGAACACCCACCAGCGCGCCATTGACGCCGGCGACGACGAGCACGGTTGCAGCGTGCATTTCGTCACCGAAGAGCTGGATGGCGGCCCGGTGATCCTGCAGGCCCGAGTCCCCGTGTTTGCGGACGACGACGCCACTACTGTGGCGGAGCGGGTGCATGTGCAGGAGCACGCCATCTACCCGCTGGCGGTGCGCTGGTTCTGCGACGGCCGGCTGGCCATGAAGGGCGGCCAGGCCTGGCTGGATAATCAGCCGCTGCCGCCGGAAGGCCATGCCGGCGACTGAGCGCCGACGCAAAAAGTCGACATAAAAAAAGGATGCATATGCATCCTTTTTTATTGGCACATGCCCCTGTCTCAGCCTACTCGCTGCCGTTACCGGCGATGCGCTCGCCCAGCCAGAACAGGTTGTATTCACCGGGCTGCATCTTGTGCCACTGCTCGTTGTTGGTGAGCGGCTGGGTGGCGATCACGGTGACGATGTCGTTGGGGGTGGTTTCCTTCTGAAAGTCGATTTCCACCTCTTCGTCAATCAGCCGGGCCGGGCCAAAGGGCGCACGCCGAGTGATCCAGTGCAGGTTGTTGCTGCAGTAGGTCATCAGATATTCGCCGTCGGTAAGCAGCATGTTGAACACCCCCAGGCCGCGCAGCTGATCACTCAGGGTGGCCACATAGCGAAACATGGCGGCCATGTTACCGGGCTTGCGCGGATACTTTCGCTCCAGCTCGTTCAGCAGCCAGCAAAAAGCCAGCTCGCTGTCGGTGTCGCCCACCGGCTTGTGCCGACCGGTCTTCAGCTTTTTGTAACCACTGAGCTGGCCATTGTGGGCAAAGGTCCAGTAACGGCCCCATAGCTCCCGAGTAAAGGGATGGGTGTTTTCCAGGGCAATACCCCCCCGGTTGGCCTGGCGAATATGGCTGACCACGGCACAGCTCTTGATGGGGTATTCCTGTACCAGCTGGGCAATGCGCGACTGGCTGGACGGTTGCGGATCCTTGAAGGTGCGCAGGCCCTTGCCCTCATAAAAGACGATGCCCCAGCCGTCCTTGTGGGGGCCGGTGCGCCCGCCCCGCTGCATCAGGCCGGTAAAGCTGAAACAGATGTCGGTAGGCACATTGGCGCTCATCCCTAGCAATTCACACATGCGGCTTACTCTTGCTCCATTTCCTTTTCGACCAGCTGGATCAGAATATGAATGATCTTGATATGTACTTCCTGAATGCGGTCGGCATAGCCAAAGTGCGGCACGCGAATTTCCACATCCGCCAGCCCCGCCATCTTGCCGCCGTCCTTGCCGGTGAGCGCTATGGTCTGAATGCCCGCCGCCTTGGCCACCTCAATGGCCTTGAGAATATTGGCCGAATTGCCGCTGGTGGACAGACCGAGCAGCACATCGCCCTTGCGGCCAACCGCTTCCAGATAGCGGGAGAACACAAACTCGTAGCCAAAGTCGTTGGACACGCAGGACAGGTGGCTGGGGTCGGAAATGGCGATGGCCGGGTAGCCGGGGCGGTTTTCCCGATAGCGGCCGGTCAGCTCCTCGGCAAAGTGCATGGCGTCGCAATGGGAGCCGCCATTGCCACAAGACAGCACCTTGCCGCCGGCCTTGAAACTGTCGGCCAGCAGTTTGGCCGCGCGCTCAATGGCGGCAATGTTGGCGTCATCGGCCAGAAAGCGGTTCAGCACCTCGGCGGCTTCGTTCAGCTCGCTGCGGATCAGATTCTGATACATGTAATGGCCTCTCGCTTGCGGTAAAGACGCATTTTGGCACAAGTCACTCAGAGCGCAAAGCCGAAGGAGTCCGGCCTGGGGCCTCCATTGCCACCTGCCGCGGTCTGTGACATTGGTCACACAGCACTTTTTAAGTACAATATTGCCAAGCTTTTAATACAAAACTCTCACAGGTCTGGCACATGGACGCAAAAAACCGCATCGCCGCATTAATCGAACACCTGCAGCAGGGGCTGCTGGAACGAGAAACCCCGGCCCGGCTGGCCCTGCTGGCGGCCCTTTCCGGCGAGCACCTGTTACTGCTGGGTCCGCCCGGCACCGCCAAGAGTGAGCTGTCGCGCCGGCTGCACACCCTGATGGCCGACGGCAGCTATTTTGAACGGCTGCTGACCCGCTTTTCGGTACCGGAAGAGCTGTTTGGCCCGCTGTCCATCAAGGCGCTGGAACAGGACCGTTACCTGCGCCAGACGCAGGGTTACCTGCCCGAGGCTTCCATCGCCTTTATTGATGAAATCTTCAAGGCCAATAGCGCCATTCTCAACAGCCTGCTCACCCTGCTCAACGAGCGCCAGTTCGACAACGGCAACGAGCGCCTGCCGGTGCCCCTGGTGTCGGTGATCGCGGCCAGCAACGAGCTGCCGGAAGGGGCCGAACTGAATGCCCTGTATGACCGTTTTCTGCTGCGCTTTCAGGTGGCCCCGGTGGGCGACGACGCCTTTACCGGACTGCTTACCCTGAACCAGCCCTATCAGGAGCCGGCAGCCGAGCTTAAATTAACCGGCGCCGAGCTGGCCGCTTTACGCAAAGAAGCCGAACAGCTGCCGCTGTCACCGGCGCTGATTCGCCTGCTGCACAGCCTGCGCCGTTTTCTCGCCGAGCAGGACATACCGGTATCGGACCGGCGCTGGCGCAAGGTGGTCAAGCTGCTCAAGGTATCGGCCTGCTGCAATGGTCAGCCACAGGCAGATCTGCTCGATGCCTGGCTGCTGCCCCACTGCCTGTGGCAGCAGCCGGAGCAGCAAGGCCGGCTGACCGACTGGCTGCACGAGCACATTGCCGCGGACCCGGGCTTCAGCCCGCAACTGGTGAGCGACATGGTCGACAGCTGGCAGGAGCGGCTGGATCAGGATGCCGATCCGGTACTGCCGTCCCTCAATGAGCAGGGCTATCGGCTTTATCTCGACGAGCAGGGCCAGCCGGTCACCGAGGCCAGGGGCCAGCGCCACAAGCGCAATGAAAGCGGCCAGCTGCTCTATCGCCAGCCCCGGCTGCCCGACTCGGTATTCACCGAGCAGGAAGTCCGCAACCTGGGCGGCAATCGGGATCAATATCAGCCGCTGATGGAAAGCTATCAGCGCCCCAGCGCCCTGCAGCCCAGGGCCTGGCCCGCCAGCCATGTGGCCTCGCGCCTGCGCCAGCTCGATGAGCGCATCGACGAGTTGGCGGACTATCTGGCCTGGCTGGAAACCCAGCAGCAGGGCCTGGGTCAGCGCCTGCGTCAGCACCTGTGGCTGAGCCCGGAGCTGGGGGAGCTCGCCCGCGCCCAGCTGGAGCAGCAGCAGGCCGGCCTGAGCCGCCAGCACGAGCGGCTGCAGGCCCTGCGTGAAGCCTTTGCCGACCTGCCGGTTGAAGGCTGAGATGGCCCCCGCCCAAAGCGCCGGCCTGGCACCGTTAAGCGAGCTGCCCGAGAGCCTGTTCAGCCTGGTGGTCACCCACCCCCTGGGCAGCCTGCTGCCCCGGGCCAGCCGGGTACTGGCCATGCTGAGCGAGCTCGACAAGGGACGGCTGCCGGCCCCCGGCGACTGGCTGAGCACCAGCACCGAACGGCGCATTCGCCAGTTGCTGGTGCGCGCCAATGCGCTGGAATACTGCAAGGAAACCCCGGACGTGGCCCGGGCCATCATGCAGGACATATTACTGGTGCTGGAGCAGGTGGAGCTGATCTGGCCGGCCACCGCCGGCCTGTTGCAACAACAAGGTATTGCTGTAGAGCGGGCCGAGCGCCGCGCCCGGGCCCGGCACACCCGCCAAGCCATCGCCAAGCTGGCGGAGCAGTGGCAGCAGCGCATCAGCCTGTGGCAGGCGCTGGATGACGTGGCCGAGGAGTTCGGCATCGCCCCGGCCATTGGCACCGACAAGGACAGCGGCCACCTGCGCGACCGCGCCTGGTTCGATCTGCTGCGCCTGGCCCGCTGGGTGGCGGACATTCGCCAGTTGCAAAAGCTGCTTAAACTCATGGGCCAGCAGCGGCCGGATCCAGAGCAGAGCGCCACCCTGAGCCAGCTGCAGCAGATGATGAGCCCCCGGGATAACGGCCCCAGAGAGCGGCGACTGCCGGGCATTCCCATGGAAACCCAGGGCATTACCCGCTCCGATAATCTGTCGCGCATGCTGGCGCTGGAAGCGGCCCTGCTGGGGCACCCGTCTTTGCATATGCTGTGGCATGCCCGCCGGGCGGAGCAAAGCCTGCTCAGCTACGCCGTGGCCGGGGTCATGCCCATCGATGCGGGCAACGACTGGCCCCTGCCCCGGGCCGGCAAGGGCGAAGGCGACGGCAAGGGTACCCAGTTTGGCCCCATTATTCTGTGCCTGGACACTTCTGCGTCCATGCACGGCCTGGCGGAGCAGGTGTCCAAGGCCATGGTGCTGGCGGCCCTGCGCATGGCCAAACAGCAGCAACGCGGCTGTCTGGTGTATCTGTTTGGCGGCGCCGGCGAGCTGCTGGTACTCGACAACCAGACATTAACCCTGCCCGAGCTGCTCGACATGCTGCGCGGCTCCTTCAGTGGCGGCACCGACGTGAGCACGCCGCTCAATGCCGCCCTCACCCGGCTGCAACAGCAGGAATGGCGGCAGGCGGATATTCTGCTGGTAAGCGACGGCGAGTTTGAAGTGTCCAGAGAGTTGCAGGCTCAGGTGAAGCACGGCAAGGAAGCCCTGGGCGTGCGCCTGTTTGGCCTGCAGTTGGGCTATGCCACCGCCCTGCACGCCATGCGCAAGGTGTGTGACCCGGTGCACCTGTTCAGCGACTGGCGCAGCCTGGAGCAGGCGGCCCGGGCCTGATTAGCCTTTTCTGCCTGCCGTAGGTTGCTGATGAGGGTAGCGAATCGCAACATGAAGCCGCCCGCAAAATGCTGGAATTCGCTGCAATCATTCACATCTTCTCATGACCTCTGATTCGGATTAGCCTCTCACCATCACCAGCCGGGGTTCGCCGGGGCCAAAATAATCCTCTTCGCGGCCGGCTTCGGCAAAGCCCAGACTGTGGTAGAGATGTAGGGCCGGGTTGTCGGGCAATACCGTCAGTTTAATGCGCTTACACCCCTGACTTTCCAGGGCGGTTACCGCCACCTGCAGCAGTTGCCGGCCCAGCCCTCGCCCGCGCGCCGCCGGTGCCACCGCCAGCGACAATATCCAGCCTTCATTCGCCACCTCCCCCCGGCCCGCCAGGACATAGCCCAACAATTCGTTCTCGCTCTCGGCCACCAGCAGCGAGCCTGGCCACAGATCCCAGGCCTGACGCAGAAAAAAGTCCGGGTAGCCGTGCTCCCCAAAGGCGGCGCACTCCAGGCCATGGACCGCCGCGAGATCGGCCCTGGTTGCGGGTCTGATGTTCATGTCTTCATCCTGCTTGTTGGTACCGGCGCCATGGTAAGGCAAAGCCTCCGCCGTTGCTTCCTTCTTGCCGATAACTGTTTAAATAATGAGCAGAGGGCTAAGCTTCAAGGTGTGAACAAAAAGGAGGCAGCATGAGTGGGCGAACAGGCTGGTGGTGGCTATGGCTGCTGTTGTTCAGCGCCCTGGCCCCGGCCCAGGAACGCTACTGGCAGCTGAATATCAAAGGCGCCATCGGCCCCGGTATTTCCGACTACCTGGTAACCGAGCTCAACCAGGCCCAGCTGGAACGCCCGGCCCTGGTGCTGCTGACCATGGATACCCCCGGCGGCCTTTACAGTGCCACCCGCGACATTATCAGCGCCATGCTGGAGTCCAGCGTGCCCGTGGTGGTCTATGTTTCCCCCGGCGGCGCCCGGGCCGCTTCTGCCGGCACCTATATTCTCTACGCCAGTCACGTTGCCGCCATGGCGCCGGGCACTCACTTGGGGGCCGCCACCCCGGTGCAGATGATGCCGGCCGGCACGCCGCCATCCGACGACAGGGACGAGGGGAAAAACGAGGAAAAGGACGACGAGTCATCTCCGTCTGCCGGCAGTGCCATGGAACGCAAGTCGCTCAACGACGCCATTGCCTACCTGCGCAGCCTGGCCCAGTTGCGGGGACGCAATGTGGAGTGGGCGGAGCAGGCGGTACGCGACGCCGCTACCCTGACCGCCCCCGAGGCGCTGGAGCAGAACGTGATTGAGCTGATGGCCGGCGACATTGCCGAACTGTTGCAGCAGCTCGACGGCCGCGAAGTCAAACTCAAAAACGACACCCTCACCCTGGCCACTGCGGGGCTGATCGCCGAACAGCGACAGCCCGACTGGCGCCAGCAGTTCATCATTACCATCAGCGATCCCAATATCGCCTACCTGCTGATGCTGGTGGGCGTATACGGCCTGCTGCTGGAGTTTTACAGCCCGGGATTCGGCGTCTCCGGGGTGATCGGCGCCATCTGCCTGCTGCTGGCCATGCTGTCGTTGCAGATGCTGCCGTTCAATATGGTGGGGCTGGGGTTGCTGGCCCTGGGGCTGGCGCTGATGGTGGCGGAAGGACTGTCGCCCAGCTTCGGCATTTTTGGCGGCGGCGGCCTGGTGGCCTTTGTGCTTGGCTCCGTGCTGCTGTTCGACACCCCGGACGAGGCCTTTCGCGTGGCCTGGCCCTTTATCGCCGCCTTTACGGTGTTTTCCCTCGGCCTGATCCTGGTGGTGGTGCGCATGATAGTGAAGCAACGCCGGGCGGCGCCGGTGTCGGGAACCGACGCCATGGTCGGCGAGCGGGGCGTGGCACTGACCGAGCTCAGCCCCGAGGGCACCGTGCTGGTGCTGGGCGAACGCTGGCAGGCCCACAGCCCGCAGCCCGTGTCCGCGCACAGCACGGTAATGGTAGTGGCGGTGCGGGATCTGGTGCTTGAAGTAAAACCGGTAAAGGAGACTGGGGAATGATCATCGACTTTATTTATTTTCAGCTGCTGATCGTTATTCTGCTGGTCATGCTGTTTGCCAGCATGTTCCGCATTTTACGGGAATACGAACGGGGCGTGGTGTTTCTGCTTGGCCGCTTTCACAAGGTCAAGGGGCCGGGCTTTATCATTCTGATCCCCCTGGTGCAGCAAATGGTGCGGGTGGATCTGCGCATTGTGACCATGGACATTCCGTCCCAGGATCTGATCTCAAAAGACAACGTCACCGTGCGGGTGAACGCCGTGCTCTATTTTCGTGTGCTGGATCCGCAAAAGGCGATCATCAACGTGGAAAACTACCTGGAAGCCACCAGCCAGCTGGCCCAGACCACCATGCGCTCGGTGCTGGGCCAGCACGAACTGGACGAGATCCTCTCGGCCCGGGACACCCTGAACGCGGATCTGCAGCGCATTCTGGATCAGAGCACCGACGGCTGGGGCATCAAGGTAACGGCGGTGGAGATCAAGCACGTGGATCTCGACGAGTCCATGATTCGCGCCATTGCCCGTCAGGCCGAGGCGGAACGTTCCCGCCGGGCCAAGGTGATCCATGCCACCGGTGAGCTGGAGGCATCCAAGCAACTGCTGGAAGCGGCCCGCATGCTGGCCCGCCAGCCAGAAGCGATTCAGCTGCGCTACCTGCAGACCCTGACCGAGATCAGCAGTGACAACAGCAAAATAGTGGTGTTTCCCCTGCCCATGGAGCTGGGCCGAATCCTGCAGGAAATGGGGGCACACAGCCCCGATGTTGAGGATCCCCATTCGCCGCGCGAGCCCACCTGAGCCGGCAGCAAATCCTGAATAAAAAGCCGCTCCCGCACATCCCAAACGTGCGGGACAGCCTTTATCGCCCGCGCCGAAATCCCTCTCATTCTTCCCTCATAACGCGGAATCTCCCCATGGGGAATCGCATAAAATAGGCGACTCCGATTTATTGACCATCGAAACCGCGCTTTCGATACCTTCATCGATTCAGGGACTGTTTCATGAAAAAATACCTCAGCCTCATTTTGCTCGGCTCAAGCCTGAGCCTGCTCGCCGGCCCGGCCAGCGCCCAGGGCACCCTGGAGCAAATCCAGCGTTCGGGCGAGTTTCGCTTTTGCTTTGAATCCGGCTACGTTCCCTTTGAGATGACCGACAAGAAAGGGAATTTCATCGGCTTCGATATTGATATTGCCAAGGCCATGGCGAAATCGATCAATACCAAATTCGTGCCGGTCAATACCGGCTGGGATGGCATCATTCCGGCGCTGCAGACCAACAAGTGCGATCTGATCCTGGGCATGTCGATCACCCCCGAGCGCAACCTGAGCGTGAACTTTGCCAACCCTTACCTCGATGCCGGTCAGACCGTCCTGATCCATCCGAAACTGGCCGATACCATTCACTCCTACCGCCAGCTGAACGATGCCGCCTACACGGTCACCGCCCAGCTGGGCACCACGGGTGAGTTTGCCATCAAGCGTTATCTCAGCCAGGCCAATGCGCGCCTGTTTGAAAGCTCCGCCGACGCAGCCCAGGAAGTCGCCAACGGACGGGCCGATGCCTTCGTTTACGACATCAGCTACAACAGCGTCTATGCGGCACAAAATCCGGGCCGGCTGGTGCACCTCTCCGAGGCCTTTACCTACGGCCCCATGGGCTGGGCAGTACGCCAGGGTGATGCCGATTACCTTAACTTTCTCAACAACTTCCTGCGTCAAATCAAGGGAGACGGCACCTACGATCGCATCTATGGCAAGTGGTTCGAGAGCGATGCCTGGGTCAGCCGGGTTCAGTGAGCATGACAGTATCGCCGGCGGCCCAGACCGCCGGCCGGATTGACAGGAATTAATATGCAGACTGCCACACACCGCTGGCTGTGGAACGGCGTTTTTACGGCCATCGTGCTGATGCTGGCCGGCGGTATCTACTGGTCCAGCAAGAGCATCGACTACAACTGGCACTGGGAACGGGTGCTTCCCTATATCGTCGATACCTCGCCCCAGTCCATTCGCGCCCCCTTTGATGGCCGCGCCGAACTGGGTGACGACGGCCATACGCTGACCCTGATCTCCGATTATGGCGACGCCCCCCTGATCCTGAACCAGTACACCAGCCTGCAGGTCGCCGATGGTGATCTGCTGTTTGAAGGGGATGAAATCGCTCGCCTCGACAGCCTGCGCATCGGTCCCATCACCGAAGGCATGCTGATGACCCTGAAGCTGTCGGTGGTGTCCTTGGTGTGCTCGGTGCTGCTGGGCCTTGCCATTGGCCTGGGACGAATCTCCGCCAACCCGGCCCTGCGTAAACTGTGCATTCTCTATATCGAAATCATTCGTGGCACGCCGCTGCTGGTGCAGATTTTCATCATCTATTTCTTTGTCGGCACCGTCTTGTCCCTCGACCGCTTCACCGCCGGCGTAACCGCCCTGACCCTGTTCAGCGCCGCCTATGTGGCGGAAATCATTCGGGCCGGCATTCAGTCGGTCCCCCCCGGACAGATGGAAGCGGCACGCTCGCTGGGCATGAGCTACGTTCGGGCCATGGTTGAGGTGATCCTGCCTCAGGCGCTTAAACGCAGCCTGCCCGCCCTGGCCGGGCAATTCATCAACCTGATCAAGGATTCTTCGCTGGTCTCGGTGATCTCACTGACCGATCTGAGCAAGGCCGGGCGAGAGGTGGTGTCATCGACCTTTGCCCCCTTTGAGGTCTGGTTCACCATCGCCCTGCTCTATCTGGTCATGACCGCCTCCCTGTCCTGGCTGGTACAGCGACTGGAGCAACGCATGGCGGCGGCACACTAGGAAGTAACATGCACACAGAACACACAGACACAGTGGTACGGGCACAGCGGGTCGACAAGGTATTCGACAACGGTTGCCAGGCCCTGCGACAGGTCTCGCTGGAAGTCAGACGGGGCGAAGTGGTGGTGATCGTCGGCCCTTCGGGCTCGGGCAAGTCCACCTTTCTGCGCACCCTCAACAGGCTGGAAACCCTGAGTGCCGGCCACATCGAGATTGAAGGCGTCGACATGTATCACGGCGCCACCAACATCAACCGGCTGCGGCAACGGGTAGGCATGGTGTTTCAGGGCTTTAACCTCTTTCCCCACAAGACGGTGCTGCAAAACGTGATGCTGGCGCCGCTCAAGGTTGCCAGGCGGCCGCGGGCCGAAGTTGAACAGCAGGCCAGGGCACTGCTGGACAAGGTCGGTCTGTCCGAACGCGTTGAACACTATCCCGGACAGTTGTCCGGCGGCCAGCAGCAGCGGGTGGCCATTGCCCGAGCGCTGTGCATGCAGCCTCGCATCATGCTGTTTGACGAGCCGACATCGGCACTGGATCCGGAAATGGTGGGGGAAGTGCTGGAGGTCATGAAGGCACTGGCCCGGGAAGGCATGACCATGGTGGTGGTCACCCATGAGATGGGCTTTGCCCGGGAAGTGGCGGACAGGGTACTGTTCATGGCCGATGGCCAGGTGCTGGCGGAAGACACGCCGGCGCGCTTTTTCGGTGCGCCTTCCCACCCTCGATTGCAGCAATTTTTATCGCAAATTCTCTAACCCAGCAGCCGCCACCGGCCAGCCGGTGTTGCCCCAAGGAGTGTCATGTCAAATCCAATTGAAGCCCTGCTTGCACAGCATTCCCTTGCCATTCTCGATGGCGCCCTGGCCACCGAACTCGAGGCCAGGGGCTGCGATCTCAAGGATCCACTGTGGTCTGCCAAGATCCTGATAGAGCAGCCCGAACTTATCTACGACGTTCATTACGATTACTTTGCGGCCGGTGCCGACGTCGCCATCAGCGCCAGCTATCAGGCTACCTTTGAGGCCTTCGCCCGTCGTGGCCTCGACACCGAGCAGGCCGCCGAGCTGATGCACCAGGCCGTGAGGCTGGCCACCAGGGCACGGGACGATTTCTGGAACGCCCTCAGTGCCGAACAGCAGAATCGCCGCCCCCGGCCGCTGGTTGCCGCGTCGGTGGGCCCCTACGGTGCCATGCTGGCAGACGGCTCTGAATACCGGGGGCATTACGCCCTGACGGAAGAGGAGCTGATGGCCTTTCACCGCCCTCGGCTTGAGGTATTGCTGGCCGCCGGCGCCGATCTGCTGGCCTGCGAGACGCTGCCCTGCCTGAGTGAGGCCCGGGCCCTGGCGCGCCTGATGGACGCCATTCCCGGCGCGTGTGGCTGGATCAGCTTCAGCTGTCAAAGCCAGGAACACAACTGCCAGGGAGAGCGACTGAGTGACTGTGTGGCCGCGTTGGAGCCATATCACTCCGTGGTCGCCATCGGCCTGAACTGCACCGCCCCCGAGCATGTACCGGGCCTGTTGCGTTCGGTGCAGGGCGTGAGCCGCAAGCCGCTGCTGGTTTATCCCAATTCGGGGGAACAGTATGATGCGGACCATAAATGCTGGCACGGCCCTGTTAACAGCGAGCAATACGCCGGGGCCGCCGAACACTGGCACCGCGAGGGTGCCCGCCTTATCGGCGGCTGCTGCCGCACCTCTCCGGCGGATATTGCCGCCGTCAGCGCCCGGTTGCGCCCGCAGCAATAACGCCGCCGCCGGCGTTTGGCCGGCGGCGAGGGCGGTGTTTTATCAACGCTTGAGAAAGCTAGAGTGGCAAGGAAAGCCCGGATTTCAGGACATTGAGCACCACATTGGTATTCATGCGCTTGATTTCCGGAAACTGCGCCATGGTCGCGGCGGCAATGTCATCGTATTCGGTGACGTCCCGGGCCAGAATGACCAGCATCAGATCCACCGAGCCGGTCACATAAAAAATCTGCTGCATGGCGTCCTGAGTCTGGGCCCAACGCATAAAGCGATCCATTACCTGGTAGTTCTCGCGCTCAATTTCCAGGCCGACGATAAAGGTCATCAGGTTATCCACCTTGCGGTTGTCGACCACCGCCACATCGGCACTGATCACGCCTCGCTGACGCAATCGCTTCAACCGGCGCTGTACCGCAGATGCCGACAATCCCACCTCTTCGGCAATCACTTCACTGCGGGTCAGGCAGCTGCGCTGTACGATAGACAATATTTTTCGATCAAAATGATCCAGGTTTTCACTCATTGGCAAGCAAATCTCGTCTCGACACTAAAGCCATAAATGCGTCTAGACGTCCATTCTAATAAAGGCTCCTTTTTCGCTCAAGCCATACCGGTTATGTTGTCAAAAAAAACGGGCGGCCAATGGCCGCCCGTTCGCTGACTGCTACACCGAATCAGCGAATATCCAGCGGGGCAAAGCCCTTGATCAGCTCGTCCAGGGCCTTGAGCTGAGTCAGGAAAGGCTCAAGCTTGTCGAGCGGCAGGGCGCTGGGGCCGTCGCAGCGGGCCTGTTCGGGATTGGGATGGGCTTCCAGGAACAGGCCGGCCAGGCCGGTGGCCAGGCCCGCCCGGGCCAGATCCAGCACCTGCTCGCGACGGCCGCCGGAGGCCTCACCCAGCGGATCCCGGCACTGCAGGGCATGGGTCACATCAAAGATGATGGGCGCGTCGTTCGTGGCCTTTTTCATCACGCCAAAGCCGAGCATGTCCACCACCAGGTTGTCGTAACCAAAGTTGCTGCCCCGCTCGCACAGGATCAATTTATCGTTACCGCACTCGATAAACTTGTCGGTGATGTTCTTCATCTGCCCCGGGCTCAGGAACTGGGGCTTCTTGATGTTGATCACCCGGCCGGTATCGGCCATGGCCTGCACCAGGTCGGTCTGGCGGGCCAGAAAGGCCGGCAGCTGGATCACGTCCGCCACCTCGGCCACCGGAGCCGCCTGGTGAGGCTCGTGCAGGTCGGTGATCACCGGCACGCCAAAGGTGTCCTTCACTTCCTGCAACAACTTCATGCCCTCTTCCAGGCCCGGGCCACGAAAGGAATGAATGGAGGAGCGGTTGGCCTTGTCCCAGCTGGCCTTGAACACGTAAGGAATACCCAGCTTTTCGGTCACCTTCACATAGTGCTCGCAGGCCGTCATGGCCAGCTCCCGGGATTCCAGCACATTGATGCCGCCAAACAGCACCATGGGCTTGTCGTTGGCGACCGCAATGTCATTGATGTGTACGGTTTTCATCTCGGCTCCTTAGTGGAGGGTTTTGGGGCTCAGATCGAGGCCCGCTATCTGGGCTTTCAGCACGTCGGCGATGGGATCTTCCGGACAGTGCTCAATAAAAAATTCGAAATCGTCGGCGGCCAGCCTGCCGCAGTCCAGCTGCTCATACAGAAAGCCCCGATCCCGCCGCTCAAAGGGGCAGTCGGGCTTGAGCCGCAACAGCAGCTCGCTGCAGGCCAGGGCCTGGCCAAATTGCTGATCGTGAATAAAGGCGGCCTTGGTCACATTCAGCAATCGCGCCAGGATCTCGCTGTCGTCGGCACCCTTGAGGTGCTCCGGAGTGATCCGGGCCAGGTTGCCCTGGGCGCCCCGCAGCAACTGCTCGATTTCACGACGGCTCAGTGGCCGGCCGGTAAAGGGATCGATAATGACACTCTCTTCTTTCACCCACACTCGAACCAGAAAATGGCCGGGAAAACAGATGCCTTCGGCTTTGACACCAAAGCGCCGGCACAGGTGAATCAGCAGAATTCCCAGGCTCACCGGAATGCCTTCGCGCCGTGCCAGCACCCGGTTCATCAGGCAGTTGTCGATGGAAAAGAAGGTCTCGCTGTCACCGCTAAGGCCCAGCCCCTGATACAGGCAGGGCAGCAGGTGCTGGGCCACCTGCATGCCTTCCAGCTCCTCGGCCAGGGCCCGCTCCAGGGCGAACAGCTCCCGCTCGGCCTCATCCCGGGCTTGCGAGCCCGCCAGGCTTTCCACCACGTCAAGCGCCAGGGTCATCAGCTCAAGAGGCTCCTCACCCAACCAGCGCGCACTGATATTGCTTTCAAGCATGCTCTCTCCCGGGCAAACAGCCCAGCGTCACCCTGTCCTGCCCACCGTAGTCGCGCAGCGTGGTGACTTTCTCAAATCCATTATCGATAAAAATGTGCCGCACCGCCTCCCCCTGCTGCCAGCCGTGCTCCACCAGCAGCCAGCCACCGGCCGTGAGTTGCGCCGGGGCATGAGCGGCAATATGGCAAATGTCGGCCAGGCCCTCATCCTCGGCCACCAGGGCCGACAGCGGCTCAAAGCGCACATCGCCTTCGGCCAGGTGCGGATCGGCGGCGTCGATATAGGGCGGGTTGGACACGATCATGTCAAAGGTGAGCCCGGCGAGCGGCGCCAGCCAGCTGCCTTCCCGCACCTCCACCTGAAGATCCAGACGTTCGGCATTGCGCCGGGCCAGGGCGGCGGCGGCGGGGTTAAATTCCACCGCCAGCACGGTGTCGGCGGGGCGCTCGCTCTTGATGGACAGGGCAATGGCGCCGGTGCCGGTGCCCAGATCCACCACTCGCGCCGGTCGCTGGGGCAGGCGCGTCAGCGCGGCCTCGACCAGGATTTCGGTGTCGGGCCTGGGGATCAGGGTATCCGAAGTGACTTCCAGCATCAGGGTCCAGAATTCCCGTTGGCCGGTCAGGTGGGCCACCGGCTCACCGGCCTGGCGGCGAGTTATCAGTTCAGCCAGCTCGGCCTTCTGCTCGGCAGACACCTCGAATTCGGGCCAGGCCAGCAGAAAACTGCGGGGTTTGCCCAGCACGTGGCACAGCAATACGTCGGCATCCAGCGCCGGCGACTCGCCCCCGGCCAGTTGCTCACGCAAGTGAGTGCGCAGCTCACTCAGCCTCATCACTGACCCGCCAGGGCGGCGAGCTGGTCGGCCTGGTGCTCCTGCAGAATGGGCTGAGTGAGCATGTCCAGCTGGCCTTCCAGCACCTCGCTCAGCCGGTACAGGGTCAGGTTGATCCGATGATCCGACACTCGCCCTTGAGGGAAGTTGTAGGTGCGAATGCGATCGGAACGATCGCCGCTGCCCAGCAGGTTGCGCCGCTCGCTCTGCTCTTCGGCCTGACGCTTGTCCTGCTCCGCCTGAGCCAGGCGCGAGGCCAGCACCGCCATGGCCTTGGCCCGGTTCTTGTGCTGGGAACGCTCGTCCTGGCATTCCACCACCATGCCGGTAGGCAGGTGGGTAATGCGAATGGCCGAGTCGGTCTTGTTGACGTGCTGACCACCGGCACCGGACGCGCGAAAGGTGTCCACCTTGAGATCCGCCGGGTTGATCTCCGGGGCCTCGGCCTCGGGTATTTCGGGCATCACCGCCACCGTGCAGGCAGAAGTGTGAATGCGGCCCTGGGATTCGGTTTCGGGCACCCGCTGCACTCGGTGGCCGCCGGACTCGAACTTGAGCTGACCATAGACGCCGGCGCCCTCGATGCGGGCGATGATCTCCTTGAAACCGCCGTGCTCGCCCTCGCTGGCACTGACGATCTCCACCCGCCAGCGCCGGGTTTCGGCATAGCGGCTGTACATGCGAAACAGATCGCCGGCAAAGATGGCCGCCTCATCGCCCCCGGCACCGGCACGAATCTCCAGAAAACAGTTGTTGTCGTCCCTGGGATCCTTGGGCAGCAGCAAAATCTGCAGCTCCTGGCTCAGGGTGTCGATGGCGGCCTCGGCGCTGTCGATCTCATCCCGGGCCATGGCCTTGAGCTCGGCGTCGTCTTCCGCCAGCATTTCTTTGGCTTCGGCCAGGTCTTCCTCGGCCCGGCGGTAGCGCTGAAAGCAGGCCACCACGTCTTCCAGCTGGGCATATTCCCGGGTCAGCGTCCGGTATTGCTCCTGGTTATTGATAACCGAGGCCTCGCCCAGCAGCGCCTGCACCTCCTGGTAGCGTTCTTCCAGGCCTTCCAGTTTCTTCAGTACGGATTCGTTCATCGAGGATCTCGCCGTTATGCCGGCTCAGGGCCGACTGATGCCCAGGCTGCGGGACAGCACCGCCAGCATCTCCTGATCGCCGTCCTTGCCGGCCTGGCTCAGGGCCTGGGTGGGGGTATGAATAAGCTTGTTGGTCAGTCGCCGGGTCAGCTGCTGCATCACTTCGGTGGCGTCTTCCCCCTGGGCCAGGGCCTGCAGTGCACGGGCCAGCTCCTGTTCACGCACGCTTTCCGCCTGAGTGCGGTAGTCGCGAATCAGGTCCACCGAGCGCAGCGAGCGGTACCAGGCCATAAACTGATCCCGCTCTTCCAGAATAATGCGCTCGGCCTGGGCCGCCGCCCGTTTACGGGCCTCGAGGTTCTGCTCGATGATGCCCTGCAGATCGTCCACGGTGTAAAGGTAGGCGTCGTTGAGTTCATCCACCTCGGGCTCGATGTCCCGGGGCACGGCGATGTCCACTAGCAGAATGGGTTTGTGCCGGCGGGCCTTGAGCGCCCGCTCTACCATGCCCTTGCCGATAATGGGCAGAGGGCTGGCGGTAGAGCTGATCACGATATCGGCCCGGGGCAGAAACTCGGGAATCTGCTCCAGGGTCATCACCTCGGCCTCAAATTCCTGGGCCAGGCTCTGGGCCCGCTCCAGGGTGCGGTTGGCCACCATCATCTGAGTCACCGACTGCTCGCGCAGGTGTCGCGCCACCAGCTCGACGGTTTCGCCGGCGCCCACCAACAATACGCGGGTGCGCCCCAGATCCGAAAAGATGCGTTTGGCCAGGCTGACCGCGGCAAAGGCCACCGACACCGCACTGGCGCCAATGTCGGTCTCGGTGCGCACCCGCTTGGCCACGGAAAAGGACTTCTGAAACAGCCGCTCCAGCAGCCCCTTGAGGCTGCCGGCCTGATGGGACTGGCTGTAGGCCTGCTTGATCTGGCCCAGTATCTGCGGCTCGCCCAGCACCAGGGAGTCGAGACCGCAGGCCACCCGCATCAGGTGGCGAATGGCGTCCTCGCCCTGATGCTGATACAGACAGGCGGTCAGCTCGTCTTCATCCAGGCGGTGAAACTGCTGCAGCCAGTGCCGCACCACATCGCTGTCGCCCTCGTCGTCGAGGCTGCAATACAACTCGGTGCGGTTACAGGTAGACAGGATCACGGTTTCGGCCACGCCCTGCATGTTCATCAGCTCCTGCAGCGCCCGGGGGGCAAGATCAGGGCCAAACGCCACCCGCTCGCGCAGGGCGACGGACGCTGTCTTATGATTGATTCCCAGTACCAGCAGGCTCATGAGGATTTGGTGCGGCTCACATCGTTCTTCGTGTAGCCGGCTATTGTACGAGAAAGGCCAAATCTTTAAAAGGCACCGGCCTTGCCCTTATACTGAGCGCCCACTTTCAAACGCGGAGTGCTCGCCGTGCGTACTTTATTGATCTGCCTTGGCTTGTTGCTGGTCTCGGGCTGTGCCTACCGGGCCGAAGAGGCGCCGGTCGGATCCTGGCAGGCCCAGAAACAACAACTGGCCGCCCTGCAGGACTGGCAGCTGGCCGCCAAGCTCGGCATCATCACTCCCGAAGAGCGCGGCAGCCTGAGCCTGTTCTGGCGCCAAAACAGCGACGACTACCGCCTGAACCTGACCAATGTGGTGGGCAAGCGGGTGTTTGACCTCAGCCGGCGCAACGGCCGCATTGAACTTGTCGACGGTGAAGGCCGGCGCCATACCGCCACCAATGCCCAAGAGCTGGTGTATCGCCTGACCGGCTGGAATCTGCCGGTGGAGCAGCTGGCCGACTGGATCAAGGGCCTGCCCGGCGAGGCCGACACCGTGAGCTTCGATGCCGACGGACGCCCGGCACAAGTGCAGTCTCACGGCTGGCAGCTCAGCTACCAGGGCTACACCCAAATCGACCAGCTGTGGCTGCCCAGCCGGCTGGAACTGAGCCATGACACCACCACCCTGAAACTGGCGGTAAGCCGGTGGGAGCTGAACCCATGACGCTGCGCCTGCCCGCCCCCGCCAAGCTCAACCTGTTTCTGTACATTACCGGCCGCCGGAGTGATGGCTACCACGACCTGCAAACCCTGTTTCAGTTTGTGGACTTTGGCGATGTGCTTTGTTTTGAAGAAGCCCCCGGACTGAGCCTTTCCCCGGCCCTGCCCGGAGTGGCCCCTGAAGACAACCTCATCATTAAAGCGGCACGCCTGCTGCAAGCGCACACGGGTTGCAGCAAAGGCGCGCACATTACCCTCACCAAGCACCTCCCTATGGGCGGCGGCCTGGGCGGCGGTTCCAGTGACGCCGCCACCACCCTGGTGGGGCTGAACCGGCTGTGGCAACTGGGCCTTGACCATGACGAATTGGCCGGCCTTGGCCTGCAGCTGGGTGCCGACGTGCCGGTATTCGTGCACGGCCGCGCTGCCTTTGCCGAAGGCGTGGGTGATATTTTCAGCGACGCCACCCCGCCCGAGCCCTGGTACCTGGTGCTCAACCCGGGGGTGGAAGTGGCCACGGCAGCCATTTTCACCGACCCGAACCTACCCCGCAGCAGCCCGGTACTGAGCCTTGAACAACGCCTGAGCATGCCCTGGCAAAACGACTGCGAGGGGCTGGTCAAAAAGCGACACCCCGAGGTTGCCAAACTTCTGAGCTGGTTGCTAGAATATGCGCCGTCAAGAATGACGGGCACCGGCGCCTGTATTTTCGGCACCTTTGACAGCCGTGAGGCAGCCGAATCGGCGCTTAACAAAGCACCGGATGGCGCCAGTGGCTTTGTTGCCAAAGGCCGTAATATCTCGCCGCTGCACACGGCGCTCAACGCCTTGTAAGCCCCCGTTATTAAACAAGAAAGACCAGGCAGCGATGGCATGAAGGCGGGGTGGGCTCGCTTTCTCCCTTATCCCAAGGGTCAATTCGCTGCCGGCGGTCGCCGGCAGGAAGACACGGCGCAGGCCGACTCACCGTTGAGTGCTCTCTCTCAACCCCCTGACTGGCGTTCCGAACCAGAATAATTCCGAAAACGGGCTGGATAGCGAAATTGTTTTTCGTAACACGGGTTCACGGCCCCGTCCAGTCTCGCCACCCACGAAGCAACCCCGAGGTTTTAAACCGTGCCCGACATGAAGCTGTTTGCTGGTAATGCAACGCCGGAACTCGCCCAACGTATCGCCGATCGTCTTTTCATCAAACTGAGCGCTGCCGATGTCGGCCGTTTCAGCGACGGCGAGATCAGCGTGCAAATCAACGAAAATGTACGCGGCGGCGATGTCTTCATCATCCAGTCCACCTGTGCGCCGACCAACGACAACCTGATGGAGCTGATCGTCATGGTTGACGCCCTGCGTCGTGCCTCCGCCGGCCGCATTACCGCCGTCATTCCCTACTTCGGTTATGCTCGCCAGGATCGCCGTGTGCGCTCCGCCCGGGTACCGATCACCGCCAAGGTGGTGGCCGACTTCCTGTCCAGCGTGGGTGTGGACAGGGTGCTGACCGTGGACCTGCACGCCGAGCAGATTCAGGGCTTCTTTGACGTGCCGGTAGACAACGTATTCGGTACCCCGGTACTGCTGGAAGACATGAAGGCCAAGGGCCTGCAGGACGCCGTGGTGGTGTCTCCCGATATCGGCGGCGTGGTGCGCGCCCGTGCCGTGGCCAAGCTGCTGGACGAAACCGACATCGCCATTATCGACAAACGCCGTCCTCGCGCCAATGTGTCCCAGGTCATGCACCTTATCGGTGACGTGGAAGGCCGTGACTGCGTGATCGTGGACGACATGATCGACACCGGCGGCACCCTGTGCAAGGCCGCCGAAGCCCTGAAAGAGCGCGGCGCCAAGCGGGTGTTTGCCTACGCCACCCACGCCGTGTTCTCCGGCAATGCCGCCCAGAACATCAAGGATTCCGTGATCGATGAAGTCATCATCACCGACTCCGTGCCCCTGAGCGATGAAATCAAGGCCATCAGCAAGGTCAAGCAGCTGACCCTGTCGCCCATGCTGGCCGAGGCCATTCGTCGCATCAGCAACGAAGAGTCCATCTCCGCCATGTTTGAGCAATAAGCACTGGCAAGCTTTAAGCTGATAGCCTGAAGCAAAAAGCCCGCGAGATTCGCGGGCTTTTTTGTGGGCGATTGCAGGTGAGGAGGAAGACGTGAGGGGTGAGGAGTAAATTCACCTCACTCCTGTACCCTCACTTCTCACCTCATCCGTAGAAGCGCACAAAATAATACCCGCTCAGGCCCACGCCAAAGGCGACAATGCCCCAGGCCAGCAGTTTTGGCCTGATCCATTCCAGCACCCGGGCGCCCAGCTTGCCGCCGAGCAGGTAACCCACCGCCAGCAGCAGGGCTTGATGCCAGTACACCAGCCCCGACAGGGAATAGACCAGGATGGTGGCGCCGCTGGCCAGCATCGACAGATACAGCTTGATGGCATGTTGCTGCAGGCTGGTGCCCATGCGCAGCTGGCCCATCAGCGCCATCAGCAATACCCCAAGGCCGCCACCAAAAAAACCACCGTAGGCACTGCCCCCCAGCAGCACCGGCCAGGCCTTCGGTTTCATGGCAAGCGGGCCTTCAAAGCCCTGACTGCTGAGCAGCTGGCGGCCATAGAGCAAGCTCACCCCCAGCAGCAGCCAGGGCACCAGATAATTGAAATGGTCGGCATGAAACCGGGTCAGAGCATAGGCGCCCAGACCACCGCCTCCCAGGCCAATGATGGTCAACGCCAGCAGCGGGCCGCCCCGCAGACGGCGACGCATCCCCCAAAAGGCACTGACATAACCGGGCCAGGACGCCACGCTGGCGGTGGCCACGGCGGCGGTGCTGGGAATGCCCGCGCCCAGCAAAGCCGGCAGGGTAAAAAACAGGCCGCCACCGGCAAGCGCATTGACCACGCCGGCCAGCAGGGACCAACCCAGAAGTTCAAACATGATGGTGTCCGTGAAATATCCCGTGCGGGAAAAATAGAAGAACAAAAACAAGACTAAAGCGGATCGCCCGCCTTTGAATGCACAATAATAGCATAAATTGTAAACAATAAATCAAACGCGTCCTCAACGCCGCCCCATGGCAAATCCTGCCCTTGAGGTGGCCATTATCGCCGCGCTTCATTAGAATATGGCGTCATTTTAACGGCCGATTATGCTATGCAACCTATCGAACTTATTGTCGGGCTGGCCAACCCCGGCCCGGAATACGCCCAAACCCGGCACAATGCCGGTGCCTGGTATGTGGCCGAGTTGGCCCGCCTGCACGGTGCCCAGCTCAAGGAAGAAGGCAAGTTCTTTGGCTGGACCGGTCGCGTGCGCATTGCCGGCCGCGACGTGCGCCTGCTGGTGCCCGCCACCTTTATGAACCGCTCGGGCAAGGCGGTGGCGGCCCTGGCCAACTTTTACCAGATTCCGCCCGAGGGCATTCTGGTCGCCCACGACGAGCTGGATCTGCCCCCGGGCACCGCCCGCTTCAAGCAGGGCGGCGGCCATGGCGGCCACAACGGTCTGCGTGACATCATCAGCAGCCTGGGCAATAACAAGGACTTCTACCGGCTGCGGCTGGGCATCGGCCACCCGGGCGACAAGTCCCGGGTGGCCGGCTTTGTGCTGACCAAGGCACCGGCCGCCGAGCAGGAATTGCTCGACGCCACCGTGGACGAAGCCAGCCGCGCCACCGATATTTTATTCAAGGATGGCATGGTCAAGGCAATGAACCGCCTGCATGCCTTCAACGCCGATTCCACCAAGTAATTTCAGGACACCATCATGGGTTTTAAATGCGGTATTGTGGGTCTGCCCAACGTGGGCAAATCCACCCTGTTCAACGCACTGACCAAGGCCGGCATCGAAGCCGCCAACTTCCCCTTTTGCACCATAGAGCCGAACACCGGCGTGGTGCCGGTGCCGGACAAGCGCCTCGACGCCCTGGCCGCCATCGTCAATCCCCAGCGAGTGCTGCCCACCACCATGGAGTTCGTGGACATCGCCGGCCTGGTGGCGGGCGCCTCCAAGGGTGAAGGCCTGGGCAACAAGTTTCTGGCCAACATTCGCGAAACCGATGCCATCGGCCATGTGGTCCGCTGCTTTGAAAACGACAACATCGTGCACGTGGCCGGTCAGGTGTCGCCCAAGGATGATATCGAGGTGATCAACACCGAACTGGCGCTGGCGGACCTGGACACCTGCGAGCGCGCCATTCAGCGCAACGCCAAAAAGGCCAAGGGCGGCGACAAGGATGCCAAGTTCGAGATCACCGTGCTGGAAAAGCTGCTGCCGGTGCTGGAAGAAGCCAAAGTACTGCGCAGCGTGGAACTGACCAAGGAAGAAAAAGCGGCCATCGATTACCTGAACTTCCTCACCATCAAGCCGACCATGTACATTGCCAACGTCAATGAAGACGGCTTTGAGGACAACCCTTACCTGGCCCAGGTGGAAGCCATTGCCGCCGCCGAAAACGCCATAGTCGTGCCGGTGTGTGCCGCCATGGAGTCGGAAATTGCCGAGCTGGATGCGGAAGAAGCGGCCGAGTTCATGGCCGACATGGGCTTGGAAGAGCCAGGCCTGAACCGGGTGATCCGTGCCGGCTATGAGCTGCTCAACCTGCAGACCTACTTCACCGCCGGGGTGAAGGAAGTGCGTGCCTGGACCATTCCCGTGGGCGCCACCGCGCCTCAGGCCGCCGGCAAGATTCATACCGACTTCGAGAAGGGTTTTATTCGCGCCCAGACCATCGGCTATGACGACTACATCACCTACCAGGGTGAACAGGGCGCCAAGGAAGCGGGCAAGATGCGCTCCGAGGGCAAGGACTACATCGTAAAAGACGGCGATGTGATGAACTTCCTGTTCAACGTCTGACATTAACCGCCAGTCTCTGAAAGGCCGGGCATGCGCCCGGCCTTTTTATTTTCGACTTTTCGCATAAAAAACAGCCCCACTGACCACCCCTTCACCACCATGACGCTTTTGTGTCCAAACGACGGTGGCGGGCCAATTTTTTACGGAAAAACGGTTGACGCTGTCGGTCGGGATACGCATAATGCGCCCCGTTCGGTGACGTAAGGTCATCAACAAGCAGTGGCTATGTAGCTCAGTTGGTTAGAGCACATCACTCATAATGATGGGGTCGCAGGTTCGAATCCCGCCATAGCCACCATTGCTGGGGTATCGCCAAGCGGTAAGGCAGCGGGTTTTGATCTCGCCATTCCCAGGTTCGAATCCTGGTACCCCAGCCATTTTTCAAAAGTGGCTGATATCGAAAAATTTGTTATCATCCATTTGCTGTTGGGGTATCGCCAAGCGGTAAGGCAGCGGGTTTTGATCTCGCCATTCCCAGGTTCGAATCCTGGTACCCCAGCCATTTTCATGAAATGCTGAAGGCAATACAGGTTTTTATACCGGCGTTCATACCCAGGTATGAACTGCAACTTCAGGCATTTTATATTGATACGTAACACTGCGTGTCAGAACATTGAGGCGACTCAATGCTTTATGTGGCTATGTAGCTCAGTTGGTTAGAGCACATCACTCATAATGATGGGGTCGCAGGTTCGAATCCCGCCATAGCCACCACTCTTTAGCGGGAGTGGCGAAATTGGTAGACGCACCAGATTTAGGTTCTGGCGCCGCAAGGTGTGCGAGTTCAAGTCTCGCCTCCCGCACCATTCAAGACAATTGGGGTATCGCCAAGCGGTAAGGCAGCGGGTTTTGATCTCGCCATTCCCAGGTTCGAATCCTGGTACCCCAGCCATATTGCTCAAGAAGCCGGCCTAAGTGCCGGTTTTTTGATCTCGGCATCAGCGCCCAGGTTCGAATCCTGGTACTCACAGCCATATATTGAAAAGCCGGCCTAAGTGCCGGTTTTTTGATCTCGGCATCAGCGCCCAGGTTCGAATCCTGGTACTCACAGCCATATATTGAAAAGCCGGCCTCAGTGCCGGCTTTTTTGATCTCGGCATCAGTGCCCAGGTTCGAATCCTGGTACTCACAGCCATCTACAAAAAACCAGCCTACAGGCTGGTTTTTTGCTTTCTGGGATTAGGGAAGCGTACCAGTCCCTATTCCCCAATCCCAAGTCCCTGACGTCACAGTGCTGTAGGTTGGCGATGAGCGCAGCGAATCCCAACAATCGAGCAGGCCATGACCATGTTGGAATTCGCAGAGCTCATTCCAACCTACTCTTCTTTCAGCTTCCGGCTTCAAACTCGCTTTTACAGTCCCATGGCGTACTTCATGACCCGCTTTTTCAGCGGCCCGCTGTGCTCGGCGGCCTTGAGGCCCAGGTTACGCAACAGCTTGAGAGGCGGCAGCTCGTTACTGAAAGCCTGATAGAACACATCCATGGCGCCCTGCATCAACAGGTTGTCGGGCCGGCGGCGCCGTTCAAAACGCTTCAGCAGGGCGGTGTCGGCGATATCCTCGCCCCGCTCCACCGCCTCATGCACCAACTCACTCAGCACCGCCACATCCTTGAAGCCGAGGTTCACTCCCTGCCCCGCCAGCGGATTGATGGTGTGGGCGGCATCGCCGAGCAGCACCACGCTGCCCTTGACGTACTGATTGGCATGGCGCCGGCGCAAAGAAAAGTGGCCCTTGCCCAGAACGGTCACCGCTCCCAGTCGCGGCGGAAAATGCGTGGCCACCTCGGCCGCCAGGGCGTCATTGCCGAGGGCCGCCAGCTGCTCGATACGAGCCTTGCCGTCGTACCACACCAGCGACCCCTTGCCATGCCCAAGGGGCAGCAGGGCCCGCGGGCCGGTGGCGCAAAACTGCTGCCAGGTGATGTCCTGCTCCAGACGCTCCCCTGCCACGCTGATCAGCATGCACTGCTGGTCGTAATCCCAGGCGGTGACGCCAATGCCGGCCAGTTGCCGTACTCGTGACTCGGCACCGTCACAGGCCAGCACCAGCCGTGCCTGCAGCTCGCTCCCGCCCTTAAGGGTGAGCAGGGCACCCTGCTCGTTTTGCGCCAGGCCGTCCAGCTCACTCGGGCAATCAATGCTCACATTGTGCCACTGGGCCAGCGCCTGCCACAGGCCCAGCTGAATGACGCGGTTTTCCAGCATATAGCCCAGATATTCGCAGTCGAGCTCGGCGGCACTGAAGCGGGTGGCAAAACCCTGCCACTCGCTGGCTTCCAGCCGCTGATAGGGCCAGGCGCGCATATTGGTAATCGCGTCCCAGGCACCGGCCTGCTGCAGCAGCCGCACCGAGGCGGCGCTCACCGAGGAAATGCGCAGATCATGGGGCTGCTCAGGGGAAAATGCTTGCGGCTGGTGGCTTTCCAGCACACGCACGGCCAGCCCGGCAGGCGCCAGCAGCGCCGCCGCCAGGGCACCTACCATGCCACCGCCAATAATGACAATATCGCACTTCTGCATTGTCCAACCTCCGGATTTTTCGGCCATTCTACCCCAATTCCCGCAGTTTCGCCGGGGCCAATTTACTCACTCGACGCCCCCCTGTGGCTGGATATTATCTGGTCACTCCGCGGAGAAAAGAGTAGAATGCCCGGTCCAAAACGCACGACCCTTTGCAGTAACTCAAGAGCGCCATGAGCAAAAAACTTCATATCAAGACCTGGGGCTGTCAGATGAACGAATACGATTCATCCAAGATGGCCGATCTGCTGGATGCCAGCCACGGCTACCAGCTCACCGAAGAAGCAGAGCAGGCCGATGTGCTGCTGCTCAACACCTGCTCCATTCGCGAGAAGGCCCAGGAGAAGGTCTTTCATCAGCTCGGGCGCTGGCGTCCGCTCAAGGAAGCCAATCCCAAGCTGGTGATCGGCGTGGGTGGCTGTGTGGCGTCACAGGAAGGGGACGCCATTCGCGCCCGTGCGCCCTTTGTCGATATCGTCTTCGGTCCGCAGACCCTGCACCGGCTGCCGACCATGATCAAATCCGTGCTGGAGGGCCGTGGCGCCCAGGTGGACGTGGAATTTCCGGAAATCGAGAAGTTTGACAACCTGCCCGAGCCCAGGGCCGAAGGCGCCACCGCCTTTGTGTCCATCATGGAGGGCTGCTCCAAATATTGCTCCTTCTGCGTGGTGCCCTACACCCGCGGCGAGGAAGTCAGCCGCCCGCTGGACGACGTACTCTATGAAATCGCCCAGCTTGCCGAGCAGGGCGTGCGCGAAGTCAACCTGCTGGGTCAGAACGTTAACGCCTACCGGGGCGAGACCCATGACGGCGACATCTGCAGCTTTGCCGAGCTGTTGCGCCTGGTGGCCGCCATCGACGGTATCGACCGCATTCGCTACACCACCAGCCACCCCATCGAGTTCACCGACGACATTATCGAGGTGTACAAGGATACCCCCGAGGTAGTGAGCTTCCTGCACCTGCCGGTACAGAGCGGTTCGGATCGCATCCTGACCCTGATGAAGCGCCCGCACACCGCCATTGAATACAAGTCCAAGATTCGCCGGCTGCGCGCCGCCCGCCCCGACATCACCATCAGCTCCGACTTTATCGTGGGCTTTCCCGGTGAAGAGGCCGATGACTTTGAAAAGACCATGAAACTCATTGAAGACGTGGGCTTTGACATGAGCTTCAGCTTTATTTACAGCCCCCGTCCGGGCACCCCGGCCGCCGATCTGCCCGACGACATTTCGATGGAAGAAAAGAAGGAGCGCCTGTACCGGCTGCAGAACACCATCAACAATCAGGCCCAGTTGATCAGCCGGCAGATGCTCGGCTCCACCCAACGTATACTGGTGGAAGGTCCTTCAAAGCTGAATCCCATGGAGCTGCGCGGCCGCACCGAAAACAACCGGGTGGTGAACTTTGAGGGTCCTCATCATCTGATTGGCGGCTTTGCCGACGTGGAGATCACCGAGGTCATGCCCCACAGCCTGCGCGGCAAATTCCTGCGCGGCGAGGATGAAATGGATCTGCGCACCCAGGTGTCGCCCCAAAGCATTCTGGCCCGCCGCCCCGACGGCGTGCCCGACGACAGCGGCGTGGCCACTTTTACCCCCTAAAATACGGGGACTCGGGATTGGGGAATGGGGACTGGATGTCCTGCTCCCCGCTCCCGGCTCCCTCACCCCCGATATTCAGGAGTTACCTTGACAGCCAACGTCACTCATCTGGAACTGGAACTACAACCCGCCGACGGCCAGCGCGTGGCCAGCCTGTGCGGCCCCTTCGACGACAATATCAAGCAACTGGAGCGCCGTCTGGGGGTGGAGATCAACCATCAGAACGAGCACTTTCAGATTGTCGGCCCCGAGCGCCTGGCCCGCGTGGTCAACGACATTCTTACCCGCCTCTATGTGGACACCCAGTCGGTCAAGGGCCAGGCCGTGCCCGATATCACCCCCGAGCAGGTGCATCTGGCCATCAAGGAAAGTCGAGTACTGGAGCAGGACGAGGAAGAAGCCGACACTGGCTATCGCTACGGCAAGGAAGTGGTCATCAAGACCAAGCGGGGACTGATCAAGCCGCGCAGCCCCAATCAGGCCCATTACGTCGCCCACATTCTCAGCCACGACATCACCTTTGGCATTGGCCCGGCGGGCACCGGCAAAACCTATCTGGCGGTGGCTGCGGCGGTGGACGCCCTGGAGCGCCAGGAAATTCGTCGCATTCTGCTGACCCGGCCGGCGGTGGAAGCGGGCGAGAAGCTTGGCTTTCTGCCCGGGGATCTGAGCCAGAAGGTGGATCCCTACCTGCGTCCCCTGTACGACGCCCTGTTTGAAATGCTGGGCTTTGAGCGGGTGGAAAAGCTCATCGAACGCAACGTCATCGAAGTGGCGCCCCTCGCCTACATGCGCGGCCGCACCCTGAACGACGCCTTTGTGATCCTGGATGAAAGCCAGAACACCACGGTGGAGCAGATGAAGATGTTCCTCACCCGTATCGGCTTTAACTCCAAGGCGGTGATCACCGGCGACATTACCCAGATCGACCTGCCCCGCAATGCCCGCTCCGGCCTGCGTCACGCCATTGAGGTGCTGGGCGGCGTGGAAGGGCTATCGTTCAACTTCTTTCGTGCCGAAGACGTGGTGCGCCACCCGGTGGTGGCCCGCATCGTGCGCGCCTATGAAGCCTTTGACGAGGCCCAGAAGCAACAGAAGGAACAGAAGCGGCAGAGCTCTGCACCCAATGAGGAGTCCGACGCATGACCCTGTGGCTGGATGTGCAAATCGCCTGCGATGAGGCCCCCGGCCTGCCCACCGAGCAGCAGCTGGAAACCTGGCTTGCCGCCGCCCTTGACGGCGAGCGGGATGAGGCCGAAGTGACGGTGCGTTTGGTGGACGAAGCCGAGAGCCAGGCGCTCAACCGGGACTATCGCGGCAAGGACAAACCCACCAATGTGCTGTCGTTTCCCTTTGAAGCCCCCCCCGGTGTGGAGCTGCCGCTGCTGGGCGATCTGGTGATCTGCCGCCAGGTGGTGGAGCGGGAAGCGGCCGAGCAAAACAAACCGCTGCAGGCCCACTGGGCCCACATGGTGGTACACGGCTGCTTGCATTTGCTCGGTTTTGACCATATTAAGGATGATGAAGCCGAAGTGATGGAAGCCAGGGAAATTGCTATTCTGGCCGGCCTGGGCATGGACAACCCCTATCAAGACGACGACGAAGGTTAATCAGTGAACGACGACAATTCACACTCAGAAAACGGTTCGTCCGCAAAGAAAAACTGGCTTGAACGACTCGGTCAGATATTTCAGGGCGAACCGAAGAATCGGGAAGAGCTGGTAGAAGTGATCATGGACGCGGGAGAGCGCGACCTGATCGACCAGGACACCAAGGACATGATTGAAGGCGTGCTGGAAGTAAGCGAACTGCGCGTGCGCGACATCATGATCCCCCGCTCCCAGATGGTCACGGTGGAAAAATCCCAACCGGTCTCCAGCTTTCTGCCCATGATCATCGAGTCGACCCACTCCCGCTTTCCGGTGGTCAACGAAGACAAGGATCATATCGAGGGCATTCTGCTGGCCAAGGATCTGCTGCCCTACGGCTTTGGTCTCACCGAAGAAGACTTCTCCATCGAGAAGATACTGCGCCCGGCGGTAGTGGTGCCCGAGAGCAAGCGCCTCGACAAGTTGCTCAAGGAGTTTCGCGAAGAGCGCTACCACATGGCCATCGTCGTGGACGAGTTCGGCGGCGTGTCGGGCCTGGTCACCATCGAGGATATTCTCGAACTCATCGTGGGTGATATCGAGGACGAGTACGACGCCGAGGAAAGCGCCGAAATCCGTCAGATCAGCAAGCGGGTATATTCGGTGGCCGCGCTCACCGACATCGAGGACTTCAACGAATTCTTTAACACCGAGTTCAGCGACGAAGAGGCCGACACCGTGGGCGGCATGGTGATGCACGCCTTTGGCCACCTGCCCGGCAAGGGTGAACAGGTGGAGCTGGGCGGCTTTGTGTTCAAGGTAGCCCACGCCGACCGTCGACGGCTGCTGCAATTACAGGTTAAGATACCGGACAATCAGGAAACCTCCTCGTCGGAGCCGGTATAAGTGCGTAAATTGCTGCCATTGTTCGGGGCCCTGCTGTGCGGGGCCCTTGGCGTTCTGGCCTTCAGCCCCTTTGATTTCTGGCCCCTGGCGCTGGTGTCGCTGGCCGGCCTGTTCGCCGTCACCCATCACTGTTCCCCCGGCCCCGCCGCCACCCGTGGCTTTGCCTGGAGCCTGGGCCTTTACCTGCCCGGCCTGTGGTGGATTCATAACAGCATGACCATCTTCGGCGGCCTGCCGCTGCCGGTGGCCTTTGTGCTGGTGGCCCTGCTCGCCGCCTACCTCAGCCTCTATACCTCCCTCGCCCTGTGGCTGGCCCATCGTTTTGTGGCTTCCCCCCGAGCGCGGCTGCTGTGGGTGCTGCCGGTGCTGCTGATCGGCGCCGACTGGCTGCGCGGCTGGATGCTGACCGGCTTTCCCTGGCTGTGGTTCGGCTACTCTCAGCTGGATGGCCCGCTGGCCGGACTGGCCCCCATGTTCGGTGTACAGGGCATCAGCTGGCTGCTGCTGTTCAGCGCCGCTGCCCTGTGGCGGCTGGGTAACGGACTGCGCTGGCGTGCCGCCGCCTTTGCCGTGGTGCTCTGGGGCCTGGGCGTGGCCAGCCAGCAGCTGCAGTGGGTGTCTCCTACCGAAACCCTGCGGGTGGCCCTGGTGCAGGGCAATATCGAACAGTCCCTGAAATGGATTCCGGGCCAGCTGGAGCACAGCCTCAAGCGCTACCTGGATCTGACCCGCCCGGCGCTTCATGCCGATCTGGTGATCTGGCCCGAATCAGCACTACCGGCCTCGGAGCAGCAGCTGGCCCCCTGGCTGGAGCAGGTCGACAAGCTGATGGCTGAACGCAATCAGTCACTCATCACCGGCCTGGTGTCCCGCCCCGCCGCAGGCGAGGTGTATAACGCCGTGCTGGGCCTGGGCAACGGCCGTTATCAGCCGGGCCAGGGCAACCGCTATTACAAGCAACAGCTGGTGCCCATCGGCGAGTTTGTGCCCCTGGGTGATTTGTTGCGGCCCCTGGCGCCCTTCTTCAACCTGCCAATGTCATCCTTTTCCCGAGGTGAGTCAGGCCAGGCGGACATTCATGCCGCCGGGCGAGATCTGAGCGTGGCCATCTGCTACGAGGTGGCCTTTCCCGGGCTGGTGCGCGCCAACATGAAACCGACTACCGACTTTCTGCTGACGGTTTCGAACGATACCTGGTTTGGCCGCTCCATCGGCCCCTGGCAACACCAGCAAATCGCCCGCATGCGGGCCCTGGAGCTGGGCCGCCCCATGATCCGTGCCACCAACAACGGGGTGACCCTGGTGACCGACGAAAAGGGCCGCATGAGTGCCAGCCTGCCCCAGTTTGAACAGGGCGTGCTCACCGCCGAAGTCACCGGCATGACCGGGCTCACCCCCTATGCCCGTTTTGGCAATTTGCCGCTACTGGCGGTGCTGGGGCTGAGCCTGCTAATTGCAAGCCGCTGCCGCCAGCCGGCCGGCCGCTTGATGATGGCCGAGCGGCGGTTGTTTAAATAGCGGCTGTCGGCAGGCCCGGTAAGCCAGGCTGACTGACACGCTTTCCTTTCCTGGCCGCACCGATAAAAAACGGGCCTTGAGGCCCGTTTTTTATTCAGAAACCGCTTTCGCGGATCAACACCGCCATCATCCTGCGCCACTGGTGCCACAACCAGCTGCGGGAGTCACCCTCGACGCGCACCACACCGGGCAGCCGGGCATCGAGATCCGCGCCTGTGGTCTCCAGCGGCATCATGCTGACCCGGTAATGACCTTCTTCCGGCACCAGTTTGTCCTGCTCCACCGGCCGCACGGCGATGTCGCCGCCGAACTCGGAGCTGAGCTCCCCATAGGGCAGGGAAAACACGGCGCCGATATCCACATCCCGTATCTCGACCGCCAGCGGAGGCTCACCGGGCCTGTCGGCGACAAAAACGCCCCTGTCGCCGGATTTCACCAGCTCGAGATACTGCTCGCCCAGATACCCTTCCAACTGCAGTTTCCCTGGCACCACCAGGGACAGCAGCGGCATCTCGGCCCCGACCCAGACGCCGGCGTGCAGCTGTTCCACATGGGCCACGCGTCCGTCAAAGGGAGCACGCAATTCCAGCCGCTGGCGCCGAGCCAGCAAACCCGAACGACGCTCCAACAAACGCCGATACTGCTGCTCGGTAATGGCCAGGCCGGCCTTTTCCTGAGCCGAGCTGGCGCTGCGTTCCAACCGCTGGCGAATGAATCCTATCTCCTCCTCCACCTGACCCAGTTCAAAGTCGAGTTGCTCGGACCCAAGCCGCAGCAGCACCTGTCCCGCTACCACCCGTTGGCCCGGCTCGACCCCGACTTCGATGACCTGTGCCGGCTCGGAGACAAACAGTGTTTGCTCCGCCCCGGCCTTGAGCAGGGCCGGGACCGGCACGCTCACCGGCAGTGGCAGCAGGCCCGCCAGCAACAGGCCCGCCGCCAGCCCCCAACCCAGCAGCCGGCCACGGTTGATGGCGCATTCACGCCGTTGTTTCCACCACATTCCCATCTCCTTCCCTATCGGCAAGGCGATAAACCACATCACCTCCACCAGAAACAGGGCGATGCCCAGCACCTTGAAAAACAGGTGATACACCAGCAGGGCGATCCCCATAAACAGAAAGAAGCGATACACCCAGGTTGCCCAGGCATAGCCCACCAGCAGGCGAATGCGGGCCCGGGGCTGGGGCTCCGGCAAGGGCGCGTTCAGCCCCAACAGCAGCTGGCGCAATCGCCATCGCCCAAAGGCAAAGGCCCGAGTCTGCAGGTTTTCGATACCCAGCCAGTCGGAAAAGGCGTAGTAACCGTCAAACCGCAGAAAGGGGCTGATGTTGACCAACAACGAGGTGATCCAGCTGGTGGTGGCCACGAAAAAGGCGGCGCTGCGCAGTGGCCCCTCGGGCAGCAGATTCCACAACAGGGTTGCCAACAGCGCCAGATAGAGCTCGGCCCGCACCCCCGCCGTGACGATGCGCAGGCGGGCCGAACGGGAGCGCAGCCGCCAGGCATCCGTGGTGTCGGTGTAAAGCACCGGAAACAACACCAGAAAGGCCACGCCCATGGAGGCGACCCGGCACCCCAGCCGCCGGGCGACCAGAGCATGCCCCAGCTCATGCACGCTTTTCACCAACACCAGGGTCAGGCCGTACAGCAGCAGTCCCTCGACGGTAAAAAAATGTAGAAAGGTGGCCAGAAAGTGATCCCATTGCCGCATGACCAGCACCAGGCCAAGCAGGCCCGAGGCCAGCACCCCGTAATGCATCGCCGGGGTGAACAGCCAGCTCAGGCGGGGGGTCCAGCGGGCCAGCCAGGGATCCGGGCGGCAGAGGGGAATACGCACAAACAGGTAGTGATGCAGCAGCCAGCGCCAGAGCCCCAGCACCGTCGCCTGATACCGCTCGCCAATGCGCGCCGAGGCCTCTGCCGAGCGGGCCTCGCACAGGTGATTGGACACCACAAAATCAACAAAGGCCGCCAACTCCTCGGCGCCGTACTCCTTGCCTCTGGCCCACAGCGTTTGCAGAAAATCGTCCAGGGTGGCGCCCCCCTGCCAGTGACGAACGAGGTCAATCCCCCCGGCCGACAGGGCGAAATACTTGTTGCGCGCCGTGTCGAACAGCAACCAACGCGGGGCGCCGTTTTCATCCGCCGCCCCGGGCAGGAGGCGCAGATCCTGGCGCAGCGGCGGCAGAACCCTGGCGGTGCTCATGACATCACCATCCCAGCCACTGGCGGGCGCTGGTGATGGGGCGGCGGAACAGGTAGAAGAACAGGCTCACCCTCTCGCCATACACCTTGGCGGTGCCACTGGTGCCGATACGGGGCGGTGCCGCCGGCGAGGCACTCTCGTCCAGCCGGGCCACCAGCCGGTAGGCCAGGGTGCCCTCAGGGGTGCGCTGGGGCTCATAGCCGGCATGATGCAGGCGGGCCGCTCTCGCCGAGAGGGGATCGCTGTCGAAGAACACCCTTACCTCGGCCCCCTGACGCAGGGCAATGGCGTCTTTTACCGTCAGCATCGCCTCGACCTCGACGGCGGCGGGATCGGCCAGCAGCATGATCCTTTCCCCGATGTTGACCGGGCGTCCCTTCCATCCATCGGGATCCCCCAGCACCACCACGCCGGGTCCGGGCGCGGTCAACCTGGCCTTTTCCAAGCGGGAACGGGCATGATCCCGTTCCGCCTGGCGCAGCCGAACCCGGGACGCCAACTCGGCCAGCTGCGCTTTTTTCCGCGGATCCATAAAGCCGCTTTGCTGGGTGGTTTTCAGCTCGGCCTCGGCCACCAGCAAGGCCCGCTGGGCGACCTCGAATGCACTGGCCAGTTCCGTGTCTTCAAACTGCACCAGCGGATCGCCGCGCTGCACGCTCTGGTTGGGCATGACCTCGAGCCGGGTGACGGCGCCGTTGAGCGGGGCGCTGATCACCTGGGGATCCCGGGCGATCACCCGGATCGGCGTCAGCGCGCTGAGCCGCACCGGCACCGCCATGATCAGCAGCAACCCCAGCACAACACCCAGCATCACCCGGCGCCGTCGCAAACGCTGGACCAGCCGCTGAAACGGCAACCGGCGCTGGAGCGCAAACAGGGCATGAGCCATGGTGCCGGCCAGGTGCGTCAGCACGCCCCGCTCCCGCTCATCCCAGGCAGTGGGACGGAACAACAACAGGACACCGAGCTGACGTCCATCATCGGCGGCCAGCCGTAACGGCACCCAAAGCAGCCGCTCGGGTGCCATTTCCCGCCATTCCCGGGCCAACGCCTCGGGAAGCTGCGCCGGCTCCCACTGCTGCAACTGGTCGAACGATGCCGATTGCGCCAGATGGCGCGCCAGGCGTTCGGTCCAGGCGATAAAGGGCGAGGTGGCGTCGACGACCGGTATATCCGAGACCGCCGCCACCCTGAGGTGGCGCCCCTGCTCACCCAGCAGCAATACCCCTTGGGAATAGGGCACGCAGCCGTGGCTCTGGTTGACGATGGTGTATCCCAGTTGCGCCAGACTGCCCGCCTGGCGCAACGCCGACTCCAGCCCCAACAGGGCTGCAAATTGTTGATTCAATTCCACTGCTTACACCTACACCAGCATGGTCAGCAAGCGCTGACCATAACCTTCGGTCGCCTCCAGCTCGGCGGCCAACTGCTCGGACAAGGGCACGAAACCGCCGTCAAGGGCAGCGCTGGCGCTCAGATCAGCGCCCTGCTGACGCAGCAGGGTCTGCACATCCAGCTGCAGATCCAGGATCCGCAGTTCGCCGTTCTCGCCCTGGGTCTGAATACGAATGTTCAGTACCCCGGTCCGCCCTTCGGGTCGGATCCTGATCTCGCCACTAAGGGGATCCACCGTAATCCAGGAGGGCAACGCCTCGCCGTTCGGCTGCATACCCGCATAACGCTGGCCCGCTACCGACTGGCCATCGGCAATGATGAGGGTGAACAGGCCATCGTCCAGCCGGATGTCGACGACGCTCATGGCCACGGCATCGAACGCCTGCTGTTGCACCTCGCTGAACACCACCTCACCGTTGGCACCGACATTGACCGCGACCTCGGCCCGAATGATGGCGGCGTCCCCCGCAACGGCGCTTTTCACCACCAAGGCCCCCGGACGGGACAACAACACTGTATCCACCGCTTTCTGAGGTGCCACAAAACCGGTGGCATCGCGTTCACCATCCCGCTCCACCAGCCCGGAGGGCAACGGCGTGGTGGACGTTTCCATGCGATTGCCATCCATCCGGAAAGGCGGCAGTGGCATCTGGCCGGTGGACGCAACCGGATTGTTCGCCTCGGGCGGCGCCAGTATCTCCAGCTGATAATTGCGCGACACGCTGAGTCCGGCCTTGTCCGTCGCCGTCAACTGGATGGTGAACCTGCCGGGCTCGCTCGCCCGGCCAACGATCAGCCCCTGTACGGCGTCATAACGCAGGCCCTGGGGCAGCCCCTCGACCACTATGGTCAGTTCTTCCCCGTAGGCGGCACCATCCGCATCGGTGAACAGCCGGCCCACGTCAAAACGGTAATCAACCCCGAAGTTGGATCGCTCGTTGTCCGGAGTGGCCACCGCCACCGGGGCGTCGTTGCGGCCGTCGATGGTGATGGTCAGGGTCGCGCTGTCGGTCAGGCCGGCGGTGTCGCTCAGGGTATAGGTGAAGCTCTCAGTCAGGGTCTGGCCGCTCTGGCGCAGGGCCTGCACATCGGCGTTACTTTCGTCCACTACATAGCTGTAGGTGCCGTCGGCATTCAGCGTCAGGCTGCCGTACTGACCCGCCAGTATTTGGCCGACGGTGCCGCTGGTGCCGGAGCCACTTTCGTCGCCGGTGCGAATGGCGGTGACGGTCTTGCTGTCACCCTCATCCACATCGGTGTCGTTGCTCAGCACATTGCCACTGGCGCCGCTGCCCGTGGTGCCGTTGGCGGTGCCGCCCGCCTCGATGGCAGACGCGCTGTCGTCCACCGCCACCGGGGCGTCGTTGCGGCCGTCGATGGTGATGGTCAGGGTTGCGCTGTCGGTCAGGCCGGCGGTGTCACTCAAGGTATAGGTGAAAGTGTCGGTCAGGGTCTGGCCGCTCTGGCGCAGGGCCTGCACATCGGCGTTACTTTCGTCCACCACATAGCTGTAGGTGCCGTCGGCATTCAGCGTCAGGCTGCCGTACTGGCCCGCCAGCACAGACCCCACGGTGCCGCTGGTGCCGGAGCCACCCTCGGCGCCGGTGCGAATGGCGGTGACGGTCTTGCTGTCACCCTCATCCACATCGCTGTCGTTGCTCAACACATTGCCGCTGGCATGACTGCCCGTGGTGCCGTTGGCGGTGCCGCCCGCTTCGATGGCAGAAGCGTTGTCGTCCACGGCTACCGGCGCATCATTAACGCCAACCACGGTCACGGTCGAGGCCACCGCCAGGCTGGCGGTATCGTCACCGCCGTTGGCGACGCCGCCGCTGTCCTGCAGGCTGGTCAGGGTCACCACCCGGTTGCTGGTGTCGGGCGCATCGCTGTTGTTCTGGTAGCTCATGTTATCGATGAGCGTCTGCACCGTGGCCGTGGACAGCGTGCCGCCGGTCAGGCTCACCGTGGCGGTGGTGCCCACCACCGTCACCGTGTAGCCGAGGCTGTTGCCCGCGGTGCTGCCGCTGGTGCCCTGGGTCAGCACGATGGCCGTGCCGTCCAGGTTGATCACCTCGCTGCTGCCGTTGGTAACATTGCTGACCGTAAAGCTGAAGCCGGTGAGGGTCTGACCGGATTCCACGGTGCTGATGCTGGTGCCGTTAAACAGGCTGCCCGCCGCGCCGCCCTCGGTGAAGGTCGGGTGGCTGCCGTTCGATGTCAGGGTCGGTTCGTCGTTGTTCTGCACCACGGTGACGGTGGAGGCCACGGCCAGGGCGCCGGTGTTGTCCCCGCCGTTGGCGGTGCCGCCGCTGTCCTGAACACTGGTCAGGGTGACGATGCGGTTGCTGGTCGACGGTGCGTTACTGTTGTTCTGGTAACTCATGTTGTCGATCATCGTCTCCGCCGCAACGACCGACAGATTGCCGCCGGTCAGGGTCACGGTGGCGGTGGTGCCGATCACCATCACCGAGTAGTTGAGACTGTTGCCGGCGGTGCTGCCATTGGTGCCGTGGGTCAGCACGATGGTGGTGCCATCGACGTTGATGCGCTCGTTGCTGCCGTCGGTGACGTTGGTCACCGTAAAGCTCAGGCCGGTCACATTCTGGCCGGACTCCACGGTGTTGATGCTGGTGCCGCTGAACAGGCTGGCCGCGGCGCCGCCCTCGGTGAAGGTCGGGTGGCTGGCATTGGCGGTCAGGGCCGGCTCGTCGTTCACGCCGACCACGGTCACGATTGAGGCCACCGCCAGGCTGGCGGTATCGTCACCGCCGTTGGCGACGCCGCCGCTGTCCTGCAGGCTGGTCAGGGTCACCACCCGGTTGCTGGTGTCGGGCGCATCGCTGTTGTTCTGGTAGCTCATGTTATCGATGAGCGTCTGCACCGTGGCCGTGGACAGCGTGCCGCCGGTCAGGCTCACCGTGGCGGTGGTGCCCACCACCGTCACCGTGTAGCCGAGGCTGTTGCCCGCGGTGCTGCCGCTGGTGCCCTGGGTCAGCACGATGGCCGTGCCGTCCAGGTTGATCACCTCGCTGCTGCCGTCGGTAACATTGCTGACCGTAAAGCTGAAGCCGGTGAGGGTCTGACCGGACTCCACGGTGCTGATGCTGGTGCCGTTAAACAGGCTGCCCGCCGCGCCGCCCTCGGTGAAGGTCGGGTGGCTGCCGTTCGATGTCAGGGTCGGTTCGTCGTTGTTCTGCACCACGGTGACGGTGGAGGCCACGGCCAGGGCGCCGGTGTTGTCCCCGCCGTTGGCGGTGCCGCCGCTGTCCTGAACACTGGTCAGGGTGACCACACGGTTGCTGGTCGACGGTGCGTTACTGTTGTTCTGGTAACTCATGTTGTCGATCATCGTCTCCGCCGCAACGACCGACAGATTGCCGCCGGTCAGGCTCACGGTGGCGGTGGTGCCGATCACCATCACCGAGTAGTTGAGACTGTTGCCGGCGGTGCTGCC